>NZ_JBITGI010000008.1:0-448174 GCF_044456945.1 Streptomyces sp. NPDC050759 | reverse complement strand
CCCCCTCAAACTCTCCGACTCCCCCACCACCATCACCACCCCACCCCTCCTCGGCCAGCACAACGAAGAGATCTACATCGGCGAACTCGGACTCGGTGACGAGGAGTTGCGTCTGCTCGGGTCGGGCGGGGTGATCTGACGTGGTGAACCGGAGCCACATCCCGGAGCCCTTGGGCGGTGGTCCATGACGTGAACGAGCACGGGGTCCGGCGGCGGTGCGCGTCGGTGGACCCCGGGGATCCGTGCGCGCACGAAAGGCATTTGGACAGGGGGCGCTGGCCAGATCTTTCGACGCAAGGAGTGCTTGAAGACTATGACAACCGTCGATTACTCGTCGTCCGCCGCCTTCAGGGAGGTGACGGACCGCAACGGTCGCGTGTACCGGATCGGTGAGACCGATCGGCACATCATGGGACGGCCACGATGGACCATGGTGCTTTTCCCGTGGATGGGCATGCTGGGCATCAGTTCCTCGGAGTACGCGTTCACGTCGGCCGAGGACACACTGCACGAGGCGCATCTGTGGAGCAGTGGGCACATCTTCTGGCTGATGGGCGTCTGGGTGTTCTTCCAGGCGGCCGTGGCCTTCCCGGCCGGGCAGTTGCGGGAGAGCGGAAAGCTCCCGGCGCGCTACGCGATGATGCTCGGCGCGCTGGGCACCGTCCTCGGCTACATCTCGCTCGCGTTCGCGCCGAACGTGATCGTGGCCTACCTCGGCTTCGGTGTGTGCAGCGGTATCGGCGCCGGTCTTGTCTACGCGACCTGCGTGAACATGGTCGGCAAGTGGTTCCCGGAGCGCAAGGGCGGCAAGACCGGCATGGTCAACGGCGGTTTCGCCTATGGCTCGGTGCCCTTCGTCTTCCTGTTCACCTCGTACATGGACCTGAGCAACTACCGGGGCGTTCTGGTGACGGTGGGCCTCGTGTGCTGCTCGGTGGTGGCGTTCGCGGGCTGGTTCTTCAAGGACCCGCCGAAGAACTGGTGGCCGCCGCACGTCGACCCGCTCAGGCAGACCGACGACCCGAAGATCCGGCGGGCGCTGGAGAAGAACCCGCCGGCCGTCAAGCAGTACACCCCGAAGGAAGCGGCGCGGACGCCCGTCCTGTGGATGATGTGGTTCTGCCTGCTGTGCACGGCCGGGATCAACATCTTCGGCATCGCCTTCCAGGTGCCGTTCGGCAAGGACATGGGCTTCGCGGGCGGGATCGTGGCCACGGCGATGTCGCTGAAGGCGATCGTCAACGGCACCGGGCGGGGTGTGATCGGCTGGATCTCCGACAAGTTCGGCCGTCGTAACACGCTGATCATCGTGTGTCTGGTGCTGGGCACCGCGCAGTTCGGGGTGCTGGTCTCCGGCCAGATGGGCAGCATGCCGTTCTTCCTCTTCTGCTCCATGGTCTCCGGCTTCGGCGGCGGCGCGATCTTCCCGCTGTTCGCCGCGATGACGGCCGACTACTTCGGTGAGAACAACAACGCCTCCAACTACGGCATGGTCTACAGCTCGAAGCTCATCTCGGGGCTCGTGGGCTCCGGTGTCGGCTCGATCGTGGTCGGCGCCTGGGACTACCAGGGCGCGTTCGTCCTGGCCGGCTCGATCGGCCTGGCGTCCGCCGTCCTCGCGCTGTTCCTGAAGGCGCCCGGCAGGCCCCAGACCAGCCGTCGGACCGTACCCAACCCGCAACCGCTCGGCGAGGAAATGGCCTGACATGACGGCAGATCCGTACGCAGCACGCAGCGAGACCGACAAGACCGCACACTCCACCGCCGCACAACGTCCCTACCGAGAAGTGACCGACGCCAACGGCCGCGTCTACCGCATCGGCGAGACCGACCGTGACATCCTCGGCCACTCGCGCAAACTCATGGTGTATCTGCCCTGGATCACCATGATGGCCATCAGCGTCTTCGAGTACGCGTACGGCTCGGCCGAGGACACCCTGTCCCACGCCCACGGCTGGACGCAGAGCAACACCTTCTGGATCCTCAGTGTCTGGGTCTTCTTCCAGGCCGGCATCGCGTTCCCGGCGGGCTGGCTGCGGGAGAAAGGCATCCTGACCGCCCGCAAGGCCATGTACACCGGCTCGGGCATGTGTCTGGTCGGGTTCCTCGCCCTGTCGCACCTCGACAACGTGCTGCTGGCGATCCTGGGATTCGGCGTCATCGGAGGTATCGGCGCCGGACTGGTCTACGCGACCTGCATCAACATGGTCGGCAAATGGTTCCCCGAACGCCGGGGAGCGAAGACCGGGTTCGTCAACGGCGGTTTCGCGTACGGATCACTGCCCTTCATCTTCATCTTCAACTACGGCTTCGACACCGCGAACTACCACCGCGTGCTGGACCTCATCGGCTGCTACATCCTGATCGTGGTCGTCGGGTGCGCGTTCTTCTTCAAGGACCCGCCGAAGAACTGGTGGCCCGCGGACATCGACCCGCTCACCCACGGGGGCAGCGAGAAGGGGGGCGGCGTTCTCGCCAAGAACCCGCCGGCGGTACGGCAGTACACGCCGAAGGAGGCCGTCAGGACCGGCATGCTTCCCCTCATGTGGGTGGCCCTCGTGATGACCGCGGGGGTGTCGATCTTCGGGATCTCCTTCCAGGTCGACTATGCCAAGGAGGTGGGTTTCGGCCCGCTGGTGGCGGCCTCCTCGATGGGTGTCATGGCGGTCATCAACGGCGTCGGGCGCGGGGTGGTGGGCTGGCTGTCCGACAAGTGGGGCCGTAAGTCCACGCTGGTGTTCGTGATCGTCGTGCTGGGTCTCGCCCAGTTCGGAGTGATCTGGGCGGGCGACATCAGGAGCGAGTCGCTGTTCCTGGTCTTCGCGTTCCTCTCCGGGTTCGGCGGCGGCGCGTTCTACCCGCTGTTCGCGGCGCTGACGCCCGACTACTTCGGGGAGAACTTCAACGCCTCCAACTACGGGCTGGTGTACAGCGGCAAGCTGATCAGCGGCCTGTTCGGCGGCGGCCTCGGCTCCATGGTCGTCGCGGCCTGGGGCTACGACGGGGCGTACGCCCTGGCCGGCGCCACCTCGATGGTCGCGGCGGCGATCACCCTGCTGCTACGGCAGCCGGGACGGCCCCGGAGCGGCACCCCGGCACCGCGGCCACAAGCCGCGGTCTGAGCAGGCCAGTTCGGACGGATCAGGCGGCCCTCCGCCTCGGCGCTCGCCGGGGAAGGGCCGCCTGATCCGACGGTTCGGTGCTTACGGCCCACCAGCGACCCATCAGCGGCCCATCAGCGGCCCATCAGCGGCCCAGAGGTACAACGGTCCGGACGCGAGGCAGTGCCCGCAACCACGAAACCCGCCGCCCCGCTCCATCCGCCTCGACGCATGGCTCAGCGCGCCGCCCCGCCCTATCGGCCTCTACGCGCAGCCGGAGCCGGGGGCGGTGGGCCCGCGGCGGCGGGATGGTCTCTCGCGGCCGCGGACACGCTCGGGGGGCTACTTCTCGCGGTCGTGGTACATCTTCCGCGTGTGTTCGGTGTGTTGCCGCATGACCGTGGTGGCGCGCTGCTCGTCGCGGTCGGCGATCGCCGCGATCAGTTCACGGTGTTCGATCCAGGACTGGCGGCCACGCTGCCGGGCGATCGGCGTGTAGTACCAGCGCACCCGGCGATCCACCTGCCCCGCCAGCTCCGACAGGACCGCATTGCCCGCCAACTCCATGACCGTCGCATGGAAACGCGCGTTCAAGGCCACCGCGGCATCCACATCGTCCGCGGCCACCGCGCTCTCCCCCTGCGCACACAGCTCCTCCAGCACCGCGATACCGGCACTGCCCGCGTTCGCCGCCGCCAACCGCGCCGCCTCCGCCTCCAACAACGTCCGCACCGTAAGAAGCTGATCAGCCTCCTCATCCGTCGGCTCATGCACGAACGCACCCTGAGCAGGCCGCAGATCCACCCACCCCTCGGTGTTCAACCGCTGCAAAGCCTCACGCACCGGCTGCCGCGACACCCCCAGATGCCCCGCCAACTCACTCTCCACCAAATGCTGACCCGGCTGCAAAGCACGCGTCGTGATCAACTCCAACAACGCCCCATACACACGATCACGCAGCGGACCAGGACGCTCCAGCCTGGGCACCGTCCCGTACGGCAGTCCTGTCGTCGGCAACATCGCGGTCCCTCCCGTACAGCGTCGTCGCTGCAGCTGAGAGCCAAGTATGAATTGGTTTTCGCCTACAGTCTACGGCGCACAACCGCCGTGCGCCCAGGCGGCACACAGGCGTAGCAGCAGCTCAACGGGCTTGGTGACGTCACGACCCTTGCTGAGCACTCGCTCCATCCTGTAGACAATATCCAGTCGACAAAGTCGGCAGTTCCTCGGTCACCCTCACCGAACGGAGCTTCCACCCATGAAAGTCGCCATCCTCGGCGCCGGAGCCATCGGTGCCTACGTCGGCGCGGCACTCCACCGCGCCGGCGCCGACGTCCACCTCATCGCCCGCGGTCCGCATCTGGCGGCCATGCGGCAACGCGGTGTCCAAGTCCTCAGTGGTCGCGGTGACTTCACCGCTCACGCCCATGCCACCGACGACCCGGCCGAGATCGGCCCGGTCGACTACGTCTTCCTCGGTCTGAAGGCCAACTCGTACGCGGCGTGCGGGCCGCTGATCGAGCCCCTTCTCACCGACACCACCGCGGTCATCGCGGCCCAGAACGGCATCCCCTGGTGGTACTTCCACCGGCACGGCGGCCCTCATGACGGCCACCGCATCGAAAGTGTCGACCCGGGCGGTGCGGTCAGTGCGGTGCTCGCGCCCTCCCGGGCCATCGGGTGTGTCGTCTACGCGGCGACCGAGCTCGAAGGGCCAGGTGTGGTACGGCACTTGGAAGGCACCCGGTTCTCCATCGGGGAGCCCGACCGCAGCCTCTCACCCCGGTGCCAGACCTTCAGCGAGGCCATGCAGGCCGGCGGGCTCAAGTGCCCGGTCGAGCCGAACCTCCGGGACGACATCTGGCTCAAGCTGCTGGGCAACATCTCCTTCAACCCGATCAGCGCGCTGGCCCGTGCCACCATGCGCCAGATGTGCCTGCACGGCGGTACCCGCAAGGTCATCGAGACCATGATGGCCGAGACTCTCGCGGTCGCCGAGGCCCTCGGCTGCACCGTCGGTGTCTCCATCGAACGCCGCCTCGCCGGCGCCGAACGGGTCGGCGACCATCGCACCTCCACGCTCCAGGACCTGGAGCGCGGCAAGCCCCTGGAACTCGACGTCCTCCTCACCGCGGTCATCGAGCTGGCGGAGATCACCGGCGTGGACGTGCCCACGCTCCGCACCGTCCACGCGCTCTCCGACCTCCTCGCGATCCGGTCCGCCGCATGACGGGACTGGGCACCCACGCCATCGGGTCGGGACCTCGGATCCGGCCGAACGCCGGATCCGAGGTCCCGATGGTCCATGCGATCGGCCGGGAGATCATCCGGGCGGGCCTGGCCGACCGGGAGTTCATCGATCGTGCGACCCAGGGCTTCGAGGAGTACAGACGACTCGTCGAGCCGTGGACGGTGTCGCTCGCGGTGAAGGTGACGGGCGTACCGGCCGCTGTCATACGGGAGTTGGCGCAGGCCTGCGCGCGGGGCGAGCCGTTGCGGGCGTTCGACGGCACCGAGCCGTGGGGCGAGCCGTTCCGGGCGTCCGACGGCACCGAGCACGAGGAGGACCGCGCGCTGATCAACCTGTCACTTCTCACCGGCCGCGGTCCCACCGACAGAGAGCGGCGTGCACCTTTCCACCTGGTCCGGCACACCCCTCCCGTGGACCTGACGGACGAGGAGTATCCGGTCAGGCTCACCAAGGGCCGCCGTCCGGACTCGTCCAACGCCCGCCTGCCGCAGGGTGGTTCGGCGTCTTCGTTGCGGCGTGCCGAGTGCGTCGAGCTGAGTCCGGAGGACGCCGAGCGCTACGGCGTGGTCGTCGGCGAGCAGGTGCGGGTCGCCACCCGGCGGGATTCGACGACGGCACCGGTGTGGGTGGATCCGGCGCTGCGGCCCGGTGTGGCGTTCGTGACCGGCCGCTCACCGGGCGGGTTGGCCGCCGACCAGCGTCCCGACAGGGCCAGTTGTCCGATCCCGGGGGCTGTGGAGTTCGAGGCTGCCGCGATTCGGATCGAGAAGATGCCCGTCGTGGCGATACGGAACTGAGGCCGGACATGGGACGAGAGCCTCGACGCGGTGCGTACGACAACCCGCTGGCCCGTCCGCGGCACTCCCCCGGTCCGTGTCGATCCCGACCTGCTCGCGAGCCTCCCCGACCGGCTCCGCGCAGCTCAACGGGTCTTCGAACGGACCGGGGGCCCGCACGCCGCCGCCCTGCAGAACGCGAACCTCCTCCTGCCCCGCGTGATCCTGCTGGTCTCCGGCCGGGCCACTCCATGAACGTGTACGCGGGAGAGGACCGCATCACCCTGCAGGCCGTCGCGGCCGCCCAGGGCTGACGGTCCTCCCCGCTGCACGAACGGCGGGACCCCGACCGGCGGGGAGCGCCCCCTGCGCCGGCGGGGTCCCGCCTCACTCGTGTGCCGTCAGCACTTCTCCCGCAGCGAGTGCAGGTACGCGCTGGAGCGGCGGGCGAACGTGAAGGACTCGGCGGGCTGGTCGTGCTCGGCCTGCCAGTGGTGGGCGAGGCGCTCGCCCTTCAGCCGGGTCACGGCGGAGATGAACTTCTGGTAGTCGATGTCTCCGTCGCCGACGTCGGTCATGCGGTAGCCGTAGGTGTTGGCCGGGTCGCTCACCCCGTCCTTGACGTGGAAGAGCGGGTAACGGTGGGGCTGCCTGAGGACGTAGTTCAGGGGTTCGAAGGGGGCGGGGGTGCCGTCGGGCCGCTGGGAGAAGCGGAACTGTCCCGAGTACGCCCAGAAGATGTCCATCTCCAGGAACACCAGGTCGGGGTCGGTCTCCCTGAGCAGCACGTCGTAGAGACGGACCTTGGGGTTGTCGGTGGCGAAGGAGAACTCCTCCGAGTGGTTGTGCTGGTAGAACTTCATGCCGCGTGCCTTCGCCGCGGCTCCGTAGGTGTTGAACTCCTCGGCGGCGCGCTTCCACGCGTCGACGGTCGAGCCGTAGCGGAACGGTCCCGAGGCGGTGCCGATGTGCTTGAGGCCGAGGGCCTGGGCGTCGTCGAGGACCTTGGTGAGGTTCTGGGCGAACGTGTAGGCGTTCGGATCGTCGGAGTAGTAGCCGACGTGGCTGCCGATCGGGTTCAGGCCGTGGTCGTGTGCCAGCCGCTTGAGCTGCGCGAGGGTGATGGGTCCGGCGGAGCCCTGGGTGTAGCCGGCGAACTCGACCTCGTCGTAGCCGTACTTCTCCAGTTCGGCGAAGACGGGGGCGAAGCCGAGCGTGGAGACCTTGTCGCGGAGGCTGTAGAGCTGGATGCCGAGGCGGCCGGGGGGCAGGACGGGACGGCCGCGGCCGGATGTCTTGTCGGCCGTCTCGGTGGCGGCGGTCGCCGGGGTCGCTGCAGCGCCGAGCAGGGCGGCCGCGGTGGCGCCCGCGGCCACGCCGAGCATGCCTCGTCTGGTGAGGCGGTGGGTGAGTTCGGGGTCAGGCTGGAACATGCGGCTCATGTCTGGGTTCTCCTCGGGGTCAGAGGGCGTTGTCAGTGGTGGGTGCTTCACTGGGGACCAGTCGGAAATGACCGGTCGTCGGGTGCCGTTCTGTCGGGCCGGTCAGCCGAGACCGGCGAGGTGAAGCAGGAGTGACTTCACGTCGGTGGCCGCGATGCGGTCGCCGAGGGTGCGGGGGGTGGAGCAGATGAAGAGCGGACCGTCGTCGTCGCTCTCGGGGAGGCGGCCGTGGCTGCCGCGAATAGGTGACGGGTCGAGGGGCACGACCGCCATGCGATAGCGCAGGCCGAGCTTCTTGCGGGCCAGCGCGGTGGCCGCCTTGACCTTGACGTAGGGGTCGAGCGGGTCCATGAAGAGTTCGACCGGGTCGTAGCCGGGTTTGCGGTGGATCTCGACCAGCTGCGCGAAGTCGGGCGCGCGGTCGTCGTCGAGCCAGTAGTAGTACGTGAACCAGGCGTCCGGCTCCGCCACGGCGACGAGTTCGCCGGAGCGCGGATGGTCGAGGTGGTGGGCCTTCTTGCCCTCGTCGTCGAGGAGTTGCTCGATGCCGGGCAGGCCGTCGAGGGCGGCGCGGGTGGCGTCCAGGTCCTCGGGGCGGCGCACATAGACATGGGCGATCTGGTGGTCGGCGACCGCGAAGGCACGGGACGCCATCGGGTCGAGGTACTCCATGCCGTCCTGTGTGTGCACCTCGAGGAGTCCGGCGCGGCGCAGGGCGCGGTTGATGTCGACGGGGCGGTCCGCGCGGGTGATGCCGTACTCGGAGAGCGCGACGACGGTACGGCCTTCCGCGCGGGCGTCGTCCAGGAGCGGGGCCAGCGCCCTGTCCAGGTCGGCGGCTGCTTTCAGGGAGCGCGGGTCGTCGGGGCCGAAGCGTTGCAGGTCGTAGTCGAGGTGAGGGAGGTAGCAGAGCGTCAGGTCGGGGTGGCGGGTGCCCATGATGTGCCGGGTCGCGTCGATGATCCACTGGCTGGAGACCAGGTCCGCGCCGGGGCCCCAGAAGTGGAAGAGGGGGAAGGTGCCGAGTTTTTCGGTGAGTTCGTCGTGCAGGGCCGGGGGCCGGGTGTAGCAGTCGGGTTCCTTGCGGCCGTCGGCGTAGTAGACCGGGCGGGGGGTGATGGTGAAGTCGGTGTCGGCGCCCATGGCGTACCACCAGCAGATGTTGGCGACCGTGTAGCCGGGGTGGGCGCGGCGGGCGGCGTCCCAGAGCTTGTCGCCGGCGACCAGACCGTTGTGCTGGCGCCACAGGAGTACGTCGCCTAGCTCGCGGAAGTACCAGCCGTTGCCGACGATGCCGTGCTCCGCCGGGTGGGTGCCGGTGAGGAAGGTGGACTGGGCGGCGCAGGTGACGGCGGGCAGCACCGTGCCGAGCGGGGCGTGGGATCCGGACTGGGCGAGTGACTTGAGGTGGGGCATGTGGTGGAGGAGACGAGGAGTGAGGCCTACGACGTCGAGGACGAGAAGAGGGGTGGGTCCCGCCTCTTTGGGCTGGTGGCTCATGGCAGCTCCTTCAGGCCGAGGTCCGTCAGCAGGTCGCGCGCGAGGGTGAGTTCGGCGGCGATGCCGTCGGCGAGCTGGGTGCGGCCGCGGGGGCGCAGTTCGGATGGGAGGGCCTGCCAGGTGTAGGTCTCGACCTCCAGGTGGCGGGTGAGCGGGTGCGGGCCGCCGACGAGCCGGGTCAGGGCGGACTTGAGTACGGGGAGCGTGGAGGTGAGGGGTGCGGCGGGGGCCGCGTGCAGCGGGACGTGGAAGTGGGCGCGCCAGGGTGCCCCGTCGGGCAGGGCGTCGCCCGCGAGGGCCTCGCCGAGGTCGTCGGTGCCGCGGAGGCCGGCGGACGTGCCGGTGCGGGTCTGGTGCAGGAAGCGGGGTTCGTCGAAGGCGGCGAGTGCCTCGCGGACCTCGGGGAGATGGGGGTGTTCGGCGTGCAGGGCGGCGGAGAGCTGGGACTTGACGACGGGGACACGGGCCGCGGTGAGCGCGTCCAGGGCGGTGTGCGGGTCCTCGAAGGAGGTGGCGAGGTGGCAGGTGTCGACGCAGATGCCGATGCGTTCGTGGGCGATCGTGGTCAGCGGTGCGATGGCGTCGCGGGTGGTCTCGACGACGCAGCCGGGTTCGGGTTCGAGGCCGACGCGGATGGAGCGGCCAGTCAGTTCCTGGAGGGCGTCGAGGCGTTCGGCGAGGGTGAGCAGGGCGGTGCGGGCCTTGTCGGCGCTCCCGTCGTCGTAGGCGGTGCGCCAGGCGAGCGGCAGGGTGGAGATGCTGCCCTCGGTGACGTCGTCGGGCAGGAGTCCGGTGAGGACGCGGGCCAGGGCGGTGGTGTGGTCGAGGCGTTCGGGGTCGGTCCAGTCCGGCTTGTAGACGCGGTACTTGACCTCTTCGGCGCCGAAGCCCTCGTAGGGGAAGCCGTTGAGGGTGACGACTTCGAGGCCGCGGCGGTCGAGTTCGCAGCGCAGTTCGCGCAGTGCGGCGGGGTCGCTGACCAGAGCGTGGGCGGCGTCGCGGGCGAGCCACAGGCCGATGCCGAGGCGGTCGCGGCCGAGGCGGCGGCGGACGGGTTCGCAGTGGTCGCGGAGTTGGGCGAGTACGCCGTCGAGGGTCTCGGCCGGATGGACGTTGGTGCAGTAGGCGAGGTGGACGGTGGTGCCGTCGGGGTGGCGGAAGCGCATGGCTCACGCCCCGCCGCGGAGGATGGAGTTGCCCTCGTGGGTGGCTTCGGTGGCCGCGATGTCGAGATTGAGCCGCCCGCTGAGTCCGTAGAAGGCGACGGGGTTGCGCCACAGCACGTGGTCGACGTCGTCCTCGGTGAAGCCCTCGGCGAGCATGAGGTCGGCGACTCTGCGGGTCTTGAGGGGGTCGCTGCGGCCCCAGTCGGCGGCGGAGTTCACCAGGACCTGTTCGGGGCCGTAGGAGCGCAGGATCGCGATCATCCGCTCCTCGTCCATCTTGGTGTCGGGATAGACGGAGAAGCCGAGCCAGCAGCCGCTGTCCTTGGCCTCCTTGACGGTGGTCTCGTTGAGGTGGTCGACCAGAACCCGGTCACACGGCAGGGCGGACTCGCGGACGACGTCGAGGGTGCGGCGCAGCCCTGCGAGCTTGTCGCGGTGCGGGGTGTGGACCAGCGCGGGCAGCTCGTGGTCGGCGGCGAGCTGGAGCTGGGCGGCGAGGGCGGTGTCCTCGGCCGGGGTCATCGAGTCGTAGCCGATCTCGCCGACGGCGACGACCTGGTCCTTGACGAGATACCGGGGCAGCTCGTCGAGGACGGGGACGCAGCGCGGGTCGTTGGCCTCCTTGGGGTTCAGGGCGAGGGTGCAGTGGTGGGCGATGCCGTACTGGGCGGCGCGGAAGGGCTCCCAGCCCAGCAGGGAGTCGAAATAGTCGAGGAAGGAGGCGGGAGAGGTGCGGGGCTGGCCGAGCCAGAAGGACGGTTCGACGACGGCGCGGACGCCGGCGGTGTGCATGGCCTGGTAGTCGTCGGTGGTCCGTGACGTCATGTGGATGTGGGGGTCGAAGATGCGCATCAGGACTCCTTGCCGTGGGGGCCGTCCGCGCTGTTCGGGCCGTGGTCGGCGGCCGGCGCGGGTGGGGTGGCGGTGGGGTCGGTCAGGGTCAGGACGCGGTGCAGGTCCTCGGGCACGGGACGGCCCGCGGCGGTGCGTTCGGTGGCGTAGTCGCCGAGCATGCGGGCGAGTTCGGCGTCCGCGTGGGCCCGTCGGTCCAGGTCCGCCACCTCGGCGACGGGTACCCCGGTGAACAGGCACTTCAGGACGGCGTGGCGCCAGTGGTGGGTGTCGAGGTGGCGGGCGGCGTAGGGGCCGACGGCGGCGGCCAGGAGCCGGGTGTCGTTGGTGCGCAGGGCGTCCTCGACGAGCGGGAGGGCTTCGGGTCCGGACACCAGATGGGGCAGGGCGTGCAGGACGGCACGGCGCTCGGCGGCGGTGCCCTGGGCGTAGACCCGGGTCAGGGCGGCGGTGTCGGCGTGGGCCGCGTGCAGGATCAGGATGCGGACGGCGTCGGCGTGTTCGGGGCCGCAGCGGCGGCCGGCCTCGGCGAGGCGCAACTCCCATACGGAGATGGGGCCGTGGGTGCCGGGGTGGGCGGCGGCCTCGTCGAGGGCCTGGTCGAGCCAGGTGCGGGCGGCTTCGCCGAGGCGTTCGGAGACGTGGCTGTGCAGGTCGTGCAGCGGGGTTCGGGCGAGGGTGGTGCCCTGGGTGTCCGCCGGGGAGGTTGCCTGGTGGGCATGGGAGTGGGTCATGGGGTGCTTCCTTGTGAGAGCGCCACTGCCTGACGGAGGAACGGGAGGGAGAGTTCGGCGAAGTGGGGGCCCGCGTGGGAGTGGCGGGGCAGTTCGACGACCGTCAGGCCCTGGTAGCCGGTGTCGGCCAGGGCGGCCAGGACGGGTGGGAAGTCGATGTCGCCGTCGCCGAAGGGGAGGTGTTCGTGGACGCCCCGGCGCATGTCCTCGATCTGGACGTGGCGCAGCCAGGGGCCCGCGGCGCGTACGCACTCGGCGGGGGACAGGGGTTCGAGGCACTGGCAGTGGCCGATGTCGAGGGTCAGTCCGAGGGCCGCCGGGTCGCCGAGGGTGGTGCGGAGGTGGTGGAAGTCGGCGAGGGTGGCGAGGAGATGGCCTGGTTCGGGCTCGACGGCGAGGGGGATGCCGGCGGTGGTGGCGGTGTCGAGGACGGGGGCGAGTGTCTCGGCCAGCCGCTTCCACGCCGTGTCCGGGTCGGTGCCCGTCGGGGTGACGCCGCTGAAGCAGTGCACGGCGTGCGCGCCGAGGTCGGCGGCGACCTGGACGGCCCGGACCAGCAGGTCGACACGGCGGGCGCGGTCGTCCGGGTCGGGGTCGAGCAGCGAGGGGCCGTGCTTCCGGCGTGGGTCGAGCACATAGCGGGCCCCAGTCTCGATGGTGACGGTCAGTCCGAGCGCGTCCAGGCGGTGCGCGAGGCGGCGGGTGCGGTCGGCCAGGTCGGAGGCGAGGGGGTCCAGATGCATGTGGTCGAGCGTCAGACCGACACCGTCGTAGCCGAGGTCGGCGAGCAGGGTGAGGGCGTCGTCGAGACGAAGGTCGGCGAGACCGTTGGTGCCGTAGCCGAAGCGGAGCGGGGTGGGGCCGGGGGCTGGGGCGGGGTGGGGTGAAGAGAGGAGGGCGGTCATGGTGCCGTTGGGGCCTGGAGCGGGCCGGGGCGGAGCAACGGAGGCAGTCGTGTCGTCGCCGGGGCCGGCGGAGGGCTGAGGCCGGGTAACGGGGGCGGTCATGCCGTCGCCGGGGCCGGCGGAGGGCTGAGGCCGGGTAACGGGGGCGGTCATGTCGTCGCCGGGGTTCGGGATGGGGCCGCGCGGAGAGAGGGGGCCGGTCATGTGACGCTCACCTTCCTCGCGAAGCGTCCGGCCAGGGGGCCGAGGGCGGTGATGAGCAGTGCCGTGGCGGTCGCGCCCTTCGCGCCCGAGCGGGCGGTGAGGGAGGCCTGGAGGGGGATCGTGGCTCGGATGCCGGCGGTGACGGCTCGTTGGGTGAGCGGGGGTGAGGGGTTGAGGGTGGCGTGGAGGTAAGGGCGGGCTGTAGTGGCCGCATAGGCGGCGGCGAGGGCGAGGCGCAGGGCCGCGTGTGTGTCGAGGGGTTCGGAGCCGGAGCCGGTCTGGAGCAGGTGACCACTGGTCTGCCGCAGGGGGCGTGGCAGGCGGGACACCGCTGCGGCGGCCAGGTCAGCAAGGGGCCCCCGGCCCATCAGGCTGCGCGATCCGGTGCCGCGTCGGCTTCCGTCGATCCGGTCCGTCGGGAGCGAACGCTGTCGGATCACCGTCCGCGTCAGTGCGGCGGTCGCGGCGAGCGCTGCGAAGGGGGCCAGGGGTGAGCCGCCCTGGGCTTCGCGGCGGGACACGGTGGTGACGGCGAGAGTGTGGGCGCCGAGCAGTGCGGCGGAGGGCAGGGCCCGGCGGATGCTGTGTACGGCGCCGGGAACGGTTGCCGCACCCGAGGCCGACCGAGGTTCGTCGGCGACGGCCGTGGCCCACGCGCGGCACGCACCGTCCTTCCGGCCCGCACCGTCCACTCCTGCCCTCGGAGCGAAGACACCTGCGTCCTCCACCCGGGCCTTCCGGGCCGACGTACCCGTGACAACCCGCCGGTCCTCCTCACCCTTGGGGTATGCGGCAAAGTCGTGGCCTGCACGACCCGCACCGCCCCCGCGAACCCCGTCGTCCACCGCGCTCCTCCGGCCCCCGGCGCCGGCCCCCGCTGTCGCCGCCGCGCCGAGCAGCAGGTCCAGCCCTCGTGCCGTCGCCATGGCGAACGGTCCTGCCGGGGTGTTCTTCAGAGCGAGGTCGTACGCCCAGACCGTGGCCGCGAGTGGGGCCGCGACCGTCAGGGCGGGGCGGCCCGCGCAGGCCGCCAGGGTGAGGCCCGCGCCGGTGAGGGCGCAGGCCGCGCCGAGGGCTGCCGCGGGGCGGATACGGCCGGAAGGGAGGGGCCGGTGAGGGCGTTCCACAGCGTCCACGTCGCGGTCGGCCCAGTCGTTGAGGGCCATGCCGGCCTCGTAGAGACAGACGGAGGAGGCGATCGCGAGGAGAGTCCGGGCACTGGGGCGTGCGGAGACTGCCGCCGCTCCGGCGAGGGCATCGCCGGGGACGGTGAACAGGGCGGGCAGGCGCAGGAGTTCGGCCCAGGCGCGGGCGCGGGCGCGGGCGCGGTCAGGGCGGCTGCGGTGCGTACGCGGGGGCGGGGTGGGGGTCGCCGTCGTCCCGCCCGCGCCCCCGCCTCCCGACTTGGACAGGCCCTCCGGCGCCGCGGCCCTGCTCGCCCTCACCACCGCTCCCCCGAACGATCGCCCGGCTCGCCGGCAGCGCCACCACGGTCCGAACTCGAGGCGCCCCCGGCACCGCCATCGCCCCCGCCACCCCCGCCGTCCGCACCCTCCGCGACCGGACCGTCGGCAAAGTCACCGCCCCGCTGCCCGCCCCCGGGGCGCTCTTCCCGCAGCCGCTCCGCGAACCCCACCAGCCGCGCGTGCTGTTCCCCCAGCCCCGAGGGTCCCTGCCCCACCGGGTCCTTGAAGTAGAAGCCCAGTTCGCTCAGCGGGCCGGACAGCCCCCTCTCGTGCGCGCGAGCGGTCAGACGGGCCAGGTCGAGTACGAGAGGTGCGGCCAGGGAGGAGTCGCAGCCCTGCCAGGTGGTCTGGAGGACCATGCGGGTGCCGAGGAAGCCGTCGAAGGCGATGTGGTCCCAGGCGGTCTTCCAGTCGCCGAGGGTGGGGACGTCGTCGATGTGGACCTCGCCCTCCGGGGTGGTGCCGAGGGTGTCGGCCAGGACGCGCTCCTTGCCGGCGTTCTTCGCCGCGGCCGCCGACGGGTCGGCGAGGGAGGCTCCGTCGCCGCCGCCAAGGAGATTGGTGCCGGACCAGGCCCTGACCGTCAGGGCGCGTTGGGTGAACATCGGGCCCAGGACGGACCGGAGCAGGGTCTGACCGGTCTTGCCGTCGCGGCCCGCGAACGGCAGGCCCAAGGACTCGGCCTGCCGCCTCAGCGACGGGTGGTGCAGGCCCGTCGAGGGGGTGAAGTTGACATACGGGCAGCCCGCGCGCAGGGCTGCCGCCGCGTACAGGGAGCTCGGAGGCAGGGCGTCGCCGGTGGGCGCGGGTTCGGTGGAGGCGACGTTCACCACGACCGCGCGCGTCAGCCGACACCGTCGTACGAAGGACTGCATGTCGGCGGCGAAGGCGGCGATCAGGTCATCCTCGGACCTCGTGTCGCCGGGGAGGGGGCCGCCGGGCCTGATCTCCCGTTCCGCGGCGGCGAGTTCGGCGCTCACCGCGGTCGGCAGGCCGTGGGGCAGGACGCCGCCCGCCGCCAGGGCCTCCGCCCGTTTGGGCAGGGGGCAGTCCACCGTGTCGTGGCCGCCGAAGACCAGTGAGGACAAGGCGGGCAGGCCGCTTCCGGTGAAGGGTGGAGTCTCGGTGAGCAGGCCCGTCGGTGGGTGCAGGCCCGCGGTCATGGCGGCACATCCCGCGACGACCGTCGTGGCGACGGAACCGCGGGCCCCGATCAGCCAGACGCCGACGCGCGGTAGGGAATCGGACGCGGACATGGCAGCCTCCTTGCCGAGCACATGGGTGCGCAGACCCTGCGACGAAGAGATGGACGACGAAGGGGTGAAGACGGCGGGCGGGAGTCCGGCGTCCCCCGCCCGCCGCCGCTCAATCGCCCTGCGAAGCCACCGGCGTGGCCTTCGCGGGCAGTTCCTTGATCCGGATGTCGCGGAACGACACCTGGTCGTCGGCTCCGTGGTTCTGGATGCCGACATGCCCGTCACGCAGGCTGCGGGCCGGATCGGTGTTGGTGAAATCGTTGATCTTCACGCCGTTGAGCCAGACGCGGAGGCGTTCGCCCTCCACGCGGATCTCGTACGTGTTCCACTCCCCCGGCGGGTTCAGCGCACGGTCGCGCTTGTTCAGGTCGGCGGAGCGGAAGCCGTAGACGGACCCTGTCGTCTTCTCGGGCACGTCGGTGGCGTCGATCTGGATCTCGTAGCCGTTGTCGACGGCGGACCAGGGGTCGTCCGAGGGCGGGAAGCCCACGAACACACCGGAGTTGTCGTCACCGGAAGCGCTCGCCATCTTCCAGTCGAGCTTCAGGGAGTACGCCCCGAAGCCCTGCCCGGAACCGGCGTACCAGAGCATCCCCATACCGCCGGACGAGGTGAGCGTGCCGTCGTCGGACCGGGTGAAGGAGCCCGGACCCGCCTGTTTCCAGTCGTCCAGCGACTCGGCCGTGCCGTCGAAGAGCGGACGGTAGCCGTTCTCCGGCCGGCAGTCGGCCTGGGCGTCGCCGATCGCATACCGGATTCCGCCCAGCACATGGCCGCGGAACGCCGGATCCGCGTACGACTCCTTCGTGTGGCCGAGGCCGGTGTAGAAGGCACGGCCGCCCTGGTAGTCCTGGCACCAGGCGATCGGATGGTCGCCGTTCATGGTGCCGCCGGTGTACGACGACTCGTCGAGCGAGGCGAGGACGTGGGCCCGATCACGGGGATTGGAGCGGTAGTTGTACCACTCGTCGGTCCGGTTCCATGTCGGAGGCAGCCCCGACATGGACGGGTGGGCCCGGTCCTCGGCCACCACCGTGGCCGGCTGGATCGCCGGGTGCGACTGGAAGTAGGCGCCGGCGAGGCCGCCGTAGAACGCCCAGTCGTACTCGGTGTCGGCGGCCGCGTGGATACCGACGTATCCGCCGCCGTTGCGGATGTAGCCCTCGAAGGCCCGCTGCTGGGCGGGGTCGAGGACGTCTCCGGTGGTGGAGAGGAACACGACCGCGTCGTAACGGCGCAGGTTTTTCGGGGTGAACGCGTTCGCGTCCTCGGTGGCGTCGACCGTGAAGCCGCCGGTCTCACCGAGCTGCTTCACCGCGGCGACACCGTCGGGGATGGAGTCGTGCCGGAAGCCGGCCGTCTTGGAGAAGACCAGCACCCGTTCGGCGTCCGCGGAGTGCGACGCGGCGGGTTCGGACACGCAGCCGAGGAGCAGGGCGGCTCCCACAACCGCCGTCGTCCATCGTCCAGTTGTGTTCATACGTGCTCCTCCTCTCAGCCGGTCGTGAAGGTGAAGTCGTCCACGTCGAACAGGGCGCCGGTGCCGCTCCCCTTGAAGACCAGGTAGAGCGTGGTGGTGCCCCTGGGTGCGCGGGACAGGTTGGCGGTGACGTCCTGGAAGGTCTCCCAGCCGCCGGTCACCGGGACGGTCGCCTTGCCGAGCAGGGTGCCGGTCGCGGACCCCGCGCGGATCTCCAGCGTGCCGCCGGTACCACCGGAGGACACCCTCGCCGAGACGGACTTGGCGTTGCTCAGGACGTACGGCGTGAAGGAGATCCAGTCGCCGTTGTTGATGTCGCCGACCGTGTTGCCGCCGTGTGCCGTGTCCTTGGCGATGACCGAGACGCCGGAGCCGGTGCCGAAGTGCTCGGCCTGGCGGTGCCTGGGCTGCAGGACGCTCTGGTCGTGGGTGGTCAGCGGGGCCTGGCCGCCGCCACCGTTGTCGGTGTACTCGGCGTCCATCACGCCGAAGATGTTGGCGTCCTCGTCGTGACCGCCGTCGGCGCTGGTCTGGATGGTGCCGGTGCACCCGTTGGCGGAGGTCACGGGGTGGCCGTGGCTGTCGTGGCCGAGGACGAAGGTGACCTTGACCTTGGTGCAGTCGATGGTCTTGCCGTCCTCGGGGTCACTCACGCGCACCTTGAACGGGATCGCGTCACCGAAGCTGAACAGCTGGCCGTCCTGTGGGAGTTCGAGCGTCACCTTGGGTGCGGTGTTGCCGACGACGATCTGCACGCTCGCACTGCCGGTGCGGCCGCTCGCGTCCTTCGCGGTCAGGGTCGCCGTGTAGGTGCCGTTCTTCTTGTACGTGTGGGCCGGGTTCGCCGCCGTGGACGTGGAGCCGTCGCCGAAGTCCCAGCTGTACGTGAGGGCGTCGCCGTCCTGGTCACTGGTGCCCTCGGAGGAGAACCGCACCCGCAGGGGCGCCTGTCCGGAGGTACGGTCGGCCGCTGCCTGGGCGACCGGTGAGTGGCCGTCGGTGGCGTTCTCGATGCGGTACAGGGCGGAGTTCTCGTCGCCGCCGAACCAGGAGACGCCGTAGTCGAGGACGTACAGCGCGCCGTCGGGACCGAAGGCCATGTCCATCACCTGGGTGCCGGTCCAGGGAATGTCGTTGATCGACTGGACGGTACCGGCGGAGTCACTGGTGATCCGCTTGATCCAGCGGCGGCCGAACTCCCCGGCGAAGAAGTCGCCGTCGTAGGCCTCGGGGAACTTCACGGGTGAGTCGAGCGCGGGGTCGTAGTGGTAGACCGGGCCGCCCATCGGGGACTCGGAGCCGGTGCCGAACTCCGGTACCGATCCGTTGTCGTAGGGGATCCAGGCGGCCTGCGCCGGGGGAAGGTCGGTGAGGCCGGTGTTGTGCGGGGAGGTGTTCTTCGGCGCGGCGCAGTCGAAGGCGGCGCCCGAGGTGCCGGTCGCGAAGTCGTAGTCCACGTAGGCGTCGTTGGCGCCCGTGCAGTACGGCCAGCCGAAGTTGCCGGGGCCGGTCACGCGCGCGAACTCGACCTGGCCGGCGGGGCCTCGGGCCGGGTCCGCGGCGCCCGCGTCGGGGCCGTAGTCGCCGACGTAGACGATCCCGGTCTGCTTGTCGACGCTGAAGCGGAACGGGTTGCGGAAGCCCATGGCGTAGATCTCGGGCCGCGTCTTGTCCGTGCCGGGCGCGAAGAGGTTGCCGTCGGGGATGGCGTAGGAGCCATCGGCGTTGACCTTGATGCGCAGGATCTTGCCGCGCAGGTCGTTGGTGTTGCCGGCGGTGCGCTGGGCGTCGAAGGCGGGGTTGCGGTTGGCGCGTTCGTCGATGGGCGTGAACCCGTCGGACTGGAAGGGGTTGGAGTCGTCGCCCGTCGACAGGTAGAGGTTGCCGGCCGCGTCGAAGTCGATGTCGCCGCCGACGTGGCAGCAGATGCCGCGGGTGGCGGGGATGTCGATGATCTTCGTCTCGCTGGCGGCGTCGAGGGTGCCGTCCGTCTTCAGGACGAACCGGGAGAGCCGGTTGACGCCGTCGAAGGGCGCGAAGTCGGCCGCGGTGCCGGTCTCGGGGGCGTCGCCCGCCGGGGTGTTCAACGGGGGCGCGTAGTACAGGTAGATGAAGCGGTTGGTGGTGAACTGCGGGTCCACGCCGACGCCTTGGAGGCCTTCCTCGTCGTGGGAGTAGACGTCGAGCTTGCCGGCGAGCCGGGTGGTTCCGGCCGCGTCGGTGATGCGGAGTTCGCCGTCCCGGGAAGTGTGCAGGACCGAGCGGTCCGGGAGGACGGCGAGCGACATGGGCTCCCCGACCTCCGGCTCGCCCTTGGCGAGGGTGACCTGCTGGAAGTCCTCGGCGGCGGCCTGAGCGGCTCCCGGCTCGGCGACGGCTGCGCCGGCCTGGGGAGCGGCGAGGGTGAGGGAGGCGCCGGCCAGCAGGAAGCCGGTGAGCAGGGCCGCCGCTCTGCGCCAGGGGGCGCGTCGTCTGTGGGTCTCGATTCTGTCGGTTGGGGTGGTGCGGTCTTTCCCGTGCACGGATGCCTCCAGAAAGGGGCCGGTCGTACGGGTGGGTGCGGGTACGCCGGGATGCGCCGTCATCCCGGGGAGTGAAAAGGAGTTCAGTTGCCGAACGCCGCGTCGAACGAAGCCGACGGCGGCTCGAAGTCGTACGCCTTCAGTCGGTTCAGTGCCTCGGGTGCGCCCTGGAGCCGGTCCATGCCGGCGTCCTCCCACTCGACCGAGATGGGGCCCTGGTAGTCGATGGAGCGCAGCATGCGGAAGACGTCCTCCCAGGGGACGTCGCCGTGCCCGGCGGAGACGAAGTCCCAGCCGCGTCGCGGGTCGCCCCAGGGCAGGTGGGAGCCGAGGCGGCCGTTGCGGCCGTCGAGGCGTTTGCGGGCTTCCTTGCAGTCGACGTGGTAGATCCGGTCGCGGAAGTCCCACAGGAAGCCGACCGGGTCGAGGTCCTGCCACACGAAGTGGGAGGGGTCGAAGTTGAGGCCGAAGGCCGGCCGCCCGCCAACCGCCTCGACCGCGCGCTGTGTTGTCCAGTAGTCGTAGGCGATCTCGCTGGGGTGGACCTCGTGGGCGAACCGCACGCCCTCCGCGTCGAAGACGTCGAGGATGGGGTTCCAGCGCTCGGCGAAGTCCTCGTAGCCGCGGTCGATCATCGACTCGGGGGCGGGCGGGAACATGGCGACCAGGTGCCAGATGGCGGAGCCGGTGAAGCCGATGACGGTGTCGACGCCGAAGGCGCGTGCGGCCCGCGCGGTGTCCTTCATCCGGTTCGCGGCCCGCTGCCGGACCCCTTCCGGGTCGCCGTCGGCCCACACCTCGCCCGGCAGGATGGCCTGGTGGCGTTCGTCGATGATGGCGTCGCAGACGGCCTGGCCGACCAGGTGGTTGGAGATGGCCCAGCACTTGAGGCCGTACTTGTCGAGCAGCGCGTGCCGGGAGTCCAGGTACGACGGGTCGGCGAGCGCTTTGTCGACCTCGAAGTGGTCGCCCCAGCAGGCGAGTTCGAGTCCGTCGTAGCCGAAGTCGCGGGCGAGGCGGCAGACCTCTTCGAGGGGGAGGTCGGCCCACTGGCCGGTGAAGAGCGTGAACTGACGCGGCATCTTTTCGGAGCCTCCTCAGACGGCTATCGGGGTGTAGACGGAGTTCTTCTCGGCGCTCTCCTCCACGGCCGCGAGCACCCGCTGGACCTGGAGCCCGTCGGCGAAGGAGGGTTCGGGGCGGCGGCCCTCGGCGATCGCGTGGACGAGGTCGCGGGCCTGGTGGGTGAAGGTGTGCTCGTAGCCGAGGCCGTGGCCGGGCGGCCACCAGGCGTCCAGGTAGGGGTGGTCGGGCTCGGTGACGAGGATGCGGCGGAAACCGGCGTGCGCCGCGGGTTCCCTGGCGTCGTGGTAGGAGAGTTCGTTGAGGCGTTCCAGGTCGAAGGCCAACGAGCCGCGTTCGCCGTTGAGTTCGATGCGCAGGGCGTTCTTGCGGCCGGTGGCGTAGCGGGTGGCCTCGAAGGAGGCGAGGGCGCCGGAGGTGAAGCGGCCGGTGAACAGGGCCGCGTCGTCCACGGTGACCTGGCCGGTGCCGGTCCCGGAGACGGCGGACAGGCCTGTGACGGCGCCGCCGGTCAGCGGGCGTTCCCGTACGAAGGTCTCGGTCAGCGCGGAGACTCCGGCCAGGTGCTCTCCCGCCAGGTACTGGGCGAGGTCGACGATGTGCGCGCCCAGGTCGCCGAGCGAGCCGGATCCTGCCTGTTCCCGGCGCAGCCGCCAGGTCAGGGGGAACTCCGGGTCCACGAGCCAGTCCTGGAGGTAGGACACCCGGACGTGCCGGAGAGTGCCGAGCCGCCCTTCCGCCACCATCCTGCGGGCCAGCGCGGTGGCGGGAACCCGGCGGTAGTTGAAGCCGACCATCGCGAACTGCCCCCGGCCGAAGGCCTCTTCGGCGGCCCGGGTCATCACCTGGGCCTCCTCGACGGTGTTGGCGAGGGGCTTTTCGCACAGCACGTGCTTGCCCGCGGCGAGCGCGGCGACGGCGATCTCGGCATGGCTGTCGCCGGGGGTGCAGATGTCGACGAGGTCGACGTCGTCCCGCTCGATCAGGGCCCGCCAGTCGGTCTCGGCGGCCGCCCAGCCGTGCCGGTCGGCTGCCCGGCGCACGGCGTCCGCGTCCCGTCCGCAGATCGCGGCGAGCACCGGGCGGCGGGGCAGGTCGAAGACGCGTCCGACGGTCCGCCAGCCCTGGGAGTGGGCGGCGCCCATGAAGGCGTAGCCGATCATGCCGACCCGGAGCGGCGGCACCTCGGCCTCTTCTGACTGCTGCGGCTGTGCCATGCGCGATGTCCTCCTCGTCGTCGTGGCGCGGTGGGGGGTGCAGCCCGGTCCGTCGACGAACCGGGCTCCTGGGGCCTGCCGTTCGGATCGGCCGGGGCGGGGCGCACCGCTGTTCGCGGCCGGTCCGGTCGGTAAGTCAGGCCCCGGCTCGGGACGCCTCACTTGAAGCCGGTGGACATGTACTGGTCGACGTTGGTCTTGTCGACGACGGCCGAGTAGAGGGTGAGCGAGGCCGGGATCTCGAACTCGGAGAGCCCGCTGATGCCCTTGGACTGGCCGAGGGCGCGGGCGAGGTCGATCGCGGAGGCGGCCATGGTCGGCGGGTAGAGGACGGTCGCCTTGAGGACGCCGTTGTCCTGCTTGATGGCCTGGAAGGCGGACAGGGCGCCCGCGCCGCCGACCATCAGGAAGTCGTCGCGGCCGGCCTGGTCGATGGCGCGCAGCGCGCCCACGCCCTGGTCGTCGTCGTGGTTCCACAGCGCGTCGAAGCTCGACTGGGCCTGCAGGAGCTGGGCCATCTTGGCCTGTCCGGACTCCACCGTGAACTCGGCGGCCTGGCGGGCCACCTTCCTGACGTTCGGGTAGTTCTTCAGGGCGTCGTCGAAGCCCTTGGTGCGCTGCTTGGTGAGTTCCAGGTTGTCGAGTCCGGCCAGTTCTATGACCTTGGCGTTCGACTTTCCCTTGAGCTTCTCGCCGATGTAGTGGCCGGCGTTGAGGCCCATGCCGTAGTTGTCGCCGCCTATCCAACAGCGGTACGCCTGCGGGGTGTTGAAGATGCGGTCGAGGTTGACGACCGGGATCCCGGCGCGCATCGCCTTGAGACCGACCTGGGTGAGGGCCTTGCCGTCGGCGGGCAGCACCACCAGGACGTCGACCTTCTTGTTGATCAGGGTCTCTATCTGGCCGATCTGCTGGGCGGTGTCGTTGGAGCCCTCGGTGATCTCCAGGGTGACGTCGGAGTACTTCTTGGCCCGGTTCTTGGCGTTGTCGTTGATGGCGTTGAGCCAGCCGTGGTCGGCCTGCGGTCCGGCGAAGCCGATGGTGACGGGCTTGCCGGACGACTCGGCGGCGGCCGGCTGGTCGTTCGCGGCAGGTTCGTCGTCGCTGGAGTCGTTGCTGGTGCAACCCGCGAGGAGGGCACCGGCCCCGACGGCGGCGGTCCCGAAGAGCAGTCCTCTGCGACTGGTGAAGCGGCTCGTGTGCTGTGGCATGGCGGTGAACCCTTTCCTCAGGTCGTGCTTGCGGTACGGCGCTGGACCAGCACGGCGGCGACGATGATCGCGCCCTTGGCGATCTGCTGGACGTCGCTCTGCAGGTTGTTCAGGGCGAAGATGTTGGTGATCGTGGTGAAGATCAGGACGCCGAGCACGGAGCCGGTGATGGTGCCGCGGCCCCCGCTGAGCAGGGTTCCGCCGATGATCGCGGCGGCGATGGCGTCGAGCTCGTAGAGGTTGCCGTTGGTGTTCTGGCCGGATCCGGACAGGATGATCAGCAGGAAGGCGGCGATGCCGCAGCACAGTCCGGACAGCAGGTAGAGATAGAGGCGCTGGCGGCGGACGTCGATGCCGGCGAGCCGGGCGGCCTCGGCGTTGCCGCCGACGGCGACCGTGCGGCGGCCGAAGGTGGTGCGGTTCAGCACCAGCCAGCCGATGATCGTCACGACCGCGAAGACCAGGACCAGCGGAGGGATGCCGAGGACATACGCGTCGCGCTCTCCGAGATCCAGCACGCTGTTGATCGAGACGATCTGCGTCCTGCCGTCGGTGATCTGCAGGGCGAGTCCACGGGCCGAGGCGAGCATGGCGAGCGTGGCGATGAACGGGACCATTCCGCCGTACGCGATGAGCAGCCCGTTGACCAGGCCGCAGCCGACTCCGACGATCACCGCGGTGAAGAGGATGCCCGCGAAGCCGTACTCCTGGGTGGCGACGGTGGTGGCCCACACCGAGGCGAGGGCGACGATCGCACCGACCGACAGGTCGATGCCTCCGGAGGTGATGACGAAGGTCATGCCGACGGTGACGACACCGATCACCGAGGCCTGGGTGAGGACGAGTTGGAGGTTGCGGGTGTCGAGGAACTCGTCGGGCTTGGTGATGCCGCCGATGAGGATCAGTACGGCGAGCACACCGAGGAGGGAGAGGGTGCGGACGTCGGCGCGGGCGAACACCCCGCGCCACGCGAACGATTCGCTCGCCGGAGGCACTTTGTCGGCGCTCCCCCTGGGCGGGGACACATGTTGCGTCATGACGCCGGGCTTCCTTCCATGACGAGGTCGAGTACACGGTGTTCGTCGAGCTCACGGGCGGGCGCGGTATGCACGACGCGGCCCTCGCGGAGCACCAGGACGCGGTCGGCGAGGCCGAGCACCTCGGGGACCTCGCTGGAGACCAGCAGCACGGCCAGGCCTTCGTCGGCCAGTCGCCGGACGACCGCGTACAGCTCGGCGCGGGCGCCGACGTCGACGCCCCGGGTGGGTTCGTCGAGCAGCAGGACCCGGCAGCCGCGCAGCAGCCAGCGGGCCAGGACCGCTTTTTGTTGGTTGCCGCCGGACAGGGTGCGGATCGGCACGGAGGGGTTGTCGGGCCGCAGGGACAGTTCGCGGGTCGCGGCCCGGGCCGCGCCGAGTTCGGCGCCCCGGTCGATCCAGCCGGCCCGGGAGAAGCGGGACATGGAGGAGACGGAGACGTTGCGGGTGACCGACTCCAGCATCAGCAGGGCCTGCGCCTTGCGTTCCTCGGGGGCCAGTCCGATCCCGGCGCGGACGGCGGCTCGGACACTTCCCGGCTTCAACGCCTTGCCGTCCACGAGGACTTGCCCGGTGGTGGGCTTCCGGGCGCCGTAGACCGTCTCCAGGATCTCGGAGCGTCCCGAGCCGACGAGTCCGGCGAGGCCGACGATCTCTCCGGGGTGGATCACGAGGTCGAGGGACTCGAACTCGCCTTGTCGGGCAAGGCCCTTGACCTCCAGAACCGGCGAACCGCCAGGTCCCGACACAGGCCGCTCGGGGAAGACGTACTCGACGTTGCGGCCCGTCATCAGCGCGACGACCTCTCGCGTCGGCGTCGATTTCGCGGGCAGTCCGACCGCGACGGCCCGGCCGTCCTTGAGGACCGTCACCCGGTCCCCGATCCGACGGATCTCCTCCAGGCGGTGGGAGATGTAGACGACGGCGACGCCCTCGGCGGTGAGGTCGCCGACGATCCGGAAGAGGTTGTCGACCTCGTCCGGGTCGAGGGCGGCGGACGGTTCGTCCATCACGATCAGCCGTACGTCGTGGGAGAGGGCCCGCGCCATGGACACGATCTGCTGCTGTGCCGCCGACAACTCCCCGACCAGGCGTGCCGGATCGATCTCCGGGTGCCCGAGTCGTCGGAGCAGGGCGGCTGTCGACTGACGGGCCGCCTTGCCCCGTACGACGAATCCCGCCGCCGTGGGTTCGTGGCCGAGGTGGACGTTCTCGGCCACGGACAGGTGCTCCACCAGGTCGAGTTCCTGGTAGATGGTGGCGATGCCGAGGCGCATGGCGGCGATCGGCGAGCGGAGCGTGACCTCCTCGCCGCGCCAGCGCAGGCGGCCGGTGTCGGGCTGGTGGGCGCCGGCCAGGACCTTGATGAGGGTGGACTTCCCGGCCCCGTTCTGGCCGAGCAGACAGTGCACTTCGCCGGCCTGGACTTCGAGGTCGACGCCGTCGAGGGCCCGGACTCCGGGGAACGACTTGGTGATGCCGGACATGCTGAGCAGCGGTGGTTCTGGTGCCATGAGGTCCCCTTGGCGGGCGTGCGGGCCGGTTTCAGGGCAGGGCGAAGCAGGAGCGCTGTGCTGGAGGGGCGTATCAGGAAGGTGTGCCGTGTCGGACAGTGCCGTACCGAGAAGTGGCTTACGCGGGTGAGAACAGGTGGTCGCTGATGAGCCGGGCCGCACCGATGACTCCGGCGGTGGGGCCCAACTCCCCGAGAACGATGGGCAGGTTGCCGGTCGCCAGCGGCAGTGACTGGCGGTAGACCTGGGTGCGGATCGCGGCGAGCAGGGTGTGGCCGAGGCCGGTCACCCCGCCGCCGATCACCACCAGGCCCGGGTTGAAGAAGGAGACCAGTCCGGCGATGACCTGGCCGGTCCGGTTGCCGCCCTCACGGATCAGGTCGAGGGCGGTGGCGTCTCCGGCGGCAGCGGCGGCGGCGACGTCGACCGCGGTCAGACCGCCGTTCGCCGCGTGGCGTGCGGCGAGCTCCTCGGAGCGCCCCTGCTCGACCGCCTCCACGGCGTCCCGGGCGAGGGCGGCCCCACTGAAGTGGGCTTCCAGGCAGCCCCGGTTGCCGCAGGCGCACGGGCGTCCGTCGGGCACGGCCTGGATGTGCCCGATGTCGCCCGCGCTGCCCGTCACCCCGCGGTGGACCTCACCGCCGGCGACGATGCCGCAGCCGATGCCGGTGCCGATCTTCACGCAGAGGAAGTCGCCCACGGAGCGTGCGACGCCCGCGTGCATCTCCCCCATCGCCATCAGGTTCACGTCGTTGTCGACCATGACCGGACAGCCGAGTTCCTGGCTGAGCGCCTCCCGCACGGGGAAGCCGTCCCAGCCCGGCATGATCGGCGGAGCCACCGGTACGCCCTCGGGGAAGCGGACCGGTCCCGGGACGCCGATGCCGGCGCCGTCGAAACCCTCCGCGAGCCCCGAGGCCCTCAACTTCGCTGCCATGGACAGGACTTGCTCGAAGACCGCGACCGGGCCCTCGCGGACGTCCATGGGTTGGTTGAGATGTCCCAGGATCTCCAGCTCGGCGTTGGTGACGGCGACGTCGACCGAGGTCGCGCCGATGTCCACGCCGAGGAAACGCAGGTTGGGGGCGAGCCGGATGTTGTGGGAGCGGCGCCCGCCGCGGGAGGCGGCGAGTCCGTCGGCCACGATCAGGCCCGTCTCCAGGAGCCGGTCCACCTCCACGGCCAGCTTGGACCGTGACAGGTCGACCTGATCGCCCAGTTGCGCACGGGAGTTGGGTCCTCCGTCGCGCAACAGCTTGAGCAGCCGGGCCTGATGCGCGTTCGCGGGTCGTGCCGTCATGCGTCTCACGAGCCCCTCCCCGCCTCATTCGGCCACCAGTTGCCGGGCTTTCGAGGGGAACGTAGCAGCGGCTGCCGAACCTGGGAAGAAGCTGTGCACAGATTGATGCCGACTTTCTCCACTCGCAGGACAAAGACTCGTCCGCACTCTGGTGTCCCGGCACCCGGCCCCGCAGGATGGGCGCAAGGGAGGGCAGCACATGTTTCTGGTGACGGGTGCGACGGGGAACGTGGGGGCCGAACTCGTGCGGGCGCTCGCGGAGTCCGGCGAGCGGGTGCGGGCGGTCAGCCGGTCCGGGCGGAGCGAGGGGTTACCGGCGGGGGTGGAGGCAGTGGCGGGGGATCTGAACCGGCCGGAGACCGTACGGGCCGCGCTGGACGGCGTACGAGGGCTGTTCTTGATGCCCGGGTACGGGGGCCAGCGGCAGATTCTGGCGGACGCTCGGGCCGCGGGTGTGCGTCGCGTGGTGCTGCTCTCCGGTCTGTCGGCGGGCACCGGCGACCGGGACAACGCGGTCGCCGGCTATCTGCTGGACGCGGAGGACGCCGTACGCGACTCGGGTCTCACGTGGACGTGCGTCCGCCCGACGAGTTTCATGACCAACGCGCTCCGGCTCGCGGACCAGATCCGCGGGGGCGACACGGTCCGGGTGCCCTTCCCGGATGCGCGGACCACCGACATCGACCCGTACGACATCGCGCAGGTCGCTCTCCGAGCCCTGCTGTCCGACGGGTTCGCGGGCCGCGTTCTCGAAGTCACCGGCCCCGAGGCGCTGTTGCCCGCCGACCGGGTCCGGATCCTCGGCTCGGCGCTGGGCCGGGACCTGCGTGCCGTGGGGCTGGAGCACGAGGAGACACGCGCGGAGATGGAGGCGGCCGGCGTGCCGAAACCATACGTCGACGCCTTCTTCGGCTTCTTCGTCGACGGCACCCTGGACGAGTCGGTGGTACTGCCCACGGTGGAGCAGGTCACGGGGCGGGCGCCGCGCACGTTCGCCCGTTGGGCCCGGGACCACACGGACGCGTTCCGGTGAGGTGTGGGGTGACTACGAGCGCCGGCGTGCGTGGTACGAGGTCCGGGTGTGCTCGGTGTGCTCCCGCATCAGTTCGGTGGCGCGCCGCTCGTCGCGGTCGGCGATCGCCGCGATCAGTTCACGGTGCTCGATCCAGGACTGGCGGCCACGCTGCCGGGCGATCGGCGTGTAGTACCAGCGCACCCGGCGATCCACCTGCCCCGCCAGCTCCGACAGGACCGCATTGCCCGCCAACTCCATGACCGTCGCATGGAAACGCGCGTTCAAGGCCACCGCGGCATCCACATCATCCGCGGCCACCGCGCTCTCCCCCTGCGCACACAGCTCCTCCAACACCGCGATACCGGCACTGCCCGCGTTCGCCGCAGCCAACCGCGCCGCCTCCGCCTCCAACAACGTCCGCACCGTAAGAAGCTGATCAGCCTCCTCATCCGTCGGCTCATGCACGAACGCACCCTGAGCAGGCCGCAGATCCACCCACCCCTCGGTGTTCAACCGCTGCAAAGCCTCACGCACCGGCTGCCGCGACACCCCCAGATGCCCCGCCAACTCACTCTCCACCAAATGCTGACCCGGCTGCAAAGCACGCGTCGTGATCAACTCCAACAACGCCCCATACACACGATCACGCAGCGGACCAGGACGCTCCAGCTTCGGCACGGCTCCCTGCGGCAGTCCTGTCGACAACATCGCGGTCCCCCTCCTCGGCGGGCGGACACCCCCGGACACCTCTACCCGTTGCCTTTTGTCTACAGTCTACGGCGCACAGGGGCCAGGTAAACAGCGAGTCGACCTCGTCACATCCCGCACCTCACGGGCAGCGGACGACCTGCCCGGCGTACGACAGGTTCCCGCCGAACCCGAAGAGCAGCACCGGGTCCCCGGCCGAGATCTCGCCGTGCTCGACCAGTTTGGAGAACGCGAGCGGAATGCTGGCCGCCGAGGTGTTCCCGGACTCCGTGACGTCGCGGGCCACCACGGCGTTGACCGCGCCGATCTTCTCCGCGAGCGGCTCGATGATCCTCAGGTTCGCCTGGTGCAGCACGACCGCGGCGAGGTCCTCCGGGGTGAGCCCCGCACGCTCGCAGGCCCGTCGGGCCAGCGCCGGAAGCTTGGTGGTCGCCCAGCGGTAGACGCTCTGTCCTTCCTGCGCGAACCGCGCCGGCTCGCCCTCGATCCGCACGGCGTGCCCCATCTCGGGCACCGATCCCCACAGCACGGGAGAGATGCCGGGTGTGTCGGCGCCCTCGACGACCGCCGCCCCCGCCCCGTCGCCGACGAGCACACAGGTGGTGCGGTCGCTCCAGTCGGTCACCGCCGACATCTTGTCGGCGCCGATCACCAGTGCCCGGGTCGCCGCACCGGCCCGGACGGTGTGGTCCGCGGTGGCCAGCGCGTGGGTGAAGCCCGCGCACACCACGTTGACGTCCATCGCGGCCGGCGAGGGGATGCCGAGCCGGGCCGCGACCCGGGCCGCCATGTTCGGGGACCGGTCGACGGCGGTCGAGGTGGCGACCAGGACCAGGTCGATGTCGGCGGGGGCGAGCCCGGCCGAGGCCAGCGCCTTGGCGGCGGCGTGCGAGGCGAGCTCGTCGACCGGCTCGTCGGGACCGGCGATGTGGCGGGTCCTGATCCCCACCCGGGACCTGATCCACTCGTCGCTGGTGTCGACCAGGCCCGCCAGTTCCTCGTTGGTGAGTACCTTGGCGGGCTGGTAGTGGCCGACTGCGGCGATCCGCGAGCCGTTCATGGGGGGTCCCCCTCGTTGCCTTGGGTAGCCGGATCCCCCAGTCTGATCAGTGACTCACGGGTACGCGGGCACGTAAGGCCACAGGAAACGGGCGCCCGAGTTGTCGGCTTCCCTCACCCCTCGGACGCCCGAACACCTGCCGAACGGTTACTTGGTGAACAGCTGCGTCGCCTTCTGGACGAGCTCGTAGAGCCCGTAGGCGAGCGGTGCGCCGACCCACACCCAGGCGAGGGCGATCAGCGGACGCCGGTCAGGCGGACTCTGGCTGCTGTCGGACGGCGACATCGGCGGCCTCCCTCGGTGCGGGAATGTGGTGGCGGGCACTGACGGGGCGGACCAGCTCGTTGGCGACGAAGCCGACGACGAGCAGCCCGATCATGATCACGAAGGACATCCCGTAGAGGGCGGAACCGCTCTTGCCCGCGTCCTCCTGCCGGTCGGCGATCCAGTTCACGATCAGCGGTCCGAGGACACCGGCCGTGGACCAGGCGGTCAGCAGCCGGCCGTGGATGGCGCCGACCTGGTAGGCGCCGAAGAGGTCCTTCAGGTAGGCGGGGATCGTCGCGAAACCGCCGCCGTAGAAGGACAGGATCACCAGCGCGCACAGGATGAACAGCGGCTTGGAGGAGTCACCGAACAGGGCGATGAGCCCGTACATCACCGCGCCCACGCCCAGGTAGACGCGGTAGATGTTCTTCCGTCCGATCAGGTCGGACGTCGACGACCAGCCGATCCGGCCCGCCATGTTGGCCGCCGACAGCAGCGCGACGAAGCCGGCCGCCGCCGACACCGAGACCGGTGTCGAGGTGCCCTTGAAGAAGTCGGTGATCATCGGGGCGGCCTTCTCCAGGATGCCGATGCCCGCGGTCACGTTCATGCAGAGCACGACCCACAGACACCAGAACTGGGGCGTACGCACGGCGTTGCGCGCCGAGACCTGCGGTCCTTCGAAAGCACTGGGCGCGCTCTCGACCGGCTTCTCACTGCGCGGCACGCGCACCAGCAGGACTCCGAGGAGCATGAAGACGGCGTACGACAGCCCGTGCACGAGGAACGCCAGTGCGATCCCCGAGCTGTCGGAGCCGAAGGAGTCCAGCATCTGCGCCGACCAGGGCGAGGCGATGAGCGCGCCGCCACCGAAGCCCATGATCGCGATGCCGGTGGCCATGCCGGGCCGGTCCGGGAACCACTTGATCAGGGTGGAGACCGGCGAGATGTAGCCGATGCCGAGGCCGATGCCGCCGACGAAGCCGTAGCCGAGGACGATCAGCCAGTACTGCTCGGTGGCCGCGCCCAGCGCGGAGAGCAGGAAGCCGGAAGAGAAGCAGATCAGCGCCACCGTCATCGCCCAGCGCGGCCCGTTGCGCTCCACGAGCGTGCCGCCGAACGCGGCGGACAGGCCGAGCATCACGATGCCGAGCTGGAAGGGCAGTGCGCTCTGCGTGCCGCTGAGTCCGAGCGCGGACTCGAGCGGCGGCTTGAACACGGACCAGGCGTACGCCTGGCCGATGGAGAGATGGACCGAGAGAGCGGCCGGGGGGACGAGCCAGCGGCTCCAACCCGGGGGCGCGACAGGGGGACTCATGATCCCGGACGGTACGAACAAACGAGCTAGTTGAAAAGGCGGCGCGTCGACCGTATGCGATGAGCGGTATCCCGGAAGCGGTGAACGGTCGAACCGGCCTGCCACCAGAGCGGGTTGGGTCTCGCCTACACCTTGCGGCGGCTCACTCCATACTGTAGACAATATTTCGTCGACCTGAAGGGGAGGCGCCCATGACGACCCCGACGGCCTGCCCCCGGCTCACCCACCCCCTGGTCCGGGACGCACCCAACGATTCGCTACGGCAGGCGAGTTGGGGGGAGGCGCTGGACCGGGCGTCTCGCGGTCTGGGAAGGCACCGCGGCGTCTTCGGCATGTTCTCCTCCGCCCGCGCGACCAACGAGACGCAGTACCTGGCGCAGAAGTTCGCCCGGGTCGTCATGGGCACGAACAACATCGACTCCCCGGACCGGGCGCGACACGCCCCGAGCGCCGCGGGCCTGGCCGCGGTCTTCGGGTCGGGCGGCGGGACCTCGTCGTACGAGGAGAGCGCGCACACCGACGTCATCGTGATGTGGGGCTCCGACGCCCGCTCGTCACACCCGGTCTTCTTCCGGCACGTCCTGAACGGGATTCGCGGCGGCGCCCGCCTGTACGTCGTCGACCCGCGCCGCACCGCCACCGCCGCCTGGGCGAAGAGCTGGCTCGGCCTCGACGTCGGCACCGACATTCCGCTGGCCCATGCGATCGGCCGGGAGATCATCCACGCGGGGCTTGTCAACCGTACGTTCGTCGAGCGGGCCACCTCCGGCTTCGAGGACTACCGGGCCCTGGTCGAGCCGTGGACGCTCTCGCTCGCCGAGCGGGTGACGGGCGTACCGGCCGCCGTCATCGGGGAGTTGGCCCACGCCCTCGCCCGTGCCGATCGCGCCCAGCAGTACTGGGGGCACGGCGTCACCGGGAACCGCAACGGCACCGACCACGTCCGTGCACTGGTCAACCTGTCGCTGCTGACCGGCCACGTGGGCCGGTACGGCTGCGGGGTGCAGCCCCTGTCCGGCCGGGACAACGTGCACGGCGGGAGCGACATGGGCGCGCTCCCCCACCGTCTGCCCGGGTTCCAGGACATCCTCGACCCCTGTGCCCGGCGGACGTTCGAGTCGGCCTGGGGCGCCGTCGTCCAGCCGCACCACGGGCTGGACCTGGCGGAGATGTCCGAGGCGATGGAGGAGGGAACGCTCAAGGCGCTCCACTGCGTCGGCGCGGACCCGGCGCGGTCGGAGGCGGACGGCGACGGCAACGGCAACGGCAACGGCAACGGCAACGGCAACGGCAACGGCGAGCGGGCCGTACGGCGTCTGAGATCCCTCGACTTCCTCGTCGTCCAGGACACGCACCTCACCAGGACCGCCCGGCTGGCCGACGTCGCCCTGCCCGCGGCCGCCGCTTGGACGGAGACCGACGGCACAACCACCAGTGGCGAGAGACGAGTTCAGCGCGTACGCCGGGCTCTGACCCCGCCCGGCGAGGCGCGCGAGCACATCGCCATCATCCGTGATCTGGCGGCGAGACTCGGCCACGACTGGAAGTACCGCGATTCCGAGGCCGTTTGGGACGAGCTCAGGTCGTTGTCGCCGGACCACTCCGGGATGACGTACGCGCGCCTGCGGGAGCACCGGGGCCTCCAGTGGCCCTGCCCTGACCCCGACCGGCTCGAACCGCCGTATCTGCACGGCCGGTTGTGGGAGAAGGACCCGGCGAGGCGGGGCAGACGGGCGCCGTTCGGGATCGTGCAGCACGTACCGCCGGCCGAGCGGGTCGACGAGCGGTACCCGATCCGGCTGGGCATCGCGGGGCGCGCGGACTCGCACCGGGGCTTCAACTCCCCTCTTGGGCACGGCATCGAGCTGTCCCCGGAGGACGCCGAGCGCTACGAGGTCGTGGCCGGTGAGGAGGTGCGCGTGTCGTCACGGCACGCCTCGGTCCTCGCGTCCGTGCGGATCGACACCGCGCTCAGGTCCGGACTCGCCTTCATGACCGCGCGTTCCCCTGAGGAGGTGGATGTCGACCGGGCGGCGGTCCGGATCGAGAAGCTGCCGATCACGACGATCGTCGGCTGACGGCGAGACGCCGACCGACCCGACCGACCCGACCGACTGACGGCGAGACGCCGACCGACCCGACCGACCCGACCGACTGACGGCGAGACGCCGCCGGACCGACCGCCCGACCGCCCGACCGCCCGCTCAGAAGGAGGTGACCAGGTGGACCTGCGCTTCGGCGACAGTGAGCCGACGGAGGACGAACGGAGCGCCGTGGACGCCCTGTTGGGGCCGCCGACGTCCTTCTGGGAGGGCGGGGACCGTTCCGGGGCCGATCTGAGGCGGGCTTGTCCGTCTCCGGGCCGCCGTCATCTGTTGCTGCCGGGCCTGCTCGCGATCAACGACCGCGTCGGCTGGATCAGCGAAGGCGCTCTCACCTATCTGTGCCGTCGGCTGACCGTTCCACCGGCGGAGGCGTACGGCGTCGCCACCTTCTCCGCCCGGTTCTCGGTACGGACCCGCCCCGCCACCGTGCTCCGGGTGTGCACGGACCTCGTGTGCACGGCCGCCGGGGCGTCCGACCTGTGCGCCGCCATCGAGGAGAGGCTCGGCGGCGGTGTCCACCTCGAGCGCAGCCCCTGCCTCGGCCTGTGCGAACGCGCTCCGGCCGCGCTCGTGACCAGGGCGGGCGATCCGGTGCGTACGGCGGTCTCGGCACCGGCGACCGTGGCCGGGGCCGTCCTCGCCGCGAGCGCGCCGGACTCGGCGCCCGAGGAGCCGCCGGTCGCGACGGCCGTACCGCAGACGGGCCAGGACGGTCTGGTGCTCCTGAGCCGGGTCGGCGTCGTGGACCCGTCGTCCCTGGACGACTACCGCGCCCACGGCGGCTACACCGCCCTGCGTCGGGCCTTCGCGCTCGGTCCCGCCGGAGTCGCCCGCGAGGTCACCGCCTGCGCCCCGGTCGGGCAGGGTGGCTCCGCGTTCCCCGCCGGCCGCACCTGGCAGGCCGCGGCCTCCCAGCCGGACCACCCGCCCTACCTGGTGTGCAGTGCGGGCGAGTCCGCACCGGGCGCCTTCCGGGACCGCGTGCTCATGGAGGGCGACCCGTTCGCGCTGGTGGAGGCGATGACGATCGCCGCGTACGCGATCGGCGCCCACCGCGGCTACCTCTGTGTGCGCGACGAGTTCCCGCGGGCGACCAGCCGCGTGCGGCACGCCGTCGAGCAGGCGCGGACCCGCGGCCTGCTCGGTGACGACGTCCTCGGCCGGGGCTACGCCTTCGACATCGAGATCCGGCGCGGAGCGGGCGCCTACGTGTGCGGCGAGGAGACCGCCCTGTTGAACTCCGTCGAGGGCCACCGGGGCGAACCCCGCTGTCAGCCGCCTTCCCCGGCGGAGCAGGGCCTGTTCGGCAGGCCGACGGCGGTGCACGACGTCGAGACGCTGGTCGGCCTGCTCCCGATCCTGGCCCTGGGGGCACCGGCGTACCCGGCGACCGGCACCGAGAAGTCCACCGGGCCACAGCTGTTCTGCGTGTCCGGGAGTGTGGAACGGCCCGGAGTCTACGAGTTGCCGTCCGGCGCGACACCGGCCGAGCTGCTGTCGGCGGCCGGGGTCCGGGAGAACCTGCGCGCGGTACTGCTGGGCGGGGCCACCGGCGGTTTCGTGCGGCCGGACGAACTGGACGTACCCCTCGCCGTCGAGGACGGGGCCGGCTCGGGTGTGGTCATGGCCTTCGACGACACGGTCCCGCTTCCCCGTCTCCTTCTCCGCATCGCCGAGTTGTTCCGGGACGAGTCGTGCGGGCGGTGCGTGCCGTGCCGGGTCGGGACCGTGCGCCAGGAAGAGGCGCTGCGGCGGATCGTCGACCGCACGGGTGCGGCCGCGGCCGACGACATCGCCCTGCTCCGGGACATCGGCCGCGCGATGCGGGACGCCTCGATGTGCGGTCTCGGTCGGAACGCGTGGAACGCGGTGGAGTCCGCCGTGGACCGACTGGGGGTGTACGGATGAGCGGGGTACCGCCGGGCCCTCATGTGGGGACACCGGGGTCTTCCGGGCATGTGGGCGTGGGGGTGAGCCGTGCCACTGGATCATGTGAGCCTCTTGGGTCGCCCGGGGCGGCTGGTGGCGTACGGATGACCGCCGTACCCGCTGGGTCACGCGAGCCCCTCGGTTCACCCGGCGCTAGGTCACGTGAGCCCCTCGGTTCACCCGGCGCTGGGTCACGCGAGCCCTTCGGTTCACCCGCGGCGTCCGGGGCATCCGGGGCATCCGGGGGCGTACGGATGACCGCCGTGCCGCTGGGTCACGCGAGCCCTTCGGTTCACCCGCGACGTCCGGGGCATACCGGGCATCCGGGGGCGTACCGATGACCGCCGTGCCGCTAGGCATCCCGCGCCGCCGGCTGGAGTTCACGGTCGACGGTGAGCCCGTGCGCGTGACGGAGGGCTCGACGATTCTGGACGCCTGCCGGGCGGTCGGGAAGGACGTCCCGGCTCTGTGCCCGGGCGGCCCGCTCACCCCTGGCGGCGACGCCTGCCGCCTCTGTGTGGTCGAGGTGGAGGGGGCCGCGGCCCTCGTCCCGGCCTGCTCCCGCCGGGCGGAGCCGGGCATGGACGTCAGGACCGGCACCGAGCGTGTCCGGCACAGCCGGAAGATCGTCCTCGAACTGCTCGCCTCCTCGGCCGATCTGTCGACGACTCCGCGAGCGGCGGAGTGGATCAAGGAGTACGGCGCGCGTCCGGACCGCTTCGGCCCGGATGCGGCCCGCCTCGCGGAGCTGCCGAAGGTCGACAACGATCTGTATGTGCGCGACTACGGCAAGTGCGTCCTGTGCCGCCGGTGTGTGGACGCCTGTGGGGAGGACGAACAGAACTCCTTCGCCATCGCTGTTTCGGGTCGCGGTTTCGGCGCCCGGATCGCCGTGGAACACGACGTGCCGCTCACCGACTCGGCTTGCGTGTTCTGCGGGAACTGCATCGACGTATGCCCGACGGGGGCCCTGTCGTTCAGGTCGGAGTTCGACAGGCGAGCGGCGGGTACCTGGGACGAGGTGTCACAGACCCGCACCGACACCGTGTGCGCGCACTGCGGAGTGGGCTGCGACCTCACGCTCCATGTGCAGGACAATGAAGTCGTGAAGGTCACCACCCCGCACGGGCAAGCGGTGATCCAGAGCAGCCTCTGCCGCAAGGGCCGTTTCGGCTACCAGCACGTACAGAACCGGGACTGAGACACATATGGGACGAGTCACGGAACGACGCAAGGTGATCCGCATCCGCGACGGGGCGATCTCGTCCCGCCCCGACACACTGGTCGCGGAGGAACCGCTGGAGATCCGCCTCAACGGCAAACCCCTCGCCATCACCATGCGCACCCCCGGCGACGACTTCGCACTCGCCGTCGGCTTCCTCGTCAGCGAAGGGGTCCTGGCTGGACACGGCGACCTGCAGAACATCGTCTACTGCGCCGGAGCCACCGCCGACGGGTCGAACACGTACAACGTCGTCGACGTCACCACCGCCCCCGGCGTGCCCGTCCCCGACATCACCCTCGAACGCAACGTCTACACCACCTCGTCCTGCGGCCTGTGCGGCAAAGCCAGCCTCGACGCCGTACGCACCACCACCCGCTGGCCCATCAACGACACACCCCCCCTCCACATCGAAGCCGACCTCCTCGCCAGCCTCCCCGACCGGCTCCGGGCCGCCCAACGGGTCTTCGACCGCACCGGCGGCCTGCACGCCGCCGCCCTGTTCACCGAACACGGCGAGCTGATCGACATACGCGAGGACGTCGGCCGCCACAACGCGGTCGACAAACTCATCGGCCGCGCCCTGCAGAACGCGAACCTCCCCCTGACCCGCGTGATCCTGCTGGTCTCCGGCCGGGCCTCCTTCGAACTGGCACAAAAAGCCGTCATGGCCGGCATCCCGATCCTGGCCGCCGTCTCCGCACCCTCCTCCCTCGCCGTCGACCTCGCCACCGAAACCGGCCTCACCCTCGTCGGCTTCCTCCGCGGCCACTCCATGAACGTGTACGCGGGAGAACACCGGCTCGCCCTGGAAACCACAACGGCCACCCAGAGCTGACCACGGGTCCGAGCGTTCAGCCCGCCACGAAGCGCACCTGGTCAACCGTCGCCACCGTGCCCAGGCGCGGGAAGTCGAGTCGTGCCGAGGCCTCGTGCTCGGCGGCGGTGAAGGCGGCCATGGCGTCCTCCACGAACACGAGGTCGTAGCCGAGGTCGAGGGCGGCGCGGGCGGTGGACTCGACGCCGAGGTTGGTGGCGATCCCGCCGAACACCAGCGTGGTGACGCCTAGTTGACGAAGGCGGGCGTCCAGGTCCGTGCCCTGGAAGGCGCCGATGGTCCGCTTCACGATCTCGAGGTCGCCGTGCCGGGCGAGGCCGGGCACCAGCCCGCTGCCGGGTGGCTGGTCGGCGACTCCGGGCCGCTCGACCCGCACCAGCACGACGGGTGCGCCGGCGGTACGGAAGGCGGCCGCCAACTTCTCGGCGGCGGCGAGGACTTCGGTGCCTGTGCGGGGTTCCAGGGGCAGCGCGACGATCCGGTCCATCAGATCGACGAGTACGAGGGCGCTGCGGGCGGGATCGAGCGCGAGGGGTCCGGTCATGACGGAACGTTATCCGTCATCAGCCCTGTGTACCGGAGATCCGGATCAACAGGCTCATGAACTGGGCGCGTTCGGCCGCCGAGAGGGGGGCCAGCAGCTCGTCGTTGGCCTCCCGGGCCACCTTCTCGCAGCGTTTCAGCAGCCGTGCTCCCTCGTCCGTGAGGGACACCGCGTTCTTGCGGCGGTCGGCGGGGTCCGGTTCGCGCAGGACGAGACCGGCGGACTGGAGGTCGTTCAGGATGCCGACCAGGTCCTTGGGGTCGAGCCGCACCCCGCGGCCGAGGTCGGCCTGGGCGACGGGGGCGAGGTCGCGGACGGCGGAGAGCACCACGTGGTGCCACATCTTCATGCCCTCGGCGGCCAGCGCCTCGGCCACCAGAGCCCGGCCGCGGGCGGCGGCGCGGCCGAGGAGCCAGCTGGGGAGGGAGCGGATCGCGGGCAGGGGTGCTTCGGCCATGGGGCCAGCCTAGCCACTATTCATTGGACTTCCCAACGATCGCCCACCTATCGTTGGGACCACCAATGAACCCACGGGAGGTCCGGTCGATGCGTCGTGTCCGTTACGAGTCCACGGGTGGCCCGCTGTTCCTGGAGGAGGCACCGGTCCCCGAGCCGGGCCCCGGCGAGCTCCTCGTGCGCTGCGAGGCGGTGGGCGTGACCCTCCCGGTCGTCCGCAAGGTCACCGAGGCCGCGGAGCCGGTGCCGCTCGGGGGCGAGCTCGCCGGCGCGGTGGCGGCCGTCGGCGCCGGGGTCACCCGCTTCCGCCCCGGCGAACGCGTCACGGGCCTGTGCTTCGGCGACGGTTACGCCGACTTCGCGCTGCTGCGCGAAGCCATGGCCTCCCCGATCCCCGACGGCGCCTCGGCGACCGACGCCGTCGTGCTGGTCCGCAGCGGGCTGGTCGCGCTCGGCGCGCTGGAGGCGGCGCACCCCGAACCGGGAGAGACGGCGCTGATCACGGCGGCGGCGAGCGGGGTGGGCCACCTCGCCGTGCAGCTCGCGCGGGCCCGGGGTGCCTCCCGCGTCGTGGGCGCCATCTCCGACCCGGCCAAGACGGACTTCGTGCGCTCGCTCGGCGCCGACGCCACCACCCTGTACGCGGACGACAGTTGGGGCGACCCCGTCGACTACGCCCTCGACGCGGTCGGCGGCGAGCTGCTCACCCCGGCGCTCGCCGCCCTGGCCCCGGGCGGGCGGCTGGTGGCGTACAGCTCGGGCGGCGGGACGATCCAGGCGTACGACCTCCTCGTCGGCGCCAAGTCCGTGACGGGCTTCCAGATGGCGCGGATCGCCCGTGAGCGGCCGGAGTTGTACGAGCGGTGGCGGCGGGAGCTGTGGCGAATGTTCCTGGACGGCGACCTCCGGCCCGTCGTGCACGGGGAGTTCGCCCTGGAGGACGCGGCGGAGGCGCACGCGGTGATCGAGGCGCGGCGCAACCTCGGAAAGGTCGTACTCCATCCGTGACGGGACACGCGCACGGTTCTTGTGAGGCGCGGGGTGCGGAACTACCGTCCGTGACCCGAAGGTCATATTTCCGGATGTACGACAATGAAAGGGCAGGTTCGTCCGTGCCGTCGAGTCGCGCAGGTCCGAGATCCTTCCTGACCGCCGTGTCCACCACCGCCTTGTCCGCCACCGCAGCAATGCTCGCCCTGCCGAGCCCCGCTCAGGCCCAACCTCCGTCCGCCGCACCGGGGTTCGAGCAGCAGATCCTCTTCAGGACGGACCGGGACCCCGGTTACGCCTGCTTCCGCATCCCGGCGATCGTCCGGACCACCGGCGGCACCCTCCTCGCGTTCGCCGAGGGCCGGGTCCTCGACTGCGGGGACGCCGGCGACATCGACATCGTCCTCAAGCGCTCCACGGACGGCGGCCGCACCTGGGGCCCGCTCCAGGTGGTCAGCGAGGGCGCGGGCGACACCCACGGCAACCCGGCCCCGGTCGTGGACCGCGCAACGGGCCGGGTCCTGCTGGCCGAGACGTACAACACGGGCCGTACGGACGGCGGGAACTGCCGGGTGCCCTGCGACCGCGTCCCCCACCTCCAGTACAGCGACGACGACGGCCTCACCTGGTCCGCGTCCCGCGACCTGAGCGAGGAGATCCTGCCCCCGCGGTGGAACGCCTGGTACGCCACGGGCCCCGTGCACGGCATCCAGCTCAGCCACGGACTCCACGCCGGGCGACTGGTGTTCGGGGTCAACGCCGAGACGTGGGACGGCAGTCGGATCACCGACGGCCACGCGGCGCTCGTCGTGAGCGACGACGGCGGCGAGCACTGGAGGGTCGGCGCCACCGATTCCTGGCCGGTGGCCGCCGACGGCACCTTCCGGCAGAAGCCCTCCGAGGTGACGCTCACCGAGCGCACCGACGGCTCCCTCCTCGTCAGCGGCCGCGAACAGGACGGCAGCGACCTCGGCCACCGCACCCAGGCCGTCAGCCTCGACGGCGGTGACACCTTCGACTCGCCCTTCCGTGCCCTCCCGGACCTGTACGCACCGCAGGTGCAGTGCGCCACCCTCGACCTCGGCGAGCGCATCCTGCTGTCCTGCCCGGGGGACCCCGACCGCCGCCGCACCATGATGATCCGCTCCTCCTACGACGGTGGCCGCACGTGGGACACCGTCGACCGCGGCACGGTCGTCACCACGGACTGGTCCGGCTACTCCGACCTGGCACAGGTCGACGAGGACACGGTGGGCCTGCTGTACGAGGGCGGAGCGGTCGACGCGCGCGACGAGATCCGCTTCGCCCGCTTCACCGAGAACTGGCTGACCCCGCGCCGCGGCCCCGACCCGACCACCCCCGACCTCGCTCCCCTCGCCCCGGGGGCGGCGGTGCTGGGCGGTGCCCGCCGGAGGGCCGGGGTCATCGGCGGCGCCCTGGAGTTCGACGGCGCCGACGACGCCGTACGCCTGCCCTACCGCGAGGAACTCCCGCTCGGCACGAAGGACTTCACCGCCTCCCTGTGGTTCCGGTACACGGCCAGGACCGGGGAGCAGCCGCTGCTGTGGATGGGCGGTGTCGGCACGGGGCAGCCGCAGGTGTGGCTGCGCGGGGAGCCCGCGAGCGGCCGGGTGCGCGGGCTGATCACCGTGCGGGCGGGCGCGCGGACCGTACAGACGGCGTTCGTGAGCACGAGCGGCGCCTACAACGACGGGCGGTGGCATCGGCTGGCCCTGCGCCGGGGCGGCGGCCGGCTCACGCTCTTCGTCGACGGCAGGGCGACCGGCACTCCCGACGTGCCGGGCTCGGTCAGCCGCAACTCGCCGTTCGGCGTGCACGTCGGGCAGCGCGTGGACGGCCGGGCCCACTTCACCGGCGCGATCGACGACGTCCGGGTCTGGGACCGGGCCCTGGCCGACGAGGAGATCACCGGCGCGGACGCCGTCGCGGGGAACACCGTCCTGTGGCTGCCCATGGACCAGGTGAGCGACAGCCGCTAACGTCGCGACCCGTGCCCGAGGACCCACGAGCACGACAGCGAACGGGCACCGGCGTCGGTCTGTTGCTGGCGCTGGTGCTCGGAGCCGTGCTGATCACCGCTCTTCCGGACGGCGACGGGCGGGACGGCGGCGACTGCACACCGCGCACCGTCGGCTCCTGGTCGGCGGACGACCGGCTCACCGCCGAGTTCGCCCGCTACGGCGACGACGCCGGCCGCGGCGACGACTGGACCGGCGGTGACGGCACCCACTCGGTGCGGCTGCCCGACGGACGGCTGCTGTGGCTGTTCTCCGACACCTACCTCGGCCGGGTGTACGGCCCGCCCAACCCGTTCGGCGAGCCGCACGCCTGGCGCGACACCACCGCTCCCCTGGTGCGCAACTCGGCGGTGCTGATGCGCGACGGCCGCCTGGAGACCACCCTCCCCGCGCCCCTGTTCCCGGACCCCGGCCCGAACCAGTGGCGCTGGCCGGTCGCGGCCCGCGTCGAACCCCGCTCCCCCGGCTCGGACGACCAGGTCGTCAGGGTCCTGCTGTGGGTGCGGACGGCGGGCCAGTACCCCTGGGTCTACGGCGTCCCGACCGCCACCGAGGTCGCCACGCTCTCGCTGCCCGACCTGCGCGTCGAGTCGATCACGAAGGTCCGCGACGAGCAGCGGGTCGAGGACCCGTCCCGGCGGGTGCTGTTCGGCACGACGCTGGTCGAGGACGGCGAGTGGACGTACGTCTTCGGCGGCGACGACGGCCAGGCCGCGTCCCGTTCCGCGTCGTCGGCGTATGTGGCCCGGGTGCCGGTTGGCGGGCTCGCGGAGCCCGGCGCCTGGGAGTACTGGGACGGCTCGGACTGGACGACCGGGGCCCGCCCGCGCCCGGTGCTCGGGGACGGACGGCGCACCGGGGTGGGCAGCGCCTTCTCCGTCGTACGGCAGGACGGGACGTACGTGCTGTTCACCATGGCGGCGGGGACGAAGGGGCTGGCTGCCGTGACCTCGTACTGGGCCTGCTCCCCCACCGGACCGTGGCACGGTCCGGAGAAGGACTTCACCCCGCCCCTGCCCTCGGGCCAGGTCGCCGCCTACAACCCGCAGACGCACCTCGAACTCAGCGGCGGGGGCCGGCTGGTGCTCAGCTACGACGTCAACTGGCTGGAGACGGCGGCCGCTTCGGCGCAGCTCAACCGGAACGTGTCGCTGTACCGACCGAGGTTCGTGACGCTGCGGCTGACTCCGGCGCGCTGAGCTCCGCGGTCTCCTCCGGCACGGGGTCGTGCGAGCGGCGCTTGGCGATCACCGCGCAGACCATCAGCTGCATCTGGTGGAAGAGCATCAGCGGCAGCACGGCGAGGGAGGCGTGCGCGCCGAACAGGACGCTGGCCATGGGGAGTCCGGAGGCGAGGGACTTCTTGGAGCCCGCGAACTGGATGGCGATGCGGTCCTCGCGGCCGAAGCGGAGGCCCTTGGCGCCGTACCAGGTCAGGGTGAGCATCAGGGCGAGCAGGACGCCCTCGACGATCAGCAGCCCGCCGAGCCTGAGCGGGCTCACCTGGTGCCAGATGCCCTGGACCATGCCCTCGCTGAACGCGGTGTAGACGACCAGCAGGATCGACCCGCGGTCGACGAGGCCGAGGACCTTCTTGTGGCGGGTGATGAAGCCGCCGATCCAGCGGCGCGTCACCTGGCCCGCCAGGAACGGGACGAGCAGCTGGAGCACGATCTCCAGGAGCGAGTCGGCGGAGAACCCGCCGCTGCTGCCGAGCAGGGCGGCCGCGAGGAGCGGCGTGATGACAATGCCCACCAGCGAGGAGAACGAGCCGGCGCAGATCGCGGCGGGCACGTTGCCCCGGGCGATCGAGGTGAAGGCGATCGAGGACTGGATGGTGGAGGGGACCAGGGTGAGGAAGAGCAGGCCCTGGTAGAGCGGGTCGGTCAGGAAGACCGGGACGAGTCCGCGGGCGGCCAGGCCAAGCAGCGGGAAGATCACGAACGTACAGGCGAGGACCGTGACGTGCAGCCGCCAGTGCTTGAGGCCGTCGAGGGCCTCACGGGTGGACAGGCGGGCGCCGTACAGGAAGAAGAGGAAGGCGATCGCCGCCGTGGAGGCTCCGGAGGCCACGTCCGCGGAGGTCCCGTGTGCCGGTACGAGGGCCGCGAGGCCCACCGTGCCGAGCAGCAGCAGGATGTACGGGTCGACCGGCATCCAGGCCGGCCACTTCAGGCGCTTCACGGTGCTCCACTTACTCGCGTTGGACGACGACACGGGGTCAGGACGGGTACCTCCCTCACGACGGAAGGTCCCCTTCCATCGTCCTCTTTCACCCCTTGATCGGGAATCCGGCATACCACTCTGACTGTCATCACGTTTCGCGATAACCTGGCGCCATGTACGACCCGTCGCAGCTGCGAACGTTCCTGGCGGTGGCGCAGACCCTGAGCTTCACGCAGGCCGCCCGGCGGCTGGGGCTGCGCCAGTCGACCGTGAGCCAGCACGTACGGCGGCTCGAGGACGCCGCCGGGCGGCAGCTGTTCACGCGGGACACCCACTCCGTGGAGCTGACGGAGGACGGCGAGGCGATGCTGGGGTTCGCGCGCCGGATCCTGGAGGTGCACGACCAGGCCACGGCGTTCTTCACCGGCACCCGGCTGCGGGGGCGACTGCGGTTCGGGGCGTCGGAGGACTTCGTGCTGACGCGGCTGCCGGAGATCCTCGAGGGCTTCCGGTACGACCATCCCGAGGTGGATCTGGAGCTGACGGTCGAACTGTCGGGCACCCTGCACGAGCAGCTGGCCGCCGGGAAGCTGGACCTCGTGCTCGCCAAGCGGCGGCCGGAGGATCCCCGGGGTGAGCTGGTGTGGCACGACCGGCTGGTGTGGATCGGGGCGGAACGGCTGCGCCTGGACACGGAGCGGCCGGTGCCGCTGATCGTGTACCCGCCGCCGGGGATCACCCGGACACTGGCTCTGGAGGCGCTGGAGCGGCAGGGACGCGAGTGGCGGATCGTGTGCACCAGCGGGAGCCTGAACGGGCTGATCGCGGCGGCGCGGGCCGGGCTGGGAGTGATGGCGCACTCCCGGGGGCTGATCCCGCCGGGGCTGGTGCGGATGCCGGAACGCTTCGGACTGCCCGAGCTCGGGCGGGTGGACTTCGTCCTGGTGCACGGTCGCCGGCGTACGGCCGCTCAGGGGGCGGCGGACGCGCTTGCCGCCGCGATTCTGGCGGGCGGGGATCGGCTGCACCGGCAGTGACGGGCGGATCGACACCCCCGAGCGAAGTGACGAATTCCGGGTCGGCGGCGCTGGGAGGAGAGGAGACGGCGTCCCGTGGGTAACCGTTTCACCAAGGCCGCGAGCCGTACTGGGCTCGTACAGATTCGGTGGAGATTACGGCCCAGAACCTTACTCAACCGTCAGTTTTCTGTCCGACCCTTCCCCATGTGAGCGTATTTTCCGGTACTGACCAGGCCATACGTGAGCACCGCTCGGCTTCGACCCCTCTCCCGCCGGATGTCTGGGTGGGGTAGCTTTCACGGCGCTGTGCGGAGCGTCACTGAGCGCCAGGGAGAGCGGGGAGCGGGGTTTGCGCGAGTTCACCAACCCTCCGTTGGCGTTGGCACCCCCGGTGGGCGGACTGGCCGACGTCGTCTTCGAGCATGCCCAGAACGACCCGCTCCACATCGCCCTCGGCCGCAAGGACGAGAACGGACAGTGGCGGGACGTGACGTCCGCGGAGTTCCGCGACGAGGTCATGGCCCTCGCCAAGGGACTGCTTGCCCAGGGCATCCGCTTCGGCGACCGGGTCGCGATCATGTCCCGCACCCGCTACGAGTGGACCCTGTTCGACTTCGCGCTGTGGACGATCGGCGCGCAGGTGGTGCCGGTCTACCCGACCTCCTCCGCCGAGCAGTGCTTCTGGGCGCTGTACGACTCCGAGTGCACGGCCGCGATCGTGGAGCACGAGGACCACGCCATGACGATCGCCACCGTCATCGACCGGCTGCCGCAGCTGCACCGGCTGTGGCAGCTGGACTCGGGCGCGGTGCAGGAGCTGTACGACGCGGGCGCGGCCATCGAGGACGACGTGGTGCACCGCCACCGGCAGGCCGTGACCCCCGACTCCGTCGCGACGATCATCTACACCTCGGGCACCACCGGCCGGCCCAAGGGCTGCGTGATCAGCCACGGCAACTTCATGTACGAGGCGGACACCGTCATCGAGCGCTGGGAGCCGGTGTTCCACTCCAAGAAGGGCGACGAGGCGGCGACCCTGCTGTTCCTGCCGCTCGCGCACGTCTTCGGGCGGATGGTGCAGGTGGCCGCGGTCCGTGGCCGGGTCCGCTTCGGCCACCAGCCGCAGATGAACGCGGCCGCCCTGCTGCCCGACCTCGCCGCGTTCAAGCCGACGTTCTTCCTCGGGGTGCCGTACATCTTCGAGAAGGTCTTCAACGCCTCCCGTCGCAAGGCCGAGAAGGAGGGCAAGGCCGGTCCGTTCGAGAAGGCCGTCGACGTCGCGGTGAAGTACGCGGACGCCATGGAGGCCAAGGCCTGGGGCATCGGGCCCGGTCCGTCGGCGGGGCTGCGGATGCAGCACCAGCTCTTCGACAAGCTCGTCTACTCCAAGATGCGGGCGGCCATGGGCGGCCGCATCAAGCAGGCCATGACCGGCGGTTCGGCCATGGACCGCAAGCTGGGACTGTTCTTCGCCGGCGCGGGCGTGCACATCTACGAGGGGTACGGCCTCACCGAGACGACGGCTGCGGCGACCGCCAACCCGCCCGAGCGCACCCGCTACGGCACGGTCGGCCAGCCCATCCCCGGCATGACCGTGCACATCGCGGACGACGGCGAGATCTGGCTGTACGGCGCCAACGTCTTCCAGGGCTATCTCAACAACGACAAGGCCACCGACGAGACCCTGCACGACGGCTGGCTCGCCACCGGGGACCTCGGTTCCCTCGACGAGGACGGCTATCTCACCATCACCGGCCGCAAGAAGGAGATCCTCGTCACCTCCGGCGGCAAGAGCGTCTCCCCCGGAGTACTGGAGGAGCGGGTGCGCGACCATCCGCTTGTCTCCCAGTGCATCGTCGTGGGCAACGACCGCCCCTACATCGCCGCCCTGGTCACCCTCGACCAGGAGGCCGTTGAACACTGGCTGGGGATGCGCGACAAGCCGCGGATGTCCGCGGCCCAGCTGGTGCGGGACGCCGACCTGGAGACCGAGGTGCGGCGGGCCGTGGTCGCCGCCAACACCCTGGTCTCGCAGGCCGAGTCGATCCGTACCTTCCGTATCCTCGCCCAGCCCTTCACCGAGGAGCACGGGCTGCTGACCCCGTCCCTGAAGCTCAAGCGCAAGGCGATCGAGACGGCGTACGCGGACGAGGTCGAGGCGCTGTACCGGGCCTGACGGCCCTGTCACCGGCCTGACGGCCTGTCAGCTGATCGTCACGCGAAAGATCTTGTCCGATCCGTCCGCCGCTCCTCCGTTGTTGTCGCAGTTGGTGGTCGACAGCCACAGCTGGTCGGCGCCCGGCACCTTGGTGACCGTGCGCAGCCGGCCGTAGGTGCCCACGTAGTACGCGGTCGGCGTGCCGACGCTCTCGTTGTCGCCGTTGATCGGGATCCGCCACAGCCGCTCGCCGCGCAGGGAGGCCATGTAGACGACGTTGCGCACGATCGCGATGCCGCTCGGCGAGGCCTCGGAGACGTTCCAGGTGGCCTTCGGGTTGGTCATCCCCGCGGTGGAGCAGGTGCCCTCGCAGACCGGCCAGCCGTAGTTGGCGCCGGGCTTGATCAGGTTCAGTTCGTCCTTGGAGCTGTTGCCGAACTCCGCTTCCCACAGGCGGCCGTTGCGGTCGAAGGCGAGGCCCTGCGGGTTGCGGTGGCCGAGGGAGTACACGTAGTTCCCGAAGGGGTTGCCGGGGGCCGGTTTCCCGTCCGTCGTCATGCGCAGGATCTTGCCGTTGAGGGAGTCCTTGTCCTGCGCCAGGTCGGGTGTCTGGGCCTCGCCGGTGGAGACGTACAGGTAGCCGTCGGGGCCGAAGACGAGGCGTCCGCCGTTGTGGTAGCGGTTCTTCTTGATGCCCTGGAGCAGGACCTTGTAGTCGCTGAGCTTGGTGCCGTCGTACGTCATGCGGACCACGCGGTTGCCCTCGGAGGCGGTGTGCATGAAGTAGACGTAGTGGTTGGTGTCCCACTTCGGGTCGACGGCGACGCCGAGCAGTCCGCCCTCGCCGTTGGTGGTGACGGCGTTCGGGACGGTGCCGACCTGCGTCTTCGTGCCGTCCTTGGTGACCTTCCAGACCCGGAAGTCGTCCCGCTCGGTGACCAGCGCACTCTTGCCGTCGGGCAGCCAGAAGACGCCCCAGGGGATGGTCCAGCCGGAGGAGAGGCCGGCGACGGAGGAGGGGACGCCGCCGTCGGTGGCACAGGCCTTGGTGGTGAAGGTGACCGTGTTGCTCGGCGGGCTGACGTTGCCGGCCGCGTCCCGGGCTACGACGTTCAGGCTGTACGGGCTGTTGCAGGCGAGCCCGGTCAGCGTGGTCGAGGTGCCGGCGGTGACGGACGTGTAGACGGTGGTGTCACTGCGCACGTCGTAGCCGACGACCGCCCGGTTGTCGGTGGAGGCGCCCCAGCTCAGTACGGCGCTGTTCGCCGTGACGTCCGCCGCGGACAGGGTGCCGGGTCCCGTCGGCGGGGTGGTGTCGGAGCCGGCCTTGGTGGTGCAGTCGACGACGGGGCTCGCCGGGGACGTGTTGCCGGCCGCGTCACGGGCGATGACGGTGAGGTTGTAGGTGGTGCCCGGGTTGAGGCCGGTGAGCGCCTTGCTGGTCGAACCGCCGGGCGCCTCACCGATCTTGTTGCCGTGCTCGTAGAGGTCGTACGCCGTCACGCCCACGTTGTCGGTGGAGGCGCCCCAGGCCAGGGTGAGCCCGTCCTCACCGATGTCGGAGCAACTGGGCTGCCCGGGACGGCTCGGGGCCTGCGTGTCGGTGGCCGCGCCGACGCCGATGCGGTCGAGGTTGGGGCCTCCGGCGGCGGTGGTGGCGGTCGCGCGGATCTTGCCGGAGCCGGCGGTGAGCGGGACGTCGACGGTCCTGGTGGCCCAGGTGTTCCAGTCGGCGGTGGCCGGGAAGGAGACGGCCGACGCCACGACCGTGCCGTTCACGGAGATGTCCATGGGCCGGTCGGTCGCGGTCCCGTTGGCGTAGCGGAAGGTGACGGCCGTGGAGCCCGCGGAGGCGGCACTGACGGTGAACTCCACATAAGAGCCCTTGACGTTGGTGTAGTCGACGAAGCCGGTGCCCGTGTAGCCGGTGTGGTTGGTGGCCACCGTGCCCTGCACGACGGTCGCGTCCTCCGCCTGGTAGTCGGTGGCCGCGAGCGCGGTGGCCTGGCTCAGGCCGGCGAGGGGCAGCGCGAGGGCCGCGGCGAGGCCGTAGGGCAGAACTCTCTTGATTTTCACGGATGTTCCCTTCAGCCCGTGTACTGGGTGAAGACCTTGAGGTAGTCGTACGGCTGCTGCGTCACACCGCTGCAGGAGTCGCCGTCGGTGCCCGAGCCGCAGGGGCGGTCGCGGTTGACGGACCAGTAGGTGAGGCGCCCGATGTGGTGCTGCTGGGCGTAGGCGAGCATGGTCTTGAAGTCGGCGACGCGGACGCGCTCACCGGAGTCGTCCGTCGTGCCGTTCATCGACGACAGCCCGATGTGGGCGTACGCGGTGGCGTCGCTGTATCCGTACGCCGACTTGACCCGTGCCTTGAGGCCCTCCATGGCCTGCGTGGTGAGGGTGCCCATGTTCGTGGTGCCGCCGCCGAAGTCGAACGGCATGATGCACCAGACGTCGTTGGCCAGACCGGAGTTCGCGGCCCGCTTGATCATGTCGACGCCGGTGGAGTCGGGGCCGCTGGTGGTGGTGCCGAAGGTGATGATGGTCTTCAGGCCGGGGTTGTTCGCCTTCACCGTCTTCAGGGCGTCGACCACGCGCTGCCGCACGGTGGCGTTCGACCACTCGGTGTTCTCGATGTCGATGTCGAGGGCCTTCAGCTTGTAGGCGTTGATCACCTTCTGGTAGGCGCCGGCGAGCGCCGAGGCGCTGGAGCACTTCTCGCCGAGCTTGTTCCCGCTCCAGCCGCCGACGGAGACCATGACGTCACCGCCGGCGGATCTGATCGCGTCGATCCTCGACTGGTCGGTGCCGCCGGTCAGCGGGCGGGAGCCGTCCCACTTCGGGTTGCAGCCGCCGTCGGAGAGGATGAACGCGAGCGTGAACCACTTGACGCCGGTCGCCGACATCACCGAGGTGGGGTTCTGCGGGTTGCCCCAGCCGAGGTACTCGTACGGGGCGACGGCCATGCCCGGCGAAGCGGCCGCGCTCTTCAGGGAGTTGACGGGCTTCACGCGGATCAGCCGGGTCTCGCCGGGCCGCAGGGTCGCGCTGTAGGAGTCGGCGATCACGCCCTTGTGGGAGCCGGACCACAGGTCGGTGACGTCTCCGGAGCCGGTGAAGCCGACCTGGGACCAGTCCACGGCGACCGTCGCGTTGCCGGACGTACCGGTGTTGAACAGGGCGACCACGTACTGGCCGTCGCTCTCCTTCTTGCTCCAGACCTGCTTCACCCCGCTGTTCACGATCCGCTTGGCGGCGACGCCGTCCTGGTTGACCCCGATGAGGCGGTCGTTGGTCAGCATCGCCTTGTCGACCGGGTCGAGGTCGGTCAGGTCGGTGCCGAGCAGCAGCGGCGAGGCGGCCATCGCCCAGAGGGTGAAGTGGGAGCGGCGCTGGTCGGCGGTGAGGCCCACCCGGTCGCCGTTGCCGATCTCCAGGGAGTCGAGGTCGTTCCAGCCGCCAGGGCCCGCGTGCGGCTGCCAGGAGGCCGCCGAGTTGAAGCGGGAGGAGATGTGCGACCAGTCGGTGAGCGGATAGCCGCTGCCGTTGGAGCCGGGGCCGCAGTAGCACTCCACGTCGCCCTGGGTGCGCCAACTGTTCGCCAGTCTCTTCCAGGTGGTGGCGTCCGCGATCGGAAGGTTGTTGGACAGCGCGAAGTTGATGGGCCGTCCAGTGGCGCGCAGCGCCTTGTCCCAGGCCTGGACGTCGGGGACGTCCTGGCTGCCCACCCCGTCGATCTTCAGGTAGTCGACTCCCCAGGAGGCGAACTGCCGCGCCCACGAGTTCACGAACTCCTGCGCACCAGGCTTCCCGTAGTCGATGTAATACATGTTCTTGCAGTTGTAGTTCTTCTCCGTCTTCGAGGTGTCCGCGATGTCTTTCGCGTGGTACGAGGTCCCCTCGATCGGCGTGTTCTTGGTGACGGCGTTCTTGGCGATGCCGGGCGTCACGTAGAAGCCGAACTTCAGGCCCTTGGAGTGGATGTAGTCGGCCAGCGCCTTGATGCCGGACGGGAACTTGGCGGTGTCGACGGCCCAGCGGCCGTAGGAGTCGACGACGAAGCCGTTGTCGTCGCACTTCTGCCAGAAGTCGTCGAGGTTGATGTAGACGAAGCCGTGGTTCTTGAGGCCGCTCGACACGAGCGCGTCGGCCTGGGCCTTGAGCTTCGCCTCGGTCGGCGAGCGGCGGACGAAGCTCCAGCTGCTCCAGCCCATCGCGGGCCGGACGGACTGGCCGTTGTCGGACGCGGCCGCTGGATGGGCGGCGGCCAGCAGCGGTACGGCCGAGGCGATCAGCAGCCCGACCAGGGCCACGATCAGTGATCTGACACGGGTGATGCCTGTCATGACTGTCCCCTCTTCGCGGGAGTCGCGTACGAGGTCGCGATCCATGCCTCGTCGATCCGCAGGCGCTGGTAGCGGGTCGTGTCGGTGGAGGCGGCCCAGGTGGAATCGACCTCGAGGCGGACGTAGCGTGCGTTGGCCGCGGTCAGATCGATGCCCTGGATGCCGCGGCGGCTTGGCAGTTGGCCGGTCTTCACCGGGCTGCCCCAGGTGGAGCCGTCGGCGCTCAGGTACACCTTGTAGTCCTTGATCCGCGCCGACTGCTCGGTGTCCGAGCGGGCGTAGGCGACGGAGTCCTCGCGCTGGTTGAGCCCGAGGTACTGGACCTTCTTCGAGCTGCCGAGGTCGAAGGTGAGGCTCACCGGGAGGGTTTTGTCGTTGTCCCAGTAGGTGCGGTAGTCACCGTCACCGGCGGCCGGGCCCGCGTGACCGCTCGCCGAGGCGCTCGCGCTCACCTTGACGCCGGTGAGGATGCCCTGGCGGCCGGCCGTGGTGACCTTGAACACCGTGTCGTACGGGTCCCAGTTCCCGAGGCCGTTGAGGGTGAGCACGCCGCCCGACTGCGACCACGAAACGGCCGCTCCGGTACGGAGGTTGGTGACCGACGCGATGCGGTAGCCGTTGTCGCGGATGCGCAGGGTGCTGGTGCTGGGCGGGGTCAGGACGTGGATGTACTGGCGGTCGGGGTCGGTCTTGCTGATCGTGGTCACGCCGTGGGCGCCGTCGTTCCAGAAGCCGGGTTTGAGGCCGCCGTACATATAGCCACCGCCCTCGGTGCCGTGCAGGGACTCCCAGATGGGGCCGAGGTAGGAGTTCGCGAAGTTGTTGAAGTCGGCCTGCTTCGACGGGAACTTGCCGTTGACCTGGGCGGTCTCGGCCATCAGCGCCTTCACGGACGAGCCGGTGTTGGTGACGAGGCGGCCGAGGGTGAGCATCTTGTCGACCGACGGGTCGGTGCCGCCGTACCACCAGGCGCCGGTGGAGGGCAGCTTGAAGTCGGCTTCGGTGAGGCGGGGTTGGGCCGTGTAGACCGCCTGCGGGTAGTCGTACGCCGGCGTCATCCCCGTCTTCTGCTCATTGCTGATCATGTCCATGATCGGCGTGTCTTCGTTGTTGTTGCTGAGCGTGTAGTTCGGGCGCTTCTCGTAGATCTGCCGGTAGAGGTCGTGGCTCTCCCAGTAGGCGTTGTCGTTGTCGATCCAGAAGCCGCCGAGGTCGGGATAGCGGTTCATGACCTCGAAGAAGTTGTCGTAACTGAACTGTCCGAAGCCGTCGTTGGTGGTCAGGTCGACGTTCTTGCCCTTGTAGGCGGAGTAGGCGGCCGAGTCGAGCCACTCGTGGCCGCCCTCGTCGTGCCACTGGGGGTCGTTGGTCATGTAGAGGATGACCTTCAGTCCCTTGGCCTTCGCGGCGGTGACCAGTTCACCCAGGAAGTCGCGCTGGGTGGAGCAGGAGCCGGGGATCTTCGACGGCCAGGCGCGGGCGTAGCCGAGGCGGCTGTGGAACGAGGCGAGGACGAGGTACTGCGTGTGCAGTTTCTGGGCCTCCTTCACCCAGTAGTCGGCGTTCCAGCCGCCGTTCGTGACGTCGTTCTCCCAGGCGGTGCAGTCGTTGTGGGCGGGCGCGGTGCGCAGGCCCCAGTGCAGGAAGAGGCCGCCGACGGAGGCGCGGAGGAAGTCCTGGCGGGGGTTGTCCAGGTCGAGGGGCTTGACCGCCGTACCGCAGTCCTGGCTTCCCGAGACCCGCAGGGCGCCTCCGGACGTGTTGTGGCTGTCCGTCAGGCAGCCGCCGGTGACGTCCTGTAAGCCCACGTCGAACGGGGAGTTGCTGCCCTTCTGGGCGGTGAACCGGGTGAGCCGGACGCCGTCGGCCGCGTTGGCGATGAACGCGGGCCGGCCGTCGTTCGAGGCGAACTTCACCGAGCTGTCGGTGAACTGGACGTTGTCGGCGTTGTGCAGGTACCAGCCGTAGGCGGGCCGGGTGCCGATGGTCTTGGGGTTGTAGTCGTTCGGGTCATTGCTCGGCACGCCCGTGGACACGGTGCCGTTGCCGCCGGGGACCGTGATGTCGACGTTGGTGAACGACACCCCGTTGATGCGATGACCGGACTCGCCCCACAGGGTCGGGCTGAAGGAGGGGCTGTTGCCGGTCGCCGTGATGTTGTCGTAGGTGATGTCGCTGATCGATCCGACACCGGGGCTGTTGCCGCACCGCTTTCGGGTGCCGATCTTCTGCATGATCGGCGAGTGGACGTTCGTCATCGTGATGTCGCGGTAGTGGACGTCGGAGATCTTCGAGCCGTCCATCGAGACCATGCCGAGGCCGGACTTGTCGGCGCCGTCGATACGGATGTTCTCGAACCGGTAGTCCGAGAAGTCGCCACAGGTCTCCGAGCCGAACATGAGGGCGTTGCAGCAACGGGCGGACAGGAAGCTGTCGTTGACGCGGACGTGGCCGTTGGGGAGCTTCGCGCCTAGGGCGTAGTCGCTCTTGAAGACCAGGGCGTCGTCGTTGGCCCTGATGTTCGCGTTCGTCACCGTGACGTTCGTCGTGGAGATGATGTTCCAGCCGTCGCGGTCGCTCGCGGTGTCGATGGTCAGGTGGTCCGACGTGACGTTCCTGCAGCCGTTGATGAGCGCCGCGAAGTGGCCGCCGCGGCGGAGGGTGAGGCCGTCGCCGATCGTGAGTCCGTCGCACCGGGTCAGGGAGATGATCTTGTCGGCCTCGCCGGACTTCGGGTTGCCGGTGATCAGGTTGCTCATGCCGTCGATGACTCCCTGGCCGACGAAGCCGATGTCGGTCAGCTTGTCGCCGTAGATCATCGCGTCACGGAAGTGGCTGTGGCCGTAGTCCTGATAGTCGTCGTAGGGATTGGACTCGGCCTTGTCGTAGGTGTCGGCGCTGGAGCCCTGGAGGGTGGCTCCCTTGTCGAGCCGGAGCGTCACATGGCTCTTCATGTGGAGGGTGTTCTTGGACTTGTAGCTGCCGGAGGGGAAGCGGACGGTGCCGCCTCCGGCCGCGTTGGCCGCCGTGATCGCCTTGTCGATGGCCGGGCTGTCGTTGGCGGAGCCGTCTCCCTTGGCGCCGTAGTCGCGTACGTCGAAGACGGGGGCGGCTCGGGGTGGCTCCTGCGGGGTGGCCGGGGCCGCCGGGTGGCTGAGTCCGAGGACGACGGCGACGACGAAGAGGACGATCGCCGCCGCTCGGGAGCGTGGGACAGTGGGGGGTCTCAAGATGACGGCTCCTCAGACCAGTTGGTAGCCGCGGAGGTTGCTGAGCAGCAGGTAGGTGTTCTGGAGGGAGCCGGAGGTGTCGCCGAGGGAGCGGTAGATGCCCCACTTCGGGCGGACCCGGTCGGCCAGGAAGGTGTCGACGCCGGTCTTCGACGCGTCGATGACGGTCGAGCCGCCGGACTTGAGGATCCAGCGGACCGAACCCGCCGAGCCGTCGCCGACCTTGATCTGGAAGTCGACGTCGGTCCACTTGTCGTGCAGCGGGTCCAGGTCGGTGCGGCCGACGAGGATGTCGTCGATGGCGAGTTTCAGCTCGATGGTCTGCTTGCCGTTCACCCGGCGCAGGGACTGCACGACGATCGGCGAGGTGCCGCTGCCGGGCTGCTTCATCTGCATGATGTGGGTGAAGGTGGTGGTCGCCTTCAGGGAGCTCGGGATGTACATCGAGTAGGTGACCCGCCAGGTCTGGCCCTTCGTCCACTTCAGATAGTTGCTTCCACTGCCGTTGCGCAGCCCTGTGACCTCCTGGCGCTGGCGGTCGGTCGAGGTGTCGCGGTCGACGGTGTGCATGTCGAAGCGCCAGTTGTTGCCGGTGGCGTAGATGTGCGGCTGTCCGGCGGAGTGCGAGTCGGCGCGGTCGTCCTCGATCGTCTCGAAGGCGCCGAGGCCGTCACTGCTCGCGGAGGGGGCCCACTTCTGCTGCCAGGAGGCGGCGTGGGCGGTGGTCGCCGTCGGCAGACCGACCGCGGCCGCCGTGGCACCGCCGAGCGCGGCGCCCAGCAACGACCTTCTGGATGTGTTCATGACACTAATCACCTCGCAGTTGTTCGTTCATGATCAGGAAGGCGCCCAGGCCGTGGAAGTCGTTGGTGGCCCGGTCGCGAGCGATGTAGTACGCGTAGTCGCCCACGTTTGTACCGATGGAGATGTCGGCGAGGTTCGTGCGCCCGTCGGAACCCACCGAGAGCTTGGCGAGCACGCCCTGGTAGCCGCGGTGTGCGACGGCCTTGAAATGCCCGTCCAGATATCCCTGTTGGGCGCCGCGCGAGAGGGCGTAGGTGAACATGCTGGAGCAGGACGTCTCGGTCCAGTTGTCGCCGCGGGCGCCCTTGTCGATCACCTGGAACCAGCGGCCGGTCGCCGGGTCCTGGTACTTCTCCAGGCCGGCCGCCAGCTTGCGGAAGACGCCGAGCAGTTGGGCCCGGCGCGGGTGGTGCTGCGGAATGCCGTCCAGCACGCCGACGATCGCCATGGAGTACCAGCCGACCGCACGGCACCAGTGCTCGGGGGCGAGCCCGGTGCCCGGGTCGGCCCAGCCGGCGCTCTTCGACTCGTCGTAGGCGTGCTCGAGCAGTCCGTTCGCGACCTGGAGATGGCTTCCGTAGACGGCGAGCTGTTTCGCGGCCTCGTCGTCGGTGTACGAGCTGTCGCCGAACTCCTCTCCGTACTCGACGAGGAACGGGTTCACCATGTAGACGCCGTCCGCCCAGAGCTGGTGGGCGCGGCTCGCGGTGTCGGCGTGCCAGAAGCCACCGTCGCCCGTACGGGGATAGGTGGCCAGGCGGTCGACGATCTTCTTCGCCGCCTTGCGGTAGCGGTCCTGGCCCGTCTCGTGGTGCAGGATCACCAGGAGCCGGCCGGCCTGCATGCTGTCCAGGCTGTTGAAGGACTGGCCGATCGAGCCGTCGCTCTTCACGAAGCGGTCGACGTAGTCCTTGATGTAGGTCAGGTAGCGGGTGTCATGGGTGCGCTCGTACGCGAGGTACTGGCCGTAGAGGTAGAGGCCGACCGGGTAGGACCAGCCACCGATGCTGCTCGGTGTGTAGCGGGCCATGGTCGACTCGACCATGGCCACGGACCAGTCCCGGTCCGGGGACGGGCCGTTCGGGGAGCTGGTGGGCGGGGGTGCGGCGGCCGGCAGGGTGACCAGGGTGGCGGCGGCGAGCGCAAGGGTCGTCAGAGCCGTGCGGAGACGACGGCGTCTCATGTTCCTCCCTCTCCGTGAGCCAGGAGACACGGGAAACATCGGATGAAAGCCAGAGCTGATTCACATGTGTGAACTGAGTTCAGGATTCCGCCCGTTGGCGCGATCCAGAGTCGCGGCAGGGCCGTCGGTGGTCAATGGTCTGTACCGAAGAGATCGGATGCATTTCCGGCCAATTTCAGCCATCGCCCCGCCATCGCCTCGCCATCGCCCACTGACTCGCGGGTCAGTTCGGACGGATTCTCCGGTCAGGAATGCATCACGGCTCGTGATCGTTGACGATGGGAGTGCCATCTGACGACAACCGTAAGGATCAAGAGCTCGTGAGCAGCAAGGTCCCCCCGATCATCCTCAACAACGGCGTCGAGATGCCCAAGCTGGGTTTCGGAGTCTGGCAGGTGCCGGACGACGAGGCCGAGCGCGCGGTCGCCACGGCGCTCGAGGCCGGGTACCGCAGCATCGACACAGCGGCGATCTACGGCAATGAAGTGGGCACCGGAAAGGCCATCGCCGCTTCCGGAGTGGCCCGCGAGGACATCTTCGTCACCACCAAGCTCTGGAACGGCGACCAGGGCTACGACTCGACCCTGCGCGCGTTCGACACCTCGCTGGAGAAGCTCGGCCTGGACTACGTGGACCTGTACCTGATCCACTGGCCCACGCCCTCCCGCGACCTGTACGTCGACAGCTACAAGGCGTTCGAGAAGCTGCACGCCGACGGCCGGATCCGGGCCATCGGCGTCTCCAACTTCGAACCCGACCACCTGGAGCGGCTGATCGCCGAGACGTCCGTCATCCCGGCCGTCGACCAGATCGAGCTGCACCCGCACCTTCAGCAGCACGCGGCCCGTGAGTACCACGCGGAGCAGGGCATCGCCACCGAGGCGTGGTCGCCGCTCGGCTCCGGCAAGGGTCTCCTGGAGGTCCCGGCCATCGTGGCCATCGCCCAGAAGCACGACCGCACTCCGGCCCAGGTCGTGCTGCGCTGGCACCTCCAGCTCGGCAACATCGTGATCCCGAAGTCCGTGACCCCGTCCCGGATCAAGGAGAACATCGAGGTCTTCGACTTCAGTCTGGACACCGAGGACCTGGCGGCGATCAGCGCGCTCAACGAGGACCGGCGCCTCGGCCCGGACCCGTCGACGTTCAACGCCGCCTGACGGCGCAGCGGTTCGGCCGGCGGTGCGGTCCCTGTCGTAGGGGCCCCACCGCCGGCCGTCGTGTGTCCGGGCCTCCGCCGGTCCGCTCCGCGCGTCAGACGGGCTGTCCGATCGGCCGTACGACGACGGTGTTGATGTCGACGCCCTCCGGCTGCCGTACGGCCCACACCACCGAGTCGGCGATCTGGTCGGCGGTGAGCAGGTGGCCGGGCGGGAGGCTGCCGTAGCCGTCCCAGAACGGCGTCTCCACCCGGCCCGGGGCCACCAGGGTGACGCCGACGCCGAACTCGGTGACCTCACGGCGGGCGTTCTCGGCGAGCCCGGTCACCGCCCACTTCGTCGCCCCGTAGATGTTGCCGGGCCCGTGGATGAACCCGGCGACGCTGCCGATCAGCACGATCCGACCGCGGGTCTCCTTGAGCGCGTCGATGGAGGCGCGGATGAGGAGGGCGGGGCCGAGCACGTTGGTCAGCACCATCTCGGTCCAGCCGGCGGGGTCGCCCCCGGCGACGGTGTCATGGGTGGCGAACCCCGCGTTGGCGACGACCGTGTCCAGTCGGCCGAACTCCTTGAGCGTGCCGTCGACCGCGGCGCTGATGTCGCCGTACTCCGCGGCGTTGCCGACGAACGTCAACAGGCCGTCCGGGTTGCCGAGTTCGTCGGCGAAGGCGCGCAGGCGCGGTTCGCCCCGCCCGGTGACGGCCACCCGGTGTCCCGCGTCGAGCAGTTGCCGTGCGACCGCGGCGCCGATACCGCTGCCGCCGCCGGTGATGAGCGCGACCGGTGAAGCGTCGGACATGGTTTCCCCCTGTTTTCCCCTGCGAACTCGTGGATGGAAGGGAGTACATCAGTTGAAGCGTTCTCGAAGTCAAGAGCCGCAGGTTCGGCGGTAGTCGGCCGACGGGAAGTACCGCCGCCACTCCGCCTCGGTGAGGCCTGTCGACACCCGGGCGCACACACTCCGCGCGGCCCGCTCCGGGGCCGACGGGAGGGCCCGGTCGGCCAGATGGGGAGTGGCGATGTGCAACTCGCCACCGTCCGGGGTGAATCCGAGGGCGAGCACCGGGGAGTCCCCCGCGGGCAGGGAGGCGGCGGGCAGAGCGGGCGTGGCCGTCTCCCAGACGTTCACCACTCCGTCGGGGGCGCTCGCGGCGACCAGGGCGCCGTCGGCGGAGAAGCCGAGCGCCGGATCGTGACGGTTGGAGCCACCGCTCCTCAGGACGGCCAGCCTGCGCCAGCTGTGCGCGTCCCACAAGGTGAGACGGCCGCGGACGTCCGCCGCGGCGAGGTACCGGCCGTCGGGACTGAAGGCTCCTTCGCTGAGGTAGTCCTCGCCCTCCACTCCCCTGACTCCCTTCAGCCGCTTGCCCGTCGAGACACTGACGAGCGTGCCCTCCGAGGTGAGCGCGGTGCGGCCGGTCGGGTCCGCGGTGACGGTGTTCCGCCGGTCGACCACCGGGGCCTTCGTCGCCCGCACCGGCCGGCCCCGGCTGTCGAAGGCGGCGGTCCCCGCCGCCCGGTCCCGCCAGGCGGTGCCGGTCAGTGCCTGCAGCGAGAGGGTGTGCACCGAACTGGTCCGGCCCTGTTCCCGGTAGCGCAGCACGCCCGCGTCGAGGTCCAGTCGCAGGTCGCCCACCGCCGACGAGTCGAGAGGGAAGGTGAGCAGCGGCTCGCGCTCGCTGTCGTCCGCGGGACCCGGCAGGCCGGGGCGCCACAGGGCGAGGGAACCCAGGGTCCAGGTCAGGGCGTAGTCACCCGCGAACTCCACGCGGTATCCGGCACCGGCCAGGGGCAGCCGAGGCCTTTCCCGTCCGGCGCGGACGTCCCACGTGACGACACCGCCGGTGGTGACGCTCGCCACGGCCCGGCTGTCGGCGGTGAAGGTGAGCTCGTCGCCCCGGCACACGGCCCGCCCGGTCGCCGCGGGCACCGTGGTGGCGACGGGATGCGGCTCGCCGGTGTCGAGGATGCGCAGCAGCCCGCCCTGGTCCGTGCACCAGGCGAGGTAGCGGCCGTCGGGGCTCCGGGCGGGCAACGCGCCGTCGCCGCTGCCCCGTTCGTACCGGAACCGCACCCGCTGCCGCGCCACGTCCCACACCTCCAGCGTGGCCCGCGAGTCGGTCGCGCCGTGGACGAGGCGCCGTACGAGCAGGGTGCGCCCGTCCGGAGCGAACCGCACGTCGACGTCCTGCCAGGAGCCGATCGGCAGCCGGTACGTCCTGCCGTCCGCGAGCCCGGCGACCAGCAGGCCGGTGCCGTCGAAGGCCGTGTAGGCGACGAAGCGCCCGTCCTCGCTGAGGTCGGTCACCCCCTCGGACAGGCCCGGGAGTCGCACGGACCGGAGCCGGTGGTGCGTGGGCACGTCCCACTGGACGACCTTGTCGCGCACCACCGTCGACAGGATCCGCCCGTCGCGGCTGAGCCAGGAGGGTGCGTCCATGGCCCGCGCGTCCCCCTCCTCGGGCTCGGTGAACACGTCCCGCTCGCTCTGTGCGGCGGCCGTGCGCAGCGCCTCGCGGGTCTCGGGCAGGTCGGCGGTCCGCCAGGCGGCCAGGGCCAGGCGCATCGCGGCGCGCGGGTCGCCCTCGCGCAGGGTCGCCACCAGGGCCGCGGCCCTGCGGGCCTCCGCCTCGTCGCGCTGCCGCGCGCTGACCCCGCTCTGCCGCCAGGCGGCCGCGCCCGCGACCACGGCCAGGATCAGCAGTACGGCGAGCGCGCCGGTCAGGGCGCGCAGCCGGCGGGCGGCGCGGGTCGTGGCACGGCGGCCTCGTTCGTACGTCTCGACGCTCGCGGCCAGGAAGTCGCGCTCGAGCCGGTTCAGTTCCCCGCCTTCGCCATCGTCTTTGCGCCCTTCATCACCTTCGCCATCATCTCTGCATCCTGCGTCCTTGAAGGTCTCGCGGGCCTGCGTCAGCCGCGTCCCCCGGTACAGCGCGCCCGGGTCGCGTCCCAACACGTCCCAGGTGAGGGCGGCTTGGGTGAGCGCGCGGTGCAGGCGCAGCCGTTCGCGGTCCTCGTCCAGCCAGCCTCGCAGCCGTGGCCAGGCGCCGAGGACGGCCTCGTGGGCGAGGTCGACGGTGCTGCCGTCGACCGTCAGGAGCCGGCTGCGCACCAGTAGTTCCAGGACACGGGCCGTCGTCCCGTCGGCGTCGAGTTCCGCACGGTCCACGGGCCGTCGGGTGTCCTCGGTGCCGTCGCCGGGGTTCACCAGCCGCAGCAGCAGGCGACGCAGCGCGGCGGCCTCGGCGGGGGCGCACCGGGCGTGCACGGCCTCCGCGGTGTGCGCGACGGCACCGCGGACGCCGCCGACGGCCTCGTAGGCGGCGAGGGTGAGCGTCTTGCCGGTGCGCCGGCGCCAGACCTCGCGCACCGCGTGGGCCATCAGCGGCAGTCCGCCCGGTTCACCGGCCACGTCCGCGACGATCCGCGCGGTCAACACCCGTTCCACGACAAGCCGTTGAGCGGCGGCGGGGCGCACCACGGCCTCGCGCAGGGCCGCCGGCGGCATCGGTCCGACGAGCAGCGTGGAGTCCCGCAACGCCTCGGCGAGCGGCCCGTGTTCGGCGCACCGGCCGTAGAAGTCGGCCCGTACGGCGATCACCACGCGCAGCCGTGACGCCGGGTCGACGGCCGCGAGCAACTCCCCGAGGAACCTGGTGCGTTCCTCGGCGTCGGCACCGAGGGTGAAGACCTCCTCGAACTGGTCGACGACGAGGAGGGTGTCGCCGGGGCCGTCGTGCGGGGTGAAGAGGGCCTGGTGGGTGCGGAGGGGACGGGCGCCGGGGGTGAGCAGGCGGATGGCGGCGAGGTCCGTGCTCCGCCCGGCCGAGGGATCCCGCAGCGCCGGTATCAACCCCGCCCGCAGCAGTGAGGACTTGCCGCTGCCGCTCGCCCCGACCACCGCCGCGAACCTGTTGACGGCGGTGAGCCCGACGAGTTCGGCGATCAGGTCGTCGCGGCCGTGGAAGTGCTCCCCGTCCCCCGTCTCGAAACGGGCGAGTCCCGGATAGGGGCTGTCGTCCTCCTCGGCGTCCTCGACCGCACGCGCGTCGGCCGACTCGGCGGCCGCCTCCCGCCACCGTCGCTCCCACTCCCCCGGGTCACCGTCGCACGCGGCGACATAGGCGAGGAGCACCGGCAGGGTCGGCAGCCGTTCACCGGCCGCGGCGGCGGAGAGGGTGGGTGCCGAATAACCGACGCGGGCCGCCATGGCGCGGTAGGTCGGGGTGCCCGCCTCGTCGCGCAGCTTGCGCATCGCGAACGCGAACCGCTGCACGGCCCCCGCTCCAGGATCGAGCGGCTTCTCCCGGCGCCCCATGTGCGTCTCCCCCTCGCTCACAGCCGTCCCGCCACGTCGGCGACCGCCCCGCGAATTGATCGGCCCGCCGATTCGGGGCTGCCCAACAATCCTCCGGCCCCTGAACTCGTCGGTGCACGCCCACTCACCGGGCCCCGCGCTCCCGCCACGCACCGGAGTCAGTCATCGCCACCACACACTCACCAGGACCCCTGCTACGGCCGGTTCGGTTGCCGTCCGCGACGTCCAGGACCACACCCTCCGCCAGGCGTCCGGGGCACGCGCTCGTCCCCGCCGCCCTCTCCCTCGCCCTCGGCCTGTGGGGCATCCGGCGCGGCGGCAGCATGTGGCGGGACGAGGTGGTGACGTACGACATGGCGAGGCGCTCCCTGCCCGACCTGTGGACGGCGCTGGGCCACGCCGACGCGGTGCACGGCCTGTACTACCTGCTCATGCACGCCCTGTTCCGTCTGTGCGGCGACATGGACCCCCTGCTCGTGCTGCGCCTGCCCTCGGTTCTGGCGACCGCGGCGGCGGCCGGAATCCTGGCGCTACTGGGCCGGCGCCTCGCCGGACCGCGCGCGGGGCTGCTGGCCGGTCTCGCCTTCTCGATGCTGCCGCCGGTCCAGCGGTACGCGCAGGAGGGCCGCTCCTACGCCGTCGTCTGCGCGCTGATCGTGTGGGCGACGTATCTGCTGGTGCGGGCGGCGGACCGCCGTACCCCCGGAGCCTGGGCGGCGTACGGCACGGTCCTGCTCGCCGCGTGTCTGCTGCACGAGTTCGCGGTCCTGGCCGTGCCGGCGCATCTGGCGGCCCTCCCGCGCCCGGTCCGCCGCCCCGCCCTACGGGTGGCGCTCGTGGTCTGCGCCGCCCTGGCTCCCCTGGCCGCGCTGAGCGCGCGCCAGTCGGACCAGGTGTCGTGGATCGGCGGCCCGGGGGCAGGCGCGCTGGTCGGCTTCGCTGCGGTGAGCGCACTGGCCCTGGCCTGCGCCGTCCCGCTCCGACGCGAGCCCGTGCCCCGGCTGGCCGTCCCGCTGGCCCTCCTGCCCGCGCTGACGCTGATCCTCCTGACCCCGCTGAAACCGCTCTACGTCGACCGCTATGTCCTCTACGGCCACGCGGGCACGGCCCTCCTGATCGGCGCGGCCCTCGACCGGCTGGGCCGGACCCGGGCCCTCGCCATGGCCGCGGCCGTGCTCGCGTTGCTACCGGTCACCCTCCAGTTGCGCACCCCGCAGAGCCGCACCGACGACGCCTCGGCGATCGCCCGGGCGCTGAGCACCACGCACGCCGAGGGTGTCGTCTACCTGCCCTCCCGCCGCCGCGTGTGGTCACTGGTGGACCCGGACTCGGTACGGCGGCTGCGCGACCTGGCCCTGGACCGCGGCCCGGCGGCGTCGGGCACCCTGTACGGCACAGAAGTCCCGGTCCCGGTGATCCGCGCCCGCATGCTTGCGACGGAACGGATCGTCGCCGTGGGGGATCCGCCAGGGCAGCCTCTGGACCGGACACCACAGGAGGACGTCAAGCGCCAGGTACTGGCCGAGCACTTCGTGCCCACCCGTGTCCGACACGTACAGGGCGCACTGATCGCCGAGTACACCCGCGCCGTTCAGGGGCGCGGGGCTGTATCAATGAGCGGCTTCGCCGCGCGGGCGCGACAAGCCACCGACGGCCCGCAGCCGCCCGACGACACACGGTGGCACATCCAGCGGCGGAACCGACCTCAACCGGTCCGCACAGCCGTGTGCACGGTGTGCACCGCCAACACGAACACATCCGCCCGCCGATGCACACTGGCCGCGTCCTCGGGATCGAGCAGCCGGTCAAGCGTGTGACGGTCGTCCGCATTCAGCTGCTCGGCAAAACCCTCCCGCAGCCGCCCGAGCGACGCGGCGATGTACGCACGGGCCCGATCGGTCGTCGGCGCCGGAAGATCCAGCATGAAGCTGCGCGTACCGGTGTGCCGCAGCCCCGCGGAGGCCATCAGCGCGGGCCAGTCCTCGACCTCGGCGACGGAGTCGGCCAACCCCGCCCGCATCTGCGCGAACCACTCCTCCTCCAGCGCGTCGAGCCGCGCCTGGAGCCCCGGCCGCCCGATCCCGATGTCCCGGGGCAGGAAGCGTGCGGGCAGCCCGCCCTCCATCAGCGCCAACGTGCCACCCCGCGCCAGGCGTGCCGCGAACGCGGCGATCCCGGCCCGCTGGTCCCCGAGATGGTGCAGGCTCCGACTGGCCCAGAGGAGGTCGACGGGGTAGTCCAAGTCGTGGAGAATTCCGGGCAGTTCACCGGTGAGGGTCCCGAAGCGGTCGGCGACACCGAGCCGCGCGGCCCGGGCCCGGGCCCGCTCGAGGAGCGGTTCGGCCCCGTCGACGGCGACCACCCGGGCCCCCGGAAACGCCTCGGCGAGCAGACAGGACAGCACCCCGGGCCCACTGCCCGCGTCGACGACCAGCCCCGGCTCGGTCTGCTTGTGCCCGAGCCAGGCCAGGGCCCGCTCGTACAGGGGTGTGAACAGTTCCGCCTGGGTCTCCAGGTACTCGGCCATCCGCGACCAGTCGATGTCGGTGTGATCGTGGTGCTGGTGAGCGTGGGTGTCGTGATCGTGCGCCATGGTGCCAGCCTCTCCTCGGGATGCTGCCAGCGTGCTCCGACGCACCGCGAAGAGGCCAGCGATGTTGCCACTGCAGCAAAAAACACGGCAAAGCGGACGCAAAGAAAAGGGGATGCGCACACCCCGGCTGGTCCCCCACGATGACCCCATGGACGACGAACTGGTGGAGCGCTTCCTCGAAGACGGATTCGTGAAGATGGAGGGCGCCTTCCCGCCACGCGTCGCCCAGCACTGCGCGTCGCTGCTGTGGCGGGAGACGGGCTACGACCCCGAGGACCCGGCCTCCTGGAAGGATCCGGTGGTCTGGGTGGCCGACATGGCACAGGGCCCGTTCGCGGCGGCCGCCAACTCTCCGGTACTGCACGAGGCGTTCGACCTGCTGGTGGGTGAGAACCGCTGGCAGCCCCGCTACTCACTGGGCAGTTTCCCCTTGCGGTTTCCGCACGCGGAGGAACCGGACGACGCGGGCTGGCACATCGAGGGAAGTTACGCACCCGCGGGCATGTACCACACCAACCTGCGCTCCAGGGACCGTGCCCTGCTGATGCTGTTCCTGTTCAGCGAGGTCACCGAGACCGACGCCCCGACACGCATCAGAATCGGCTCCCATCTCGACGTGCCGCCGATCCTGGAGCCGTACGGCGAACAGGGCGCCTCCTTCCTGGAGTTGGGCCCCAAGGTGGGCAAGGCCTCGGCACACCGCCCGCTCGCCCACGCCACCGGCAGCCCCGGGGACGTCTACCTCTGCCACCCCTTCCTGGTCCACGCGGCCCAGCCCCACCACGGCACGAGCCCCCGCTTCATGGCCCAGCCGCCTCTGCTCCCGGCGGTGCCGTACGAGTTGGACCGCCCCGACGGCGACTATTCGGCGGTCGAGTTCGCGATCCGCCGGGGCCTGGCCGAAGAGCACTGACCAGACCCCGGGCGGCGTGATTCTTCTAGGGGCGCGGGTCTGTGTCGATATGCGGCTCCGCCGCGCGGGCGCGACCAGCCACAACGGACCCGCAGCTCACATCGGACCGCACCCGCCCCAGCTAGAGCGCCGGGTACGCGTTCTTCATGAGCTCCTGGAACTGCGCCGAGAACCAGTGCCCCGACAGCGGAGCGTTCGGCAGCGCACCGGACATGTTGTTGTTGTTCCGCGGGTTGCCGGTGTACGTCGGGTCGCACATCCGGTCGAAGCCCTTGCCCTCGTCGTTCGCGATCGCGGAGCTGGACCCGTCGGACTCACCCGGCGGCTTGATCCACACGTAGGCGTCGATCCCGGCAGCCGGACTGGCCTGCGGACGCTCACCGAGACCGGCCCCTGACTGGTTGCACCAGTTGCCGACATGGATACGCCGGTCGATGCGGCCGCCGTTGACGTAGGTGTCCACGTCCGTGGTGGCACCGGGACCGGTCGGCCGGGCGGTGCCGCCCCAGCCGTTGCGGGAGGTGTCGATCAGCATGCCGACGCCCGAGGCGAAGCCCTGGTTCACCGCCTCCTGGCGGAAGGCCTGGGCGTAGGAGAGCTCGTCGGTGTACCGGTTCCAGTCGACCCACTTGGACTCGCGCACGGACTTGCCGCCCACGGAGTCGTTGATGGTGAAGTACTGCTCCTTCAGGGCGCTGTAGTTGGCGGTGTTGGTGATGAAACCCTGCACGTCGTTGACCGTGGCGCCCTCGGCGGTGGCCGCCTGCTTGATGGTCTGGACGCTCGCGGAGAAGTTGTCGTCCCAGCCGAGCCAGCCGTGGTGCCCGGCGTCCACGTAGTTGTAGACGTTGGGGGCGTCACCGAGCTTGTTGAGCGCGTAGCCGACGCCCTTGACGTAGTTGCCGTTGGCCTTCATCGTGTCGCAGTTGGCGGTGGCCGTGGCCCGCGGCGAGACGTTGGTGACGAGGTTGGGCAGCGAGTCGATCTCGATCGTGTTGACGATCCGCAGCGAGGCGTACTTGGGGTCGGCGAGGATCGCGGCGATCGGGTCGATGTACTGCGTCTTGTACTTGTCGATCTCCGTCGGGCCGAGTTCGCCGTTGGAGGCGAGCGCCGCACAGTCACGGCCGGGCAGGTCGTAGATGACCAGCTGGACGACGAGCTCGCCGCTGCCCTTCTGCTCCAGGGCCTTGTCGAGGTGGGCGCGCAGTCCCATCCCTCCGTTGACTCCGTTGATCGCGGCGATCCGGTCGAGCCACACGGCGGTGGGCTGGTTGGAGATCCGGCTGCCGCCCGGTTCCGCGGCGGCCTTCGCCGACCACTCGGGGTTCACGTACACCTTGGCGCCGGCGTACGGGTTGTCGACCTTGGTGCCGGGGGTACCGGGGTCGGTCGGCCCGGGGTCGGTGGGGCCGCCTCCGTCGACGTTGCAGGTCACCCCGTCGAGGGTGAAGGTGGCCGGGACGGCGTTGGTGCCGCTGTAGGTGCCCTGGAAGCCGAAGCTGGCCGAACCGCCGGTGGCGAGCGTGCCGTTGTAGGACTCGTTCGCCGCGGTGACGGCCGTACCGCTCTGACTGATCTTGGCGTTCCAGCCGCTGGTCACCTTCTGGTTTCCGGCGTACGCCCACTTCAGCGACCAACTCGACTTGGCCGTGGTGTTGTTGGTGACGGTGACGGCGGCGGTGAAGCCGGTGTCCCACTGGTTCTGCACCTTGTAGTCCACGGTGCAGGGGACGGCGGCGATGCCTGCGTCCCCGGGGGTCACGGCTAGCGCGGTCCCGGAGGCCCCGGCGACGAGCGCCAGGGCAGCGAGGAGCGCTGTTCTCGTACGACTCATGAGTGCGGGTTTCCTTCTCGTTCGCGGATGGTGTCCGTTGGGCGGGTGCTATCCGTTCAGGGCGCGCAGATGGTCACGCAGCCCGGTGCCGAACGCTGTGGGTGTGCCGTCGTAGCTGCTGATCAGGGACGGTCCGGAGGAGCAGTCCCAGGTGTTCCAGGTCCAGCCGAGGTACGACAGACCGCGGTCGTCGAACCACTTCATGACCTGGTCGATGAATCCGTGCGCGCAGGTGTTCTCGCCGATCTCCCCCGCCACGAGGGGGACTTGGGCGGCCACCGGGGCGAGCGTGGAGTTCCAGCAGCTCTCGTTGGCGCAGGCGTTGAAGTTGTACACGTGCCAGGCGGCGGCGAGATTTCCCGCCGGGTCGGCCGGTCTGTACGTCAGCCACTGGCTGAGGTCGTTGGAGTAGGCGATCCCCCCGGCCAGGATCAGGTTGGTCGCGCCGGTGCCCCGGACGCTGTCGACGAGATCCTGCATACCGGCGACCTCGTACCCGATGCCCGGGCAGCTGCCGCCGTCCCGCCAGCACTGCCACGCCTGGGTGGTCGTGGAGGTGGCGCGGTCCGGGTAGGGCTCGTTGAACAGGTCGAAGACGACGGTGCGGTCGTTCTTGAAGGTGTTGGCCACCGAGGCCCAGAAGGAGGGCGTGTACTGCATGTCGGGCATCGGTTTCTGGCAGCTGGCGTGCACGTCGGAGCAGCCCGCGGAGTTGCCGGTGTACTGCCCGTAGGTCCAGTGCAGTTCGACCACGGGTGTCATGCCGTGGGCCTTGACCTTGGCGACCAGGTCCTTGACGGCGTTGATGTAGTTCGCCCCGGCGTAGGCCGGGTCGATGGTGGACAGGCCCAGCCAGCACTCCTCGTTGAGAGGGATGCGGACCGTGTTCGCCTTCCAGTCGGCGATCGCCTTCACCGAGGCGTCGTCGACCGGGCCGTCGAAGATGCCGCGGCCCTGGACGCACATGAACTCGCCGCCGGACCGGTTCACGCCGAGCAGACGGCGGGTCGCGCCGTCGGCGTCCACGAGTTTGTTGCCCGACGCGCGAAGGACGGGGGGCCCGTCGTCCGCGGGATCCGTCGGCTCCGGTGGGGGCGAGGGCTCGACGGCCGTGTTGCAGCTGGTGCCGTTGAGCTTGAACGAGGTCGGAACGGCGTTGCTCCCCGACCAGGACGCGATGAATCCGGCGCTGACGCTCGCTCCGGTGGCCAGGGAGCCGTTGTACCTCTCACTGGCCGCGGTGACCGTCGTACCGGACTGGGACCATGTCGCGTTCCAGCCCTGGGTGAGCTTCTGGCCGCCGGCGAAGTCGAAGGCGAGGCTCCAACTACTCACGGCGGCCGCATTGTTGGTGATTTTCACGGTGCCCTGGAAGCCGCTGTCCCACTGGCTGGTGACGGAGTACTCCACCGAGCAGGCAGGGGCGGCGCCGGACGCCGTGACCACCGGCACCGTCACGGATCCGACAAGGGAGACCGCGCCGGCAACGGCTGCAAGTACTGAACGCGGGGGGTGTCGCATGAGCGACTCCTTGCAGATCAGCGCGCCGTTACGGACGCGTCGACTGATGGAATCGCTCCCACTGGTGTCAAGGAAGGTAGCGCCAAGTGACGGCAAAGAACAGGGGGTCACTTGACTTTTCCTCAGTCACGTTCGTCGAATCTTTTCGACTCTTCACGAGCCTTGACCCCTTGAATGCCCGTCTCCACTATGGGAGCGCTCCCACTGGTTCAAGCCTTGACTTCTCCGAGCCGCACAAGGAGGAACCAGCAATGCCCCCCACCAGGAGACGCCGGGCCGTCCGGCGATTGTGGACCGCTGTCGTGGCGGCCATGGCACTGCCGTTCGCGATGCTGAGTGCGGCTTCAACTCCCGCACAGGCAGCCGCAGTTCAGTGCAGCGTCGACTACAAGACCAATGACTGGGGCTCCGGTTTCACCGCGGATCTGACGATCACCAACCGCGGCACGGACGCCATCAACGGCTGGGCCCTGACGTACAGCTACGCGGGCAACCAGAAGCTGAGCAACGGCTGGAACGGGACCTGGTCCCAGACCGGCCAGACGGTCACGGTCAACAGCGCCTCGTACAACGCGAACATCGCCGCAGGCTCCGCCGTCACCACCGGCGCACAGTTCACCTACAGCGGCGCCAACGCGGCACCGACGAACTTCGCGGTCAACGGCACCTCGTGCACCGGCGCCCACCAGCCGCCGATCACCGTGCTGACCAGCCCGGCCGCGGGCGCGGTCTACACCCAGGGCAACGCGGTCCCGCTCGCCGCGACGGCCGCCGCCGCGGACAACGCGACCATCAGCAAGGTGGAGTTCTACGACAACACCACGCTGCTGGGCACGGACACGACGTCGCCGTACTCGCTCTCGGTCTCAAGTTTGACCGTGGGCAGTCATTCGCTGCTCGCGAAGGCGTACGACAGCCTGGGCGCGTCCGGGGAGTCGACGCCGGTCGGCATCACGGTCGCCTCGGGTCCCGCGGTCGTCGCCTCGGCGACCCAACTCGCCGTCCAGCAGGGCAAGACGGGCACGTACACCGTGAAGCTGTCGACGCAGCCCTCGGCCAACGTGACCGTCACGACCGCCCGCACCGGCGGCAACGCGGGTCTTACGGTGACCGGCGGGGCCTCGCTCACCTTCACCCCGTCGAACTGGAACACCGCGCAGACGGTGACCATCACCGGCAACGCCTCCGGCACCGGCGCGGCGACCTTCGAGTCGACGGCGACGGGCCACGCCAAGGCCGCGGTGACGGTCACCCAGATCGCGGCGACGGGCACCTACAACGCCCGGTTCCTGGATCTGTACGGCAAGATCACCAACCCGGCGAACGGCTACTTCTCCCCCGAGGGCATCCCTTACCACTCGGTCGAGACGCTGATCGTCGAGGCGCCGGACCACGGCCACGAGACCACCTCGGAGGCGTACAGCTACCTCCTGTGGCTGCAGGCCATGTACGGCAAGGTGACGGGCGACTGGTCCAAGTTCAACGGTGCCTGGGACATCATGGAGAAGTACATGATCCCCACGCACGCCGACCAGCCGACCAACTCCTTCTACAACGCCTCCAAGCCGGCGACCTACGCGCCCGAGCTGGACACCCCGAACGAGTACCCGGCGAAGCTGGACACCGGGGTGTCGGTGGGTTCGGACCCGATCGCCGGTGAACTGAAGACCGCATACGGCACCGACGACGTCTACGGTATGCACTGGCTGCAGGACGTCGACAACGTCTACGGCTACGGCAACTCGCCCGGCAAGTGCGAGGCGGGGCCGACGGACACCGGACCGTCGTACATCAACACCTTCCAGCGCGGTGCGCAGGAGTCGGTGTGGGAGACGGTGCCGCAGCCGACCTGTGACCAGTTCAAGTACGGCGGCAAGAACGGCTACTTGGACCTGTTCACCGGTGACGCCTCCTACGCCAAGCAGTGGAAGTTCACCAACGCCCCGGACGCCGACGCGCGTGCGGTGCAGGCCGCGTACTGGGCCGACAAGTGGGCGAAGGAGCAGGGCAAGGGCTCCGACGTCTCCGCGACCGTGGGCAAGGCCGCGAAGATGGGCGACTATCTGCGCTACGCCATGTACGACAAGTACTTCAAGAAGATCGGCAACTGTGTCGGACCGTCCACCTGCGCGGCCGGTACCGGCAAGGACGCCTCGATGTACCTGCTGTCCTGGTACTACGCCTGGGGCGGCGCCACCGACACCTCGGCGGGCTGGGCCTGGCGCATCGGCTCCAGTCACGCGCACGGCGGCTACCAGAACCCGATGGCCGCGTACGCGCTGAGCTCCTACGCCGACCTCAAGCCCAAGTCGGCGACGGGCGCGGCGGACTGGAACACCTCGCTGGGCCGGCAGCTGGAGTTCTACCGCTGGCTGCAGTCCGACGAGGGTGCCATCGCGGGCGGCGCGACGAACAGCTGGGCGGGCCGTTACGCGACTCCCCCGGCCGGCAAGTCGACGTTCTACGGCATGTACTACGACCAGCAGCCCGTCTACCACGACCCGCCGTCCAACCAGTGGTTCGGCTTCCAGGCGTGGTCGATGGAGCGGGTCGCCGAGTACTACCAGCAGACGGGGAACGCGCAGGCCAAGGCGGTCCTCGACAAGTGGGTCAAGTGGGCGCTGTCCAAGACCACGATCAACCCGGACGGCACCTACCAGATCCCCTCGACGCTTCAGTGGTCGGGCCAGCCCGACACCTGGAACGCGTCAAGTCCCGGTGCCAACAGCGGACTTCACGTCACCGTCGCCGACTACACCAACGACGTCGGCGTGGCCGCCGCGTACGCCAAGACCCTGACGTACTACGCGGACCGCAGTGGTGACACCCAGGCCGCCTCCACCGCCAAGGCGCTGCTGGACGGCATGTGGAGCAACTACCAGGACAGCCTGGGCATCGCGGTGTCGGAGAACCGGGCGGACTACAACCGGTTCGACGACTCGGTGTACGTCCCGAGCGGCTGGACCGGGACCATGCCGAACGGTGACGCGATCAACGCGTCGTCGACCTTCGAGTCCATCCGGTCGTTCTACGAGGACGACCCGGCCTGGTCGAAGATCGAGGCGTATCTGGCGGGCGGCGCGGTGCCGTCGTTCACCTATCACCGGTTCTGGGCCCAGGCGGACATCGCCCTGGCCATGGGGTCGTACGCGGAGCTTCTCGAATAACCCCCGCCAAGCGCTCCGCGGGTTGGGTGGTCGTTCGGCTGCGGGTCCGATGTGGCTGGTCGCGCAGTTCCCCGCGCCCCTGACGGGGCGCACCACGTACCGCCCGTTCCGACGGAACCGCTTGAAGGCTCCACGTACGAGGCCTCGCCACCGGACGGCGGGGCCGAACAGCCGGGCGGCCCCCTCCCGCACTGGGGGTCGCCCGGCAACTCTCGCACTCCAAGGAAAGCGCTTACTCCCCCCACTCACCCTTTCCCGGAAAGGACCCCCCGTGCGAAGAACCCGCATCCTCACGGCCGTGCTCGCGCTCGCGGCCGGGCTGCTCGCCGGCACCCCGCCCGCACTGGCGGCCGACGGCACCGCGAAGGTCTCGCTCGCCGCCGACACGTACACCTGGAAGAACGCCCGGATCGACGGGGGCGGTTTCGTCCCCGGGATCGTCTTCAACCGCTCCGAGAAGAACCTGGCGTACGCCCGCACCGACATCGGCGGGGCCTACCGCTGGCAGGAGTCGTCCAAGACCTGGACACCGCTGCTCGACTCGGTCGGGTGGGACGACTGGGGGCACACCGGTGTGGTCGGCCTGGCGTCCGACTCCGTGGATCCGAACAAGGTGTACGCGGCCGTCGGGACGTACACCAACAGCTGGGACCCGAAGAACGGCGCGGTCATGCGCTCCTCGAACCGGGGCGCGAGCTGGCAGAAGACCGACCTGCCCTTCAAGCTCGGCGGCAACATGCCGGGGCGGGGCATGGGCGAGCGGCTGGCGGTCGACCCGAACAAGAACAGCGTGCTGTATCTCGGGGCGCCGAGCGGCAAGGGGCTGTGGCGGTCGACCGACTCGGGGGTGAGCTGGTCGCAGGTGGCTAACTTCCCCAACGTCGGCAACTACCAGCAGGACCCGAGCGACACCAGCGGCTACGCGAGCGACAACCAGGGCGTCGTCTGGGTGACCTTCGACGAGTCGACGGGCACGTCCGGGAACGCCACCCGGGCGATCTACGTCGGCGTCGCGGACCTGCAGAACTCGGTGTACCGGTCGACGGACGCGGGCGCGACCTGGACGCGGCTCGCCGGCCAGCCGACGGGTTACCTCGCCCATAAGGGTGTCCTGGACGCGGCGGGCGGCTATCTGTATCTCTCCTACAGCGACAAGGGCGGGCCGTACGACGGCGGCAAGGGCCAGGTGTGGCGGTACGCGACGGCGACCGGCACCTGGACGAACATCAGCCCGGTCGCGGAGGCCGACACCTACTACGGCTTCAGCGGACTGACGGTGGACCGGCAGAAGCCCGGCACGGTGATGGCGACGGCGTACAGCTCGTGGTGGCCCGACACCCAGATCTTCCGGTCCACCGACAACGGGGCGACCTGGACGAAGGCGTGGGACTACTCGTCGTACCCCAACCGTGCGAACCGCTACACGATGGACGTCTCGTCCTCTCCCTGGCTGACCTGGGGCGCGAACCCGTCACCGCCCGAACAGAGCCCGAAACTCGGGTGGATGACCGAGTCGCTGGAGATCGACCCGTTCAACTCGAACCGCATGATGTACGGGACCGGGGCGACGCTCTACGGGACGGAGAACCTCACGAACTGGGACTCCGGCGGCCAGTTCACCATCAAGCCGATGGTGCAGGGCCTGGAGGAGACGGCGGTCCTCGACCTGGCGTCGCCGCCCTCGGGCGCCCCGCTGCTGAGCGCACTCGGAGACGTCGGCGGCTTCCGGCACACGGACCTCACCAAGGTCCCGTCGATGATGTTCACGTCCCCGAACTTCACCACGACCACGAGTCTGGACTTCGCCGAGACGAACGCGAACACGGTCGTGCGGGTCGGCAATCTGGACTCGGGCCCGCACATCGCGTTCTCGACGGACAACGGGGCCAACTGGTTCGCGGGAACCGACCCTTCGGGCGTCAGCGGGGGCGGGACGGTGGCCGCCGCGTCGGACGGCAGCCGGTTCGTGTGGAGCCCCGACGGCACGGGAGTGCAGTACACGACGGGCTTCGGCTCGTCCTGGTCGGCGTCTAGCGGGATTCCGGCGGGCGCGATCGTCGAGTCCGACCGGGTCGACCCTCGGACCTTCTACGGCTTCAAGTCCGGGAAGTTCTACGTGAGTACGGACGGCGGGGCGACGTTCACGGCGTCCGGGGCGACCGGACTGCCGAGCGGTGACAGCGTGCGCTTCAAGGCGCTGCCCGGCGTGAAGGGTGACGTCTGGCTCGCGGGCGGGGCCACCGACGGGGCGTACGGCCTGTGGCACTCCACCGACGGCGGCGCGAGCTGGACGAAGCTCTCGAACGTCGACCAGGCCGACGCGATCGGCTTCGGGAAGGCGGCGACGGGGGCGTCGTACCAGACGCTCTACACCAGTGCGAAGATCGGTGGCGTCCGTGGCATCTTCCGCTCGACCGACAAGGGCGCGAGTTGGACCCGCATCAACGACGACGCCCACCAGTGGGGTTGGACCGGCGGGGCCATCACCGGTGACCCGCGGGTGTACGGCCGGGTGTACGTCTCGACCAACGGACGGGGCGTGATCTACGGCGACACCTCCGACCCCGGCGGCGGAGGCGGCACCGATCCGACGGACCCGACGGATCCGGCCCCCACGGGCGCCTGCGCGGTGACGTACAAGATCACCAACCAGTGGTCGGGCGGTTTCCAGGCGGACGTCCAACTCAGCAACACGGGCTCGAGCGCCTGGACCGGCTGGTCACTCGGCTGGACCTTCCCCAACGCCCAGACGATCTCCCAGACCTGGAACGCCGAGTCCACCCAGTCGGGCTCGACGGTCACCGCGAAGAACGTCGGCTGGAACGCCAACGTGGCGGCGGGCTCGTCCGTGAGCTTCGGCTTCACGGGGAACTGGTCGGGGACGAACGGGAAACCGACCGCGTTCAAGCTGGGCGACCAGAACTGCACCGTCGCCTGACGAACCGTCGAGGGCGCGTACCGCACCGGTACGCGCCCTCACCTCTGCGCAGCGAATGTTCAGATCACAACTGAATCACCTCTTCAGCACAACTCTCACTTCTTCTTCACATCTCCCGTTACGCTCATCCCCCGCGAAAAACCTCAGGGGGGACCATGTCGTACACCCAGCCGCCTCCGCCTCCGCCTTCTTTCTCTCCGCCTCCGCCTCCGGGTTTCGGGCCACCGCCCGTTCCGCCCACGCCCCGGCCCGGCTGGGCCCGCAAGCGGGTGCTCATCCCCGTCGCCGTGGGCATCCTGCTCCTCGGTGTGGGCATCGGGGCCGCGGGGAATGGCGACGGCGGCAAGAAGGCCGCCGCCGAGCCGGCCCCCACCGTCACGGTCACCGCGCCGGCGCAGGTCGACGCCGAGGCAGAGCCCGCTCCGACGGTGACCGTCACGAAGACGGCCGCAGCGAAGGCGAAGGCGCAGGCGGACACGTCCGACAGCGCCGATGCCCCCAGCGGCAAGGCGGTGTTCAAGGTGTGGGGCTCGGCGCCCGCGGGGGTCGACATCACCTACGGCAACGACGGCACCAACCTCCAGGGCAAGGGACTGCCGATGGAGAAGACCCTGAGCGTCGACGAGGACGCCCTCTTCTACCAGGTGACCGCTCAGCTCATGGGCGGCGGGGACGTCCAGTGCTCGATCACCATCGACGGCGAGACGAAGAAGGGCCGGGCCCAGGGCGGGTACAACATCTGCTCCGCACAGCTCAACAGCGATTTCAGCGGCGGCTTCAGCTGACCGCCCGGGTGGGTGCGTGCTCCGCAAAGGCGCACGCACCCACCGGTGTTCACTCCGTGCACACCGCCGTCCTCGGTGCCGTGGCCATCCCCTTACAGGCGTGGGCGGTGCGGCACGCGGAGCCGGAATTGGCTGGGTAGCCTCAGCACATGACCCGCCCCATGAAGTCACCGATCATCAGCCTGATCCGGCTCGACGAGCCGACGCCGCAGCATGACGGTTGGATCTGCACCCCTCATGGTCGCGACTCCTGCACCCGTGACATCGTCGCCGTCGCCGAGCTGCAGACGAAGGACGCCGTCCAGCCCTACCGGGTGTGCGAAGCGTGGCTCACTGAGAACACGAGGGCAGTGGCATACCTCGCAGAAAACGGCTACGACAACCGCTGACGGTCACGGCCGTCTCCCCGCCTGGAGCAACGCACCCCAGCCGGGGTTCCACGCTTGGCCGGGGTACAGCAAACCCGACTTGATCGTGTCGGAGTCAGTGGATCGCGGACGAGGAGAAGCGGGAAGCCGAGCGGCAACGCGGCTGCTGGAACGGCGGGAAGTGCATCCACGGATGGGCCTCCTCCCACCGCTCCTGCGTCTCCTCCGGCCGCGGCTCAGGCTCCGGCGTATCCCCGGCAGCCACCGCATCGTAGGGAGCGTCGTCCAGGTTGTCGTCAGAACCGCAGGCAGCGAGAAGCGGCGAGAGGGCGAGCATTGCCACAACGACGAGAGTGCGGGATCTCATTGCCGGCCTGCGTCTCCTCGGTGTGAGCGAGGAGCCGTTTCAGCAGGTCACAGCCCTACGGCGTGTACACCGCCGGCCTAGGTGCCGTCGCCATCCCGTTGCCGATGAAGAAGCTCGGGTGCGGGGGCTGGTTGTAGGCGGTGTTCTGCCAGGCCAGGGCCGTGCGGTACATCGTGTCGTGGAGGAGGGTCGTGATCTTCGTCGTCGTCTCGTACGGCGTGGAATAGACGCGGAGCGCCTTGTTGTCCGACGTCGGCCAGACGACCTCCTCGCGCCAGTCGCCCAGGATGTCGCCGGACAGGGACGGGGTCGCCTTGGTGCTGTTGTTGGAGTGGACCGACGCCCCGGTCAGGAGGCGGGTGTCCGACGAGGTGCCGTACTTGTCGATGTGGGTGCCGTCGAGGAGTTCGCGGACCGTGTCGCCGTCCCACCAGGACAGGAAGTTCACCGAGGACGGCTCGCGGCCCTTCGTGGCGCCCGCCTCGTCGCGGATCGAGGTGTCGGAGGCCGACCAGACCTCCGCACCGTCGTTGCCGGCCCAGATGTCGCCGGCGACACCCCGCCCGTTGTCGCAGCACGCGGCCAGTTTCCAGTTCACCGTGCCGTTCGCCGGGTTGATGTACAGCTCCGCCGGCTGGGAGGTCGACTCCGAGACCTTGAAGTACTCGAGACCCGCGTGGGAGGGGTCGAGGTCGCCGAGGTGCTGGGCGTCGCCGTGGCCCGTCTTGGTGGTCCACAGCCCGTTGCCGTTGTCGTCGACCGCCATGGCCCCGTAGACGATCTCGTCCTTGCCGTCGTTGTCGACGTCCCCGACGGACAGACTGTGCGAGCCCTGACCGTCGTAGCCCTTGCCGCTGTTGGTCGAGGAGTTGGTGTCGAAGGTCCAGCGGCGGGTGAAGGTGCCGCCTCGCCAGTCCCAGGCCGCGATCACCGTACGGGTGTAGTAGCCGCGGGCCATGACCAGCGACGGGCGGGCGCCGTCCAGGTACGCCGTCCCCGCGAGGAAACGGTCGACCCGGTTGGCGTACGAGTCGCCCCACGACGACACCGTGCCCCGGGCCGGGACGTAGTCGACGCTCTGCATCGCCTTGCCGGTCTGCCCGTTGAACATCGTCAGGTACTCGGGGCCGGACAGGACATAGCCGCTGGAGTTGCGGTGGTCGGCCGACGCGCTGCCGATCACCGCGCCGGTGCCGTCGACCGTGCCGTCCGCCGTCTTCATGGCGACCTCGGCCTTGCCGTCGCCGTCGTAGTCGTACGCCTGGAACTGCGTGTAGTGCGCGCCGGAACGGATGTTGCGGCCCAGATCGATCCGCCACAGCCGGGTGCCGTCCAGCTTGACGCCGTCCAGGATGGTGTTGCCGGTGTAGCCGGACTGGGAGTTGTCCTTGGCGTTGGTCGGCTGCCACTTGAGGACGAAGTCCAGTGCCCCGTCACCGTCGAGGTCGGCCACGGACGCGTCGTTGGCCTCGTAGGTGTACGCGACACCGTCGGGGGTCGTGCCGCCGGCCGGCGGGCTGATCGGAACGTCCTTGTAGCCTCCGCGGAGTTGGACGGCGTGGACCGAGTCCGGCTGCTCGACACCACCGACGACCGCCCGGACGGTGTAGTCGGCCTCGGCGGGCGCACCGGAGTGGAAGTAGTTGGTGGAACCGGTGACCGGGGTCGAGTTGACCTTGGTGCCGGCGCGGTAGACGTTGAAGGAGACGTCGTTCGGGTCGGTGCCGAGCCAGCGCCAGCTGACCAGGTTGCCGCTGCTGGTGTGGACGCTGACGACTCCCCGGTCGAGTTTCTCGACCTGGCGGGCGGTGGCGGCCTCGGCCGTACCGGGCGACAGCGCGATCAGACCGGCGGCCATGAGGGCCACGGCGGCGGTCGTCGCCGAGAGGAGGACTCGGCGTCTGCGGTGCGGGTGAGGATGCCGGTGGGGGTGCGGGTGCGGGTGCTGCACGGGGTGAACCTCCGAAGCTGTGGGGACGGACGGGTTCCACCCCTCAGTCGCCGCACGGGGAAGCCGAGTTGCCGTACCTTTCGGCCAGTTCGGCGATCGTCCGGGCCATCCGTTCGCGCAGCTCGGAGGGTTCCAGCACCTCGATGTCCGTGCCGAGGCGCAGGAACGCGCCATGGGCGTGCTCGACGGACTCGATGGGGACCCGGGCGAGGGTCCAACCCTCGTGGTCCGTACGGACATGGGCCGCCCTCGGCAGCCGCACGCCCGGCGCCAGCCGTACGAGTGCCTCGCCCCGGTACAGCCGGTCGTGGAAGTCCCGCTGGTACGCCGTCCACCAGGCAGCCAGGTCGAAGTCCTCGGGGCGGGTGAACTGCTCTTCCGAGGAGGCCAGTTCGAGGATCTGGTCCACGCGGAAGGTGCGCGGTCCCGGTCCCGCGACGACGTACCAGCGGCCCGCCTTCGACACCAGTCCGTACGGTTCCAACCGCCGCTCCACATCGGTCGGTTCCGCCCAGCGGCGGTAGCGGACATGGAGCACCCGGCTGCTCCACACCGCTTCCGCCACCGCCGGGAGGAACGGCGCCTGTTCGGCCTCCGCGTACCATCCGGGCGTATCGAGATGGAAGCGCCCGCTGATCCGGTCCGCGTGGGCCCGCAGTTCCTCCGGCAGTGCGGCCCGCACCTTGAGCTGGGCGGCGGCGAGGACCGAGCCCAGGCCCAGCTCGGCGGCGGGACCGGGCGCTCCGGCGAGGAAGAGGGCCTCGGCCTCCTCCGGGGTGAGGCCGGTCAGCCGGGTGCGGTAGCCGTCGAGGAGGCGGTAGCCACCGGCGTGCCCCGCGTCGCCGTACAGCGGGACTCCCGCCGCGCTCAGCGCCTCGACGTCCCGGTAGACCGTGCGCACGGACACCTCCAGCTCCTCGGCGAGCTGGGCGGCGGTCATCCGGCCCCGGGTCTGGAGCAGGAGGAGGATCGAGACGAGTCGGCCGGCCTTCACTGACATATGGTGTCAGTGAAGTGGGCCTAGCGTCCTGCGCATGGCCTTCACCGAGAAGCTGCTCACCGTGCGACCACCGATCGAGGTCGCCGGGCGGCACATCAAGCGCTACCACGTCACCGCCGATCCGGACGGCATCGCGCCCGACGTCGAGAAGGCGGCGTACGAGATCCTCCCGGAGCTGCTGCCGGAGCCGGACGGCACCCCGCCCGCGGCCTTCGCCGTCCTGCACCGGGGCGCGGACACCGGCGCCTACCTCAATGTCTACAGCTGGGTGTGGGACAACGTGCTGCACTTCCGGGGCGCCGCCGCCGGGCAGCCGGCGCTCCGGTGCCCGGACGTCGACCCCACGCACTTCGTCACGCCGGACCTGCCCTGGATCGGCTGCGTCTTCGAACTCCCGCCGATCCTGCACGAACGGGACGCCTGGGTACGGCACCTGCTCGCACCCGAAGTCCCAGACCTGGCCGCCTACTTGGCCGATTCCCTGCCCGAAGGAACCACGGGAGACCGCGCATGAGCAGCCCGCACGACTTCGACTTCCTCCACGGCGACTGGGAGGTCGTGAACCGTCGCCGCACCGACTTCCTGGATCCGGACAGCGGGTGGGAGGAGTTCCCCGCGACCAGTCGGTGCCGGCCGCTGTTCGACGGGGCCGCGAACGTCGACGAGATCGACATGCCGCACCTCGGATCGAAGGGGGCCACGCTGCGGCTCTTCGACCGGGAGACCGGGCAGTGGTCGCTGAACTGGGCCGCGAGCCGCAGCGGGAAGCTGTATCCGCCGGTGACCGGACGGTTCGAGGGCGGCCGCGGCGAGTTCTACGGCGACGACGCCTACGACGGAAAGGCCGTGCGGGTGCGGTTCGTGTGGGCGGATGTGTCAGCGGTCGGAGCCCACTGGGAGCAGGCGTTCTCCCTCGACGGCGGGGAGACCTGGGTGACCAACTGGACCATGGACTTCAGTCGGCCTTCCGGAACGCCCGCACGCTGAACACCGGGTCGGGGCGCGGGAGTTCCTGGTCGGGCAGCGCCGCCAGGCGGGCGGCGAACCGTTCCGTGAGCGGGTCGCCGGGCGGCAGCAGGGTGAACCAGCCGCGCCGCAGGTCGGCGGCGGTACGCCGGGGGCTGCGGCCCTGCCCCCGGCCCGGGAAACGGGCCTGCCCGGCCGGGTGCAGACGGTGGGCGGCGGCGTACGACTCGACGAGCGGCGCCGCGTCCGGTGCGGGGCGGCGCGGGCGCGGGGCGAGGACGGCGTCGATGTCACTGCCCACGTCGTGTGCGGCGGCCTTGTCGACGGTGGTCACGTACACCCCGCCGGGTCTCAGGACCCGGGCGCACTCGGCGACCACGGCCCGGACGTCCTCGGGCCGGTCGAGGAGGTGCAGCAGCCACACGCTGGTGACGGCGTCGAACGCCCCGTCCGGGAACGGCAGCGCACGGCTGTCGGCGAGCACGACCGCGCCGGGCAGCCGTACGGCGGCCATGCGGGCCATGCCGTACGTCAGGTCGGCGCCCCACACCCGGGTCGCGGGCCGGGCGGCGGCGAGCCTGCGGGTGACGATCCCGGTGCCGCAGCCCACGTCGAGGAGCCGCCGGGTCTGCGCGGGGATCAGACCGAGCACGGCGTCCGCGGCCGCGGCGGCCCGGGGTTCGCCGCCGCGGGTGACGTCGTAGGCGTCGGCCTCCTTGTCGTAGTCGAGCACGGGCTCACTGGGCTCCGTGACCCTGGGCGAGCGCCTCCACCCGCTGTGCGAGCTCGAAGTCCTTGTCGGTGACGGCGCCGCCCGCGCTGTGCGTGTGCACGGACAGTGCGACCGTGTTGTAGCCGAGGGTGAGGTCGGAGTGATGGTCGAGCTCCTCCTGGACCTGGGCGATGTGGACGACCATCGCGGTCGCGGCGAAGTGCGTGCCGAGGCGGTACGAGCGGGTGAGGCGGCCGTCGTCGACGGACCAGCCCGGCAGTTCCGCGAGCCGGTCCTCGATCTCCTTCTGCGACAGGGGTTCGACGGGCATGACCTCGCTCCTTCCTGAGGATCTGGGTGTCTTCAGCGTGCCACAGCTGTGCCTCCGCGGCCCTGCCGAGCGGCACCGCGACCCGTCCGTGAGCCACCCACCGCGGGCTCGTCAGACTCGCTGCGGCAGCCGGCGCCGACGGTCCTGATCAGCCGCAGCCGGCTCGACACCACTCTCGCCGCACTCCGGGGCGATGCGCACCACCGCCGCTGCCCGCGTCGTCCACGGCGACGAACCCGCGCTTCTGGCCGAACTCGAGGAACGCGCGCCGCAGGCGGACAGCCCCGTCCGCCGCACCGCCGCCGTCACCGTCGCCCGCGGTCCGCCCGTGCGCCCGCTCCTCGGTTACGGTCGTACCTATGACCACCGTCCCTTCCGGTACAGCCGCCCGCTCCGTTCAGGGCGTCGGTCCGCTTCTGCGCGCCTGGCGGGAGCAACGGCGGGTCAGTCAGCTGGAGTTGGCACTGCGAGCGGACTCCAGTGCCCGGCACATCAGCTTCGTCGAGACGGGACGCTCCCGCCCGAGCGAGGAGATGGTGCTGCGGCTCGCCGAGCATCTGGACGTGCCGGTACGGGAGCGCAACGCGCTGCTCCTCGCGGCGGGATACGCCCCGCGCTTCCCGGAGACCCCGCTGGACGATCCGTCCCTGGACGCCCTGCGCGAGGGGATCGAGCGGCTGATCCAGGGCTATGAGCCCTACCCTGCTCTGGTGTTCGACGCCGGGTACCACGTCGTGGCCGCGAACCGGGGCATCATGATGCTCCTCGACGGCATCCCGGAGTCCCTGCTCAGGCCCCCTCTCAACACCATGCGGCTCACCCTGCACCCGGAGGGTCTCGCCCCGCGCATCCGCAACCTGCGGGAGTGGCGCGGCCATCTGCTGGAACAGATGCGACGGCAGATCGCCCTGCGCCGCTCCGAGTCGCTGCGGGAGCTGTACGAGGAGGTGGCGGCGTACCCGGTGCCGGTCCCCGAGACCGACGACAGCCCCGAACAGGCGGATCCCGTCCCGTACTTCGCGTTGCCGATGCGGATCGAGCACGAGGGCCGGACGCTGTCGTTCATCTCGTCCACGTCCACGTTCAACACGCCCATGGACGTCACGGTCGCCGAGCTGGCCGTCGAGACGTTCCTCCCGGCCGACCCGGCGACCGTCAAGTACCTTCACTCACTGCTGCCCTGACACCTCCGCGAACCGTGTGCCGGTCGATTACGCGGGAGGTGATGAAGGAAGCGGTCGTGACCGGTGAGCCCGGCACCGGAACATGGCACACTGCACGCAAGCTTCGACGCGTAGGGGAGGCGTGGCGTGAGTGAGCGGCGACCTGCGCCGACCGTGGGCCAGGTGGTGCTCGGCAGGCGGCTTCAGGAACTGCGGGAGGCGGCCGGCCTCAAGCGCGAGGAGGCCGCGCAGGTACTGCGGGTGGCCCCCGCGACCGTGCGGCGCATAGAAATGGCCGAGGTCGCCCTGAAGATCCCGTATGTCCAGGTGCTCCTGGAGACATACGGCGTCCCCGAGGAACAGGTCGAGGCCTTCGTCCAGCTGGCCGAGGAGGCCAACAAACCGGGCTGGTGGCAGCGGTTCCACGACGTGCTGCCCGAGTGGTTCAGCCTGTATGTGAGCCTGGAGGGCGCGGCCGGGATCATCCGGTCCTACGAGCCGCACTTCGTGCCCGGACTGCTCCAGACGGAGGACTACGCGCGGGCCGTCATGGAGGCGGGGACCATCGGGCAGACGGGTTCCGAGGCGCTGGAGCGGCATGTGTCGCTGCGCATGGCCCGGCAGCAACTGCTGGAGCGCCCGAACGCGCCCCATCTGTGGGTGATCATGGACGAGACGGTGCTGCGCCGCCCGGTGAGCATCCGCTCCGAGGTGATGCGCGAGCAGTTGGACAAGCTCCTGGAGTTCGCGGAGCGCGACCGGGTCACGCTTCAGGTGTGCGAGTTCGAGGACGGCCCGCATCCGGGCACGTACGCGCCCTTCTCACTGTTCCGTTTCGCCGAGCCGGAGCTGCCCGACCTGGTCTTCACCGAGTACCTGACCGGTGCGCTGTATCTCGACTCCCGCCAGGAGGTCGCCACGCACCTGGAGGTCCTGGACCACATGTCGGCGCGGGCCGCGTCGGCCGAGCGCACGAAGAAGCTGCTGCGGGAGCGCCGCGAGGACTTCTGAGCGGGCAGCACGACCACACACCAGGCGCACCACGAGAACACCACAGGGGAGAAGACACCGCATGACCGGATCCGACGCACCCAGAATCGACACGAGCCGCCCGCACCCGGCGCGGGTGTACGACTGGTGGCTGGGCGGCAAGGACAACTACCCGGTGGACGAGGCACTGGCCCGCAAGATCCTCGAGGTGGACCCCACCGTGGTGCGCGGGGCGCGTGCCAACCGCCGCTTCATGCACCGGGCGGTGCGGACGGCCGCGGAGGCCGGTGTCCGCCAGTTCCTCGACATCGGCACCGGCATCCCCACCGAGCCCAATCTGCACCAGGTGGCTCAGGAGGTCGCCCCGGAGTCGAAGGTCGTGTACGCGGACAACGACCCGATCGTCCTGAGGCACGCGCAGGCCCTGCTGCACAGCACCCCCGAGGGCGCCACGAACTATGTGCACGCGGACGTCCGCGACCCGGACACCATCCTGCGGTCGGCCGCCGAGACCCTGGACTTCGCGGAGCCGGTCGCGCTGTCCCTCGTGGCGCTCACCCACTACCTGAACGACGACGCGTACGGGCTGCTCAAGCGGTACGTCGCCGAGCTCGCCCCGGGCAGTTTCGTGATCCTCTCGCAGGTCACGCCCGATCTGAGCCCCGAGGCCATCGAGCAGGCCGCCGAGCAGTTCCGCCGCAACGGCACCCCCTTCTTCCCCCGTTCGCTCGCCGAGTTCTCCCGCTTCTTCGACGGCCTGGAGCTGCTCGGCCCCGGGGTGATCCCGGTGTCGGGCTGGCGTCCGGGTCCGGAGGACGTGGCGGCCCAGGCGGAGGGCATCGTGCCGGTGTACGCGGGGGTCGCACGCAAGGTCTGACCCGTACGGGTGCCGTGAACGGGTGCGCTCCCGCACCCCGCCCTAGGTTCGAAGCAGCCGCGGGCAAGGCAAGGGAGCGCACCCGACCGACATCCGGGGCGCCCGCCCGGAGAACACGGACGACGCTGAGGAGGTCGGATGCCCTCGGACGCAGTGCTCTACCAGGCGGCGGCGCTCTGCCTGACGTATCCCGGCGACGACTTCCGCGCGCGGCTGCCGCTGCTGCGGGAGGCGGCCCCGCAACTGCGGGCGTTCGTCGACCACGCGGCGGTGACGCCCGCGCGGGACCTGGCGGCGCACTACGTCCAGGTCTTCGACTTCGGGAACCGGCACAGTCTGTATCTGAGCTCGTGGCTGGACGGGGACACCCGGTTCAGGGACGTCTACCGGGCGGCCGGGCTGGAGTTCACGGGTGAGGAACTGCCGGACTTCCTGCCCTCGGTGCTGGAGTTCGCGGCCCGCACCGGGGACCTCGGCCTGCTCACCGAACACCGCCACGCTCTGGAGCAACTCCGCTCCCGGCTCACCGACTTCGGCACGCCGTACGCGACGGTCCTCGACGCCGTGTGCGCCACCCTGCCGACCGCGGGGACGGCGATCTGACGGGACCTCAGGCGGCCCCGCCCTTCTGGTCCTTCTCGTCGTCCACGATCTCCGCGTCGACCACGCCCTCCTCCTGTTGCGGTGCGTCCGATTCGCCTTGCGGGGGCTGTTGCTGGGCCTGGGCGTACATCGCCTGGCCCATCTTCTGGCTGACGGAGGCGAGGTGCTCGACACCGCCCCGCAGGGTGGTGGTGTCGGCGTTCTCCTCCAGGAGCCGCTTCAGTTCCGCGACCGCCGACTCGACCTCCGCCTTCGTGTCGACGGGGACCTTGTCGCCGTTCTCCCGGACGAACTTCTCGGTCTGGTACACGAGTTGCTCGGCCTGGTTGCGGGTCTCGGCGGCCTCGCGGCGGTTGCGGTCCTCCTCGGCGTACTGCTCGGCCTCGCGCATCATGCGGTCGATGTCGTCCTTGGGCAGCGCCGATCCGCCCGTGACCGTCATCTTCTGTTCGCGCCCGGTCGCCAGGTCCTTCGCCGAGACGTGCATGATCCCGTTCGCGTCGATGTCGAACGCGACCTCGATCTGGGGGACGCCCCGCGGGGCGGGCGGCAGGCCGGTCAGGTCGAAGACGCCGAGCTTCTTGTTGTACGCGGCGATCTCGCGTTCGCCCTGGTAGACCTGGATGCCGACCGAGGGCTGGTTGTCGGTCGCGGTGGTGAAGATCTCCGAACGGCGGGTGGGGATCGTGGTGTTGCGCTCGATGAGCTTCGTCATGATGCCGCCCTTGGTCTCGATCCCCAGGGACAGCGGGGTGACGTCGAGGAGGAGTACGTCCTTGACGTCGCCGCGGATGACGCCCGCCTGGAGCGCCGCGCCGACCGCCACGACCTCGTCCGGGTTGACCCCCTTGTGCGGGTCCTTGCCCGTGAGCTCCTTGACCAGGTCCGTGACCGCGGGCATCCGCGTGGAGCCGCCGACGAGGATCACGTGGTCGATCGCGGCGAGCTTGATGCCGGCGTCCTTGACCGCCTGGTGGAAGGGGGTCTTGCAGCGGTCGAGCAGATCGGCGGTGAGCTCCTGGAACTGGGCGCGGGTCAGCTTCTCGTCGAGGTGCAGGGGCCCCTCGGCGGAGGCGGTGATGTAGGGCAGGTTGATCGTGGTCTCGGACGACGACGACAGCTCGATCTTGGCCTTCTCGGCCCCCTCGCGCAGCCGCTGCAGCGCCATCTTGTCCTTGCCGAGGTCGACGCCGTACTGCCCCTGGAACTTCTTCACGAGGTGCTCGACGACCCGCTGGTCCCAGTCGTCGCCGCCCAGGTGCGTGTCGCCGTTGGTCGCCTTGACCTCGATGACCCCGTCGCCGATCTCCAGCAGTGACACGTCGAAGGTGCCGCCGCCCAGGTCGAAGACCAGGACCGTCTGCTCCTCGCCCCGGTCCAGGCCGTACGCCAGCGCGGCCGCCGTGGGTTCGTTGATGATCCTCAGGACCTTCAGCCCAGCGATCTCCCCGGCCTCCTTGGTGGCCTGTCGCTGGGAGTCGTCGAAGTAGGCGGGCACCGTGATCACGGCGTCGGTGACGTCCTCGCCGAGATAGGACTCGGCGTCCCGCTTCAGCTTCTGCAGCACCCGCGCCGACAGCTCCTGCGCCCGGTACCGGGTGCCGTCGACGGAGCCCTGGTCCGGGAAGCGCCAGCTCCCGTCGCCCATGTGCCGTTTCACGGAGCGCGCGGTGCGCTCGACGTTGGTCACGGCCTGCCGTTTGGCGACCTCGCCCACCAGCACCTCGCCGTTCTTCGCGAAGGCCACGACCGACGGTGTGGTCCTGGCCCCCTCCGCGTTGGCGACGACCGTGGGTTCACCGCCCTCCAGCACGGCGACCACCGAGTTCGTGGTCCCGAGATCGATCCCGACCGCACGTCCCATCGCTGACCCCTTCCGCCAGGGATTCCCACCAGGATGTCCATCAGGGACCCGTCCCGCACTCCAGCACAAAACTTGAGTGCGCTCTTGTCAATGGTGCGGGTGGCCCTGCTCAGTGGGACGAGTACCCCGGCGGACGCTCCTCGTGCGGCTCCCCGCGCAGCGCGACGGCCCGTCGCGGCCGGTCGGTGATCAGGACGTCGACGCGTGGATGGCCGAGAAACGCCCGCATCAGGGTGTCGTCGTTGACCGTCCAGACCATGGTGAACAGGTCGTGCCGGGCCGCCGCGCGCAGCACGTTGGCGCGGGCCAGCCGGTGGTGCACGGCCACCCCGCTCGCGCCGCAGGCGCGCACCCGGCGCATCGGCAGCAGCTCGCTGAGCCGGGTGCCGGCCAGGCGGGCCCGGGCGATCTCCCTGCCGTCGCGCCCCAGCGACAGCGCGGTGCGCACGCGTGGGAAGGCTCGTGCGATGGCCGCGACGGAACGGTCCTCCAGAGTCGTGGCGACGAAGCCGTCCGCGCCGAGCAGGGCGACCGCCCGGTCGATCAGCTCGCGCTCGTAGCCGCTCTCCTTCAGGTCCAGATGCCCGACCAGCTTGCCCGCGATCAGGGACATCACCTCGTCGACGACCGGCACGCGACGACCGGACCGTTCGCTGAGCTCGGCGTGGGTGATCTCGCTGAGCAGTGGACCGGTGTGCCCCACCCGGGGGTCGTGGTGGACGACGAAGACCCCGTCCGCCGTCCGCCGGATGTCGAACTCGACGTACTCCGCCCCGGACCGGATCGCGTCCTCGTAGGCCTCCCAGGTCGCGGCGCCGGCACGCTCGGATCCTCCCCGGTGGGCGGAGACGGCGGGACGTCGTGGCATACGGCTCTCAGCTTCCGGAGGGTGGCGGGGACGGCGACCGCGGGGCGGGCACCGGCGCGGCCGTCGGGGTCGCCAGCAGCGCGCCGGAGCGTCTGCTGACCCGTCTGAGCAGGAGGTATCCGATCACGGCAAGGGCGATGAAGGGAAGCCAGGCCAGCAGGTAGGCCGGGAGGTAGTGGGCGTCGAAGATGGACCGCCGATTGTCCACGTTGGAGGCGTTGGCCCCGAAGAACGCCAGCAGCAGCGTCGGCGGCAGGGCGATGCCGGTGGCCACCGCGACGAGCGCCGACACCGTACGGTCCCTGCGGTCGTCGCGCTCGGCGAGCTGGGCCTGCAGGGCAGCCGAGCGGGCGCTTATCACCGAGGTCAGCCGCTCGACCATCCTGGCGGAGTTGTCCAGACTGTCGGGGATGCCGAGGGCGTCGCGCAGCGAGGACTGGAAGGCCTCCATGACCATCTCGGGGATCAGCAGGCTGTCGACGTACGCCTCGACGCCGAAGGCCAGGTCCAGCTGGAGTTCGTTCACCCCGTCGGAGAGCCGGGAGATCAGCCTGCGGATCTCGTACGGCGACTCGGCCGCGGCCTGTTCGTTGGCGCGCATGGTCTCGAAGGCGGCCAGCCGGGTGCGCTGGAGGACGGCGAGGGCGGAGATGATGCCGACGGCGACCAGGATCAGGCCGTTCTCCACGTGCTCGGCCCAGCCGGCGTGGACGGAGACCCCGCGGCCGTGCGCGGAGAGCGTGCGGCCGTTCCTGTGGAGGTGGGGCGGCTCGGACGTGGACAGCCGGCCGCGGTACACGATCTCGTTCAGCAGGGTGGGCAGGCGGGTCTCGTCGGGGCCCAGCAGGTCGTTCTCCAAGTCACCGCCGGGAAAGACCAGTTGGTGGACGTTCTGGCCGAAGGCGAGCGGCTCCCGCGGGGCGAGCCGGCCGCCCAGCACGTCGAGCAGGGCGCTGGTGCCGAGCGTGATCCGGTCCCGGTCGAAGCAGGTGTCCGCGAGCCACGCCGCGAGGGCGGCAGGAGCCGTCTGCCCGGCGAATCCGCAGTCCAGGGCCAGGGTGATGTCCCCGCGCGGGGTGGCGAGGACGGCGATCTCGACGGCCGCGAGGTCGAGTCCGTGGCCACCGTGCGGCAGCCGCAGCTCCTCGGGTGCCACGTCCTCGACGAGCACCGGCACGGGCAGCACCGCCTCGCTGGACGTCAGATGCAGGGCGAAGCGGCCGAAGTCGAAGGTGTCGACGAGGCTGCCCAGCGAGGGCCGCCCCGGGTCCAGCCGGCCGGTGAGGCTGAACAGGACGACGACACGGGTGAGTTCACGGGTGCCGGAGTCGAGTGCCGCCGTACCGCCGGCCGTTCCCACAGTCATCACGTTCCCTTTCGCACCACCGGACCGGCCCCCGAACCACGCGTCGCGCGGACCGCCCCGGACGAGCGGCCCGCGCGACCCGGCGCCTTCGGTTCAGGCGAGCTTGGCGTCCAGGGTGATCGGGACCGACTTCAGGGCCTGGCTGACGGGGCAGTTGGCCTTGGCGTCGTCCGCGGCGGCGGCGAAGCCCTCCTCGTCGAGGCCCGGCACGGTGCCCTCGACGGTGAGGTGGATGCCCGTGATGCCCTCGCCCGGCTGGAAGGAGACGTCGGCCGAGGTGGTGAGCTTGGTGGGCGGGGTGCCCGCGCCGGCCAGGGCGTGCGACAGCGCCATGGAGAAGCAGCTGGAGTGCGCGGCGGCGATCAGCTCTTCCGGGCTGGTCTTGCCGTTGGCGTCCTGGGAGCGCGAGGCCCACGTGACCGGCTGTGCCTCGATGGCACCGGAGGAGTCGAAGTTGACGACACCGTTGCCCTCGAGGAGGTTGCCTTCCCAGACGGTGTGTGCGGAGCGCGTGGTAGCCACGGTCAGTCCTTTCGTGTGGTCCCGTTGACGGGGGTACGGGAACCATCCGATCACACTACGCTCAGCTCACGCGGAAGACCGGCCCGCGTGCGGTGAACGGCAGCCTGGCCCCCTGCGGGATCAGATAGGCGTGCTCGCGCCGCACCCGCAGGACATCGCACCAGCCGTCGGTGATCACCAGCACGGGCGCGCTCGCGGGGAAGTCGTCGGCGCGGTGCAGCAGGTCGATGCCGGGTTGCAGGACGGTGCCGCCGCGGCCGTGCACCCGGACCCGCTCGGCGATCTCGGTCACGGGCAGATAGCCGGCGTCGTGCGGGGCCGCGTCGCAGAACACGACCCGGGCGGCGGGTACGTCCCGGGCCTCGGCGTACGAGGCGATCGCGCCGAGTGCCTTGCCGAGCAGGGTGCGGCTCATCGAGCCGGAGGTGTCCAGAACAACGCCGAAGGTGCAGCGGGCGATCTCCTCGGGCGGGAACCAGCGGCCCGCGCGAGGGATGTCAGGGGTGGAGGACTGACGGCGCGAGGGACGGGCGTAGGACCGCACGGGCTGTGGGCTGGGCACGAACTCGTCGAACCAGCGGGCCAGTTGCGCGTCCCACGGCAGCGGCGGGTGGCTGAGCGCGCGGATCTCCTCGACCAGGCCGCCGGGCAGGAACCCGCGCTCCTGCCGCTGGTGCAGGTCGAGGCCCCGGGCGAGGCCACGGCGGTAGAACTCGTCGAGGTCGACGTAGTCGCGGGGCGAGCCGAGCGGGCCGCCGAGGATGTCGCCGGCGCCCTTGCCGCGGAGGGTGGCCAGGCGGCGCATGCGGCGCAGATCGCCGGCGATGCGGTCGTAGACCTCCTCGGAGGAGAGGCCGGCGAGCTCGGGGTCGTACAGCAGGCCCTCGGGCATGGTGCCGATGCGCATCTCGTTGAGCCAGCCGTTGATGACGTAGTCGCAGGCGATGTTGAAGAGGTAGGGGTCGCGGGTGCCGCAGCGGTCGCCGTGGCGCAGGGCGGCGTGCAGCATCTCGTGGGCGAGGATGAACCGCCATTCCTCGTCGTCGAAGCGGCGCAGCGGGTTGATGTAGATCTCGGCGGCCTCGGCGTTGACGGCGGCGATCGCGATGCCGTGGGCGCGGGCGAGTTCGGCGTCGGCGACCAGCTTGATGCCGGCCGCGATGCCGCCGAGCAGCGGGTAGGAGGAGATGAACCAGCTCAGGGCCCGCTGCCAGGGGCGTTGCGGGGTCACTTCCCCGCTGAGGGAGTCGCGGCGGCCGCCCGCCATGTCCATGGCCGCGGAGACGGTCCGGGTCAGAGCGGTGGCGAACGCCAGCTGCCAGTCGGGCGGCTGGGACCAGCCCGCCCACCTCAGCAGCAGCTGGTCGGGGTCGGGGCCGGCCGTACCGCAGTGTTCGTAGACGACCGGGATGCCGTCGCGCCGCCAGCGCGCGGCGAGTTGCTCCTCGTCGCCGTCCGGGTAGGAGGCGGGCAGGTGCTCGGGGGCCCGGCCGACGGGGAAGCCGAGCAGGAAGCGGTTGACGACGAGGCAGCGGGCGGCGAGGTCGAAGCGGTCGGGCTGGGTGCGTTCGTCCTTCACCGCCGGGACGTGTCCGAAGCCGAGGTGCAGGACGGCGTGGGCGAGCGCCCAGGCCCAGGCGGCGGGCTCGGCGAGCCGGTCGGGGTGGGCGTGGAGATCGCCGTCGGAGTCGACGACCACGAGCCCGTGCCGGGGCGCGAACCGGCAGTCCTCCCGGCGGCAGACGTCGAACTCGACGGCCGCGAGGGCGGGGTTGGCCCGCATCAGCTTCATTCCCTCGGCGAACGCCTCGCCCGCGAGGTCCCGTTTCTTCTTCTTTCCGGGGCTTCGGCTCACCGCCGCGCCTCCACCAGCCGGGGCATGTCACGGGCCGCCTCGACGAGGAACCAGGAGGGCAGTACGGGGTTGCCGTCGGCATCGGAGGCGATGACGGTCTGGGCGACCTCGACGGAGATCTCGGCGAGCTGGACGAGCAGCGACTTGGCGCGGTACGCGGTCTGGCGGCCGTTCGCCGACATGTGCTCCTTGCTGACCGGGAGTTCCTTGATCAGACGGCCGCGGAAGGATTCGGCGAGGTAGTAGAGCAGGTCGCGGTCCTCCAGGCGGTTCGGCCAGCGTGCGTCGCCCTTGATGATCGCCTCGATCCCGAACTGGCTGCGCACGATCTTGACGTAGCCGCAGAACGCGGTCGCGTGCCTGGGCGTCAGCGTGCCGTGCGCGAGGACCTTCAGGGTCTCCTCGTCGAGGTCCCGGCCGAAGGAGTGCAGCGCGTCGGAGAGCATGTGCCAGGAGCGGGGCGTGGAGAAGGGCTCCTCGGTCTTCGGCGGCTTGGACCACAGGTGGTCGGGCCGGTCGGTGAGGTGGTCGAGGATCCAGGGGTGGATGCCGTTCTCTGCGGCCCAGACCAGCCAGTCCTTCGCGGACGCTTCCAGGTGGACGTGCGTGAGACGGTTGACGAGGGCGGACGCGATGGGCCGGGCGAGGGCGTTGTCGGTGGCCCGGTTTCCGGCACCGATGACGATGGAGCCCTTGGGGAGTTCGTAGTCGCCGATACGGCGGTCCAGGATCAGCGAGTAGAACGCCTTCTGCACGTCCGGGGTGGCCGCGTTCAGCTCGTCCAGGAACAGACAGTACGGCTCGTCGCGCGCGATGGACTCCGGCGGGCAGAACACCGACCGCCCGTCCCGGATCTGGGGCACCCCGATGAGGTCCTCGGGAGCGAGCTGCGTACCGATCAGGCTCACGCACTCAAGCCCCAGCGAGGCGGCGAACTCCCTGACGAGGGACGACTTGCCGATGCCGGGGGCGCCCCAGACGAAGACGGGCCGCACGGTGGCGAGGCCGAGGAGAAGCTCGGGGATACGGGAGGGCGACACGGTAACGGCAGCCTGCAAAGCGGTGGCTCCAGGGAGAGTTCGAGAAAGGGGCAACTCGAACAGTGTCTGCGCCGGGCCGAAGAGACGCAGCCGATTTTTCTCAGGCCGACTGGATCCCCCAGGGGCGCGGGGCTGTATCGATATGCGGCTCCGCCGCGTGGGCGCGAACAGCCCCCACCGCCCCGCAGACGAACGACTACGCGGCCTTCTCCTCGGCCTTCTCCAACGGCACCTGAGGACCCCCGGCCTCGTCGAGCCACCCCCGCAGCACATCGTGAACCCGCTCCGCCCCCGCAAGCCCCTCGGGCGGCGCGGACAAGGCAAGCGGCGACAACAGGAACGGCTTGGCCTGCGCACCCCCCAGCCCACCGTGCGACCCGATCTGCTCCTCGAACGCGAGCACCTCCCCCTCCGCCGGGTCGTACCAGGAGTTGACCATGATGTCGGCGGTGTGCGGAAAGGAGTGCGTACGCCGGACCGCCTCGACCGCGCCAGGCCCGAAGTCGGCCAGCGGCCCCGGATTCTCGTCCAGTTGCTCCAGCGGGATCTCCGTACCGAACGGCCCCAGCACCACCCCGCCGTGCTCCTCGCTGCGCACCAGAAGGAAGCCGACACCAGGATGGTTGGCGAGGGTGGTCAGCAGGGCCGGGTGCCTCGCGTCCACCTCCTCCTTGGTCATCCGGTGGTGGACGTCCGGGAAGGAGACAAGGCCAAGGTTGCCGGAGGCCAGCACGATCGGCTCGGAGTCGCGTGCGGGCCGGTACTGCTCACGCCCCTCCTTGCCCGGCCGGCGCAGCGCGGCACGGACGGCGGCGCGGGCCTCGGCCCCGCTGTGGGTGCGCTCGGCCTTGCGTGACACGGGCAGCCCGCAGCCGGCCCGGACGAGGTCGCCGAGGGTGAGCCCGTAGCGGGTGCGGAAGGTCTCGCCGGGGCTCTGGCCGTGGTCGGAGAGGACGACGATCCGGTACGGGCGCGGGGCGTGCTCGGCGACGTTCTCGATCAGCGCGAGCGAGCGGTCCAGGCGCTGAAGGACCTTCGCGGCATCGCGGCTGGTCGGCCCGGAGTGGTGGGCGACCTCGTCGTAGGCGACGAGGTCGGCGTAGACGGCCGTACGCCCGGCGAGCATGTCGCCCATGACGGCGGCGACCACGACATCGCGTTCCACGACGGTCGCGAACGCGCGGACGAGCGGGTACAGGCCCCCGCGGCCCACCCGGGGACGCTCCTTGCGTATCCGGGCGCGGGTCGACTGACCGATCTCGCGGCCGACCTCGGCGACGAACGACATGGCGGTGCGGACGGCGTTGGCGGGGTCGGAGAAGTAGGCGAAGTAGCCGGCCCGGGAGCGGGTCTCGCGGCTGCGGCGACGGGTGGCGATGGACAGCACGAGGGCCTGTTCCTCGGCGCCGCCGGAGAAGAGGTTGCCGCGGCTCGCGCCGTCGACGGTGAGCAGTCCGCCGTGTCCTGCCTGTGCCACGGCACGGTGCTGGAGTTCGACGGCGCTGGTCGGGCGGTTGCAGACCATCACCTCGCCGCGGTCCTTCTCGTACCAGCGGAAGGCGGGGACGTCGTGGTTGCTGCCGTGCAGGATGCCGAGCTGGCTGGCACCGGTCTGGCTGGACCAGTCGGTGCGCCAGGAGGTGAGCCGGTGGGTGGGGCGTGCCCCGCGGCCGGGATGGTCACCGTGGCCCAGCCATCGGGCGATCGTCGGCATCAGTCCGTCGCCGACCGCGGCCAGCAGGACGTCGTGGCCCACCCCGTCGAGCTGGAGGAAGACCGTGCCGTGGGTGGCCGGACCCACGGGGCCGCCTCTGCGGCGGCGGTCGGCGAGACGGTACAGGCGGCGCCGGTAGGCGTCGTCGTCGCGCACCGCGAGGGCACCGCCGGTGGCGGAGGCGACCGCGGACATCACGGCGGCCACCACGACCGCGGTCTCCGGGGCGGCGTCGCCGCGCTCGGCGGGGTTCAGGCGCAGGGCGAGCAGCAGCAGCGCCCCGTTGAGGAAGAAGACGAGAAGCCCGAGCACCAGGGTCGGCACGAGCAGGAACAGCCGTACCAGCAGGGGCCACACGACGGCCGACAGCACACCGAAGGCACCGGCGCCGAACGCCGCCGTGACCGCGATCCGGGTCGCGCTGTCACCGGTCGGGGACTGGAGCCGGAAGTCCGGCAGGATGCCGGCCAGCACCAGCATGGTCAGGGTCGAGACGACCCACACCGTGATGCTCCGCCCGGCCTGACTGGCGACCCGCCGCCAACGCCCCGCACCCACGCCCCGTACACCTCACGTCCCGGCCCGTCGTCGGTGCGGGCGCTGGGACCAGCGTGTCATACGGGTCGGACAGTCAGCGTCCGTCGTATCCCGCCGTCGGCATCGACAGCCTGCGATGCACCCTGGCCTTCATCTGGGCGTCGTAGAGGGGCTCCGCGAAGCCCACCGTCTCGACCCGTACCCCGCGGCGGGCGCACTCGGCGGTGAACTCCTCCACGGAGGACAGGGCGCTCTCCAGGACCCTGCGGCTCGGGGCCACGAAGAGGTCCCGTCCCGCCCGCACCCCGTCCCACAGCACGCAGTGGTCGGCCCTGAGCCCCCGCACCAGCAGCTCCCGCCGCACGGTGTACCCCCGCTCCGCGGCCCAGCGCGCGCACATCGCGTGCTGGCTGCGGGAGTCCACCAGGAAGGGGTCGGCGTCCAGCTCCTCCAGCGGCGTCAGACTCGCGATCGCCGTGACATGCACCGCTCCCATGGTGTCCCCCTCACCTCCGGGTTTCGCCGCCGACCCTACTCCAGCCCGTAGGCTTCGGGGAGTCGCGCGAAGGAGGCAAAGAGGTGCCGGTGGAGATCACCTGGTGGGGCCACGCCACCTGCACGGTGACGGATTCGGACGTACGTGTGCTCACCGACCCTCTGTTCGCCCGCCGTCTCGCCCATCTGCGCCGGCGCCGCGGTGCGGTACCGCCGCCCGAGGCCCGGCGTGCGGACGTGGTCCTCGTCTCCCATCTGCACGCCGACCACCTGCACGTTCCCTCGCTGGCGCGGCTGGATCCGGGCACGCGCCTGCTCGTGCCCCGGGGCGCACCACGCCAGGTGCCGGGGCTGCGCCGGCTCACCCACCTGCGGGTGGACGAGGTGGCGCCCGGCGACGAGCGACGCGTCGGCGACCTCCTGATACGCGTGGTCCCGGCCTGGCACGACGGGCGCCGGCTGCCGGTCGGGCCGCACCGCTCCCCCGCGCTCGGTTACGTCGTCGAGGGCTCGGCGCGGACGTACTTCGCCGGGGACACCGGGCTGTTCGACGACATGGCCAAGGAGGTCGGGCCGGTCGACGTGGCGTTGCTGCCGGTCGGCGGGTGGGGGCCGTATCTCGGGGAGGGGCACCTCGACGCGGGGCGCGCGGCCCAGGCGTTGGCCCGGCTGGAGCCGCGCAGTGCGGTGCCGGTGCACTACGGAACGTACTGGCCGATCGGGATGGACGCGGTGCGGCCGCATGAATTCCATGCGCCGGGTGCGGAGTTCGTGCGGCTGGCGGCGGAGTTCGCGCCCGGCGTGGAGGTGCACCGGTTGGAGCACGGGGAGAGCGTGCGGCTGGAGGTTGCGCGGTGACGTGGCTCGCGGCCGCCACCACGGGGGCGACGCCGGGGGCTGCCGGACAGGCGATCGGGTACCCGACGTTGTTCCTGCTGGTGTTTCTGGGGGCGTTGGTACCGGTGGTGCCCACGGGGGCGCTGGTGAGTTCGGCTGCCGTCGTGGCGTTTCATCAGGAGGCGCCCCTCGCCCTGCTGTTCGTGTTCGTCACGGCCTCCACCGCCGCGTTTCTCGGGGACATCGCCCTGTACTGGCTGGGGCGGCGGGGGATGACGTCGAAGAACGGGTCGCGGTGGCTGGAGGCGCTCCGGTCCCGGGCGCCGGAGGAGCGGCTCTCCCAGGCTCAGGGCAAGCTGGCCGACCACGGGGTGGCCGTCCTCGTCCTTTCCCGGCTGGTGCCGGCGGGGCGGATACCGGTGATGCTGGCCTGCCTCATGGCCGAGTGGCCGTTGCGGCGGTTCGTCCGGGGGAATCTGCCGGCTTGTCTGGCCTGGGCCGTGACGTATCAGCTGATCGGGATTCTGGGCGGGTCGCTGTTCCCGGAGCCCTGGCAGGGTGTGGTGGCGGCGGTCGCGCTGACCGTGGCGATCAGCGCGGCGCCGACGGTGTGGAAGCGGGTCCGTTCCTAGGAGCGCTCCCAGGGGCTGCTAGTGGTGGTCCAGCACCCGTGAGCCTCCGATCGGGAGGTCCCACAGGTCCTCGCGTGCCAGGCCCGCCCTCTCCCACGCCTGCCTGACCCTCGTCAGCGGTTCCAGCACCGGTTCCGCCGACAGCACGAACGTCGCCCAGTGCATGGGGGCCATGCGGCGGGCGCCGAGGTCCTGAGCCGCCCGCACCGCCTCCTCCGGGTCGCAGTGCACGTCGCTGAGCCACCAGCGGGGGTCGTAGGCGCCGATGGGCAGGAGGGCGAGGTCGATGCCGGGATAGCGGTGTCCGATGCGGGAGAACCAGTGGCCGTAACCCGTGTCGCCCGCGAAGTAGACGCGCTGCCCGTCCTGGGCGGTGAGGACCCAGCCGCCCCAGAGGGTGCGACAGGTGTCGGTGAGGGAGCGCTTGGACCAGTGGTGGGCGGGCACGAAGTCGAAGCGGACGCCGTTCAGTTCGGCCGCCTCCCACCAGTCCAGTTCGGTCACCGCGGTGAAGCGGCGGCGGTGGAACCAGCGGGCCAGGCCGGCCGGGACGAAGACCGGGGTGTCGCGCGGGAGGCGGCGCAGGGTCGGGGCGTCCAGGTGGTCGTAGTGGTTGTGGCTGATGACGACCGCGTCGACGGGCGGCAGGGCGTCCCAGTCGATGCCGACGGGGGTGATGCGGGCCGGGGTGCCGAGGATGCGGCGCGACCAGACCGGGTCGGTGAGGACGGTCAGGCCGCCGATCCGTACCACCCAACTGGCGTGCCCCGCCCAGGAGACGGCGACCGTGCGGGCGTCGACGGCGGGGACCGGGGCGGGCGCGTAGGGCAGTTTCGGGATGTCGGCGAGGCCCTCGGGTCCGGGGCGTACGGCACCCTCGCGGGCGAAGCGGGCCATGGCCTTCAGGCCGGGCAGCGGGGCGGTCAGACGGTCGTGGAAGGACCGCGGCCACACTCGCCGCTCCCCCAGCGGGCGGGGTTCGGCGAGCGGCGGCGACGGGGGCGCGAACGAGGAGGGGGCCGGGGGCTCGTCGGCCACTCGCGTGCTGGTGGTCGACTCGGACTGCTGCGTCATCGAGGAGGCTCCCATCGCTGAGCGTCGTCGCGGAGGTCGTCGAAGACCGACTCCAGAGTGATCAACGCGCGTTGCACGTGTGGCAGTTCCAACGGTGTGGGTGACGTGAGGCATTCCGCGCGTTCCTCGTCGGAACCGCCGAGCAGGGGGCCGGTGGACAGCCGGACGCGCAGCGCGCCGAGGTCGTCGCCGAAGCGGTGGCCGCCGGGTGCGGGCATGCCGAGCCGGGCCGTGAGGAAGTCCTCCAGGTCCTGGGCGTCTCCGACACCCTGCGCGGTGAGCGCGGGGCGCAGCGGGCTCAGGTCGACGTAGAGGTGGCGGCCGGCCCGCGGGGGCCGCGAGAGGGCGCCCGCGCGGACGACGGCGGCGTGCGCCGCGGCGGCCACACGCGCGTGGAGGTGTCCTACGGCGGCGCGGTGGGCGGTGACCGGTTCGGGCTCGGTGAGGGCGTGGGCGGCGGCCGCGGCGACGGGGGCGGCGATGCGGGCGCCGAGGGCGGTCAGGACGTCGAGCACGCGCGCGTGGAGGCCGTCGCCGTCGCCGTTCGCCGGGAAGCGGGCGAAGGCGGCCGGCCAGCCGGTCGGGAGCAGGCTGCCGGCCAGGTCGGTGACGACGGTGACCCGCTCGGGCAGCATCTCGGCGGGGCTGAGCCAGACCGTCTCCTGCGGGGCGTGCACGGTGTCGCGCCAGGTCTCGTCGCTGACCAGGTGCAGGCCCTCGCCCGCGGCGGCCTCGACGGTCTCGTGCAGCACCTCGGGCGGGGCGACGGTGGCGGTGGGGTCGTCGGCGACGGACAGCACCAGGAGCCGGGGGTCACCGCCCTCGGCACGCACGCGGCGCACGGTCTCCAGAAGGGCGTACGAATCCGGGACCCCGCCGCACTCGGCCGGTGTCGCCACGTGGAAGACGGGCCTTCCCAACAGGCGTGCGTACGGCGCCCACCAGGCGGCGCAGGGGCGCGGCACCAGGACGTCGCCGCCGAGCGCGGCGGTCAGGGCGAGCAGGAGGGAGGGGGCGCCGGGGGCGGCGGCCACGTGGTCGGGTTCGGCGGGCAGACCGCGCCGGGCCGCGTAGTCGCAGGCGGCCTCCAGGAGCGCGGTGCCGCCGCCGACCGGTTCGGCGCGGGGGCGGGCCGCCGCGGCGGCGAGGACGGCGGTGAGTTCGGGCAGTACGGGCAGCCCGTCGTCGGGCAGCGGAGGGCCGTAGCGGACGGGGCCGTGGCCCTCCGGGTCGGTCCGCATCGGTCACCTCCGTAAGGCGCTGTCCGGTGGCTCGTCCGGTCCGCCGTCTCGTGTTGTCGCGCCTGGCGCGCTCCTCGCGCTCTGAGTACCCACGGTGCCGCCCGGCCATGGGCACCCGTGCGGGTTGCGCCCGTCACACGGACCTGACGTCTCGTCTCAGGCGTCCGCCGCGGGGGACTTGCGGCGCAGCCGGTAGACGGCGCCCGCGGCGGCGCCCGCGATCAGCAGGGCGCCGGCGGCCAGTGCGGGCACGGAGTCGGTGAAGCTGCCGCCCTGACCGGCGTGGACCGGGCTCTGGATGACCGCGGTGTCGCAGTTCTCGGTGCGAGGCTCGGCGCTCTGCTCGGTGCGAGGCTCGGCGCTCTGCTCGGTGTGCGGCTCAGTGCGGGGCTCAGTGCGGGTCTCGGTGTGCGGCTCGGTGCGGGGCTCGGTGCACGGGCGGTGGCTGCCGCCGGTGGCGGGGCCGCGGGTGACGGTGAAGGTGGCGCTCCAGGCCTGGCCCGCTGCGCGGTCCGCGGTCGGGCAGGTGCCGTCGACGGTCCACGCGGAGTCCGGGCCGACGCCGCCGGCACCTTCCTGGAGTTCCTGGTCGGCGGAGACGCGCGCGGTGCCGCTGTAGGCGGGGCCGGAGGCCTTGTCGTCGTTGCCGGGTACCAGCTGCAGCCGGACGGTCCCCGTCTCGAAGGCCTCCGAGGTGGCGTCGACGGTGGCGGGCGGTGTCCCGGTACCGGGATCGCAGGAGACGGACACCGTGACGCTGCCGCCCGGCTGGACACTGCTCGGGCTGACCTCCGCGGCCGGTTCCGCGAAGGCGTTCGGCGGGGCGACACCCAGGGTGATCCCGAGCGCGGGCAGGACGACGGACAGGGCCCGGAGACGGGCGGTGCGGCGCATGGGGCGGACTCCTTCGGCCGACGGCTGCGGGGCCCGTCGTCGGGCGTCGGGGCGACGACCGGAGGTGGCGACGACTGGGCCGAGGGCGCGACGGTCGCACCCACAGCCATCACAGCCGGGCCCTCCCCGTCCCGCGCGCGGCCGGAGGCCATTGGCGGGACGGGGAGGGCCGAGTGGGTGACGTCGGGGCGCCTGAACGCCCGGGGGGGTGCTCCCTCAGAGGAGCGGTCCCGTCACGCGGCGGCGTCCCGCATGATCTGCTCACGCAGCCGTCCGCAGCAGCGGCTGATCAGGCGGGACACGTGCATCTGTGAGATGCCCAGCTGCTCGGCGATCCGGCTCTGGGTCATGTCGCCGAAGAAACGCATGTAGAGGATGGCGCGCTCCCGCTCGGGCAGCGCGGCCAGCCGGGGCTTGACGGACTCGCGGTCGACGACCGTGTCCAGTGCGGGGTCGGACGAGCCGAGGGCGTCGGCGAGCGAGTAGCCGTCCTCGCTGCCGGGCAGTTCGGCGTCGAGGGAGAGGGCGGTGAAGCTCTCCAGGGCCTCGATGCCCACCAGGACGTCCTCCTCGCTCATGTTCGCGTGCTCGGCGATCTCCGCGACGGTGGGCCTGCGCCCCGGAATGGTCTGGGCGAGGTCCTGGGCGGCGAAGCGGACGCGGTTGCGCAGGTCCTGGACCCGGCGCGGCACGTGCAGGGTCCACATGTGGTCGCGGAAGTGCCGCTTGATCTCGCCGGTGATGGTGGGGACGGCGTAGCTCTCGAAGGCGTTGCCGCGCGCGGGGTCGTAGCGGTCGACGGCCTTGACCAGGCCGAGGGCCGCGACCTGGCGCAGGTCCTCGAAGCTCTCGCCGCGGCTGCGGAAGCGGCCGGCGAGCCGGTCGGCCATGGGCAGCCATGCCTCGACGATCTGTCCGCGCAGGGTATCGCGCTCGGGTCCCGCGGGGAGTTCGGCGAGCCTGCGGAAGGAGTCGGCCGTGTCGGGTGCGTCGTCGTGCGGGTGGTGCTTCGCGCTCACTGAAGTGGGCATGTGCGTCGCAACTCCCTAGATAATGCTCTGGGTTGGACGATCGGCGGGGAGCGCGTCCGCGTTCGGACAGGTGCGGCCGGCGCGGCCGGGTGCCGCTCCCACACACGTGCCTCCGGTCCGAAGCACTGTGACGCGCCTGCCCCCGGCCCCCGGCGGCAAACCAGGGCAGGTTTTCCGGCGCCGCGCAGGGTGACTCGTAAGGCTGCTGCCTGTGCCATCCGATCGGGAGGTCAGCCCATGAGCACCAAGGTGTCCGATCACATCCTCGAGCGGCTCCGTGAGTGGGGTGTGGACCATGTCTTCGGCTATCCGGGCGACGGCATCAACGGCCTGCTCGCGGCCTGGGGCCGGGCCGACAACCAGCCACGGTTCGTGCAGTCGCGGCACGAGGAGATGTCCGCGTTCGAGGCGGTCGGTTACGCCAAGTTCAGCGGTCGTGTCGGAGTGTGCGCGGCGACCTCGGGGCCCGGCGCCATCCACCTGCTCAACGGTCTGTACGACGCCAAGCTGGACCATGTGCCGGTGCTGGCGATCGTCGGCCAGACGCACCGCACCGCGATGGGCGGTTCGTACCAGCAGGAGGTGGACCTGCACACCCTGTTCAAGGACGTCGCCTCGGAGTTCGTGGAGACGGTGACGGTCCCCGAGCAGCTGCCGAACGTCCTGGACCGGGCGATCCGCACCGCCTACGCCCGCCGTTGTCCCACGGCGATCATCATCCCCGGGGACGTGCAGGAGCTCGACTACTCGGCGCCCACCCACGAGTTCAAGATGGTGCCGTCCAGCCTGGACCGCAGCGACTGGACGGCGGTTCCGTCCCAGGAGTCGCTGGAGCGGGCCGCGGAGATCCTCAACTCCGGTGACAAGCCCGCGATCCTGATCGGTCAGGGCGCGGCCGGAGCGCGGGCCGAGGTGGAGCGGATCGCCGAACTGCTCGGCGCGGGTGTCGCCAAGGCGCTGCTCGGCAAGGACGCGCTGAGCGACGAACTCCCGTACGTCACCGGCTCGATCGGCCTGCTGGGCACGCGACCGTCGTACGAACTCATGCGGGACTGCGACACCCTGCTGACCATCGGCTCGTCGTTCCCCTACACACAGTTCCTGCCGGAGTTCGGCAAGGCGCGCGGCGTGCAGATCGACATCGACCCGCACATGGTCGGCATGCGTTATCCGTACGAGGTGAATCTCGTCGGCGACGCGAAGGCGACGCTGCAGCGGCTGATCCCGATGCTGGACGTGGAGCGCGGCGGGCGCGAGTGGCACGACACGGTGTGCGACAACGTCTCACGCTGGCGCGAGGTGATGGAGCGGCGGGCGCAGCAGTCGGCCGACCCGATCAACCCGGAGTACGTGGCCCACGCCCTCGACCCGCTGCTGCCCGACAACGCGATCGTCACCTCGGACTCCGGGTCCACCGCCAACTGGTACGCCCGGCACCTGACCATGCGTCCCGGCATGCGCGCGTCGCTGTCCGGCACGCTGGCGACGATGGGCCCCGGGGTGCCGTACGCGATCGGTGCGAAGTTCGCGCACCCGGACCGGCCGGCGATCGCGCTGGTCGGGGACGGGGCGATGCAGATGAACGGCATGGCCGAGCTGATCACCGCCGCCAAGTACCGGGACCTGTGGGAGGACCCGCGGCTGATCGTCGCCATCTGGAACAACCACGACCTCAACCAGGTCACCTGGGAGATGCGGGCCATGGAGGGCGCCCCGTCCTTCCTGCCCTCGCAGCAGCTCCCGGACGTGCAGTACGCCGCGTTCGCCCGCTCCCTCGGTCTGACCGGGATCCGGGTGGAGAAGCCGCAGGACGTGGAGGCGGCCTGGCGGGCCGGTCTCGAGGCGGACGGGCCCGCGGTCCTGGAGTTCCTCACCGACCCGGCCGTACCGCCGATCCCGCCGCACGCGACCTGGGAGCAGATGGAGGCCACGGCCGCGTCGATCCTCAAGGGTGACGCCGACCGGGCCTCCGTGGTGAAGCAGGGCTTCAAGGCGAAGGTGCAGGAGTTCCTGCCGGGGCGGGAGAAGAAGTAGCCACCGGGAGGGCGGCCGGTTCGCGCCGGTCGTCCTCCTGCTCCGACAGCATCAGCTCCTCGTACCGGCCGAGCGCGAGCACGACGCCGAGCATGAGGATCGGTATGAGCGCGGCGAGGACCATCATCGCCCTGTCCTTCCCGGGGGAGGTGCGCGGGGGGTGCGGGCCGGGTCTCCCGGCTTCGGTCCGGCAAACCCTGTGTCGGCCTCCGGTGCACGGGTACGCGGTGCGGACCCCGAAGATCTGGAGGGAGACATGCAGCGAGGCAGCGACCGGCTGAGTCGCCACCGTGACGACGAGATGAAGCACGAACTCCAGGGTCTGCTCCGCTCCGGGCATCCCACCCGGAGTGAGGAGTGGAACGACCCCGAGCCGACCGCCGACGACGATCCGCAGGTCTGGGGCGGACCCGTGGCACCGGGCAGCGGCGGGGCATCGCTGGAGACCGTCCGACTGGAGCTGGCCCGGCTCCTGGGCCGCAGCTCGTTCCCCGCCACCTCCGTGGACCTGGGGCGGGTGCTGCGCCGCAAGAACGCCCCCGACGCCCTAGTGGAGGCTGTGGAGGGACTGCCACGCAAGGAGAACTACACCAACGTCCAGGAGCTCGCCCGGGCCCTCACCCGGACGGAGGGCACCCCGTGACGGCGGAGCTCGTGAGGGACGTGATGACGCCCGGTGTGGTGGCCGTCCGCCCGGACGCCTCGCTGGTCGAGGCGGCACGGCTGATGCGCGCGCAGGACATCGGCGATGTCGTGGTGGCCGACGGTCAGCATGTGGTGGGGCTGCTCACCGACCGGGACATCACCGTCCGGGCCGTCGCCGACGGCACCGACCCGCTGACGGTGAGTGCCCGGTCGGTGTGCACACCGGATCCGCTGACCGTCGCCCCCGGCGACCCGGTGACGCAGGCGGTCGCCCTGATGCGCGCGCACGCCGTGCGGCGGCTGCCGGTCGTCGAGGACGGCCTGCCCGTCGGCATGGTCAGTCTCGGGGACATCGCCGAGGGCCGGGACCCGGGGTCGGCGCTCGCCGACATCAGCCGTGCTGATCCGGACGACGGGGGCTCCGTATGAACCGGCGCCGGGCCGCGGAGATCAGTGCCACCGGTGCCACGGTCGACGTCGGGGACGTGACCACCCGGTATCTCCTCTACGGGCTGTTACCCGGCTGGTTCGTGCCGGGACTCGCCGACTGGGTGATGCACCGGCGCACCCGCATCGAGGACACCGCGGGGACGAAGGAGTCCCTGATCCACTCGCTGATGATGGCCGAGGTGGGCATCCCCATCGCGCTCACTCTGCGCTACCAGGTCAATCCCCTGCTGCTGAGCGTGCAGCTGGGCGGGGCGGCCGTGCACGAGGCGACCGCCCTGTGGGACGTGAAGACGGCCGTCGACAGCGACCGCGAGGTCAAACCGGTCGAGCAGCACATCCACAGCTTCCTGGAGTCGCTGCCGTTCGCGGCGCTGGCCGCCCTCATGTGTCTGCATGCCGACCAGGTCAGGGCACTGGCGCGCGGCGGACGAGGCCACCAGGACGCCTGGCGGCTGGTGCCACGGCAGCGGCCGCTGTCCCCCGGTTATCTCGCCGGCATCGGCGCCGCGATCGGCGCGTGTGTGCTGCTGCCGTACGGCGAGGAGCTGCTGCGCTGTGCGCGCGCTTCCCGAGCAAGGAAAAAGCTTTCCAGGAAAGGACGTTGAACCATCATGCGTATCGCGTTTCTGACCGCACCCGAGGGCGTCGAGCAGATCGAGCTCACCGATCCGTGGCAGGCGGCGGTGAACGCGGGACACGAGCCCGTGCTCGTGTCGACCCAGCCCGGCAAGATCCAGGCGTTCAACCACCTCGACAAGGCGGACACCTTCCCCGTGCAGGAGGTCGTGGGCGAGACATCCGCGGACTCCTTCGGCGCACTGGTGCTGCCCGGTGGGGTGGCCAACCCGGACTTCCTGCGGATGGACGAGAAGGCCGTGGCGTTCGTCCGGGACTTCTTCACCCAGGGGCGCCCGGTGGCCGCGATCTGCCACGCACCGTGGACGCTCGTCGAGGCGGACGTCGTACGGGGCCGGGTGCTCACCTCCTGGCCGAGTCTCCGGACGGACATCCGCAACGCGGGCGCCACCTGGGTGGACGAGCAGGTGAAGGTCTGCGACCACGGGAACAACAAGCTGGTCACCAGCCGCAAGCCGGACGACCTCAAGGCGTTCTGCGAGACGTTCCTCGACGTGTTCCAGGAGGCCGCCTGATGGACCCCGCCGACCGGAAGCAGCGCCAGCGCGAGGGCTTCCACGCCGACGACCCGACCGCCGGGCCGCTCACCACCGACCAGGGCGTCGAGGTCGACCACACCGACGACTCGCTCGCCGCCGGTGAGCGCGGTCCGACCCTCATGGAGGATTTCCACTTCCGGGAGAAGCTCACCCACTTCGACCACGAGCGGATCCCGGAGCGGGTGGTGCACGCGCGGGGCGCGGGCGCGTACGGCTACTTCGAACCGTACGAGTCCTGCGCGGAGTTCACCCGTGCCGCCTTCCTCCAGGACCCGGCGGTCCGCACCCCCGTCTTCGTGCGGTTCTCGACCGTGCAGGGACCCAAGGGTTCCGCGGACACCGTGCGGGACGTGCGGGGCTTCGCCACCAAGTTCTATACGTCGGAAGGCAATTACGACCTCGTCGGGAACAACTTCCCGGTCTTCTTCATCCAGGACGGCATCAAGTTCCCGGACTTCGTGCACGCGGTGAAGCCGGAGCCGCACAACGACATCCCCACCGGTGCCTCGGCGCACGACACCCTGTGGGACTTCGTGTCGCTCCAGCCGGAGACCCTGCACGCGATCATGTGGCTGATGTCGGACCGGGCGATCCCGCGCAGCTACCGCATGATGCAGGGCTTCGGTGTGCACACCTTCCGGTTCGTGAACGCGGAGGGCAAGGGCACCTTCGTGAAGTTCCACTGGAAGCCGAGGCTGGGCGCGCACTCACTGGTGTGGGACGAGGCGCAGGAGTGCCAGGGCCGTGACCCGGACTTCAACCGGCGCGACCTGTGGGACGCCATCGAGGCCGGCGAGTACCCGGAGTGGGAGCTCGGCGTGCAACTGGTGCCGGAGGAGGACGAGTTCGCGTTCGACTTCGATCTGCTCGACGCGACGAAGCTGATCCCGGAGGAGCAGGTGCCGGTGCGGCCGATCGGCCGGATGGTGCTCGACCGCAACCCGGAGAACTTCTTCGCCGAGACCGAGCAGGTCGCCTTCCACACCGCCAACGTCGTGCCCGGTATCGACTTCACCAACGACCCGCTGCTCCAGGCCCGCAACTTCTCCTACCTGGACACCCAGTTGATCCGGCTGGGCGGGCCGAACTTCTCGCAGCTGCCGGTGAACCGGCCGGTGGCGCCGGTGCGCACCAACCAGCGCGACGGCTACCACCAGAGCGCGATCCACCGGGGCACGAACTACTTCCCGAACTCGCTCGGCGGCGGCTGCCCGGCCCACGCCGGCGTCGACGGACACGCCTTCACTCACTACGCGGAACGCGTGGACGGACACAAGATCCGGCGGCGCAGCCCGAGTTTCCAGGACCACTACAGCCAGCCCGCGCTGTTCTGGAACAGCATGGCCGACTGGGAGAAGCAGCACATCGTCGAGGCGTTCCGGTTCGAGCTGGGCAAGGTCGGCGCCCGGACCGTGCGGGCCCGGACGGTCGAGCACCTCGCGAAGGTGGACGGCGAGCTGGCGACGCGGGTGGCACGCGGTATCGGCGTACCGGAACCCACCGCGGGCGAGACGGCGTACAAGCTCTCCTCCCCCGCTCTCAGCCTGGAGTCGCTGCGCGGTGACGGCTCCATCCGCACCCGGCAGATCGCGGTCCTGGTCACCGACGGGATCGACGCCGAGCAGGTGACCTCGGTGCGGGAACGACTGGCCGCAGAGGGCGCCGTCGTGGAGGCGCTGGCACCGACGGACGGCGAGCTGCGGGGCGCCGACGGCGAGCTGTACACCGTCGACCGCGCGCTGCCGACCGTCGCGTCCGTGCTGTACGACGCCGTCCTGCTGCCCGGCGGCCCCGTGGGCACCCCGGCGACGGCCGCCGACCAGGACGTCATGCGTTTCGTGCGGGACGCCTACCGGCACGGCAAGCCGATCGGCGCGCTCGGCTCGGGCGTCGGGATCCTGTCGTCGCTGGAGCCGGAGGGACTGCGGCTGTCCACCGAGTTCCACCGCGTGGAGGCCGACCGGGGCGTGGTGACGGAGACGTCCCCGGGTCCGGCGGGCGAGGAGTTCCTGGACGCGTTCGTGGCCGCGATCGCGGCACACCGGCACCGGGACCGGCTGCCGACGCGTCACTGAGGGTCCGGGCACGTCATCGGTGGCCTGCTGATCAGGAGATCGGCAGGTCACCGTCGGCTGTCCGCGCAGGTCCGCCGGTCAGTGGTCCCCCGGTCAGTCGGTCAGTCCAGCGCCGGTGTGGCCGACTCCCCCGCCCCGCGCTCCCGCGCCCCCTCCCGCGTGCGGCCCGCGGCCACCGTCCGGCGCGGGTTGCGGCGCAGGTACTCGCCCTCGAGCCGGGCCATGCGCTCGTTGTGGGTACTGAGCGCGTCGTTCGAACCGTGGAGCAGCGTTTCGTGCCGGGTGCGATGGATCGTCTCCAGCTCTTTCATGAGCTGCTGGTCGTCCAACTGGCTGGGGTCGACTCCGGTCATGGTGGTGTCCCGCTCGTCGTGTTCGTTCATGGGCTTCGGGTACCCGCCCGGCAAGCATTACCGCACTGCCCCCGAGCGGCATCCGGGAGGGAACCCATGGATCTCGCCTTTCTGCATCCACTCTACGAACATCCGGGCCCCTGGGCCTCCGTGTACGTCGACGCCCCCCGCCCCACGGAGGACACACTCCACGAACGGCATCTCGCGGCGGTCGCGGTCGCCCGCGAGCTGTCCACTCAGGGGGCCGACGAGGAGACCTGCGTGGCCGTGCGGGAGGCGATCGAGGAACTGCGGCATTCGTCCGAGCCGCACGGCCGGGCCCTCTTCGCGCGGGCCGGCGAGGTCGTCCTGGACCCGGTCCTGACCAGGTCCCCCGAGGGCAGCCTGGTCCGCTGGGCCCCGCTGCCGCACACCGCGCCGCTGCTGGAGCTGGCCGGCGAGGACCCGGTGTGCGTGGTGGCGTACGTCGACCGCAAGGGCGCCGACTTCGAGCTGCGCGGGCCGCTCGGCCGGCAGGGCGCCGGTTCGGTCACCGGCAAGCAGTGGCCGGTGCACCGGACGAGCAGCTCGGACTGGTCGGAACGGCACTTCCAGCTGCGGGTGGAGAACACCTGGGAGCACAACGCGGCCGAGATCGCCGACGCGCTCGCCGTCTGCCAGGAGGAGACCGGTGCCGACCTGCTGATCCTGGTCGGTGACGAGCGGGAGAAGCGGTCCGTGCACGAGCGGCTGCCGAAGCGTCTGCAGGACCGGGTCGTCGAGGCCGAGCACGGCGCCGGCAGCCGACTGCTCGACGAGGACGTGGAACAGGCCCGTGCCGCACATGTACGGCAGCGCGCCGAGCGGGAGCTGGAACGGTTCCTCGCGGCCCGCACACCGGGCGACGACGGGCAGCCCGGAGCCGTGGAGGGTGTGCCCGCGCTGGTCGAGGCGGCGCGCGAGCACCGTATCGACGAACTCCTGATCCGCCCGGACGGGCCCGACGCGCACCGCGAGGTGTGGATCGGGGAGGACCCGGACCAGGTGGCGGTCCGCCGCACGGATCTGAAGATCCTCGGCGAACAGAACTCCTGGCCGGCCCGGGCGGACGACGCGCTGATCAGGTCGGCGGTGGCGACGGGGGCCCCGGCGCTGTCGGTGACACCGGCGAGCGAGGAGGCCCCGGTGGGCGGCCTGGGCGCACTGCTGCGCTGGGTCTGAGGCGCCTCGGACGGGCCCGGTGACCCGCGGTTACCGGGCCCGTTCCACGCGCCGCTCGTCCCACACCGGCTCCGCCGTCTCGCGCACCCGCCCGTCCGAGCCGAAGACCAGGTACCGGTCGAAGGAGCGCGCGAACCAGCGGTCGTGGGTGACCGCGAGGACCGTGCCCTCGAAGGCCTCCAGGCCCTCCTGGAGGGCCTCCGCGGACTCCAGGTCGAGGTTGTCCGTGGGCTCGTCCAGAAGGAGCGCGGTGACGCCCTGGAGCTCCAGGAGGAGGATCTGGAAGCGGGCCTGCTGACCGCCGGAGAGCCGGTCGAAGCCCTGCTCGGCCTGGCCGGTCAGCTCGTAGCGGCGCAGCCGGGACATCGCGGCGCCCCGGTCCTGGGCGTGCTCCTTCCAGAGGATGTCGAGAAGGGTGCGGCCGAAGAGCTCGGGATGGGCGTGCGTCTGCGCGAAGTGCCCGGGCACGACCCGCGCCCCGAGCTTCCACTGTCCCGTGTGCGCCACGGTGGAGTCCCCCGCCAGCAGCCGCAGGAAGTGCGACTTGCCGGAGCCGTTGGAGCCGAGGACGGCGACGCGTTCGCCGTAGAAGACCTCCAGGTCGAAGGGCTTCATCAGGCCGGTCAGTTCAAGTCCCTTGCAGGTGACGGCCCTTACGCCGGTACGACCGCCCTTGAGCCGCATCTTGATGTCCTGCTCGCGCGGCGGCTCGGGCGGCGGGCCCGCTTCCTCGAACTTGCGCAGCCGGGTCTGGGCGGCCCGGTAGCGGGAGGCCATGTCGGGGCTGTTCTCGGCGGCCTGACGGAGATTCAGCACCAGCTTCTTCAACTGCGCGTGCTTCTCGTCCCAGCGTTTGCGCAGTTCCTCGAAGCGGGCGAACCGGGCCTGCCGCGCCTCGTGATACGTGGCGAAACCGCCGCCGTGCACCCAGGCGTCCGCCCCGGCCGGCGAGGGCTCCACGGACACGATCTTCTCGGCGGCCCGGGACAGCAGCTCCCGGTCGTGGGAGACGAAGAGCACCGTCTTGCGGGTCTCCTTCAGCCGCTCCTCCAGCCAGCGCTTGCCGGGCACGTCGAGGTAGTTGTCCGGCTCGTCGAGCAGCAGCACCTGGTCCGTGCCGCGCAGCAGCGCCTCCAGCACCAGCCGCTTCTGCTCACCGCCGGACAGGGTCCGCACCTGCCGGAACTGCGCTTTGTCGTACGGCACCCCGAGCGCGGCCATGGTGCACATGTCCCAGAGCGTCTCGGACTCGTACCCGCGCACCTCGGCCCAGTCGGAGAGGGCCTGCGCGTACGTCAGCTGGGCGGCCTCGTCGTCGACGGTCATGATCAGGTGCTCGGCCCGGTCGACGGCCTGCGCGGCCTCCCTGATACGCGGCGGCGCGACCGACACGAGCAGGTCCCGTACGGTCGTCTCGTCCCGTACGGACCCCACGAACTGGCGCATCAGCCCGAGGCCGCCACTCACGGTGACCGTCCCGCCGTGCGGTTTCAGCTCACCGGAGATCAGCCGCAGCAGGGTGGTCTTGCCGGCACCGTTGGGCCCGACGAGGGCCACGACGGCCCCTTCCCCCACCCGGAAGGACACATCGCCGAGCAGCGCCCTCCCGTCGGGGAGGTAGTACTCGAGGTGCGCGGCTTCCAGATGTCCCATGGGGCGCATTGTCGACGCAACGGCGGGACCTGGGCAAACGCTTAATGCCTGGTACCGGTCGGTGAAAGCGCCCCCTTAGGGGCGCGGGGAACTGCGCGACAAGCCACAACGAACCGGCACCCGGCACCGAACAGTCACCCCCACGGCGGGTACCCGCAACCGCATGAGCCCCGACGTCGATCTCACCATCCCCGCGCGCGAGCGCCTCCGCACCCTCGACTCCCGTCTCTTCGAGTTCGCGGCCGGCCGCAACTGGCCCGCGGCCGAGCCGATCCTCCCCCGGCTGAGCAGAAGCGCGAACCACGGCGTGCTCTGGTTCGCCACCGCCGCCGCGATGGCCGCGAGCCGCACCCCGCGCTCCCGCCGTGCGGCGGCCCGGGGCCTCGCCTCCCTGACCCTCGCCTCCCTGACCATCAACACCCTCGGCAAGCGCTCGGTCCGCCGCACCCGCCCCGTCCTGGACCCGGTCCCGCTGGTCCGGCAGCTGAAGCGGCAGCCGATCACGACCTCGTTCCCCTCCGGCCACTCCGCGTCGGCGGCGGCCTTCGCGACCGGCGTCGCGCTGGAGTCCCCCGCCTGGGGCGCCGCCGTGGCCCCGATCGCCTGGTCGGTCGCGCTCTCCCGGGTCTACACCGGTGTGCACTTCCCGAGCGACGTCCTGGCCGGTGCGGCGCTGGGCGCGGGCGCCGCGTTCGCCGTACGGGGCCTGGTGCCGACGCGCGCCCAGGTCGTGCCGCCGGCCCGGCCCCGCGCGCAGGTGCCGGCACTGCCGGACGGCGAGGGTCTGGTGATGGTGGCGAACACCGCGTCGGGCACCGCCGACCGGGTGCGCGCCCTGCACGACGGGCTGCCGCTGGCGGAGATCGTCGAGTGCGAACCGGCGGACCTGCGGGCCGAGTTGGAGAAGGCGGCGGCCCGGGCCACGGTGCTCGGCGTGTGCGGCGGCGACGGCACGGTCAACGCGGCCGCCGAGATCGCCCTGCGCCACGGCGTGCCGCTCGCGGTACTGCCCGGCGGCACCCTGAACCACTTCGCCTACGACCTCGGCGTGGAGGGAGCGCGGGATCTGGCCCGGGCCGTCCGGCAGGGCGAGGCCGTGCGCGTGGACGCGGGCCGGTTCAGCAGCGACGGCCGCGAGGGTGTCTTCGTCAACGCCTGCAGCCTCGGCGTGTATCCGGAGCTGGTGCGCGAGCGGGAGCGCTGGTCGCCCCGGATCGGCGGCTGGCCTGCCGGGGTGCTCGGGGCGCTGCGGGTGCTGCGGGCCGACCGGCGTCCGCTGGAGGCCGAGTTCCGGGGCCGGGCCAGGCCGTTGTGGCTGCTGTTCGTCGGCAACGGCACCTACCACCGGATGGGGCTCACCCCCGGCCGCCGCACCGACCTCGCCGACGGACGGTTCGACGTGCGGGTCGTGCACGGCGGACGCCGGCCCGCGCTGCGCCTGCTCGCCGCCGCGGTCGCGGGTCCCCTGACCCGCTCCCCCGCCCATGCGGCGGTCCAGGTGGGGCGACTGCGTCTGTCGGGCGTCGCGCCGGGCACGCTCCTCGCCTACGACGGTGAGGTGACCGACGTGGAGGGCGAAGTCACGCTGGAGAAGCTGCCCGAGGCACTCACCGTGTACCGCCCCCTGCCCGGGAACTGACCCCTCATCAGTCCACATACCAATACACGGGTCTCACCATTCGACATACGAGCGTACGGTTCTGGGTACCGACGGACAGGTCGAAAAGGGGAGCCCAGCCATGCCGGAATCACAGGACAAGGCGCAGGACAAAGCTCAGGACAAGCCGCGGGAGACCGCCGTCTACACGCACGGCCACCACGAGTCCGTGCTGCGCTCGCACACCTGGCGCACCGCCGCCAACTCGGCTGCCTACCTGCTCGGTTCGCTGAAGCCCCACATGAAGATCCTGGACATCGGCTGCGGGCCCGGCACGATCACCGCGGACCTGGCGGCCCTGGTCCCGGACGGGCATGTCACGGGCGTCGACCACGCGCCCGGCATCCTGGACCAGGCCCGCGCCACGGCCGCCGAGCGCCATCTGACGAACGTCGACTTCGCGGTCGCGGACGTGCACGCCCTGGACTTCGAGGACGACACCTTCTGCGTGGTCCACGCCCACCAGGTGCTGCAACACGTCGGGGACCCGGTGCGGGCGCTGCGCGAGATGAAGCGGGTCACCAGGCCGGGCGGATTCATCGCGGTACGCGACTCGGACTACGCGGCCATGACCTGGTACCCGGCGTCCGAGGGGCTGGACGACTGGCTGGACCTGTACCGCCGGGTGGCCCGGGCCAATGGCGGCGAGCCGGACGCCGGGCGGCGGCTGAAGTCCTGGGCGCTGCGGGCGGGTCTGACGGACATCACGGCGAGCTCCGGCACCTGGACCTACTCCACCGCCGAGGAGCGGGAGTGGTGGAGCGGGCTGTGGGCGGACCGCACGGTGGCCTCGGCGTACGCGCAGCGGGCCACCGAGGGCGGCCACGCCACCGCGGAGCGGCTGCGGGCCGTCTCGGAGGCCTGGCGGGACTGGGGTACGAAGGACGACGGGTGGTTCTGTGTGCTGCACGGAGAAATTCTGTGCCGAAAGGAAGTCTGAAACGCAGATTCCGGGAGACTCGGAATGCAGGAGGTTCACATTATGATTGCCATCCTGCTCGTGCTGCTTCTGGTGCTGATTCTTTTCGGCGCCGGTTTCGCAGTGAAGATTCTCTGGTGGATCGCACTGGCTGTGCTCGTGCTGTGGTTGCTGGGGTTCCTGATGCGTGGGACGACGTCGGCCGGAAGCAGGGGTCGTTGGTACAGGTGGTGACGTTCCCGGGAATTCATTCCCGGGGAAGCAACGGTCCCAGCGGCCCGAGGTCCAGGTTCAGGTCCTCGGGCCGCAGTCCGTACCGCTCGCGCAGTTCGGTCATGCGGTCGTCGAGGAGCATCAGGGTGAGCCCGATCCGCTCCTCCTGCTCCTCGCTCAGGTCGCCCACGTCGAACCGGCGCAGCGCCTGACGCTCCATGAGCTGCCGCAGCAACTCCACGACGGTCAGCACGAGCTTGACCAGGTCACGTTCAACCGTGTCAGGCTCCAGGTCCAGCCGGTTGCGTCGGGTCGTCACAGCAACTCCTCCCACGGTGAGGGGACTTGAGCGTTGACCGAGCTGATCAGCGCGTTCAGGTCGATGCGGACGAGGTCGACGTCCGCGATGCGCAGGGTGATGTCCCCCGTGATGACGACCCCACCGGCCAGCAGCCGGTCGAGCAGGTCGACGAGGGCCACCTCACGGCGTTCGATGACGGTCACGGCTGCTGTTCCTCCCCCGCGAAGGAATAGGCCGCCCAGGGCCCTGTGAGTTCCACCCGCATTCCCGGGACGTCGTCCTTGGTCCGGTCGACCATTTCCACGAATTCCTCGGACTCGCCGCGCGGCACAAGATAGGCGGCATTCAGAACATTCTGTCCTGAGGCCCCGGAAAGCGTGGGGTTCTGCGGGGCGTGCAGCCGCGCGTCCTCGGCGTAGGCGGAAAGCTTTTCGTGCAGCCGGGTCGCGAAGGCCTCCGCCTGCTGCCACCTGTCCTCGTGCGAACGCACCCGCTGGCGCCGCTGCCGTAGATAGTCCCGGCCCGAGACCGGCTTGGCCGGCGTCTCGGTGGCCTCCGCACGGGCCGGGGGCTCCGTCTCGACGTACACCTTGACGCCCCACTCCACCCGGCCCTGAAGCCGGTCGAGGGTGCGCCGGAAGCCTTCCTCGCGTTCCTCGATCATCACCCGGACGCCGCTGTCGTCACGGAAGACGGTGCCGAGCCGGAGCGGCAGCGGGGTGGTGACGACGGTGAGCGCGTCGATCACGCTCTGGTGCGCGCGCACGGTCCCGGTCAGCCACTCCAGGTCCTCCAGATGCCTGCGGAGCGGCTCCTCGGCGAAGTCCCGCTCCGGTACATGGCTGACCACGGCCACCAGGCCGTGGTGGTGCAGCAGTCTGGGCGGGTCACCGGCCACCCCGGCCAGCTGGGCCTGCAACGGGGTGCCGAAGGGGCGGCAGACGGCGTACACGTACCGCAGTCCGGTCATGAACTCTCCTCCTCGGCACGGCGGCGGCTGGGCTCCAGCTCTTCCAGGCGCGCGAGCCGCTCACGCAACTCGCTGTTCTCCCGGGCGAGTTCGTCACGGCGGGCGCGGGAGGACAACGCCGGGTCGTCCTCCCACCAGTCGATACCCATCTCCTTGGCCTTGTCGACCGAGGCGACGATGAGCCGCAGTTTGATGGTGAGCAGCTCGATGTCGAGAAGGTTGATGCGGATGTCTCCCGCGATGACGATGCCTTTGTCCAGCACACGCTCCAGGATGTCGGCCAGGTTGGCGCCGCTCCCCTGGCCGTAGGGATCCGGGAGCCGGCTGGGCATGCTCATCGTCGGCTCCCGCCCTCGGCGTACTCGTATTCCTCTTCCTCTTCTTCCTCGGGCACGTCTTCCTCGTCCGCGGGTGCCTCGGCCTCGGGCTCCTCTTCGGGCTCCTCCTCGGCCTCCTCGTCGTACTCTTCGTACTCGTCCTCGGGCTCGCCCTCGTCCTCGGTCTCGTCCTCGGCGTACGGGCCTTCCTGCTCTTCCTCTTCTTCCTCGGTGCCTTCGGCCTCCTCCTCTTCCGCCACCGCGTCCTCGTGGCTCTTGATGACCTCGCCGTCCTCGATCTCGCCGCGCCAGCCGTCCTCCGCCTCTCCCTTGAGGGTGATGAAGCGGGCGAAGTGCTTGAGGTCCAGCCGGGCCCGGCGGCCCTGGGCGCGCCAGATGTTGCCGGTCTTCTCGAACAGGCCCTTGGGGTAGTACTCGATCACCAGCAGGACGCGGGTGAGGTTGTCGGCGAGCTTGTGGAAGGAGACGACGCCCTTGGTCGTGCCCTTGGCGCCCTCCGACGTCCAGTGGATCCGGTCGTCGGGGATCTGGTCGGTGGTGGTGGCCTTCCAGCTGCGGTTGGACCAGAAGATCTTCATCTGCCAGTCGGTGTGGGTGTCGTCGGCGCGGTTCGCACTCTTGACGCCCTTCGCGAAGGTGGAGAAGTCCTGGTACTGGGTCCACTGGTCGTAGGCGGTGCGCAGCGGCACCCCCACGTCGATGTACTCGATGATCACCGTCGGCTTCTGGCCCGCGCCGCCCTTGCGCTTGCCCTTGCCGCCGCCGAGGTTCTTCAGCGCGCCGACCACGTTGTCCTTCGCGCTCGTGGCCCCGGCCTCCAGCGCGGAACGCAGCGGTCCCTTGCCCTGGGCGATCTTGCGGCCGCCGTCGAGGGCGAGCTTGGCGAAGCCGGGGCTGTTGCCCTCGGCGATGTCGTTCAGCTTGCCGGTGGTCTCACCCAGCTTGCGGCCGACGCCCACCAGCATGCGCTGGGCCTGCGCGGAGACGTACTCCTGCAGCTCGGCCTTGAGCCGGTCGGCGGCCTCGCTGTGGGCCACGTCGGTGAGCGGGTTGTTCTTCGCCTTGTCGGTCGCGTTGCCGGCGGATCCGAGCGTCTCGGTCATCACTCACCGCCTCCCTTCGGCAGCCGGGACCGGGCGCCTCGGCCGGCCCCACTGGCCGCGGTCGCCTTCTTGGCGGCCGTCTTCTTCGCCGTGGTCTTCTTGGCCGCGGTCTTCTTGCCTGCCGTACGGCCCTGGCTCTGTGCCGTCTTCTTCGCGGGCGGCTTCCGGTCCGACGCCTTCTTCGCGGCCGTCTTCTTGGCGGTCGCCTTCTTGGCGGCCTTCTTCGCCGCGGCCGGAGCCTGGTCCTGCTCGTCCCCGGCCTCGTCGGCCTCGTCGGCCTCGTCGTCCGAGCGCTCCTCCGAGGGCTCCTCGTCGGCCTCGGCCTCCGTGTCTCCAGTCTCCTCCTCGCGGGGCTCCTCGTCGCCCTCGGTCTCCTCGTCCTCGGAGAAGCCCGGTACCTGAGGCGCCACGCCCGAGAGCTGGTCGCGGACCTGGGCGGTACGGCCGTGCAGCCGGTCGGCGATCGCGTCGATCTGCCGCTCCACCATGGCACCCGAGGCCGCCTTGCCGACGCCTCGCAGGTCCTCGCGGAGCGTGTCCCCTATCTCCTTGAACTGCGGGTTCTTCAGCAGTTGCTGGGAGACCAGGTCAGCCACGGCGCGCGGGCTGAGGTGCATCCGCTTGCCGGCCACGAGCGAGCCGACGGCGAACGCGAATTTCAGTTTCTTCGTACGTCCGAGGACGTATCCGGCCCCTATCGCGAGGCCCATTCCCACTCGGTTCATCGTGTCGTCCCGTCGCCAGTCCCCGCGCCGCCGCGCAGGCCGATCTCCAGTCGCTCGAGGAGCTCGTCCTCCTGTCGGTCGAATTCCTCCTCGTCGATCTCGCCCGCCTCGAGCCGCTCCTCGAGTTGGGCGAGTTCGGCCCGGACCGTGGCCGGGTCGTAGTAGAGGCGCTCCGCTTCGTGCAGCACCTGTCTGATCACCCAGGCGCTGCCGCGTACCGGGGCGAACGGCAGCAGCAGCACCTCTCCGATGAGACCCACGGCCGCCTCACTCCTCCGCGTGGTCGACGCCGGCCGTGGTGCCCGCGGGTTCGGCCGGGCCCGGGTCGACGAAGCTGTACGGCGGCAGCGGGCCGTTGACCCGCAGGTCGAGGTGCGGATGGCTCTTGCGCAGCTGGTCCACCGCGTCCAGGAAGGACGCGGCCGAGTCGCGCTCCACGAGGAACGAGACGTTGGCGAGCCAGCCGGAGGACTCGGGGCCCACGCTGATCGCGTCGGCGACCGGTTCCAGGGCGCGCTGCACCTCGCCGGCGTCCTCCGCCTCACGGGCCTTGACCGCGGCCACGACCATCTCGCCGAGCCTGAGACGCTCCTCGTAACTGCCGCCGCCCGCCTTCCGGTTGGCCTCGGTCACGGCGCGGATCTCCGGGTTGTCGGACATCACGCGGTGCAGTACGGCCTCTTCGTCGTGCGTGGCCTTGACGTTGTACTCGACCTTGCCGTCGAGGGTCCGCAGGCGCTCCTTGTAGTGCTCCTGGCGTTCCGCGAGCACCCCGGTGACGGTGTCGTCGTCGGGGGCCACGCTGCCGAACCGCATGGGCAGGATGCAGCCGTCCGCGCCCGCCTCGCTCAGGACGTTCTGGTGGGCGAGGAGGTCACGGCGCTTGGGCCGCAACCCTTCGGGGGCGTCACTGACGATGGCCGCCAGATCGCCCTCCTTCAGCACCCGCACCGGAAGCGCGGGGTCGCCGACCCCTACCAGGTCCTCGGGCAGCGTGGGGTGGGAAGCGGCAGTGATGCCGTACACGTACGTGCTCACTCCTCTTCCTCCTTCCGGCGCGAGGACGTCGCCTTGCGGGCGCGCGGCCTGGATTCCGGCTGGCCCTCCTCACGGGCCTGCTTGAAAGCACCGGAGATGGTCTCGGCGGCACCGGAGAGCGCTCCCTTGGACTTGCCGCGGGCGCCGGACTCGGTCATCTCGCCGACCAGGTCGGGCAGACCGGGGTCCTTGCGCGGCCCGGCCTCCAGGTCCAGCCGGTTGCACGCTTCGGCGAAGCGCAGATAGGTGTCGACGCTGGCCACGACGACCCGGACGTCGATCTTCAGGATTTCGATGCCGACAAGGGAGACCCGTACGAACGCGTCGATGACGAGACCCCTGTCGAGGACCAGTTCCAGAACGTCGTAGAGGCCGCTGGAGCCGCCTCCGCCACCGCCCTGTTGTGCCGGGACAACGGTCATGCCGACCGCGCCTCCTCTTCTGTGTGCTGGTGAACGGATGTCTGTGTGGTTGGGCGGCCTAACGGCCGCCCTGCCTGTGTGCGTCCGCGCGCCCGCGTTCGTAACGGCGAACGCGCCGATAGCCGGTGAGCTGTCCTTCCGGGTCGAGATCGACCTGGTAGCTCGCCATCAGGCTCATCGTGTCGGGCACGCGGGACAGCTCCAGGACCTCGATCTCGAGCGACCATCCATCCTCCGTCTGTTCGAAGGACGACACGTTCTCGGCGGCCATGCCGGTCAGCTCGGCCAGCTGGGTGCGCGCGTTGCGCAGCACCTCCATGGGGCTCGGCCGCCGGTTTTCCGCCACGCTCTCTTCGGTGTCCTTTTCTGCCCCTTCGCGGGCATTTCGTGAATTCTGTGATTCCGATGAGTTTTTTGTGTTCGTCATGGCCACCTCTCACCTCGGGTGGCCGCTCGTTCCTTCGCCAAACCTTCAAGCGGGCATCAACGCGTTCAGCCTGCGCCGGGCGGGACCGAGGGCGCGTCCCTTGGCCATGACCCCGGCCCAGGGATTGCCGCGGGCCTGTTCGACCGCGTCGGCGATGGTCCAGCGGCGGGCGTCCAGGTCCGGGTCGTCCAGCTGGTCCCAGGCCATCGGGGTGGCCACGGGAGCGCCGGGTTTCGCGCGTACGGTGAAGGGGGCGACGGCGGTCTGCGCGTAGGCGTTGCGCTGTACGTCGAGGTAGAGGCGGTCGCCGCGGTCCTTCTTGCGGGCGGCGGTGGTGAGCCGGTCCGGGTGGTCGGCGACCAGGGTGTCGGCGACGTCCTTGGCGAACGTCCGTACCTCGTCGAAGTCGTGCCGGCCGTTGAGGGGCACGATCACATGCAGTCCGCGCGAGCCGGTGGTCATCAGCGCCGAGGGCAGCTTCAGCTCGTCGAGCAGTTCCCCGAGCAGCCGGGCCGCCTCATGGACCGCGGCGAAGTCGTCGTCCCCGGCCGGGTCGAGGTCGAAGACCATCCGGTCGGGCCGCTCGACGCTGCCGACCCGGGACAGCCAGCGGTGCAGGGTGAGGGAGGCCTGGTCGGCGAGGTACAGGAGGGTGGCGGTGTCGTCACAGACGGTGTGGCAGACGGTGCCGCCCTCCTTCTCCACCTCGACGCGGCCGATCCACTCCGGGTAGGAGTCCGGGGTGTTCTTCTGCATGAACCGCGGGCCGGTGACACCGTCCGGATGCCGTTCCAGCATCAGGGGACGGCCCCGCAGGTGCGGCAGCATGAAGGGCGCGACGGACCGGTAGTAGTCGACGAGATCGCCCTTGGTGTACTCCTTGGCGCCGTCGCCGCCGGGGAAGAGGACCTTGTCCGGCCGGTGCACCTCGACGGTGTGCTTCCCCGCCCGTACGGTCCGTACGTCGTTCCCGGTCACGGCACGATCGCCTGTTCCACCAGCAGCCGTCCGGCGGCCGCGATCGACTCGGCGTCGATGCCCGCGGCGTGCAGCTGCTCCTCGGGCGACGCCGAGCCCGGCATCGTACGGACGGCCAGGCGCACCAGGCGCGGTACCGGCCGGCCGTCGGCGAAGGCGTCGAGGACGGCGTCGCCGATGCCGCCCTCCTCGCGGTGGTCCTCCACGGTCAGCAGGCAGCCGGTGTCCTCGGCGGCCTGCCGCAGGGTGGCGCGGTCGACGGGCTTGACCGAGTACAGGTCGACGACGCGGACGCGGATGCCCTCCTGGTCCAGCGCCTCGGCGGCCTTCAGTGCCTCGTGCACGGTGACGCCCGCGGCGACGACCGTCAGCCGGTCGCTCTCGGAGGAGCGCAGCACTTTGCTGCCGCCGATCGGGAACTCCTCCTCGGGGCCGTAGATCACCGGGCTCTCGCCGCGGCCCGTGCGCAGATAGCGGATGCCGTCCAGGCCCGCCATCTCGGCGACCAGGTGGGCGGTCTGGTTGGCGTCGCACGGGTACAGCACGGTCGAGCCGTGGATCGCCCGCATCATCGCCAGGTCCTCCAGGCCCATCTGGCTGGGCCCGTCCTGCCCGATGGCGACGCCCGCGTGCGAGCCGACCAGGTTGATGCCGGCCCCGCTGATGGAGGCCATGCGCACGAAATCGTAGGCGCGCGTGAGGAAGGCCGCGAAGGTGGCGGCGTACGGTACCCAGCCGCGCGCGGCGAGTCCCACGGCGGCCGCGACCATCTGCTGCTCGGCGATGTAGCACTCGAAGTAGCGGTCGGGGTGTTCCTTGGCGAAGAACTCGGAGCGGGTGGAGTCACCGACCTCGCCGTCGAGGGCGACGACGTCACCGCGTCCGGTGCCGAGGGCGGTGAGGGCCTGCCCGTAGGCGTTGCGGGTCGCCACTTCCTCACCGGTGTCCCAGCGGGGCAGTTCCAGGTGCCCGGAGCGGACCGCGTGCAGCATGCGGGCGGCCGGCGGCTCGTGCACCTGGACCCGGAGGTCGCGTACGCCGCCGAGTTCCTCGATGGCGTCGTCGGCGTTCTTCAGCGGCTTCCCGTGCAGTCCCTCGCGGTCCTCGACGTCGGCGACCCCCTTGCCCTTGAGGGTGCGGGCGAGGATGGCGGTGGGCTGGCCCTTGGTGGACTCGGCCTCGCCGTACGCGCGGTCGATGGCGTCCACGTCGTGCCCGTCGATCTCGACGGTGTGCCAGCCGAAGGCCTGGAAGCGGCGGGCGTAGGCGTCGAGGTCGTGGCCGTGCCGGGTGGGGCCGCGCTGGCCGAGCCGGTTGACGTCGACGATCGCCGTGAGGTTGTCGAGGTGCTCGTGACCGGCGTGTTCGGCGGCCTCCCACACCGAGCCCTCGGCCATCTCGCTGTCCCCGCACAGCACCCACACGCGGTAGCCGGTGCGGTCAAGCCGCTTCCCTGCCAGCGCGATGCCGACGCCCACGGGGAGCCCCTGGCCGAGCGAACCGGTGGCCGTCTCGACCCACTTGAGCTTGCGCGGGGTGGGGTGTCCTTCGAGCCGGCTGCCGAGCTTGCGGAAGGTCAGCAGCTCCTCGTCGTCGACGGCGCCGGCCGCCTTGTACGCGGAGTACAGCAGCGGCGAGGCGTGGCCCTTGGACAGCACGAAGCGGTCGTTGCCGGGGTGTTCGGGGCGGTCGAAGTCGTAGCGGAAGTGGTTCGCGAGGAGTACGGCCATCAGGTCCGCGGCGGACATCGAGGAGGTCGGGTGCCCGGAGCCCGCGGCAGCCGCGGAGCGCACGCTGTCCACACGCAACTGCTGGCCGAGTTCGACGAGTTCACCGGTGTTCATGAGTCTCCTTCTGCGGGGTCCGCGTCGGTACGCTTGACGGGGCCGGGGGCTTGAGCCGGCTCACCGTCGGGTTGGGTCTTGGCGGGTTCGGGGCCGGGTTGGCTCTTGGCGGGTTCGGGGGCGGGTTGGCTCTTCGCCGGTTCACCGCCGGGCTGGTTCTTGGCGGGTTCGCGGCCCGGTTGGTTCTCGGCCGGTTGGGAAACCGGCTGCTTCTTCGCCGGTTCACCCCCGGACCGGCTCTTGGCAGGCTCGGGCGCCTGCGGTTCAGCCGCCCGCCGCCCAGGCGCCTCCTGCCCAGCCGCGTCCCGCCCAAGCAACTCCTGGCCGGCCGCCCGCCGCCCAGGCGGCTCCTGCTCGGCCGTCTCCCGCGCCTTCGCCTCCGCGATGACCGCCTCGCCCGCGCTCGCCATCACAGCCGGCTCCCGCGCAATGGCCTGTTCGGCCACGGTCTCGGCCTGCGCGGTCGCGGGCTTCCCCGACTCTCCCAGCTCGACCTGCTCCCCCTGTCCGGACGCAGGCTCCACCAGCTCGGCCCGCCCGGCCGCAGATTCGCCCGGCTGCCCGGGCGCAGTCCGGCCCGACTCGCCCCGCCCCACCGCAGGCTCCCCCGACTCGCCCTGCCCGGTCGGTCGCCCGCCCGGCCTCGTCTCCTGCTCCGTCGCGGCCCCGGGCCCCGAGCGGGCGTCGGCCTCCTGGCGGGCCTGCGGTCGTCCCGGGACCCGGGCCAGCTCCGGTGAGGCCGTGTCCAGGGGTACCGACCAGGACCGTACGAGGCCCAACTGGACGGCTTGGCGCGGGAGTACGGCGTCCAGCAGCCAGTCGGCGGCGACCCGGACGCGGTTGCCCGGCATCGCGGCGAGGTGGTAACCGCGGGTGACCGCACCGGCCGCGAGGCCTGACAGCGGGACGCCCAGCGGATTCGCGGCGGCCTTCACTCCGCCGAGGTCCACGACGAAGCCGAGGTCCCGGTGGTCGTAGGGGCGGCGCACACCGGCCCCCAGGGAGGCGGCGACGTTGAGGGCCGCCGTACGCCCCTGCCGCCAGGCGTGCTGTGCCGTCATCGGCGTGAACTGCCCCGGATTCTCCAGATCGGGCACCGCCGCCGCGTCACCGCACGCGAACACCTCGGGCCGCCCCGGTACTTGCAGGTTCGGGTCGACCAGCAGCCGGCCGCGCTCCATGGGCAGCCCGAGCGATTCGGCGAGCGGATCGGGCCGTACGCCCACGCACCACACCAGCGACCGTGTCTCGACGAACTCGCCGTCGGTCAGCAGCACTCCGTCCGGCGTGGCCTCCTTCACGGAGGTGCCCATCCGCACCTCCACACCCCGTTCCCTGAGCGTGCGGTCGGCGGTGCGGGACAGATGCTCGTCGAGCTCGGGCAGGACCCGCTCCGCGATGTCCAGGAGGAGCCAGCGCGGCCGCATGCCCTTCCGCAACGGATGCCTGCGGACCTGCGCGTCGGTGAACAGCTGGCCGTGCGCGGCGACCTCGGTGCCCGTGTAGCCCGCGCCGACCACGACGAAGGTGCACCGCGCGGCGCAGGTCGCGGGGTCGTCGGCGGCCGCGGCGAGTTCCACCTGCCGGGTCACGTGGTCGCGCAGATACAGCGCCTCGGGCAGACCGCGGAAGCCGTGCGCGTGCTCGGCGACCCCGGGGATGGGCAGCAGCTTGTTGACGCTTCCGGCGGCCAGCACCAGCCGGTCGTAGCCGAGCGTGCCGACGCCGCCCTCGGGGTCGGTGTAGTGGACGGTGCGTCCGTCCAGGTCGATGCCGTCGGCCTCGCCGAGCACCAGCCGCACCCGGGGCAGCGTGTCGGAGAGGGAGACGGTCACCCGCCGGGGTTCCAGGATCCCGGCGGCGACCTGGGGCAACAGGGGCAGATACAGGAAGTAGTCGGTCGGGTTGAGCAGGGTGATGTCGGCCTTGCCGCGGGCCTTTCGGGACAGTTCCTTGGCCGTCCGGTACCCGGCGAAGCCGGCACCGACGATCACGATGCGGGGTCGACTCACGGTTCGCCTCCGGGGCTGTCGCGTACCTCGGGAGCCTTCCGCGTCCCCCTGGCCGGAGCACCCAAACGCCGGTTTCCGTACGGGCCGCCGGGTACTCGGACAGGGCCCTCTCATCACGGAACCGCCGGAGGTACCCCCCATGCCCGAATACGGCTATTTCCTGTCGTGCGAGGAGTTCGGTCCGGCCGACCTCGTCGAACAGGCGCGGATGGCGGAGCAGGCGGGCTTCCGCTCGCTGTGGATCTCCGACCACTACCACCCGTGGAACGACGCGCAGGGCCAGAGCCCGTTCGTCTGGTCGGTGATCGGCGCGCTCTCGGAGGCGGTGTCCCTTCCGATCGAGACGGCCGTGACCTGCCCGACCGTGCGGATCCACCCGGCGGTCGTGGCGCAGGCCGCGGCGACCTCGGCCGTGATGACGAACGGCCGCTTCCGCCTCGGCGTCGGCTCCGGGGAGGCCCTCAACGAGCACATCCTCGGCCATGTCTGGCCGCCCGCGCACATCCGGCTCGAGATGCTGGAGGAGTCGATCCAGGTGATGCGGCGCCTCTTCACGGGCGAGGAGGTCAACCACCACGGCCCGCACTACACGGTGGAGAACGCCCGTCTCTACACGGTCCCCGACGAGCCCGTGCCCATCGACATCTCCGGCTTCGGCCCGGCGGCCACCGCGCTCGCGTCCCGGGTCGGCGACGGCTACATCACGATGATGCCCGAGGAGTCGATGGTGGAGCAGTTCCGCAAGGGCGGCGGGGCCGGGAAGCCGGTCATCGGCGGTACGAAGGTCTGCTACGGCGTCGACCGGGACGAGTGCGTCCGTACGGTCCGCAAGCTGTGGTTCAACCAGTTCCTGCCCGGCGAGATGGCCCAGATCCTGCCCTCGCCGAGCCACTTCGAGCAGCTGGAGCCGCTGGTCACCGAGGAGATGGTGCGCGAGAAGGCGGTGTGCGGGGACGACGTGGACGATCACATCAGCGCGCTGAGCGCGTTCGCCGACGCGGGCTTCGACCGCGTCTACGTCAACCAGATCGGCCCCGACCAGCGCGGCTTCTTCGACTTCTACCGTACGAAGGTGCTGCCCCAGCTCCAGCAGGGATGAACGATGAAACTCCTCAGGCCGGTCGTCTCGGTGTACACGGTGCCGACCGACGCCCCCGAGGCCGACGGCACACTGTCCTGGGACACCACGACCATGGTGATCGTCGAGGTGACGACGGGTGACGAGACCGGCACGGGCTGGACCTACGGCCCGGCCGCGGTCGGCGACTTCCTCACCGAGCACCTCGCCCCGCTGGTCGAGGGCCGCAGCGCGCTGGACATCCCGGCGCTGCACGAGGCGATGTGCCGTTCGCTCCGCAACGCGGGCCGCCCCGGCATCGCGGGCTGCGCGGTCTCGGCCCTCGACATCGCCCTGTGGGACCTGAAGGCCCGCCTCCTGGAACTCCCGCTGGCGCGCCTGCTCGGCGTCGCCCGCGAACGCGTTCCCGTCTACGGCAGCGGTGGCTTCACGACGTACCACGACACGCATCTGGCCGCGCAACTCAACGGCTGGGTGCACGGTCAGGGCATTCCCCGCGTCAAGGTGAAGATCGGCGAGAGCTGGGGGCGCGCGGTCCCCCGCGATCTGTCCCGGGTCCGGACGGCCCGCGAAGTCATCGGCGCGGACGCCGAGTTGTACGTCGACGCGAACGGCGCGTACACCCGCAAGCAGGCGGTCCGGGTGGGCAACGCCCTGGTGGAGCACGGCGTCGGCTGGTTCGAGGAGCCGGTGTCCTCGGACGACCTGACCGGTCTGCGCCTGGTCCGCGACGCACTGGTCTGCGATGTCACGGCCGGCGAGTACGGCTACGACCTCCCGTACTTCGCCCGCATGATCGCGGCGGGCGCGGTGGACTGTCTCCAGGTGGACGTGACCCGCTGCGGCGGCATCACGGAGTTCCTGCGCGCGGCGGCCCTGGCCCAGTCCCATGGCCTGGAGATCTCCACCCACTGCGCTCCGCACGCGCACGCCGCGGCGGCCGCCGCGATCCCCAACATCCGGCACATGGAGTGGTTCCACGACCACGTCCGCATCGAGGACATGTTCTTCGACGGGGCACTGGACCCGACGGGCGGCACGGTCCGCCCGGTGGCGGGAGTGGGACACGGCCTCACGCTGCGCACGGAGGAGGTGGAGGAGTACCGGGTGGCCTGACACACCTCCCGCTAATCCGCTAATCCGCTAATCCCGCTAGGGAATCAGCTCCGACGCCGCAGCCCTGCGGTCACCGCGGCGCCCAGCCCACCGGCCGCGGCGGCCACCAGCATGCGTCCCCGGTTCCGGGACAGCCAGTCCTGCGGGCTGGAGGACACGGCCTCCTCGTCGAACCGCCCGTGCGCCCCGAAGTCCCGCCCGTGCGGCCCGTCCGCGGGCACCCACAGGTTCCCGGGACCGCCGTGCTCCCCCTCCTCCTGCTGTGCCTCTACGTTGGTGCGGGCGAGGTACCGGTCCAGAAACCCCGGCGCGACCGCGTTGGCGATGAGCGTGGCCACCGTGGACCCGCCGACCCAGTACTCCCGCCGCCGCGCGTGGAAGGCCGCGTGCACGATCGCGCGAGCGGCGACCTCCGGCTGGTACACCGGAGCCACCGGACGCGCCCGGCCCGGCATCCGGTTCAACACCCAGTCGAACTGGGGGGTGTTGACGCCCGGCAGCTGCACCATCGTCGTACGGACACCGCTGCCCGCGTGGAGCAGCTCGCACCGCAGGGACTCGTTGAAGCCCTGGATGGCGTGCTTGGCCCCGCAGTACGCCGACTGCAGCGGAATGCCCCGGTAGGCCAGCGCGGAGCCCACCTGCACGATGCTCCCGCGGTCCCGTGGCAGCATGTGGTGGAGGGCGGCCCGGGTGCCGAACACATAGCCCAGGTACGTCACTTCGGTCACCCGCCGGAACTCGTCCGGCGTGATCTCCGTGAACCGCGCGAAGACCCCGGAGAAGGCGTTGTTGACCCAGACGTCGATGTGCCCGAAGGCGTCCACGACCTTCTGGGCCGCGTCGTCGACGGCCTTGGAGTCGGCCATGTCGACGCTCACGACGAGCGCCTCACCGCCCGCCTGCTGCACGTCGTCGGCGGCGGCCGCGAGGCCCTCGCGGCCCCGCGCCAACAGGGCGACCCGGGCCCCGCGTTCGGCGAAGGCCCGGGCCGTGGCCCGTCCCACGCCGCCGCTGGCCCCGGTCACCACGACGACCTTGCCGTGCTTCACGCCCGTTGCTTCCCTGCGTCTGTCCCCACGCGTCACGCCCGGTGGTGCGGCTGCTCAGGGTCGACGTCGTCCTGCCGCGGCGCCGCGCCGGGTTCCGGTGTGCCGACCGCCCCGGGGGCGACCGGCGGCACGGGCGGATACGGCGTCCCGAGCCCGCTCGGCGGTGCGGCCACCGGTGCCGCTGCGCCGGCGACCCTGTCCTGTCCGGCCACCGTCTCCGCCTGCCCGGCCGTGGGCCGGGACGCGGCGGGCCTGGCGGCACCGCGCAGCACATAGGCCACCGCCCCCAGGATCGCGGCGGTGATCAGCGCGGCGGCCCAGTCGGGCAGCCCGAGAGCGAGGGCGAGGCCCACGGCCAGTGCCAGGGCGGCTCCCGCGTACAGCGCGACGGCACCGGACGCGGCGTACAGCATGGCCGTACGGCGCTGCTTGCGCGTCTGCTCGCGCAGCTCGTCCCGTACGGTCTCGCGCGCCACCTGCGCCAGCTCGTCGACCAGATGCTTGTCCAGATGCTCCAGGTGATCCAAGCGCTCCATGGCCGCCGGGTACCCGCACAGGCGTGCCCATAACGCCGGGGTCGCCTGTGCGGTGCGGGCGGTCGGGTCGGGAGGATCGCGTGAAACGATCTCCGCGGCCCGGCCGCCGCAATTAGGCTCGTCCGCATGGACATTCTGGGAACCACGCTGCGTGTCTGTGTCGATGACCTGGAGGCCGCGGTCGTCTTCTACGAACGGCTGGCGGGCGCCAAGGCTCTCCGTTTCGAGCGCGGCGGCGTCCAGGTGGCCGCGGTGGGCTGCTTCCTGCTGATGAGCGGACCCGAGGCCGAGCTGGAGGTGCTGCGCAAGGTCGCGGCGACCATCGCGGTGAAGGACGTCGACGAGGCCAACCGGCTGCTCAGCGAGCTGGGCGCCCGCGTCATCGCCGGCCCTGTGCCGACTCCGGTGGGCCGCAACCTGATCGCGATGCATCCGGACGGCGTGGTGTACGAGTACGTGGACCGCAACGTCGGCTAGAGGACCGACGTGCCTACGTCTGCGGCCGCATGCGGAAGTCGTAGTGCGGCGGAAGCGGTTCTTCGGGGGAGCTGACGCGGCTCCACAGTTCGCTGATCGCCTCGGCGCCCTCCCGCAGATCGGCGACCTCGAAGCCCTCGTCGAAGACGGCGCGCGCCGCCTCGGGCCGCCCCTCGGCGAGGAGCAGTTCGGCCTCGATCAGCCGGAACCGGCCGCGCGCCCGGATCCCCGGGTGCAGCCGCTCCCACACGGAACGCGCCTCGGCCGTGCGCCCTGCCGCGAGGAGCGCCTCGATCGCCTCGCGGCCCAGCGCGGCGGTGGCCGCCGTCCACGACTCGCCGTCGTCGCGCCGCTCGTGGCACAGGTCGTCGAAGGCGTCGGCGTACCGGTCGGCGGCCCGCTCCCGGTTGCCGGTCTCCTGGTCGGCGACGGCGAGACAGCGCAGCAACGGCCAGACGGAGGGGGCGAGTTCCAGCCCCCGCTCCCAGCTGCGCACCGCCTGTGCCCGGTCACCGGCGTGCCACTGGGCCACTCCCAGGTGGTACTCGGTGAGCGGGGTGGCGGGCGCGGTCTCCAGCATGTCCCGCCAGTGCTGCGCGACCAGTGTCCCGCCGGGCGGCCGCACCCGGCGCGGTTCGGGGAAGGACCCGGCCCGCAGCAGCTCCAGCCAGGGCGCCGGGGCCTCGCCGAGGGTGCTCTCCTCGAAGGGCGTGCCGGGCAACTTCCAGTCGGCGCGCAGCACTTCGAGGGCGCCCCAGCCCGAACCGACGGCGAGGACCTCGCCGGGTTCGGTGTCGGCGTACGGCTTCCAGGCGGCGTAGGCCTCGTCGACGGCGGCACGCGGCAGTACGGCCTCCAGGCGCGCCTCCGCCGCGGCCGGCTTCGGCGGCGCGCTGAGCGGCCCATAGGCCTCCAGCCACGCCACCTCGCTCACCGCGTCCAGCCGTACGTGCTCCAGCTGGGTGCGGGCGAGCCCGGCCTGGATCTCGCAGTACCCGCCGGTGCCGGGCTCGGTGAGCCACTCCTGCCAGCGCCGGCCGCCGCTGCCGGTGCCCCACACGAACAGCTTGCGGCCCCGCAGCACGTCGGTGGACGTCTGCACGAGGCCGTGCCCCTCGGAGTCGAGGGCGGCGATCCAGCGGCGCTGACCGTCGGGCAGGTCGTAGAAGTAGTCGGCGGCGTACGGGCTGCTCAGCGGGTCCGGCGGGACGGGCACCCGGCTCAGGTGCCGCTCGTGTCCGAAGTGCCAGGCCTCCTCGGCCGGGGCGAGCACCCTGCGCTCCTCGGGCACGGCGATGTTCGACCACCAGTAGCCCGGCACCGGCCGCTCGTGCGGATTGCGGATCCGCACCCCGACGTACAGGAAGTCCGATTCTTCCGGCAGCCACAGGTCCACCTGGAAGGGCAGGTCGCGCAGCCGTTCCCACTCCCACAGGCGGAGCATCTCCCCGCCGTCGGGGGCGGGCACGCGGGCGGCGTGCAGGGGGGCGCAGGAGAGGGTGGTGTGACCGGTGGCGCCGATGTTCCACTCGATACCGCCGGAGAACCAGGCGCCGTTCAGAGCGAAGTTCGCGGGCTGGAAGACCGGGTTGCGGTAAAGGAGTTCACTCCCGGTCGGCTTGTGGAGGAGGGAGGCGACCCGGCCGCCGTGACCGGGGAGGACCGTGGCCCTGAGCCGGTCGTTCTCGATCACGATCGTCTCGAACTCGCGGGGCGCGCGCTCTCTGCCGTAGCCGTCCCGGACGCGGACGGGCAGCAGGCTGTTCAGCGGCCCGTAACCGGCCTGCCGGGCCATGTCGCGGGGCAGGTCGTCCCGGTCCCGTACGTCGATGCGATGCACCTCGTGGAGGAGCCGCAGCGGCGGCAGCGGGTTGTCCGGGCCCAGCGGTGCGGCGGGCAGGGTGAGCACGTCTCGCCGGATCGTCGTCACGATCACCATGGAAACCGCTCGGCGGTGAGTCGGCCAGGGGAGCTGCCGGTCAGGATTGCGCAAAGGCATCCACGACGATGTCGGTGAGCAGCGCGCCGGCCGTGCCCTCGGGGTCCAGATCAGGGTCGTAGATGGTGATGTTGAGACCTGCACAGGAGGGGGAGGCGAGCAACGGCCGCAGCAGGGAGGTGAGTTCGCCGGGCAGGAGCCCCTCCGGGTCGGGGCTGTCGACGGCGGGCATGACGGACGGGTCGAGGACGTCGGCGTCCAGGTGTACCCAGAAGCCGTCGATCTCGGGGATCCCGAAGGCCTCGACGGTGGCCCGGGCAAGGGCGTCCGTGCCCCACTCCCGGAGATCACCGACGGTCACGACCGGGATCTTCAGGGCGGCGAGCTCGGCCCGGTCCTCCTCGAACTCATCCCGGATCCCGAAGAACCGCACGTCCTCGTCCCGCAGATAGGGCCGCAGGCCTTCCAGGTTCGTCAGGTCCTCCTGCCCGCGCCCGGTGGCCAGCGCGACCTCCTCGCCGCCCGCCGCGCCGATCCGGTCGGAGTTACCGGTGTGCCGGAAGTCCGGCGAGGCGTCGATCGCGGCCAGGCCGTAGCGTCCGACGCGGCGCAGGGCGAGCGAGGCGCCGAGCTGGATGGAGCAGTCGCCGCCGAGGACGACGGGGAACTCCCCGGCGCGTACATGGCGCTCGATGCGGTCGGCGAGCCTGACGGTGTACGAGGCGATTGCGGCGGCGTTGAACACGCCGTCGCCCTCCTGCCAGTCCCCGAGGTCGTAGCGCGGCGGCACCACCACCCCGCCCTCCAGGGCGTGCAGCCGCTGGACGATCCGCTGCTCGCGCAGGGCGCCCGCGAGCTTGTAGCAGCCGGGGACGGTGCCGGGGGCGGGCGGACGCAGGCCGAGGTTGGAGGGGGCGTCCAGCACGACGATATTCCGCATGCGGATCATCCTCGCCGACGTACAGTCGGCCGTCCACGGAGATTGACGAGGGAGCGACAGTGAGTGAGCACACCTACCGGGTGATCGTCCGCGGCACGTGGGAGGGGCTCACCGACGAGGCCCGCGCCCGGCTGCTCGCCGAGGCGGCGGACCACGGCATGGCGAGCATGCGGTTCACCGAGGAGGGCTCGCTGTCGTACGAGCCGGCGCCGCTCAAGCACTTCTCGATGCGGTACGTGGTGGTCTCGGACGCGGCGGACGGCGAGGAGATGGCGGGGGCGATCGCCGAGGACCGCGCCGAGGTCACCCTGCGGGATCTCGGTTACGGCTTCCGGGACCTGAAGTCGACGGTCACCGACCTCGACACCATGAAGATCAACCGGAAGCCCGCATCTCGGCGGTGATGGCCCAACGCTCGTGGTCCCGCCAGTCCCCGTCGATGTAGATCATCTTCGGTGAGAAGCCTTCGAGCCGGAAGCCGCAGCTGCGGGCGAGGGCGAGGGAGGCGGTGTTCCGGGGCTGTGCGTTGATCTCGAGGCGGTGCAGCCGCATCGGACCGAAGGCGTGGTCGACCACGAGGTTCAGCCCTTCGCGCATCAGCCCGCGCCCGGCGGCGTGCGCGAAGGCGCCGTAACCCAGGGCCCCGCAGCGGAAGCCGCCCTCGACGATGTTGTTGATGTTGATGTACCCGGCGATGGCCCCGTCGCCCCGCTCGCCGTCCTTCTCGCAGACCAGGAACCCCGCTTTGGTCCGGTCCTCGATCAGCCGGCCGGCGTAGGCGAGATAGGCGCTCTCGCTGTCGGGCGGGAACAGCCACGGCTGGTGGAGCTGCTTGCTCTCCCGGGCCCGGGCGGTGAACTCGGCGCCGTCCTCGTAGGTGAAGTGGCGTATGCCCACGCGGGGGCCTTCGGCGAGATAGCGGGACGTGGTGTGCGGCATCCGGCCAGCCTACGGCGATCCTCACCAGAGCCGCGTAACTCACCGTCCCGCGACCGGCAGCTCCAGCACCCCGGCCCGTCCGGGCGCGCTCACCACGGTCACCGGCTTGATCCCCCGGTTCCCGAAGTACGCGTCGTCGCTGGCCGCGATGACGAACTGGAGCCGGTGCCCCTCCTCGTAGCGGTGGACGACCCCCGGCAGGGTGACCGTGAACGGCTTCGTCACGTCGGGCACCCGGACCGGGGCGACCAGCCGGTGGGCGAGCGTCTTCGTGCCGTCCGGAGCGAGGTCGTAGATCTTGGCGAACAGCACCAGCTTGTCGGCGGCGTCGCCCGAGTGCTGCGTCCGCTCGGCCTTCGGGGAGTTCACCTCGAGGGTGACCTTCGGGGCGCCGACGACGTCGAGGGTCCGGGGCAGCGGCGCACTGGTCCAGTCGGCGTAGGTGCCGGTGGTGTCGTACGGCGCCGGGTCCGGGAGGCCGAGGGCGCCGTACAGCGAACTCTCCGAATGGCTCGTGGGAACAAGCCTGTTGCTGTACGACCGACTGCCCCATGCCACCTTCCGGCTGTTGTCGACGAGCTTGCCGTCCCCGGAGAGGTAGAGCCTCTGGCTGAGCGCGGGCACGTGGTCGGCGGTGGCGTAGGTGCCGTTCGGGTCGGTGATCCAGTCGCGGTAGTAGGCGAAGGCCGGGCCCGTGTCGACGTTCCGCCGCCCGTGCAGATACCGGTCGAACCAGGCGAGGACCCGCCTGCCGACATAGCTGGTCTCCAGGTTGCCCTGGACGAGGTTGAGTTCACCGGCCGCCGGATCGGTGATCCCTCCGCTGTGCCCGCCGGACTGCCAGATCATCCTGGCGGTCGTGCCCTGCGCCTTGAGCTTCTTGTAAGTCGCCGTCGCCTCGTTGAGATTGAAGAGACTGTCGGCCTGTCCCTGGACGAGCAGGGTGGGAGCCTTGACGCGGCTCAGGTACGACACCGGCGAGACACTGTGCGCGTAGTCGAGCAACTCGGCCGTGCGGGCCGCCGGAAAGCTCCCGGCGTTGAGCGTACGGACGGTGTCGCAGGCCTCGGTCACGAAGTGCAGACAGCCGAGGGAGTTGATCCGGGACGGGTCGAGGTTCACCTCGGTCAGCGGCTGGCCCTCGCCGATGAGGTAGAAGCCGTTGGCCCACTGCCACTTGAAGGCACCGGGGACGCTCCCTGCGCGCGTCGCGTTGTTGGGGGCCAGTGCGTACGCCAGGTCGTTCCAGGTGATCATCGGCACGAGCGCGTCCACCCGGTGGTCCACGGCGGCGGTCGCCAGCTGGATCGCGCCTCCGTAGGAGCCTCCGATCATGCCGACCCGCGGGTCGCCCGGGCCGTCGAGGCTGACGAAGTCGGCCCTGGTCCCGTCGTCGGCGGCACGCTTCCCGCCCAGGAAGTCGACCAGCGCCGAGGCGGCCGTCCCGTCGATGCCGGGATCGTCGAGGGAGATCAGACAGCCGGACCTGCCGAAGCCGAGGCCCGAGTAGGCGAGCGAGACATAACCGCGCTGCGCGAAGGCCCTGGCGGTGGCGTCCGTGGAACCGTCGGACTTGCTGCCGCCGAATCCGTTGGTGGTGAGCACGGCGGGCGCCCGCCCGACGCCCGAAGGGCGGTACAGGTCGGCGTCGATCGTGCAGGTGCGACCGCCGGACCGGACCGTGAACTTCAGCGCGCTGACGGTGTATTGGCCGGTCGCCGGGGCGGGGGTGGTGAGCGGGACGCCCAGCAGGAGAGCGAGCGGGACGGAGAGTCCGAGCGCACGACGGAACACGGAGATACCTCCACACTGACGACAACCCGAAACTTACCGACCGGTAGTCATGGTGTGACACGTGTCAGAGGAGGTCAATCGCCCGACCGGGTGTTTCTGACGGAGATTCAGTGGAGGGCGGGTTCTTCCAGCGTCAGCGTGCCCGTGTCGGCGTCGAGCTCGGCGGCCACTCCGAACGGGATCGTCAACGCCCCTTCGCAGTGGCCGAATCCGAACTCCTCGACGACGGGTACGCCGAGTCCCCCGAGCCGGTCGAGGAGCAGTGCGCGCACCCTCTCGTACGGTTCGCACCTCTCCCACGACCCGAGGAGCACCCCGCGCACCCCGTCGAGCCAGTCGGCGCGCAGGAGCTGGGTCAGATAGCGGTCGAGGCGGTACGTCTCCTCGCCGACGTCCTCCAGGCAGAGCAGGCCCCCGCGCGCGCCGGGCCGGGCGTACCCGGAGCCCAGTTCGGAGGCGAGCAGGCACAGACAGCCGCCCAGGGTGACACCGCGGGCCCGGCCGGGGACGAGGGCCCTGCCGCCGGAGGCGATCGTGCGGACCGTCTCCGGCGCGAACAACGTCGACCTCAGATGCTCCTGGGCCCGCGTGTTCTTGATGAAGTCGATGCCGGCAGCCATCGGACCGTACAGCGTGACCAGGCCGAGCCGGGCGGCGAACGCCTCGTGCAGCGCGGTCACGTCACTGAACCCGACCAGCACCTTCGGACCGGCCGCGCGCAGGGCGTTCCAGTCGAGCAGGTCGACCATGCGCATCACGCCGTATCCGCCCCGGGCGCACAGCACGGCGTCCACGGACGGGTCGCACCAGGCGTTCTGGAGATCCGCCGCCCGGTCGGCGTCCGTGCCCGCGAGGTAGCCGAACTCGCCGTGCCGGTCGAGGACATGGGGCCCCACCACGGGGTCCAGGTCCCAGCCGCGCAGGATGTCCAGGCCCGCCTGAAGCCGTTCCTCCGGCACCGGCCCGCTGGTCGCGACCACGGCCACGCGCGCGCCCGGGGCGAGTCTGGGCGGCCTGACGAGTTCCTTCACCTGATGAGCTCCAATGTCGGTACGCCGGGCGGGTTCAGCCCGAAAACCTGTGCGTACAGGGAGAGTTCGGCCTCCAGGGCCCGGATCACCGTCTCGGCCCGACGGAATCCGTGTCCCTCCCCCTCGAAGGCGAGGTACGCGTGCGGCACCTGCCGGCCGGCGATCCGGGACAGGAACCGCTCGCACTGGGCGGGCGGGCAGATCACGTCGTCCAGGCCCTGGAGCAGCAGGAAGGGCACGGTGAGCCGGTCGGCGTGCTCGACGGGCGAGCGTTCCGCGTACCGTCCGGGGACCTCGGCGAGCGGCCCGACCAGGCTCTCCAGGTACTGGGACTCGAAGTCGTGGGTCTCCCCCGTGCCCCATCCGGTCAGGTCGAGGATCGGGTAGACGATCGTGCCGCAGGCGTAGACGTCGGTCGATGTGAGCGAGGCGGCCGCGGTCCAGCCGCCCGCGCTGCCGCCGCGGATGGCGAGCCGGTCGCGGTCGGCGGTGCCCTCGTCGGCGAGCGCGAGCGCGACGGCGGCGCAGTCCTCGACGTCGACCACGCCCCACTGCTCACGCAGCCGGTTGCGGTACTCCCGTCCGTACCCGGTCGAGCCGCCGTAGTTGACCTCGGCGACACCGATGCCGCGCGAGGTGAAGTAGGCGATCGAGAGGTCGAGCACGAGGGGCGCGTGTCCGGTGGGTCCGCCGTGCGCCCACACGACGTACGGCGGCAGCTCACCGCCGGGCGCCCGGTGTCCGGGGTGGTGCGGCGGGTAGACGTGGGCGTGGATGTCCCGGCCGTCCGGTCCGGTGAAGGTGCGGATCAGGGGCTCGGGGTAGTAGGCGGGGTCGACGGGGTCGTCGTGCGGGGCGCCGATCACCCGGGCCCGGCCCGTGCGCGTGTCCAGCTCGACCACCTCGTAGGCGGTGCGGGGACTGGCGCCGACGGCGACGACCCTCCCCCACCCTTCGGGCGGGGGGACCCCCATCCCGCTTCGCTCGCCGTGCACCGCGAGGGTGGGCGCGAACTCGGTCCAGGGCCCTGCCGCGTCGACGAGTTCGCCGGTCTCGGGGTCCAGGATCCCCAGGGCGGTCGCGCCGCTGCCGTGCACGACGGCGATCAGTCCGCTGTCCAGGGGCGCGAACCAGCGGTGGCCGAGCTTCCAGAGGGCGCCGCCGAACTCCTCCTCGCGCGGGCAGAGTTGCTCACCGTCGCGGTAGAGGTTCCACCAGCCGGTGCGGTCGCTCGCGTAGAGGAGTCGGCCGTCCGCGGCCCAGTCGGCCTGGGCGATGGACTCCTCGGGGCCGCCGGCCACCGTCCGGGGCTCGTGGAACAAGCCCTCACGGACCTCGGCGACGACCAGTTCCGTGCCGTCCCAGGGCATGCGCGGGTGGTCCCAGGCGAGCCAGGCCGCGCGCGAGCCGTCGGGGGAGATGCGGGGGCCGGTGACGAACCGGTGGCGGTCGTCGGTGAGTTCGCGCACCGCGTCCCGGTCCCGTACGGCCGAGCCGTCGAGCGGTACGGCGGCGAGGACCCGGCGGACGTCGGTGGGCCCGTCGCCGGTGAACTCCTCGAGGACGCACCACACTTCACCGAGGTCGAGTCTCAACTGCGGTTCCGCCCAGCGCAGTCCGCCGCCCACCGGAGAGAGGGGTGTGAGGGGGCTCGGCTCGCCGCCGGGCTCGTACCGGTACAGCCGCTGGTCGGCGAAGTGCACGAACACGACGAGCGGCTCGCCTGCCACCACCGCCCCGGCCCAGGGGTGACCGCCGTACTCGATGACCCGGCTGCGCACGTTCCACGGCGCGGGCAGCACCGACTCCTCCTGCCCGTCGGCGCGTCTGCGCACGAGTGTGCGGCGGCCACCCTCGGTGGGCCGGGGTTCGGTCCACCACACCTCGTCCCCGACGAAGCCCAGCCATTCGGGGTACCCGTCGTGCGCGGCCGCGACCGCCGCGTCGATGGGTGAGGGCCAGGAACCGTATGCCGACGTCTGCACGTTCTCCCCCACTTGCTCAGGCCGTTCGCAGGAAGCGGTCGAGAACCCGTACGCCGAAGTGCAGTGCCTCGACGGGGACGCGCTCGTCGACCCCGTGGAACAGGGCCTGGTAGTCGAAGCCCTCCGGGAGTTTCAGGGGCGCGAACCCGTACCCGGTGATGCCGAGGCGGGAGAACTGCTTGGCGTCCGTGCCGCCGGACATGCAGTACGGCACCACGTACCCCTCCGGCGCGAACTCCTCGACGGCGGCACGCATCCTCGCGTACGTCGGCGAGTCGACCGGTGCCTGGAGGGCGACCTCGCGATGGCTGAACTCCCAGTCCACGTCGGGGCCGGTGAGCAGGTCGAGGGTCGTCCGGAACTCGTCCTCACCACCGGGCAGGTAGCGGCCGTCGACGTAGGCCACGGCCTCCCCCGGGATCACGTTGAGCTTGTAACCGGCCTCCAGCATGGTCGGGTTGGCGCTGTTGCGGACAGTTGCCTCGACCAGCTTGGCGGCGGGGCCCAGCTTCTCCAACAGCCGGTCCACGTCGGTGAGGTCCGGCTCGATGCCGTAGAGCGCGGCGAGTTCGCTGAGGGCCGCGCGGACGGTCGGGGTGAGCCGCAGCGGCCATTCGTGCTCGCCGATGCGGGTGACGGCGGCGGCGAGCCGGGTGACCGCGTTCTCCTTGTTGACCTTGGAGCCGTGCCCGGCGCGGCCGCGCGCGGTGAGCTTCAGCCAGCCCGTGCCGCGCTCCCCCGCGGCGATGGGGTAGATCTGCCGCCCGGCGCCGTCGTGGAAGGTGAACGCCCCCGACTCACTGATCCCCTCCGTGCAGCCCTCGAAGAGTTCCGGGTGCTCGTCGGCGAGGAACCCGGAGCCGTCCTCGGCACTGGCCTCCTCGTCGGCGGTGAACGCGATCACGAGGTCCCGCCGGGGGCGTACGCCCTGCCGGGCCCAGCCCCGCACCACGGCCAGGATCATCGCGTCCATGTTCTTCATGTCGACCGCGCCGCGCCCCCAGACGACCCCGTCGCGGATCTCTCCGGAGAAGGGGTGCACGCTCCAGTCGGCGGCCTCGGCGGGCACGACGTCCAGATGACCGTGGACGAGCAGCGCGTCCGCCGACGGGTCGGTGCCCTCGACGCGGGCGACGACGTTCGTGCGGCCCTTGGTGCGCTCCAGCATCATGGGCTCGAGGCCCGCCCCGGCCAGTTGCTCGGCCGCGTACTCGGCGGCGGGGCGCTCCTGGCAGTCGCCGCCGCCCCGGTTGGTGGTGTCGATACGGATGAGGTCGGAGGTGAACCGGACGACCTCATCCAGTGCCTGCTGGTCAGCCATACTGCTCCTCCACGGCGGCCGAGACGATGGTGGTGACCGCCTTGAAGGTACGGATTCCCGCGTACATGGTCTCGCTGGTGTACGCCACCTTCCGCGCCCCGATCCGATCCACGCCCGGCACGACGGTGGCGGCCATCGCGAGGTGCTCGGCGTCGAACTCGACCGCGATCGTGAACGGGCCTGTCCGCACGGGTTTCTGACGGACCGCCAGCTGGGCCGCCTCCTTGGCCGCGGCCCTGATGTCGGCGGCCGTGCGGGTCGGCGTACGGCACACGGCCGCGTACCGCGAGACGTGGTCCTTGACCGCGACCTTCAGCGCCTGGGGAGCGTAGCCGAGCGCGTCCTCGCAGGCCACGTCGTCGCCAGTGACGAGGACCACGGGGACGCCGTACTCGGCGACCACGTGCGCGTTGAGATGTCCCTCGCTCGCGGGCACGTCGTTCAGCCACACCCCGGTGATGGAGTTGGCGAGGTAGGTGTGGGCGAGAACGCCCTCCTGGCCCGCGCCCGCGTGGTAGCCGAGGAACGCGATGCCGTCGACGTCGCCGTGCTGGACGCCCTCGACCATGGACAGCGACTTGTGCCGGCCGGTGAGCATCTGCGCGCGCTCGTCGAGCCGCTCCAGGAGGAGGTTGCGCATGGTCCAGTGGGCCTCGTTGACGAGTACCTCGTCGGCGCCCCCGTCGAAGAAGCCCAGCACGGCGGCGTTCACGTCCGAGGTGAACATCGCCCGGCACCGCTCCCACTGCGGTGTGCCCGGCAGCACGTCGGCCGGCCAGGTCACTCCGGTCGCGCCCTCCATGTCGGCGCTGATCAGGATCTTCATGGTCCGCCACGTTACGCGTCGCGGAGGTTTGCGTCGCCCGCAGGTGGTGAGGCGAGCCCTGGTGCCGCCCCCCCCTGCCGCACAGGCGACCCCTGGAAGACGCGTATCCTCCCTCGCGGGTTCCACAGGAGACGGACAGGGAGAAGCGTGAGCGACACCGCACAGCCCGTACGGTCGGCACGACGGACGACGGCGACCACCGCGCCGGGGAACCCGCCCGGACGCCCGAAGCAGCGCGACGCGTTCTTCGACAACGCCAAGTACCTCGCGATCGTGCTGGTGGCCATGGGACACGCCTGGGAGCCGCTGCGCTCCGACAGCCGTGCCGTCACCGCGCTCTACACGATCGTCTACGCCTTCCACATGCCGGCGTTCATCATCATCTCGGGCTACTTCTCCCGCTCCTTCGACGCGAGCCCGGCGAAGATCAAGCGACTGGTCACCGGGGTCGTCGTCCCTTACGTCGTGTTCGAGACGGCGTACACCTATTTCACCCGGTGGTCCGACGGTGTCCCGGACCGTGCGATCAGCCTCCTGGACCCGCTGTATCTGACGTGGTTCCTGGCCGCCCTGTTCATCTGGCGGCTGACCACCCCGATCTGGCGGAGCGTGCGCTGGCCCCTGCCGATCGCCCTCACGGTTGCCGCGCTCGCCAGCCTGAGCCCGTCCATCGGCGACGACCTCGACCTCCAGCGCACCCTGCAGTTCCTGCCGTACTTCGTGCTCGGCCTGTGTCTGCGCCCCGCGCACTTCTCCCTGGTACGGCAGTGGCGGGTGCGCATCCTCGCGGTGCCGGTCTTCGCGGCCGCGGTGGTGTTCTCGTACTGGGCGGTTCCGCGCATGGACTACGCGTGGTTCTTCCACCGCGGCGCCGCCCAGGACTTCGGGGTGCCCGCCTGGTACGGGCCGCTGATGACACTGGCCCTCTTCGGCTGCTCGCTGGTCCTGGTCGCCTGCTTCCTGTCCTGGGTGCCCGGGCGCCGGATGTGGTTCACGGCCCTGGGCGCGGGCACGCTCTACGGCTATCTGCTGCACGGTTTCGTCGTCCAGGCCGGCAACCACGTCGACTGGGCCGGCCACCACTGGGCGCACACACCGCTCGGCGAGATCGCCGTGACCGTCGTCGCCGCCGTGGTGGTGACCGCGCTGTGCACCGCGCCCGTGCGGCGGGTCTTCCGGTGCGTGATGGAGCCGAGGATGGAGTGGGCGTTCCGGAAGACCTCGCCCGGCACGGGCGCGGTACCGGCGCAGGTGCGCCGGTAGGGCCTGCGTCGTCAGGCGGTGCGTCCCACCACCCACCACTTCGACGGCAGTTCGATCCGGGTGCCGTCGGAGCGGTACTCGGTGGTGACGAGGGGCAGTTCACCGCTCGCCACGATCGTCAGCCCGGCCGCCCCGAGGTACACGGGCACCGCCTCGTCGGCCACCTCACCGGGGGCGATGCCGTGCGCGAAGATGGGCGCCAGCTTGGCGGGCGGCCCGTCGGGGCTCTGTGCGAGACCCATCAGGACGGACTTGGCCGCCTCGGAGAGCTCGACGAGGAAGGCCCGGCCGCGTTTCCCGACGAGCGTGGCGATGCCGTCGACCATCTGCTGCCGGTCCTCGGGCGCGGCCTGGTGCAGCACGCCCCGCATGTAGACGTTGGCGTCCCCGAGTTCGGCGTGCAGGTTCTCCGGCTCACCCTTGTCGGAGGCGTCGAGGAGCCGGTACGTCACCTGCTCGTCGGGGTCGGCGTCGCGGGCGCGATCGAGGGCGGCGGCGGACAGGTCGACGCCGATCACCTGGGTGAAGTGGGCGGCGAGAAAACGGCTCTGGGTGCCGTTCCCGCAGCCCAGGTCCACGAGGGGCAGCCCGGGATCGACCAGGAGCGGCTCGAAGTGGGCGAGGTGGACTCCGGCGGTCAACACCGGCTCCGCGTCCCAGAACACGGCCCCTTGACGCCCCGGGGCCTCCCGCCAGAAGCCCTCCCAGGACTCCCGGTACCGACCGCTCACGCTCATGCCACTCCCCAGGATGCGAACACGACCCGCCACATCTGACAGGCCAGTACGGTGTATCGCGCCGAGGGTACGCGGACAAGCGCATGGCGCGTTCCTTCACTGCCAGTTCGAGAGACCGCGCCCGTAGGGAGCCGCTCAGCGACGCGGCAGGGTCAGTTCGAACCAGACGGTCTTCCCGGCCTTCGTGCGACTCGCCCCCCACTCCCGGGCGAGCGTGCTGACCACCCTGAGTCCCCGCCCCTGCTCATCGGTGGGCCCGGCACTCGACAGGTTCGGCAGATCATGGTCGTCGTCGTCCACCTCGCACAGCAGGGAGTCTCCCCGCACGAGCCGCAGCTCGACGGGACGGCTGTGGGAGTGCCGCACCGCGTTGGTCACCAGCTCGCTCACCATGAGCTCGGCGCCGTCGGCCAGCCTCCCCAGCCCCCAGTCGTGCAGCTGCTCCCGCACGACCGCCCGGGCCCGCCCCACCTCGGCCGGATCCAGGGCGATCCGCCACTCGGCCACGTCGTCGGGCTCGATGCCGTTGAGCCGGGCCATGAGCAGCGCCACGTCGTCCTTGCGGCCGCCGCGGGTGTTGAGCGCACGGATGATGGCGTCGCAGGCGTCGTCCATGGACGCGGCCGGATGCGCGGCGGACTCGGTGAGCGTCGCGAGACCCACTCCGATGTCCTCGCCCCGCACCTCCACCAGCCCGTCGGTGCACATCAGCAGCCGGTCACCGGGCGCCACGCGCACGTGTACCGCCTCGAAGGGCACCCCGCCGACACCGATGGGCGCACCGGTGGGCAGGTCGAGCAGCTCGCTGCGCCCGTCCCCGGCCCGCACGATCACCGGCGGGATATGGCCCGCGTTGGCGAGGTGGAGTTCGCTCGCGATCGGGTCGTAGACGGCGTAGAGGCAGGTCGCGAGATAGGTGTCCCCGAGTCGCTGGGCGAGGTCGTCGAGGTTGCGCAGCAGCTGGGCCGGCGGCAGGTCGAGCGCCGCCATGGTGTGTACGGCCGTACGCAGCTGGCCCATCATGGCGGCCGAGTTGAGCCCGTGCCCCATCACGTCACCGACCACCAGAGCCGTCCGCGCGCCGGGCAGTTTGACGGAGTCGAACCAGTCGCCGCCGACGCGTCCCAGGAGCGTGCCCGGCAGATAGCGGGTGGCGATGTCGCAGCCCGCCATGCGGGGCGGGATGTGCGGCAGCATGCTGTCCTGGAGGGTCTCGGCGACGGACTCCTGGAAGGTGTACATGCGTGCGTTGTCGAGCACGAGGCCCGCGCGGGCGGCGAGTTCGGCGCCGGTGACCCGGTCCATGTCGTTGAACTCGACGCGCTCGGGGTGGCGCAGCAGGATCATGAAGCCGAGGACCACATTGCGGGCCTTCAGCGGTACGACCAGCATGGAGCGGCCGGTGATCAGCGGCCTGATGTCCCGCTTCTCGAACTGCGAGGCGATCGCGTGCCCCATCTGCTCGCTGATCCGCGGCACGAGGACGGGCTCACCGGTGGTCATGCACTGGAAGAACGGGGTGTGCGCGGGGAACGGCATGGCCTCGCCGACCGGCACGACGTCGTCCCAGCGGCCGGGTTCGTCGGTGTGCTCCAGGGCCACCCGGTGCCACATGGTGGTGGTGTCGGGCACACCGTCGGGGAACCCCTCGCCGGCGACGACCTGTTCGCGCAGATAGGTGCCGGCGACATCGGTGAAGCGGGGCACGACGGCCTTGCTGACCTCGACGATGGTTTGCGACAGGTCGAGGGAGGTGCCGATCTTCCCGCTGACCTCGTTGAGGAACTCCAGCCGCTCGCGTACGGCGACGTACTCGAGGTCCTCACCCTCGTCCAGGTCGTCCTGCGGCAGCGGCAGGCCCTCCGCGGCCGCCCGGGCCGCCCGCTCGCGGCGGGCCCTGCGTTCGGCACGCCGGGGCACGCCCCAGTCGGGGGTGACGGGCACCCGGTCGTTCTGGCTGAACTCCATGACGGGATAACCCAGTTCGAGGACCTGAGCGACGATGCGGGCGCTCTCGCCGACGCTCATGCTGGGCAGGATCTCGGGGAGCCGGCGGGCGAGTTCGTCGGCGTCGGGGAAGTCGGTGTGCAGGGCGAAGGCGGGCGCGATCCGCTCGACGGCCACGGTGCCCTCGTCCAGGTCCAGGTCCTGGTGGAGTGCGCCCGCGTCGGCGGCCAGCACCAGCAGACGCTCCCGGCCGGGGCCCACCAGCGGGTAGGCCCACCACAGGACGTCCACGCGGTCCGCGCCGGGCACGGTGAGACGGGCGCGGCCGGCGGCCGGGTAGGAGAGGCCGCCGTCGAGGGAGGACTCGAGATCGGGTCCGAGTCCGTCGTAGGCCGCGTACCCGCCGTAGGGCAGGTCGTCCTGCTCGGCGAGTGCTCCGGAGACGGGCAGCAGGTCGGCCGCCGAGCGGCCGATGGCCTCCTCCTTGCCGGCGCCGAACAGACGGCTCGCGCCGCGGCTCCAGTGGGAGACCAAGCCGTCGCGGTCCACCACGACCACGGCCAGTGGGACACGTCCGGCCGCGGTGGGTCCGTCCGCCGCGCCGTTCCCAGCTCCGCGGCTGGGAGGTGTGCCCCTCTCGGTGCCACGGTCCATGGCCCAGGCCCTCTCTCCGCAAGATCTGTGCCCGCCTACTCCACCGTACGGCGCCGGGCCGTCACGGTGTGCGGCAATGCGGGAATTGGCCCGGACCGGACCGCACCGGCGTGCGCCCCCGCCCTGACGCTCCGTCAGTCACCGTGTCCGAGCTGCAGATCCCGCTCCGTGCGGCCGCCTCCGGCCACCTGGAGGACGGTGGCGACCGGCGGGTAGCCGGCGGCGATGACGGTGTACTCGCCGCCGGACAGATCGACGAAGCGGAAGGTGCCGTCGGGGCCGGTCGTGCGGGTGTCCACGACGTTGCCGGCCATGTCCAGGAGCGTCACGCGCGCGTCCTCGACGGACCGTCCGTCACCGGCCCGCACGGTGCCGCGCAGCACCGCGCCGCCCGCGAGTTCGACGTCCTGACGGGTCTCCCGCGAGGCCTGGACCGTGACGGGGAGCGCTGCGGGGCGGAACGCGGGCGCACTGGCGGCGAGCGTGTACTCACCGGCGACCAGTTCGGTGACGGCGTAGCCGCCCTCGTCTCCGCTGCGGGTGGTGGCCACGACCTCGCCGTGCACATCGGTGAGGGTGACGGCGGCGTCCCGCACAGGCGTGCCGTCGGCGGTCCGCACCCGGCCCGCGAGCCGTCCGGCGCCGCCGAGGACGACGTCCAGTTCGACGGGACGCTCGCCGACCGTCACGGACACGGCCTGCGGCTGGTGACCGCCCGCGGCGGCGATGAGCACGTACGCCCCCGGTCCGGGCGTCGACAGCGCGTACCGCCCGTCCTCGCCGCTGGCACCGCGCCCGATCTGCGCTCCGGCCACGTCGATGAGCGTGAGCGCGGCCCGGGGCAGGACGGCACCGTCAGTGTGCTGCACGGTGCCGCACACGGGGACCCCGGCGGTGCGCGGCGGGAGAGCCTGTGGGATCGGGACGGTCTCCGTGTCGACGGTGGGGTGGGTCACCAGCGGTTTCTCCTTGAGGAAGAAGGCGAGGAACAGGCCGAGGAGGAGAACCGGCACGAGGTAGAGGAAGATCCTCGGCATGGCGTCGGCGTAGGCCCGGATGTAGCCGTCGCGGAGCGCCGGCGGCAGGGCGTGGACGAGCTGCGGGGTGATGGACTCGGGGTCGGGCAGCCCGGCAGAGGCCGGCAGCCGCTCGGTGAGCGCGTCGGCGAGCCGGTCGGCGAAGAGGGTGCCGAAGATCGCCGCTCCGACGCTTCCGCCGATCTGCCGGAAGTAGTTGTTGGCGCTGGTGGCGGTGCCGAGGTCGGCGGGGCGGACGGAGTTCTGCACGGCGAGGATCAGCACCGGCATCACCATGCCGATCCCGGCGCCGAGGACGGCCATCCAGACGCTGTAGTGCAGCCGGGGCGTGTCGACCTCGAGGCGGGACAGCAGCCACATGCCCACGACGGAGAGGGCGCTGCCGAGGATCGGCCAGATCCGGTAACGGCCGGTGTGGCTGATGAGCTGCCCGGAGACGATGGAGGCGCCGACGATCCCGGCCATCATGGGCAGCATCAGCAGTCCGGACTCGGTGGCGCTCGCCCCGTCGACCATCTGGAGGAAGGTCGGCAGATAGCTCGCCGCCCCGAAGAGCCCGACGCCGATCACCAGGCCCACCAGACCGGTGATGTTGAAGACGGAATCCCTGAACAGCCTCAGCGGCATGAGGGGTTCGGCGGCGAAGTGCTCGGCGACGAGGAAGAGCACCGCGGAGACGGCGGCCCCGGCGCCGAGTCCGAGGACGACCCGCGAGTCCCAGGCGTACTCGGTCCCGCCCCAACTGGTCAGCAGCACCAGGCAGGTGGAGGCGGCGGCGAGCAGGAGGGTGCCGAGGACGTCGAGCCGGGGTGTGGCCCGGGGCTTGGGAAGCTTCAGTACGGCGGTGACGACGGCCAGGGTCAGCAGGCCGAAGGGCACGTTGATGTAGAAGCACCACCGCCAGGAGAGGTGGTCCGTGAAGTAGCCGCCGAGCAGCGGGCCCGCGACGGAGGCCAGTCCGAAGGCGGCGCCGATCAGGCCCATGAAGCGGCCGCGCCGCCGGGGCGGCACGATGTCGGCGATGATCGCCTGGACACCGATCATGAGACCGCCCGCGCCGACGCCCTGGACCGCGCGGAAGGCGATCAACTGGTCCATGGTCGCGGCCCGTCCGGCGAGCGCGGAGCCGGCGACGAACACGACGATCGCGAACTGGAAGACGCCCTTGCGGCCGAGCAGGTCGCCGAGCTTGCCGTAGACCGGCAGTCCGATCGTGGCGGTGAGCAGGTAGGCGGTGATCGCCCAGGACATCCGGTCCAGGCCGTGCAGCTCACCGACGATCTTCGGGAGCGCGGTGGCGACGATCATCTGCTCCAGCGCCGCGAGGAGCAGCGCGAGCATCAGCCCGAAGAACACCAACCGCAACCGGCGCGGGCCGAGTTCGACGGACGGGGCGGGGGGTTCGGGTGGCGCTTCGACCCGCTCCTCGTGCATCGGAGTCGTCACGCCCACGTCCCGCTCCCCTCGTCGCGCCTGCCACACAATTCCCGCTTTGGGCGACAACTACGAACAAGCGCGACGAGTTACGGCATACCAGGAGGCCCTGCGGAGTTCCACTCGATCCGGTGACCGAGATCAACATCCGCCGAGCGCCGGGGACTTACTTCTCGACCTCGGCGGCGAGCCGGCCGAGGAGGGCGTCGTAGATCCGGCCGAGGCCCTTGGGCGCGAAGGTCTTCTCGAAGAAGCCGCCGATGCCGCCGGCGCCGTCCCAGGTGGTGGTCACGACGACGCGGGACCTGCCCTCGCCTGCCGGGGTGACCCGCCAGGTGGTGACCATGGAGGAGTTGCGGTCCTTCTCGACGAGCTCGCCGTCGGTGGGCTCGGTGACCTCCAGGAGGCAGTCGCGCACGCGCTTGCTGGTGGCCTGGAGCTTCCAGTGGACGAGGGTGCCCTCGCCGTCGCCGCCCTCGCGCACCTCGTACTCGCTGAACTGCTCGGGGAGCACCTTCCCGCGCGTGCCGCTGTAGTCGGCGACGGCGTCGAACACCTTCTCCGCGTCCGCCGCGACGATCCGCTCCGTAGTGGCCTCGACCTGCGCCATCGACTTCCTCCAGGACTTCAAGTTCTCGGGGTCGGGGCAAGCCAACCACCCCCGCCCACGGGCACCCAAATCGGGGGTTGCACAGGAATTCGAACAAGTGTTTCACTCAGGGGGCAGTGCTACCGAGGAGGCCTCATGCGCTGGGAGAACCTCACCGAGTCCGCCGAACACGGTCGGGCCGACGCCGCCCTGTTCGGCGCCGACGCGGTGGTCAGCCGTACCTTCGACACGCCCGAGTTCGCCGGGATCACGTTCCACGAGATCCGGGCCCGCTCGATCATCAACCGGGTACCGGGCGCCTCCCGCATGCCCTTCGAGTGGACGGTCAACCCCTACCGGGGCTGCACGCACGCATGTGTGTACTGCTTCGCCCGCAAGACCCACAGCTATCTCGACCTGGACACCGGTCTCGGCTTCGACTCGCAGATCGTGGTCAAGGTGAACGCCCCCGAGCTGCTGCGCCGCCAGCTGGGTTCGCGCCGCTGGACCGGCGACCACATAGCGATGGGCACCAACGTCGACTGCTACCAGCGCGCGGAGGGCCGTTACCGCCTGATGCCGGGCATCCTCGCCGCCCTGCGCGACCACGCGAACCCCTTCTCGATCCTGACGAAGGGCACGCTGATCCTGCGGGACCTCGACCTCCTCACCCAGGCCGCCGAGGTGACGGACGTCGGGATCTCCGTGTCGGTCGGCTTCACCGACCCCGAGCTGTGGCGCACCGTCGAGCCGGGCACCCCGGCTCCGGAGCGGCGCCTGGACGTCGTACGGACCCTGGGCGAGCACGGGATCGGGTGCGGGGTGCTGATGGCGCCGGTGATCCCGTTCCTGAGCGACCAGCCGGCACAGCTGCGGGCCACCGTGCGTGCGATCGCCGCCGCGGGGGCCACCTCGGTCACCCCGCTGGTGCTGCATCTGCGGCCGGGCGCCCGGGAGTGGTTCATGGCCTGGCTGAACCGGGAGCACCCGTATCTGGTACGCCGTTACGAGCGGCTCTACGCGGACGGCGCCTACGCCCCGAAGTGGTACCAGCGCCGGATCACCCGTCAGGTACACGAGCTGGCCCAGGAGTACGGCATCGGCCCTGCGGGCGCGGGCATGCCACGACGGATCCGGGAGCCGGAGCCCGAGGTCGCGCCGATGTCCGAACCGACCCAACTCACGTTGATCTGAGAGCGTTCGAGCGCAACGGGCGGCCCAATCGGGTCAAGTATTGTCAGAACACGTTCTTCCGGGCGGACTTTCCGGGACGATGCGGCGTGGACCGTGACCCTCGCGGCCCGAAACCCTCCGTCCTGGGAGGACTTCATGAGAAAACGCGCAGCCGTGCTGTGCGGTGCCGCGATCGTCGTGGCGGGGACCTTCACCGCCGTCCCTGCCGACGCCGGCACCCCGCAGTCCGCACCCACCGCATTCGCCGCCCGACCCACCTGGAAGAAGTGCGGCACCGCCGACTACCCGACGCTCCAGTGCGCGTCCCTCAAGGTGCCGCTCGACCACGCGCACCCGCGCGGGCGGCAGATCACCCTCGCGCTGTCCCGGGTCCCCCACACCGCGAAGAAGTACCAGGGCCCGCTGCTGGTCAACCCCGGCGGCCCCGGCGGCAGCGGTCTGACCTTCGCCGGGTTCATCGCCTCCGGCCTCCCCAAGGCCGTCGCGGCCCAGTACGACGTCATCGGCTTCGACCCGCGCGGGGTGGGCAAGAGCAAGCCCGCCCTGAACTGCAAGCCGGGCTACTTCAACCCGGTACGTCCGGACTCCGTGCCGAGCACACCCGCGATCGAGAAGGCCAACCTCGAGCGAGTGAAGTCCTTCGCCGCGGCCTGCGGCCGGAAGTACGCGAGCGTGCTGCCGTACATCAACACCATCAGCGCCGTGCAGGACATGGACTCCATCCGCCGGGCCCTGGGCGCCAAGAGGATCAACTACTTCGGTTACTCGTACGGCACCTACCTGGGCGCGGTCTACGCCAAGCTCTTCCCGCACCAGGTGCGCCGCCTGGTCCTGGACTCGATCGTGGACCCGACCGGCGTCTGGTACGACGACAACCTCGGCCAGGACTACGCGTTCAACGACCGGCACCGCGCGCTGATGGCCTGGATCGCCAAGTACGACGCGACCTACAAGCTCGGCACCGACCCCGAGAAGATCGAGGCCAAGTGGTACGCGATGCGGGCGGCCCTCGCCAAGAAACCCGCGGACGGCAAGGTAGGCGCCTCGGAGCTGGAGGACACCTTCATCCCGGGCGGCTACTACAACGGCTACTGGCCGTACCTGGCCGAGGCGTTCGCGGCGTACGTGAACGGCAAGAACGCCGACCCGCTGGTCGACGTCTACGAGGACTTCGGCGCCGTGGACGCGTCCGGGGACAACGGCTACAGCATCTACACGTCCGTCCAGTGCCGTGACGCCTCCTGGCCGCGTGACTGGCGGCAGTGGCAGAAGGACAACTGGGCCGTGTACGAGAAGGCCCCGTTCATGGCCTGGAGCAACGCCTGGTACAACGCGCCGTGCGCGTTCTGGCCGACCGGCTCGCTCAAGCCGGTGAACATCGCCAACGGCAAGCTGCCGCCGGTGCTGCTCTTCCAGGCGACGAACGACGCCGCCACCCCGTACGAGGGTGGCGCGACGGTCCACCGTCTGCTGGCCGGCTCGAGCCTCGTCGTCGAGGAGGGCGGCGGGAACCACGGCATCACGCTGAGCGGGAACACCTGCCTGGACAAGTACCTCGCCACGTATCTGACCGACGGCAGGGTGCCACGTGGCGGCGGCGAGGCCGACGCGGTCTGCAAGGCACTGCCCGATCCGAAGCCGCTGACCGCCAAGGCGGCGTCGACGTCCTCGCGCGGCGCGGCGCTGCACCGGTATCTCGGCGCCCGCGGCTGAGCGCCTGACGCTCCGTCGGGGACGGGCGTTGTCAGTGCCGTGGTCCACCATGGACGCATGAGTGAGCTGACCAGGATTCCCGCCCCCGCCGGGGTCGCCCCCGCGGCCCAGTACTCCCACGTGGTGCTGGGCCGTGGCCGTTTCGTCGCGCTGTCGGGGCAGGTGGCCCTCGACGAGGACGGCAAACTCGTCGGCGAGGGCGACGCCGTGGCCCAGGCCCGCCAGGTCTTCGAGAACCTCCGCCGTTGCCTGACCGCCGCGGGAGCGACCTTCGACGACGTCGTCAAGCTCACCTACTTCGTCACGGACATGGCCCACATGCCGGCGCTCCGCGCGGCCCGCGCCGAGCACATCTCCGGCGACCGGCTGCCTGCGGCCTCGGCGGTGCAGGTGGCGGCGCTGGCGCGGCCGGAGTTCCTGATGGAGGTGGAGGCGTTCGCGGTGGTGGGCGAATAATTCCGAGGCCGGAGCGGGCGGGTGATGCCTAGGGTGCCGCCATGGACGACGACCGACTCCTCATCCGCCCGATGGCCCTCGCCGACTGCGACCGCGTGGCCGAGATCCGCGTCCGCGGCTGGCAGAGCGCGTACCGGGGTCTGATCCCGCAGTCGTACCTCGACGCCATGAGCGTGGCGCGCGACGCCGAGCGGCACCGCACCCGTTTCGAGCAGGCGGACGGCAGCGTCGTGAACCTCGTGGCCGAGTGGGACGGCGAGGTCATGGGCTGGGCTTGTCACGGTCCGTACCGGGACGGCGAAGTCCGTACCGCCGACGCCGAGTTGTACGCCGTCTACGTGGACCCGCGGAGATACGGCACGGGCATCGGACACGCCCTGCTGCTGGAGTCCCTGCGGAACCGCACGGCCATGGGCCACGAGCGCATGTACCTGTGGGTCCTCAAGGACAACACCCGCGCGCGCCGCTTCTACGAACGGGCCGGTTTCGAGGCCGACGGCACCGAGGAGCCCTTCGAGGTGGACGGCGTCCCGGTGCCGGAGGCGCGGTACGCCCGGACGCTCCACACCTGACGGCCCGCCACCTGTGCGGCGGAGCGCGGCCGACCGCCCGAACGGAAGGCCCGGACACCCTCGCCCACGTCCACACCTCCGCCGTATGGCAAGCCCCACGACACGCACGCACCGCCGGGCACAACGCTCACCGACGCCGATCCGGCAACCTCGCCCGCATCCGCACCTCACCGCCCTGCGGGCCGCGGCCGACGCCCACGCCCACGCCCACGCCCACACCCACCGCAGATGCCCGCCCACTCACCGTCCACCACCCGCCCCCGCGCCCGCCCGACACGCTCCCCGCACGCCACCGCCCGGCTCACCGCTGCTTCGGGATCCGTGCCAGTGCCCGCACCGCCGCCTCCGCCAGCGCTGGATGAGCGAGCGCCTCGTTCAGTACGGGTCTGGCGCGGGTGTCCGCCAGGGTGCCCAGGCCCTCCACGCAGGCGAGCGCCACGCGGCGGTAGGGGTCGTGCGGGCGCAGTCGGCGTTCCAGCGTGGTGATCAGTGCGGGCACGGACTCGGGGGCGCGCAGCTCGGCCAGGAGCCGGACCGGGTGCAGCGCGTAGGCGACCCGCAGTTCATTGGTGGCGAGGGCGGCGGCCGCGCGGGCCGTGCGGGGATCGTCGAGACGGGCGAGGGCGTACGCGGCGGCGGCGCAGCGCGGCGGATCCCGGTGGTTGAGCAGCAGGACGAGGGACTCGAAGGCGCGGCGGTCCCCGGCCAGGCCGAGCCGGAACGCGGCGAGCTCCCGGGCCCACAGCGGCTGTCCGGGCTCGGTGAGCACCCCGGCCAGCTCGTCGAGGTCCTCGGTCGCCATCAGACGGTCATAGGCGGCCGACGCTCCCGACTCCTGCCGTAAACGCTCCGTGAGTGATCGCAACTCTTCGTCCATGAACCCGAGGTTAGGCGGCCCGCCGAGCGCGCGGGACGTACATCACAAATCCGGGGGCTGGCGCGCTCGTTACCCACCGGTTAAGCTCAGACGAGCGAGTTACCCACTCGTGGAACTCCTTGCGGTGGCCTGGTGACGCAGCCGCCGTGTGGGGGCACCTCCCACGCCCTTAAGGCAGTGGGGGAAGTCGGTTCGGTACCTCGAGTACCACCAGTACGACCCGGCCTGGGACAGGGCCGGTCGGATTCCACCGTTCTCCGGGCATGTGCAATGCCCGCGACGACGGCCCGGGCGTGTGCGCTCGCAGCCCGGCAACACCCGCATTCAGCAGTTCCTCACGCACCCGGTGCGCCCCTCGGCGTACCGGGTCGCGCTCCCAGTCGTCACCCTCATTCCTGGAGTTCCGCGATGGCCACTCCCCTGTCCGACCCCTCCCTGTCCCCGCTCAGGACGATCGCCGTGATCGGCCTCGGCACCATGGGCACCGGCATCGCCGAGGTCCTCGCCAGGGCCGGCCGCGAGGTCGTCGGCATCGACATCAGCGAGGCCGCGGCCGCCAAGGCCGCCGCCACCCTGGAGACCGCGACCGCCCGTGCCGTGCAGCGCGGCCGGCTCACCGAGCAGGAGCGCGCCGACGTCCTCACCCGTGTCCGCACCTGCACCGACCTCACGGCCGCGGCCGACGCCGACCTCGTCATCGAGGTGGCTCCGGAGTCGTACGAGATCAAGCACCAGATCTTCCGCGAGCTCGACGGGATCGTGCGCCCGGACACGATCCTCGCGACCGGCACCAACGCCCTGTCCGTGACCCGGCTGGCCGCCGACTCGGCCCGCCCGGAGCGCGTGCTGGGCCTGCACTTCTTCAATCCGGCGCCCGCGATGAAGCTGGTCGAGGTCGTCTCCTCGGTGCTCACCGCGCCGACGGCGGTCACCGCGGTCACCAACCTCGCCCTGGACCTGGGCAAGGAGCCCGTCGCGGTCGGCGACCGGCCCGGCTTCGTCGCGGACGGGCTGCTGTTCGGCTACCTCAACCAGGCGGCCGCGATGTACGAGGCGAAGTACGCCTCCCGCGAGGACATCGACGCGGCGATGCGCCTCGGCTGCGGTCTGCCGATGGGCCCCCTGGCGCTGCTGGACCTGATCGGCATCGACACCGCGCGGACGGTCCTGGAGGCGATGTACGCCGAGTCCCACGACCGGTTGCACGCCCCCGCCCCGGTTCTCAAGCAGCTCAGCGAGGCGGGCCTGACCGGACGTAAGTCGGGACGCGGCTTCTACACCTACGAGGCTCCGGGCAGCGCGACGGTCGTGCGGGACGCGCTGACTCCCTTGGAGAGCTCCGCGCGAAACCAGGGCCGCGAGGTCCGCTCCGTCGGCGTCGCGGGCTCCGGCACCATGGCGTCCGGTATCGCGGAGGTCTTCGCCAAGGCCGGTTACGAGGTCGTGCTCGCCGCCCGCAGCGAGGAGAAGGCGCAGACGGCGAAGGCCCGTATCGGCAAGTCGCTTTCCCGCTCTGTCGACAAGGGCCGGATGACCGCCGAGGCCGCCGCGCGGACCCTGGACCTGATCACCCCGGCGGGCTCGTACGAGTCCTTCGCGGACGTCGACCTGGCCGTCGAGGCCGTCGCCGAGGACCTGGAGATCAAGCAGCAGCTCTTCCAGACGCTGGACAAGGTCTGCAAGCCGGGCGCGGTCCTGGCCACCACGACCTCCTCGCTGCCCGTCGTCGCCTGCGCCCGCGCCACCTCGCGGCCGCAGGACGTGATCGGCATGCACTTCTTCAACCCGGCGCCCGCGATGAAGCTGGTCGAGGTCGTCCGTACGGTCCTGACGGCCGAGGACGTCCACGCCACGGTCCGCGAGGTCTGCGTCAAGATCAAGAAGCATGCGGTCGACTGCGGCGACCGTGCGGGCTTCATCGTGAACGCCCTGCTCTTCCCGTACCTCAACAACGCGATCAAGATGGTGCAGGAGCACTACGCGTCCCTCGACGACATCGACGCGGCGATGAAGCTGGGCGGCGGCTACCCGATGGGCCCCTTCGAGCTCCTGGACGTCGTCGGCCTGGACGTCTCGCTCGCGATCGAGAAGGTCCTGCACCGCGAGTTCCGCGACCCGGGTCTGGCTCCGGCCCCGCTGCTCGAGCACCTGGTGGCCGCGGGCTGCCTCGGCCGCAAGACCGGCCGTGGCTTCCGCGAATATGCCCGGCGCTGAGCGTCCCGGCGACTGGTTCACGGAGGGTGAGGACTGGGGTGGACTGCTCGATCCGGGCAGTCGTCCCCCGCTGACGGGGTCCGGCCCCCGCCCGTCGGCCCCGGGCGGGACAACCCCGGGACACGCGCACCAACCTGCGCACATGCAGTACGTTCGGGTCATGTCCCAGCCCGCCAAGTCCTCCCGTACACCAGCCACGTCCGACGCGCCGGAAAGCGCCGCAGGCAGTCGTGCGGCCGCCCAGCGGCTCAAGATGCGCCGAGAACTGGCGGCCGCCGCGATGGAGCTGTTCTCCACCAAGGGGTACGAGGCAACCACTGTCGACGAGATCGCGGCCGCGGCCGGGGTCGCCCGCCGCACTTTCTTCCGTCACTTCCGCTCCAAGGAAGAGGCGATCTTCCCCGATCACGACGACACGCTGATCCGCGCGGAAGCCGTGCTGAACGCGGCCCCCGCGCACGAGCACCCGCTCGACACGGTGTGCCGTGGCATCAAGGAAGTCATGAAGATGTACGCGGCCCGGCCGGAGATCTCGGTCGCCCGCTACAAGCTGACGCGCGAGGTGCCGACGCTGCGCGAGGCGGAGATCGCGTCGGTGGCACGCTATGAGCGCCTGTTCACGCGTTATCTGCTCGGGCACTTCGACGAGCACGCGCACGACGACGACGCGAACGACGATCCGCTGCTGGCGGAGGTCGCCGCGTCCGCCGTGGTCACGGCGCACAACCACGTGCTGCGGCGGTGGCTCCGGGCCGGGGGGCAGGGGGACGTGGAGGCACAGCTGGACCACGCCTTCGCGATCGTGCAGAAGACCTTCGGGACGGGGATCGGGGCGGGGCGGGACACCACCGCGCCGCGGCCGGCCCCGGCCTCCGTGGCCTCTCAGGGAGAGGTCCTGGTAACCGTCGCCCGCACGGACGCGCCGCTCGACGAAGTGATGCGGGCCATCGAGCAGGCACTCAAGGAGCGCTGACGAGGGCGGGCGCGTCGAGTCCGGCGACCGATAGCGCCCGATTGGTGCCTACTCACCGGTAGCTTTGATCGATCATCGCTCATTTGTTACGTAAAGATTTCATCTGAGAGCAATCTCTGGCACTCAGTGCCTTGCACGGTGGCACGCGGTGTCTTACTTTGAAGGTGTCCGGGCGGCCGGCGTGCAGAGACCTTTCGTACGCCGGCTGTCCCAGCAACTCATCGAATTGCCCGCCCGGACGCCTGCGTCACAGGCAACCTCCCGCGCCACAAAGCGCTGCCGAACAGCATGACCGCCGAACCGACGGCACCGACGTAACCCTCAGCGTCTCCCCTCAAGACGCCATTCGCCGGAGGCAACACCGTGACCGTGAAGGAAATCCTGGACGCGATCCAGTCGCCGGACTCGACTCCGGCCGACTTCGCCGCCATGCCGCTCCCCGAGTCGTACCGCGCGATCACCGTGCACAAGGACGAGACGGAGATGTTCGCGGGTCTGGAGACCCGCGACAAGGATCCGCGCAAATCGATCCACCTCGACGACGTGCCGGTGCCCGAGCTCGGCCCGGGCGAGGCCCTGGTCGCCGTCATGGCATCGAGTGTCAACTACAACTCGGTGTGGACCTCGATCTTCGAGCCGCTGTCGACCTTCGGGTTCCTGGAGCGCTACGGCCGTACCAACGACCTGGCCAAGCGGCACGACCTGCCGTACCACATCATCGGCTCCGACCTCGCGGGCGTCGTCCTGCGCACCGGCCCGGGCGTCAACGCCTGGAAGCCCGGCGACGAGGTCGTCGCCCACTGCCTCTCGGTCGAGATGGAGTCCTCGGACGGCCACAACGACACGATGCTCGACCCCGAGCAGCGCATCTGGGGCTTCGAGACCAACTTCGGCGGCCTGGCAGAGATCGCACTGGTCAAGTCCAACCAGCTGATGCCGAAGCCGGACCACCTCAGCTGGGAGGAGGCCGCCGCCCCGGGCCTCGTGAACTCCACCGCCTACCGGCAGCTCGTCTCCCGCAACGGCGCCGGCATGAAGCAGGGCGACAACGTCCTGATCTGGGGCGCGAGCGGCGGACTCGGCTCGTACGCCACGCAGTTCGCGCTGGCCGGCGGCGCCAACCCGATCTGTGTCGTGTCCTCGCCGCAGAAGGCGGAGATCTGCCGGGCGATGGGCGCCGACGCGATCATCGACCGCAACGCCGAGGACTACAAGTTCTGGAAGGACGAGCAGACCCAGGACCCGAAGGAGTGGAAGCGCTTCGGCAAGCGCATCCGCGAACTCACCGGCGGCGAGGACATCGACATCGTCTTCGAGCACCCCGGCCGCGAGACCTTCGGCGCGAGCGTCTTCGTCACCCGCAAGGGCGGCACCATCACCACCTGCGCCTCGACCTCGGGCTACATGCACGAGTACGACAACCGCTACCTGTGGATGTCCCTGAAGCGGATCATCGGCTCGCACTTCGCCAACTACCGCGAGGCCTGGGAGGCCAACCGGCTCATCGCGAAGGGCAAGATCCACCCGACGCTGTCGAAGGTCTACTCCCTGGAGGAGACCGGCCAGGCGGCCTACGACGTGCACCGCAACCTCCACCAGGGCAAGGTCGGCGTGCTGTGCCTGGCCCCCGAGGAAGGTCTCGGCGTGCGCGACGAGGAGATGCGCGCCAAGCACATCGACGCCATCAACCGCTTCCGCAACATCTGAGACACCCGGGGTCATAGATGACTGAGCGTCAGTTCGCCGAAAGCAAGCGGGAGAAGGACCGGCCGTGGCTCATGCGCACGTACGCCGGTCACTCCACGGCCGAGGCGTCCAACGAGCTGTACCGGCGCAACCTCGCCAAGGGGCAGACCGGCCTGTCGGTCGCGTTCGACCTGCCGACGCAGACCGGCTACGACTCCGACCACATCCTCGCCCGCGGCGAGGTCGGCCGGGTCGGCGTGCCGATCGCGCACCTCGGTGACATGCGCCGGCTGTTCCAGGACATCCCCCTGGAGCAGATGAACACCTCGATGACGATCAACGCCACCGCCATGTGGCTGCTGGCGCTCTACCAGGTCGTCGCCGAGGAGCAGGGCGCGGACATCACCCAGCTCCAGGGCACGACCCAGAACGACATCGTCAAGGAGTACCTGTCGCGGGGCACGCACGTGTTCCCGCCAGTGCCCTCGCTCCGCCTGACGACGGACATGATCGCGTACACGGTCTCCCACATCCCGAAGTGGAACCCGATCAACATCTGCAGCTACCACCTGCAGGAGGCGGGCGCCACACCGGTCCAGGAGATCGCGTACGCGATGTCGACGGCGATCGCGGTCCTGGACGCCGTCCGGGACTCCGGCCAGGTGCCGCAGGAGCGCATGGGCGATGTCGTCGGCCGTATCTCCTTCTTCGTGAACGCGGGCGTCCGGTTCATCGAGGAGATGTGCAAGATGCGCGCCTTCGGCCGTATCTGGGACAAGGTCACGCGTGAGCGCTACGGCATCGAGAACCCCAAGCACCGGCGCTTTAGGTACGGCGTCCAGGTCAACTCCCTCGGGCTGACCGAGGCGCAGCCGGAGAACAACGTCCAGCGGATCGTCCTCGAGATGCTGGCCGTGACCCTCTCGAAGGACGCACGCGCGCGTGCCGTCCAGCTGCCGGCCTGGAACGAGGCCCTCGGTCTCCCCCGGCCCTGGGACCAGCAGTGGTCGCTGCGGATGCAGCAGGTGCTGGCCTACGAGAGCGACCTGCTGGAGTACGCGGACATCTTCGAGGGCTCGCACGTCGTCGAGGCGAAGGTGAGCACGCTGGTCGAGGAGTCCCTCGCGGAGATCGAGCGGATCCAGGAGATGGGCGGCGCGATGGCCGCCGTCGAGTCGGGCTATCTGAAGTCGCAGCTCGTCTCCTCGCACGCCGAGCGCCGGGCCCGTATCGAGTCCGGGCAGGAGAAGATCGTCGGCGTCAACATCTTCGAGACGACCGAGCCGAACCCGCTGACGGCCGACCTGGACACCGCGATCCAGACGGTGGACCCGGCCGTCGAGGCCCGGGTGATCTCGGGGCTCCAGCACTGGCGCGACACCCGCTACCAGCCGCCCTTCAACCACCCGCGCCCCTGCAAGGCGCTGGAGAAGCTGAAGGAGGCCGCCAAGGGCACCGCCAACCTCATGGAAGCCACCCTGGAGTGCGCCCGCGCCGGGGTCACGACCGGCGAGTGGGCCGGGGCGCTGCGTGAGGTGTTCGGCGAGTTCCGCGCCCCGACCGGCGTGTCGTCGGCGCCGGTGGCGGTTCCCGCGGAGGCGGGCTCGGCCATGGCCGACGTCCGCCGCCGGGTCGAGGTGACCGCGAAGGACATGGGCGTCGGAAAGCTGCGCTTCCTGGTCGGCAAGCCGGGCCTGGACGGGCACTCCAACGGCGCCGAGCAGATAGCCGTACGCGCGCGGGACGCCGGCTTCGAGGTGGTGTACCAGGGCATCCGGCTGACGCCCGAGCAGATCGTGGACGCGGCCCTCGCCGAGGACGTGCACGCGGTCGGCCTGTCCATCCTGTCCGGCTCGCACGCGCAGCTGGTGCCGGACGTGCTCGAAAGGCTGCATGTGGCAGGCGCCACAGATGTACCTGTCATCGCCGGTGGGATCATCCCCAATGGAGACGCCGAACAGCTCAGGGCTGCCGGCGTGGCCGCGGTCTTCACCCCGAAGGACTTCGACATCACCGGAATCATCGGCCGCATCGTCGACGAGATCCGGAAAGCGAACAAGCTCGACCCCCTGGAGGTCCCCGCATGACCGTCAACCGTCTGCGTCCCCGCCGCTCGTGTCTCGCGGTGCCGGGAAGCAACCCCCGCTTCCTGGAGAAGGCGCAGGGCCTCCCGGCGGACCAGGTCTTCCTCGACCTGGAGGACGCGTGCGCGCCGCTCGCCAAGCCCGAGGCGCGGCACACCATCGTCAAGTTCCTCAACGAGGGCGACTGGACCGGCAAGACGAGGGTCGTGCGGGTCAACGACTGGACGACCGAGTGGACGTACCGCGATGTCGTCACGGTCGTCGAGGGGGCCGGCCAGAACCTCGACTGCATCATGCTGCCGAAGGTGCAGACAGCCGAGCAGATCGTCGCGCTCGACCTCCTGCTGACCCAGATCGAGAAGACGATGGGCTTCGAGGTCGGCAAGATCGGCATCGAGGCGCAGATCGAGAACGCGCAGGGCCTCAACAACGTCAACGAGATCGCGACGGCGTCCCAGCGTGTCGAGACGATCATCTTCGGCCCGGCCGACTTCATGGCGTCGATCAACATGAAGTCGCTGGTCGTGGGCGAGCAGCCGCCCGGCTACCCGGCGGACGCCTACCACTACATCCTGATGAAGATCCTGATGGCCGCCCGCGCCAACAACCTCCAGGCGATCGACGGCCCCTACCTGCAGATCCGCAACATCGACGGCTACCGCGAGGTCGCCCAGCGCGCCGCGGCCCTCGGTTTCGACGGCAAGTGGGTGCTGCACCCGGGCCAGGTCGAGGCGTCCAACGAGATCTTCTCGCCCTCCCAGGAGGACTACGACCACGCCGAGCTGATCCTGGACGCGTACGACTACTACACGTCCGAGGCGGGCGGCAAGAAGGGCTCGGCGATGCTCGGCGACGAGATGATCGACGAGGCCAGCCGCAAGATGGCGCTGGTCATCTCCGGCAAGGGCCGTGCGGCGGGCATGCAGCGCACGTCCAAGTTCGAGATCCCGGAGGCGTAGGCATGCAGTTCGGACGCACCTACGAGGAGTTCGAGGTCGGGGCGGTCTACAAGCACTGGCCCGGGAAGACGGTCACGGAGTACGACGACCATCTCTTCTGTCTCCTGACCATGAATCACCACCCGCTCCACATGGACAGCAATTACGCGGAGAAGACGACCGACTTCGGCAAGAACGTCGTGGTCGGGAACTACATCTACTCCCTGCTGCTGGGCATGTCCGTGCCGGACGTCTCCGGCAAGGCGATCGCCAACCTGGAGATCGAGTCGCTCAGGCACGTGGCGCCGACCTTCCACGGCGACACGATCTACGGCCAGACGACCGTGCTCGACAAGTGGCCGTCCAAGTCGAAGAACGACCGCGGGATCGTGTACGTCGAGACCAAGGGCTACAAGCAGGACGGCACGCTGGTCTGCGTGTTCCGCCGCAAGGTCATGGTGCCCACCGAGACCTACATCAAGGAGCGCGGCGGCGAGCAGCCCGGCCGCCCGGAACTTCAGGAGGGCTGACCCCCATGGCACGCCTCGCCCAGACCGCCGGTCTGACCGACATCCAGCAGGAGATCCTCTCCACCGTCCGCGACTTCGTGGACAAGGAGATCATCCCGGTCGCGACCGAGCTGGAGCACCGCGACGAGTACCCGCAGCAGATCGTCGACGGGCTCAAGGAGTTGGGCCTGTTCGGGCTGATGATCCCCGAGGAGTACGGCGGTCTGGGCGAGTCCCTCCTGACGTACGCGCTGTGTGTGGAGGAGATCGCCCGCGGCTGGATGTCGGTCTCCGGCATCATCAACACCCACTTCATCGTGGCGTACATGCTCAAGCAGCACGGCACCCAGGAGCAGAAGGACCACTTCCTGCCGAGGATGGCGGCCGGCGACATCCGCGGCGCCTTCTCGATGTCGGAGCCGGCGCTCGGCTCCGACGTGTCCGCCATCACGTCCAAGGCGGTCAGGGACGGCGACGAGTACGTCCTGAACGGTCAGAAGATGTGGCTGACGAACGGCGGAACGTCAAGTCTGGTCGCCGTCCTGGTCCGAAGTGATGAAGGACACCCTGAGGGCACCGCGCCCCACAAGTCGATGACGACCTTCCTGATCGAGAAGGAGCCCGGCTTCGGAGAGGTCCGTCCCGGCCTCACCATCCCCGGGAAGATCGACAAGATGGGCTACAAGGGGGTCGACACCACCGAGCTGATCATGGATGGCCTGCGACTTCCGGCCGACCGAGTGCTCGGCGGGGCCACCGGCCGAGGTTTTTACCAAATGATGGACGGGGTCGAGGTGGGCCGCGTCAATGTGGCGGCGCGTGGCTGTGGCGTCGCTCAGCGTGCCTTCGAGCTGGGCGTCTCGTACGCCCAGCAGCGTCACACCTTCGGCAAGCCGATCGCTCAGCACCAGGCGATTCAGTTCAAGCTGGCCGAGATGGCTACCAAGGTCGAGGCCGCGCATGCGATGATGGTCAACGCGGCACGCAAAAAGGACTCCGGTGAGCGAAACGACCTTGAGGCAGGGATGGCGAAGTACCTCGCCTCCGAGTACTGCAAAGAGGTCGTGGAGGATGCCTTCCGGATCCACGGCGGCTACGGCTTCTCCAAGGAGTACGAGATCGAGCGCCTCTACCGTGAGGCTCCGATGCTGCTGATCGGTGAAGGTACCGCCGAGATCCAGAAAATGATCATCGGTCGCAGGCTGCTCGAAGAGTATCGGTTCCAGGGCTAGATGTCCGGATACGGGGTGTTTTCTTGGAGAAGAAGATCACACCCCGTCAAGGCGGTTCCGCCGCCGACTCGGCTTCCTGGCTTGCCCAGTTGTGGCCCGCGACCGGTACGATCCCGGAAAGCCGCCGTCCCCCGTCTAGTGCGCGGCATCATCCGCTACGAAGGTCATCCATGCCCCACAGCCAAACCTCTGCACCTCGCGACAGCCTGGCAGGCGTACGCCTGGCGCGCGGAGCATCGCCGTGGCTCCTCCCGACCGTCGCCACCGCAGCACTGAGCCTGGTACGCGCGCGCAAGTCCGGCGCCGCCAAGGCCGTCGCCGTGCCCGCCACCGCGCTGGCGGCGGGCATGCTGTGGTTCTTCCGCGACCCCGAGCGCGAGATCGCCCCAGGCCGGGTCATCTCGCCCGCCGACGGTGTGGTGCAGAGCATCATGCCGTGGAAGGACGGTCGCACCCGGGTCGCGATCTTCATGAGCCCGCTCAACGTCCACGTCAACCGCGCGCCGCTCTCCGGCACGGTGACCTCGGTGGAGCACATCCCCGGTGGGTTCGTTCCGGCGTTCAACAAGGAGAGCGAGAACAACGAGCGCGTCGTCTGGCACTTCGACACCGAACTCGGTGACATCGAGATGATCCAGATCGCCGGCGCGGTGGCCCGTCGCATCGTCCCCTACATCCCGCAGGGCACGAAGGTCGAGCAGGGCGACCGTATCGGTCTGATCCGCTTCGGCTCGCGTGTCGACATCTACCTGCCGGAGGGCGTGGAGGTCGCGGTCGAGGTCGGCCAGAAGACGGTGGCTGGGGTGACTCGCATTGACCGTGATTGATCCTGAGACCCAGGCGGGCTGGGTGCCCGAGGCCGACGAGGTCGACGACGAGGAGGAGATGCCTCTTTCTCTCCGCCTCTCAATAGCGGACACCCTCACCCTCGGCAACGCCACGTGCGGCTTCATGGCGGTGTACTTCACCACCACCGGCATCCTGATCCCGCACCTGACCGACAGCCAGGAGACCGGCATGGCGCGCAACAGCGCGGCCACCGCGGTCATCCTGATGCTCTGCGCGGCGGTCTTCGACCTGTTCGACGGCCTGGTGGCGCGCAAGCTGCGTTCGTCGCCGATGGGCGCGGAGCTGGACAACCTCTCGGACCTGATCAGCTTCGGTCTGGCCCCGGCGTACTTCGTGCTCGTGTACGGCATGGTGGCGGACGACGCGTCCCAGCGGGTGGCGGCGGTGGGCGCCGTCGTGGTGCTGCTGGCGGTGGTCCTCCGGCTCGCGAGATTCTCCTGTGTGACGGTGAAGGACGGCACCTTCCAGGGCATGCCGTCGCCCTTCGGCGCGCTGACAGTGGTCTCGATCGTCCTGCTGGAGCTCCCCTTCGTGGCGACGCTCCTCGCGATCCTGGGCACCGCCTGGCTGATGGTGAGCCGGGTCGAGTACCCGAAGCCGCGGGGCCGCCTCGCGGTCGCGATGCTCTCCTGGATCGTCCTCGGGATGGGCCTCCTGGCGGCCTGGGCGTTCGGCGCCCCGGGCGGCCAGCTCCTCCTCCAGACGGGCTGCGCCCTGCAGCTGGTCATGGGTGCGGTGATCCCGCTGTTCGCCACGGCCCGCCGGGTGAACAACTTCCGCGGCAACCGGCGCGAGGCCCGCGCGGCCCAGCTGCCGTAGGCTCCGCCGCACACGCTTCCGAGGGGCCCGAACCGTTGACGGTTCGGGCCCCTCACCGTTGCGGCCACCGCTGCCTGTACGGCGCTCGGCCGAGCTTTTCCGCCCCGCCCCTCACGCCCCCGGTGTGTACGCCTCCGCCACCGCGGACGCCCCCGCCTCCCGTACGACCTTCATGCCGCCCGTCACGCTCTTGTCCGGCTGGAGGATCACGCTCTCGCGGGAGGACGGGGACTTGGGGTCGGTGAAGTTCTGGGCGACGCCGAAGCCGACGTCGTAGGAGTCGATCGACAACAGGGCCTTGTCGACGCCCTCCCTGGTGAGGTCCTTGTTCGCGCAGGCCTTCTTCAGTGCCTCGCCGAAGGCCGACGCGGCGGTCCAGCCGGCGACGATGCCGTTGTCCAGGGCGTCGTCCGGGTAGGCGGCCCGGTAGTCGGCCACGAGCTTCTTCGCCTCCGGGGTGTCCGCGCCGATGGGGAGCGAGGGCGAGGCCACGTAGTAGTTCTTCGTCAGGGCCGGGCCCGCCTGGGTGGCCAGGAGCTGCGGCGCGAAGGCCGAGTTGTTGCCGATGACCGGTACGGCGAAGCCGTTCGCCGCCGCCACGCCCACCAGCGAAGCCGCCTGCCGCGGGCCCGCGCTGATCACGATCGCCTTGACGCCGGCCTGCTTGAGGGCGGTGACCTGGGCGGTCATGTCGTTGTCGGTCGGCTTGATCTTCTGCTCGACGACGGTGAGCCCGGCCTCCTTCGCGATGTGCCGGGAGCCGACCAGGGCGCTCTCGCCGTAGTCGCCCTCGAAGTACACATGGCCGATCCTGTCCCCCTTCTTCAGCCCCTTCTCCTTGATCAGGAAGTCGACCGCGTTGATCGTCTCGATGTCGTAGGTGGATCCGATGACCCGGATGTACGGGCTGCCCAGCAGCGCGGCCGACCAGGCCTGCGGGAGCACCAGCCCCTTGTCCTGGCCGTCGATCCGCTGTTTGACCGCGGCGACGAACGGCGAGCCGATGAACTGCGCGAAGCCCAGCACCTTCGGCTCCAGCTCGGTGTAGCCGGAGACGGCCTTCTGCGACCAGCAGTGGCGGGAGGCCGAGGAGGCGATGCGGATCGGCATCGAGACGATCTCCGCGCCCCGGGACTCCCCGCGCCGCGACCTGGAGTACGCCGAGGACGCGGGCCGGCGCCGGGCCCATCAGGGGCTGCCGCTGGACCTTCTGGTACACGCCTACCGGAACGCCGGTTACCTGGTGTGGGACGCGCTCGTGGAGGGGACCGCCGGTCGGGAGCCGGAGCGGCTCGCGGCGCTGATGCGGTCGACCACGATGGTGTGGTCGGCGGTGGACGCGCAGGCGCAGGCGGCGTCGGAGGCGTACCGCGCCACCGAGGCGGAGCTCAGGCGGCGTACGGACGAACAACTGCAGGCGCTCCTCGACGCCCTGCTGGAGGGGTAGGCGACGCCCGGGCTCGCGGCGCGGGCGGCGGCGGGGCTCGATCTGCCGGAGCACGGGCCGTACGCGGTGGTGGTGCTGCGGGCCGAGCGGCGGGAGGCGGCCGAGCGGCCGGTGCGGGGCGCCGGGTTCCGGTTCATCTGGCGGATGCGGGCCGACGGCGAGGTGGCGGTCGTGGCGCTCGCGCCCGGGCAGGGCCTGGACGCGGTGGCGCGTGCGCTGGACGGGCGGTGCGCGGGGCCGGGCGGGATCAGTCCGGTGGTCCCCGGCCTCGCCGAGCTGGGGCGGGCCCGGCGCCTCGCCGAGCTGGCGCTGCGCACCTGTCCGCCGGACGCCACCGCGGTCGTACGCCTTGATCAGCGGATGCCGACCGCGCTGGTGGTGAGCCAGCCGGAGCTGGCCGACCGGCTGGTGTCGGACGTGTTCGGCGCGCTCCTGGAGCTGGAGCCCGCCGACCGGGCCGTACTGTTGGAGACCCTCGACGTGTGGCTGGTGTGCGAGGGGTCGGCGGGGCGGGCCGCCGGACGGCTGTACTGCCACGCAACACGGTTTTCAACCGGCTGCGGCGGCTCGAGCAGCTCACGTCCCGTTCGCTGGCCCGGCCCCGGGACCTGATCGAGATGACGTTGGCGCTGGACGCGTACCGGTTGTCGGGGCCGCGTCAGTGATGTGCGGAGTGGCGGCCGAGACGGATGGCTCGGCCGACCGGCACCCGCGGCGAGGCCGACGCAGCCGCTCGGCAGACGCAGGCCACTCGGCAGACATGAGCCTCGCCCCGGGAGATCGGCGGCCCGGCCGGAACACGCGGTCGGCACATACAGCGGCCCGGCTCAAGAAGCCGCTCAGACCAGGAAGTCCCGGCCGATCCGCTCCGCCACGTCCTCCAGGATCGGGCCCGCCTCGGAGATGCACCGCTGGATGTCGGGCTCGGCGTCGGTGAGCGGGTAGACGCGACGGATGCCCGCCCGGCCGAGGGCCTCCGGGGGCAGCGCGAGGCGGCCGCACACGGCGACGACCTCCTTGCCCCTGGCGCGGGCCGCCGCGGCGACGCCCGCCGGGGCCTTGCCGTGCAGGGTCTGCTCGTCGAGGGAGCCCTCCCCGGTGATCACCAGGTCCGCCCACTCCAGCGCGGGCGCGAAGCCCAGGACATCGAGCATGACCTCGATGCCGGGGCGGAACCGGGCGCCGAGGAGGAGGGCGCCGTAGCCGATGCCGCCGGCCGCGCCCGCACCCGGTGAGGCGGCGTACCCTGCGGCCTTCGCGCCGACGGCCTCCTCCAGCACCTTCGCGTAGTGGGCGAGGGCGCTGTCGAGGGCCTCCACGTCGTCCGGGGAGGCGCCCTTCTGCGGGCCGTAGACCGCGGGGGCGCCCTTGGGGCCGGTCAGCGGGTTGTCGACGTCGCTGGCCAGGATGAACTCGACGTTCGCGAACCGCGGATCCAGGCCCGACAGGTCGGCCGAGGCGAGATCGGCGAGGCCTCCGCCGCCGGGCGCCACGGGCTCGCCGTCGGCGTCCAGGAAGCGGGCGCCGAGCGCGGAGAGCATGCCGGCACCGCCGTCGGTGGTGGCGCTGCCGCCGACCCCGAACACGATCGTGCGGGCGCCGGCGTCCAGCGCGGCGCGCAGGAGCTCTCCGGAGCCGTACGTCGACGCCGTGAGCGGGGCGAAGACGCCTGCGGGCAGCCGCTGCAGGCCGCTGGCCTCGGCCATCTCCACGACAGCGGTGTCCCCGCGGACCGCGAAGGCGGCGGTGACCTCCTGCCCGAGGGGCCCGGCGACCGGCACTTCCCGGCGCTCGAAACCGGCCGCGACGGCCGCGGCGACGGTCCCGTCACCGCCGTCGGCGACGGGCAGCGCCTCGATCTCCAGGCCCGGCACGACCCGGCGCAGCCCGGCCGTCACCCGCTCGGCGACCTGCACGGCCGTCAGCGAGCCCTTGAACTTGTCCGCGGCGATGAGCACGCGCTGTGTCACGTTTTCCCCTTGCTCTCCGGGCCTCGCGCACGTCAAGGCCAGTCGCGCCGCTGCGACCTTAACCGGAGACGCCCCCCGACGTCATGCACCGCCCGGTCCCTGAGAAGGAGGAAAACTCGTCCGTCGTGGAGCGCACGAAGGGCCCCTTCGTGCGGCGTCCCGTCAGCGCGGCTCGCGGATGCTGTCGATGACTCGGGTCCAGTTGTCGCTGCCGTGTCCGTTCTCGATCGCGCGTCGGTAATGGGCCTGCACGGCCAGCGGGAGGGCGAGGTCGAGGCCGAGTGACCTGCTCGTCTCGACGATGTGGTCGGCCGTCGCGCCCATCATGGTGACCGTGCTGAGGTCTCCGGGATGCTCACCGGCGTCCAGCGCGGCACCGGGGGTCTCCTCCCCGGCCCTCAGGATGGCGCCGATCGAGTCGGCGGAGGAGAGCAGCTCCGGCAGGGCTTCCGTGGCCTTCATTCCCACGGTGCCCAGCATCGCGGTGGCGTGCATCAGTGCGGACAAGGTGGTGAGGAAGACCGCGAGCTGCGCTTGGTACATCATCTGGGCGAGGCCCGGCTCCTCGCCCAGATACCTCGGCGCGCCGAGCGGTGCCAGCGTCGCCCGATGGTGCTCCATCACCTCGCCGGGGCCGCTGTAGTAGACATGGGCCGCCTCCGTGCCGACCATCGGCGCGGGGACCATGACACCACCGGTGAGGAAGGCGGCGCCGTGGCCCGCCGCCCAGGTCGCCGCCTCGCGTGTGCGGTCGGGCGTGTCCGAGCTCAGGTTGACCAGCGTCCGGCCGGCGAGTAACGCGGTGGAGCCGTCGAGGATGTCGTACATCGCCCGGTAGTCGGTGAGGCTGAGGATCACGAGGTCGCTCGCTTCGACCGCCTCGCCGGGTGTCGCCGCGCGCGTCGCTCCCTCGGCGACGACGCCGTCGGCCCGGCCCGCGGTGCGGTTCCAGACGGTGACCGGATGGCCTGCGGTGAGGAGGGTGCGGGTCATCGCCCGGCCCATCGGGCCGAGCCCGATCACGGTGACAGGGCTGCCCTGCTTGGTGGTGGGGTTCTGGTGTCCGTTCACGCCTCCATCCTGGAAGAGCGCCCCGAAGCTCGGAAGTACCCACTATTTTCTGCGGTACTTACCTTTTAGTAAGGGGGGTCAGTGATGGCCAGAGGACCGAGGCGCGGGCCGTACATCTGCGGCATCGACGCCGCGCTGGACGTGGTGAGCGGGAAGTGGAAGGGGCTCATCCTCTGGGAACTCGACACTCATCGGGTACGCCGCTTCGCCGAACTCCGCCGCGGTCTGCCCGGAGTGAGCGAGAAGATGCTCACCCAGCACCTGCGGGAGATGGAAGCGGACGGACTCGTCCACCGGGAGGTCTACGCCGAGGTGCCACCGCGGGTGGAGTACTCCCTGACCGAGGACGGGCACACGCTCCATCAGGCGCTCGGGCCGCTCGGCGTCTGGGGGACCGAACGGACACGTCGCGAAGGCCTCGAAAAGGTCGAGGTGGCAAAGGCCTCACCCGGCAGGGCATGAACCCGTCCCACGGCCGGAGCGACGACACCACCACCGCGGAGGGGGACTGTGCCAGGCTCCGGAATCGGGTACACCGGAGCTATGACCCCTGTGGGCACCGAACCAGAGCTCGCCGACCGCGTCCTCGGGGGCTGGCTCGGCCGGATCGCGGGCAACATGCTCGGCAAACCGGTCGAGCAGGGCGACCTGTGGACGCGGGACCGGATCGACCGCTACCTCCGGCAGGCCGCCGCCCTGCCCCTGACCGACTACCTTCCCGAACCCGTCGGCGAGAGCGACGGCTTCGAGCTGCGGCCCGAGTGGCGGGAGTGCGTGCGCGGCCGCATCCACGGCAGCTGCCGTGACGACGACGTCGACTACGCCATCCTCGGTCTCCACCTCCTGGAGACCCACGGCTTCGGCTTCAGCACCGAACAGGTGGGCGATCTGTGGCTCCTGAGGCTGCCGTATCTGCAGACGTTCACCGCGGAGCGGGCCGCCTATCGCAACCTCGCCAACGGACTGAAACCGCCGCTGACGGCGACGTACGACAATCCCTTCCAGGAGTGGATCGGCGCCCTCATCCGTGCCGACATCTACGGCTGGACCTGCCCCGGCGAACCGCGCCGCGCCGCCGCCCTGGCCCGCCGGGACGCGGTGCTCTCGCACACCGGCAACGGCGTGTACGGGGCGATGTGGGCGGCGGCGCTGATCTCGGCGGCGTTCACGGCCGGCACCGTGCGGCAGGCCGTGGACCAGGCGCTCGCGGTGATCCCCGCGAGCAGCCGCCTCGCGCGCACGGTACGCCGGGTGGTGTCCCTGCACGACACCCGGATGACCTGGGAGGACACCCTGACGACACTCTCGGAGGAGACCGCCGGGCTCGGCTGGATCCACACCATCCCGAACGCGGCCGTCCTGACCGCCGGACTGCTCTACGGCGACGGCGACTTCACCCGCACCATCACGCTCACCGTCCGGGGCGGCCTGGACACCGACTCGAACGGAGCCACCGCCGGTTCGGTGGCCGGGGTGCTCACCGGCGCGGGCGCGATCCCGGACCAGTGGAAGGTGCCGCTGGAGGACCGGGTGCGCAGCGCGGTGTTCGGGTTCGACGGGGTGCACATCAGCGAACTGGCCGAGCGGACGGTGCGGTTGGCGGAGGCGGAGGCGGAGGCGGAGGCCTGAGGCGACCGGGACGAGGCGTGGTTACCCTTCGAGGATGACCACCCCTGACTTCGCCACGTACATCGCCGGTCTTCCCCGGATCCTCGCCGGTGCCGCCGCTCTCTTCCGTGACGCCTCGGGCCGGGTCCTGCTCGTCGAGCCCAACTACCGTGAGGGCTGGGCGCTTCCGGGCGGGACGATCGAGTCCGACGAGGGCGAGACCCCGCGCCAGGGCGCGCGCCGCGAGACGCTCGAGGAGATCGGACTCGACCGCGACCTCGGCCGGCTGCTCGCGGTGGACTGGGTGTACAGGCCGCCCTGGCCGCCGCTGGTGGCGTACCTCTACGACGGCGGTGTCCTCGGCGACGACGACCTCAAGGCGATCCGGCTCCAGGAGGAGGAGCTGCTGTCGTGGCGCCTGGTCCCGCACGAGGAGCTGGCCGAGTATCTGCCCGACGGTCTCGGCCGCCGGGTCCTGGCCGCGCTGGACGTGCTGGCGGACGGGTCGGGAACGCTGGAGCTGGAGAACGGACGCCGGGTGGGCTGAGCCGGCGCGCTGCCCGCACTCGTGCCTGCGTGCGCCCAGGCGGATGGATATCCGGTCGCCGCACCCGGATCACCCGTCCTACCCTCGGCACCATGACCAAGCCCCTCGTCGCGCTCCTCAGCGGCGCCGGTATCTCCACCGACTCCGGGATCCCCGACTACCGCGGCCCGAACGGCCTGTGGCGGCGGGATCCCGAGGCCGAGAAGCTCGTGACGTACGACTACTACATGAGCGATCCGGAGATCCGGCGGCGGTCGTGGCAGATGCGGCGCGCGAACCGGACCCTGAAGGCCGAGCCCAACGCCGCGCACGTGGCGGTGGCCGAGCTGGAGAAGTCCGGGGTGCCGGTGCGGGTGATCACGCAGAACGTGGACGGCCTCCACCAGCTCGCCGGGCTGCCCGCCCGCAAGGTCCTCGAACTGCACGGCACCGCACGGCAGGTGGTGTGCACGAAGTGCCACGCCCGCGGTCCGATGGAGGACGCGCTCGCCCGGGTCGAGGCCGGCGAGTCGGACCCACCGTGCCTGACCTGCGGCGGCATCCTCAAGTCGGCGACCGTGATGTTCGGCGAGCGCCTCGACCCCGTCGTCATGGGCGAGGCCGTCGCCATCACCAAGGCCTGCCAGATCTTCATCGCCGTCGGCACCACCCTCCAGGTCCAGCCCGCGGCGGACCTCGCGGGTGTCGCCGCCGACCACGGCGCCCGGCTCGTCATCGTCAACGCCGACCCGACACCGTACGACGACCGCGCCGACGAGGTGATCCGGGAGCCGATCGGCAGGGCGCTGCCCGAACTGCTCCGCGGCCTGAGCGCGGGCTGAGGTCCCGATGCCCGAGCTCCTGCGACTGCGCGCGGAACACGCCCCGGCGGTCCTGGCCTTCGAGGTGGCCAATCGCGCCTTTTTCGCCGCGTCCGTCACCGACCGCGGCGATACCTTCTTCGACCGGTTCGCCGAAAGGTTCGACGCCCTGCTGGCCGAGCAGGAGACCGGTCTCTGCGCCTTTCATGTGCTGCTCGCCGAGGACGGTTCGGTCCTCGGCAGGTTCAACCTCGTCGACATCGAGAACGGCACCGCGGACCTCGGTTACCGGGTCGCGCGGCACGCCACCGGCCGCGGGGTGGCGACGGCGACCGTCCGCGAGCTGTGCCGTCTCGCGCCGACCCGGTACGAGTTGGACACACTCTGCGCGGCCACCAGCCACGAGAACATCGCGTCCCAGAGGGTGCTGGCCAAGACGGGCTTCACCCCGGTCGGCCCGGCGGGCCCGGCCGACCTCGGCGGCAAGACCGGCATCCGGTACCGACGGGACCTGCGCGGCTGAGGGTCGCACGGCACGGCGGTCCCGGGGGAATCACCGGCTACCGGTCAGAACAGCGCCGCCCCCCGCTCGAAGTCCAGCAACCGCTGCTTGCGTTCCAGCCCGCCGCCGTAGCCCGTGAGGCTGCCGTCCGCGCCGACCACGCGGTGGCAGGGGACGATGATGCCGATCGGGTTCCTGCCGTTGGCGAGGCCGACCGCGCGGGAAGCCTTGGGGTTGCCGAGGGCGTCGGCGAGTTCGCCGTAGGTGCGGGTCTCGCCGTGCGGGATCCGGCGGAGCTGTTCCCAGACCGTGCGCTGGAAAGCCGTCCCGTGCAGGCGCAGTTCCAGGGTGAACTCCTTCAACTCGCCCTCGAAGTAGGCGGTCAGCTGGTCCTCGGCCTCCTTGGACCAGCCGTCGGCCGGCTCGCCGAAGGTCTCCTGCGGTGGGCGGTGGCGTTGGTCGGTCATGTAGAGGCCGCACAGGACGCCGTCGTCCGCGACGAGGGTCAGGGGGCCGTAGGGGCTGTCGATCACGGTGTGCTGTTTCACTGGACGTCCTTATACGGGCAGGAAGTTGATGGGATGGCTGTCGGTCGCCCACAGGTACTGGACGGCGTAGGCCCGCCAGGGCCGCCAGGCCGCCGCCCGGGCCGTCAGCGCGGCCGGGGTGGAGGGCAGGCCCAGCTCCTGGGCCGCGCGGCGGATTCCGAGGTCGGTGGGGAGGAAGGCGTCCGGGTCGCCGAGGGCGCGCATGGCGATGACATCGACCGTCCAGGGGCCGAAGCCGGGGAGGTCGAGGAGACGGGTCCGGGTCTCCGTCCAGTCGGTCTCCACCCCCAACTGGAGTTTGCCGTCGGCCAGTTCGCCGACCAGGGTGGTGAAGGTCGTACGGCGGGTGCGGGGCATCGCGAGCGAGTCGGGGTCCACCGCGGCCAGAGCCTCGGGCGACGGGAAGAGGTGTGTCAGACCGCCCTCGGGGTCGTCGACCGGTTCGCCGTGGGCCGTGACCAGGCGGGCCGCGTGGGTGCGGGCCGCCGCCGTGGAGACCTGCTGGCCCAGCACGGCCCGGACGGCGAACTCCGCCTCGTCGACCGTGCGCGGGACGCGTCGGCCTGGCGCCTTGTCCACCAGGGGCGCCAGGAGCGGGTCCGTGCGCAGCTGGTCGTCGATCGCGACGGGATCGGCGTCCAGGTCGAGCATGCGGCGGCAGCGGCTGATGGCGACGGTCAGGTCGCGCAGGTCGCTCAGCATCAACCGGCAGGCGATGTGGTCGGGTTGGGGCGCGAGCGCCACGATGCCGTGTCCGTACGGCAGCCGCAGCGTGCGGCGGTACGCGCCGTCCCGCCACTCCTCCACCCCCGGGACGGCGGTGGCCGCGAGGTGGCCGAAGAGGTTGTCGGGGTTGAGGGGCGCACGGAACGGCAGGCGCAGGGACAGGAAGCCCGGGGTGTCCGGAGCGTTACGGGACCTCTTCGCGGCGCGGGTGCGCAGGTCGCTCGGCGAGAGCGCGAAGACCTCGCGCACGGTGTCGTTGAACGTGCGGATCGCGGAGAAGCCGGCCGCGAAGGCGATGTCCGCCATCGGGAGCGCGGTCGTCTCGATGAGGATCCTCGCCGTCTGGGCACGCTGGGCCCGGGCGAGGGCGAGCGGGCCCGCGCCGAGTTCGGCGAGCAGCTGGCGTTCGATCTGCCGGGCGCTGTAGCCGAGCCGGGCGGCGAGGCCGGGCACGCCCTCGCGGTCGACCACGCCGTCGGCGATCAGCCGCATCGCGCGGGCCACCAGGTCGGCGCGCTGGTTCCACTCCGGGGAGCCCGGGCTGGTGTCGGGCCGGCACCGCTTGCAGGCCCGGAACCCCGCCTGCTGGCAGGCCGCCGCGCTCGGGTAGAAGGTCATGTTCTGGGGCTTGGGCGGGACGACCGGACAGCTCGGCCGGCAGTAGATGTGGGTCGTCAGGACCGCCGTGAAGAACCATCCGTCGAACCGTGCGTCCTTGGACTGCACGGCGCGCACGCAGCGCTCGGTCTCGGTGTACATCCCCGTCTGCATGCGTCCAGCATCGGCCACCGGCCCGGCCCGGGCTGGCGAGAATCCGACATCAACCTCGCGTGCCCTGGCGCCACGCGGTTTCCCTCAGGAGCCGCAACCCGTTGAGGCCGACCAGCACGGTCGAGCCCTCGTGCCCCGCGACGCCGAGCGGGAGCGGGAGGTGGCCGAGGAGGTCCCACAGGACGAGTCCGGTGATGAAGGTACCCGCGATCACCAGGTTCTGGACGACCAGTCGGCGGGCGGCCCGGGACAGGCGTACGACCGAGGGGACGGTCGCGAGCTCGTCCCGTACGACGACCGCGTCCGCCGTCTCCAGCGCGAGGTCGGAGCCGGCACGGCCCATCGCGATGCCGGAGTGGGCGGCGGCGAGCGCGGGTGCGTCGTTGACGCCGTCCCCGACGAACAGCACCTTGCGCCCGGCGTCGCGCAGCTCTCGTACGGCGTCCACCTTGCCCTCGGGCAGCAGGTCCGCGCGGACGTCCACCAGGCCGGTGGCCTCGGCGACCCGCGCGGCGGCCCGGGCGTTGTCACCGGTGAGCAGGACGGGAGCCGTGCCGGTCAGCGCGGTGAGCGCGGCGGTGGTGGCGGGAGCCTGAGGGCGCAGACGGTCGGTGAGGGCGAGGGTGCCGAGGGGGACGCCGTCGCCGGTCACCAGGACGACGGTGTCGCCGTCCTCGGTGCCGGGGACGGCCGCGCGAGGCGCATCGGCACGCGGCCCATCGACGACCGCGGTCGCATCGGCACCGGGATCGGCATCGGGACTGGGACCGGGATCCACGCTCTCGGTCACCGGGTCACCCGCGCGCCCGACCCCGATCACCCGCCCCCCGACCACCGCCGTCACCCCGCGTCCGGGCACGGCGGCGAAGTCCCGCGCGTCCGCGATCCGCAGTCCCCGCTCTCGCGCCGCCCGCACCACCGCCCGCCCCAGCGGATGCTCGCTGGGGTGCTCGGCCGCGGCGGCCAGCGCGAGCAGAGCGTCCGGCGTCAGCCCGGAGCCCGGCAGCGGCCGTACGGCCGAGACCTCCGGTGTCCCCTCCGTCAGCGTCCCCGTCTTGTCGAGGGCTACGGCGTCCACCTCGCCCAGCCGCTCCATCGCGACCGCCGACTTGACCAGGACGCCGTGCCGCCCGGCGTTGGCGATGGCGGACAGCAGGGGCGGCATGGTCGCGAGGACGACCGCGCACGGCGAGGCGACGATCATGAAGGTCATCGCGCGCAGCAACGCGTCGGTGAGGTCGGCGCCGAAGATCAGCGGCACGCCGAACACGGCGAGCGTGGCGATCACGATCCCCAGTGCGTACCGCTGCTCGACCTTCTCGATGAACAACTGGGTCGGCGCCTTGGTGCGGGAAGCCTCCTCGACCAGGGTCACGATGCGGGCGATCACGGAGTCGGCGGGGTCGCGCCCGACGCGGACGCGCAGCACGCCGGTGCCGTTGAGGGTGCCGGCGAAGACCTCGTCGCCGGGGCCCTTGGTGACCGGGAGGGGTTCGCCGGTGATGGTGGCCTGGTCGGCCTCGCTCGCCCCTTCCAGGACCCGTCCGTCCGCGCCGATGCGTTCGCCCGGCCGGATCAACAGGACGTCACCCACGGCGAGTTCACTCGTCGGGACCGGTTCCTCGCCGTTCTCCGTCAGCCGGGTCGCCATCGAGGGCGCGAGATCGAGCAGGCCGCGTACCGAGTCGGCGGTGCGGGCGGTGGCCAGTGCCTCCAGCGCGCCGGAGGTGGCGAAGATGACGATCAGCAGGGCGCCGTCCCGGACCTGTCCGATCGCGGCCGCGCCCAGCGCGGCGACGATCATCAGCAGGTCGACGTCCAGGGTTCTGTCGCGCAGCGCCCTGAGCCCCTCGAGGGCCGGTTCCCAGCCGCCGGTGACATAGGCGACCGCGTACAGCGGACCGTACGCCCACCACGGCAGGCCGCCGAGGTCCAGGACCAGGGCCGCCATGAAGGCGACGGTCGACGCCAGCGCCCAGCGGGCCTCGGGCAGGGCCAGGACGCGGGTGCGGCGGCGGGGTGCGGTGCGGGCAGGTGAGGGGACACGAGTGGGGGTGAGAGTCGTGGACACCCGAGCCACCATACAGGAACACATGAAGACTCATTCATCTGTTCATGTGCGATGGGTAAGATACCGCCCATGGGTCATGGAGCCGTCACCACCGCGCAGGAAACCGCCGAGCGCGTACGTCTGGACGCGGCGAACGTGGCGAAGGTGGCCACCACCCTCCAGGCCCTCTCCACCCCCTCTCGTCTGCTGATCCTCGCGAGGCTGCGCGAAGGACCGCTGCCGGCGACAGAGCTGGCCGCCGAGGTGGGCATGGAGCAGTCGGCGTGCTCGCACCAGTTGCGACTGCTGCGCAATCTGGGCCTGGTGGTGGGCGAGCGCCGGGGTCGGTCGGTGGTGTACGCGCTGCACGACCACCATGTCGCCGAGCTGCTCGACCAGGCCGTGTACCACGTCGAACATCTGCGGCTGGGGCTCAGTGACGCCACCGAGTGAGCCGCCCCGGCGTCTGATGTGGCCGCTGTACGCGGCCGGTTTCACCACCGCGTTCGGCGCGCACGGCATCGCCGCGAACCTCGGCGCGGACTCGGCGGACGCGGTCACCTCACTGCTGGTGCTGGGCGGTCTGCTCGCCCTGTACGACGGCGCGGAGGTCCTGCTCAAGCCGCTGTTCGGCACGATCGCCGACCGGATCGGGGCGCGCCCCGTGCTGCTCGGCGGGCTGGTGGCCTTCGCCGTCGCGTCCGCGCTCTACGCCCTCGCCGACAGCCCCGGGTGGCTGTGGGCCGCGCGGCTGGGGCAAGGTGCGGCGGCCTCCGCCTTCTCCCCCGCCGCGTCCGCGCTGGTGGCCCGGCTCAATCCGGCCGCGAAACACGGGCGGGCCTTCGGGAGTTACGGGTTCTACAAGTCCGTCGGCTACACCCTGGGCCCACTCCTCGGCGGGGTACTGGTGTGGGCGGGCGGGCTGCGGCTGCTGTTCACGGTGCTGGCGGTGCTGGGCGCGGCCGTGGCGGTGTGGGCGCTGATCGCCGTGCCCGTCGTACCGCCCCTCCCCCGGGCCCGGCAGACGGTCCTCGACCTGGCCCGGCGGCTGGCCGACCCGGCGTTCCTGGTCCCGACGGCCGCGCTCGCCGGGGCGACCGCCGCGCTCTCGGTGGGTGTGGGCTTCCTGCCCGTGTCGGGTGCGGTGGCGGGGCTCGGCACGGTGGCGACGGGTGCCGCGGTGTCGGTGCTCGCGGCCTGCGCGGCGGTCGTACAGCCGCGCGCCGGGCGGGCGTTGGACGCGGGGCGGCTCACCGTACGGGGTGGGCTGACCGCCGGGTTGCTGCTGGCGGCGGCCGGTCTGGGCTGCGCGATGCTGCCGGGGCTCGCGGGTGTGCTTCTGGGGGCCGCGCTGATCGGCATCGGCACGGGGCTGATCACTCCGCTGGGGTTCGCGGCGCTCGCGGCCTCGACTCCGCCGGAACGGCTGGGACAGACGATGGGGGCGGCAGAGCTCGGGCGTGAACTCGGGGACGCGGGTGGCCCGTTGATGGTCGCGGCAGTGGCCGCGTCGGCAACCCTGACGTATGGCTACGGGGTACTGGCGGTGCTGCTGGCGTGCGGGCCGGTGCTGGCAGTAGGGCTCCTTCGTAGGCGCGGGTGAGACGTTCCCCGCGCCCGAAGGGGCGCGGGGAACCGCGCGACCGGCCACGACAAGCCCGTCAGGTGCCCGACGGCCTGGTCCGGCACATCCGGCGCGCCACTTATGCCATGCCCGTCGGCCGCCGCGAGGCCGCCGTCGCCCGGGCCACATCCGTCAGCGGGCGCAGCCGGTACGTGTACGAGTAGTCCCGGTTGGCGAACAGCTTGTACTCGTCGTGGGTGTGGGCGCCCCAGCTGTTGTCGCCGCCGACGCCCATCTGCCGGTGGTTCACCCGCAGGACGACCGCGTCGCGCGGGGTGAGCTGGTAGTCGTGGCGCGCCCCGTTGGACAGGTCCTCGGGTGTGAAGTGCGAGGCGTTGACCTCCAGGAGCGGCTCACCGGACACCAGCAGTCCTACGCCGTCATGGCCGGTCAGTGCCGCCCAGCGCACATCCGTCTTGTTGCCGTTCTCCTGCGGGCGGATGTACGGCGTCCACTGCTCGGCGACGGTCCCGGAGTAGAGGCCCACGTCCGTACCGTCGTTGCGGTCCCAGTGGTTCTCCTCGGGTCCGCGGCCGTAGTAGTGCAGCCGGTCCAGGCGGCGCGGCAGGAACAGGATCGTGCCGACCTCCGGAATGTACGGCAGTGAACTCGCGCCCGGGTGCAGGGTGTTGTCGACCTTGATCTCACCGTTGCCGAAGACCGTGTAGGTCGTGGTGTACGCCGACTCGGTCGTCGTCGGCAGGGTGCCGCTGACCTTGATCTCGACGGCCCGGTCCCGCAGCGCCCGCACGCTCACGTCGGTCACCTTGCGGTTCGTGCCGGCGTCGCGCCAGGTCTGGTTGCGGGTGTGCTGCCCGTTGCCGTGGTCGTTGTCGGTGGGCGCCCGCCAGAAGTTGGGCACGGGTCCGGAGGTGATCAGGCGGGTGCCGTGGGCCTTGTACGACGTGATGGTCCCGCTGCCCTTGTCGACGGTGACGGAGAAGTCCTTGCCCGTGACGGTGACTTGACCGGAGGCGTCCTCGTACGTCACTGCCGGGACCTTCGCGAGCGGCACCGGGGTCACCGCCGGACTGTCCGCGTCGACGGCGAGCTGCTGCTTGGCCACCTCGAAGCCGGCCCTCGCCCAGGGCGTGGACTCCTTGGTGGTGAAGGAGAGTTGGAGGAAGTACTCGGTGCCGGGCGCGGGGGCGCTCGGGAGCTTGTACGGGACGGTGATGTCCTTGCTCGACAGCGGTGCCAGATTCAGCTGGTCCCGTGTCAGCTTCCCCCGCTGGACCACCTTCCCGTCGGCGGAGAGGGTCCAAGTGCCGTCGAACTCCCGGAGGTTGGTGAACAGGTACTCGTTGACCAGGGTCACCGACCCGTTCGCGGCCCAGGACGCGTTGACCGCCTGGTAGATCTGCTTGACCTCGGCGGCCTTGCCGGTGTGGCCGCGGTCGGCGGTGACGATGCCGTCCGCGACGAAGGCGCCGTCGTTGGGGTTGTCGCCCCAGTCGCCGCCGAAGGCGAAGAAGGTCTTCTGGGCGGGCCGCTTCTCGGTGAGCCCCACGGTCGCCGCGTCGAACCAGAACCGCACCCCCTCATCACCGGGCCCCCGGCCGTCGGAGGCGAGTTCGGCGGCGCCCAGGGCTCGGCCGTACACGCGCGCCTTCCTGATCGTGCCGCTGAACTCCCTTGTGGAGTTGTCGGCATCGACGGCCAGCGCGAGCGGCGCGGTGTTGCTGCTCGGCCGCTGCGTGGTGCTTCTGGTCGCCCTGACCTGGCCGTCCACATGGAGGGTCAGCGTGCCCGTGGCCGCGTCGAAGACACCGGCGACGTGGTGTTCCCGACCCGTCCAGTCGTCCGGGAGCGCCCAGGTGGCGGTGACCCACTGGCCGCCGCCGTAGATGAAGAACTCCAGTGACTTCCCGGACTGTTTGAGGGCGTACTGGGTGTCGCCCTTGGCGATGATCGGCTGGTGATTGCCCGTCACCTTCGGGGTGAACCAGGCCTCCAGGGTCAGCGAGCCGGTGAGGTCGAGGCGGGCGTCGCGGGCGAAGACGGTACCTCCCGAGACGCCCTGGTCGCGGTCGAACCTGGCGCTCGCGGGCAGGACTTCGCCCTTCAGCGCGCCGGGCCCGCTCTCGGTCAGCAACTGGCGGACCGGGACCGGCTCGCTGAGGGACTGGTCGACGAAGTCCCAGATCCAGCCGCCCTGGAGAACGGGGTAGCGGCGGACGATGTCCCAGTACTTCTTGAAGTTGCCGTTGGAGTTCCCCATCGCGTGGCAGTACTCGATCATCACGTACGGCCGGGTGTCGCTGGTGTTCTTCGCGCGGGACTCGACGGTGGCGGGGCTGTCGTACATCTCCGAGCGGATGTCGCTGATGGTGGGCCGGTCGTCGCCCTCGTACTGGACGACGCGCGTGGTGTCGTACGACTTGATCCAGTCGCGCATGTTCACGAAGGTGCTGCCGCCGCCCGCCTCGTTGCCGAGGGACCAGATCACCACCGAGGCGTGGTTCTTGTCGCGGTGGACCATGTTCTGGGCGCGGGCCACACAGGCCGCGCTCCAGTCGGGGTGGTTGCCGGGGTACTGGTTGCGGATGCCGTGGGTCTCCAGGTTGGTCTCGTCGGCGAGGTAGAGGCCGTACTCGTCGGCGAGTTCGAGCCACAGCGGGTTGTTGGGGTAGTGCGAGGTGCGGACCGAGTTGATGTTCATCCGCTTGATGATCGTGATGTCCTTCACGAGGTCCGCGCGGGTGAGCGCGGTGCCGCGGTCGGGGTGCATCTCGTGGCGGTTGGTGCCGCGGAAGGAGACGGGTTTGCCGTTGATGCGCATCAGCCCGTCCTTGAGGGCGAACTCCCGCAGGCCGACGCGGTGCGAGAGCGTCTCGATCACCTTGCCCGCGGGGTCGCGCAGCCGCAGGACGGCGGTGTAGAGGTTCGGGTGTTCGGCCGACCACAGCTTCGGGGCGGGTACGGCCTTGGCCGCCTGTACGGTCGTCTCGTCGCCGGCGTCGAGCGCGACGGCCTGCTGGAGGGGGCGGGACCAGACCGCGTGGCCGCCCGAGTCGTACAGCTGTGTCTCGACCGTGTAGCGGCCCTGGTTGCCGCCGCCGTAGTCGCGCACGCTCGCGGTGACCGAGAGTTCGGCGGAGGTGTAGTCGTCGCCGAGCGGGGTGTCCAGCTTGAAGTCACGCAGGTGGACGGCCGGGGTGGAGTAGAGGTAGACCGAGCGGAAGATGCCGCTCAGCCGGATCATGTCCTGGTCCTCCAGCCAGTCGCCGTCGGAGAAGCGGTAGACCTCGACCGCGATCTGGTTCGTGCCCGGCTTGAGGTGCGGGGTGATGTCGTACTCGGCGGGCGTGAAGGAGTCCTCGTGGTAGCCGACGAGTTCACCGTTGATCCACACGTAGTGCGCGGACTTGACGCCCTCGAAGTGCAGGAAGGTCCGCCGTCCCGACCAGTCCTTCGGCACGGTGAAAGTGCGCCGGTACTGGCCGACGGGGTTGTAGCGGGTCGGGGCGGCGGGCGGCTGCGCCTCCTCGCCGAGGCCGTTGGGGCCCCACCAGGGGTAGGTGATGTTGACGTAGATGGGGAAGTCGTAGCCATGCACCTGCCATACCGAAGGGACGGGAAGGGTGTCCCAGTCCTTGTCGTCCACGTCGGTGCGGTAGAAGTCGGTGTCGCGGTCGGCGGGTCGGTCGGCGTAGGCGAACTTCCACGTGCCGTCGAGGCTCAGCCGGTACGGCGAGCGGGTGCGGTCGGCGGCGAGCGCCTGGCCGGTGTTGGCGTACGGCATGAGGGTGGTGTGCGGGGGCTGGGTGCCCACCCGGAAGAGGTCGATGGCGCCGTTCCACTCCGGGGCGCCCTCCGCCGCGTGGCCGCGGCCGGCCAGGGGACCGGAGGAGAGGGCGAGGGCGCCGAGGACGGCGGCCCCCGACTCCAGCAGACGCCGGCGGCTGATGGGGGCAGGCAGATACGGGTGGGGCATCGGTGGAACCTTCCTCGGGACGACAGTGCGGTGTACGTACTGAGGGAGCGTCAATTCCTGTGCACTATTGGTGACTTTGAGGCACAGGATGCGACTCAACCTAGATCCCGAAGACGTGCGAGGCAATGACTCTGTCGGACTTTGTGGGGTCCTGGGGCCATGACGACATGCGGCACCCCCGCGTGCGCTCGCGCGGGGGTGCCGTGGGATGCCTGGTGTCAGCCGGTGGCCGGCAAGGAGGGCAGTCCGCCGCCGAGGAGCCCGGTGACGGCTCCGACCACGGAGCCCAGGAGTCCGGTGACCGAGCCCACCACACCGCCCAGATCCAGCGAGGTCAGTGACGTGAGCAGGTCGTCGACCGCGGACTGGAGGGCGGCCAGGAGGTCGGAGACCGGGTCGGCCGCCGCCACGGACCGGTCCGTGGCGCTCAGCTTCCGCAGCTGTTCCTGGACCTCGGCGTTCGCCGCCTTCACGGCCTTGGCGTGGGCGGCCGCCTCGCTCGCGTCGAGGTGGCTGCCGTCCAGGGCGGTGAGGTCGGTGACGGCGTCCAGGAGCGGCTGGAGGACGCTGCCGTGCGCGGAGCGGTCCAGTGCGTCGAGGCGGTGCGTCAGGATGTCCGTGTCGTCGGTGCCGTACCAGGTGGCTGCCTGAGCCACACCGTGGTCCGACGCGCCGCGGCCTGCGTCGACGACGGCGGCCGCGGTGCCGACCGGGCCGAGGATCAGCGCGGTACAGACCAGCGTCGGCAGGAGGAGGCCGCGGGAGACGAGGGGGCGCATGCAGGGTCCTTTCGAAGTACTTCTTTGGGCCCACCGTGAAAAACTCCCCCGCGCCTCGCAACCGGTCACGGGGGCCCGCCCTCGGACGAGCATCGCGTCGAGACGCCTCTGACCAGTCATTTTCCCCGCCTGCGCCCCCGCTTTCGGCGCGCGCGGCCATTCGGCCGTCGGAGTAGGAGCCCGGCGAGCTCAGTCGACCTGCCGCGCGAACGCCTGGTACGCCTTCTCGTCGAACAGCACGAACCGGGCCTCCTCGACCGCGGTCTCCGTCTCCCGTACGGTCTCCACGGCGATCCGGGCGGCGTCGTCGATCGGCCAGCCGTAGATGCCGGCGGAGACGGCCGGGAAGGCGACGGTCCGGGCGCCCAGTTCGTCGGCGACGCGCAGGGACTCGCGGTAGCAGGAGGCCAGCAGCTCCGAGCGGTCCTCCTCCTGGCTGTAGCGGGGGCCGACGGTGTGGATCACCCAGCGCGCGTCCAGGTCGCCCGCGGTGGTGGCGACCGCCTTTCCGGTGGCGAGCCCCTTGCCGTAGTGACCGGCGCGCAGCTTGCGGCAGTCCGCCAGGATTGCGGGGCCGCCGCGGCGGTGGATGGCGCCGTCGACTCCTCCCCCGCCGAGGAGGGAGGAGTTCGCCGCGTTGACGATCGCGTCGGCGCTCTCTCGGGTGATGTCGCCCTGGACGAGCCTGATGGTGGTCATGACCACCACTCTTCCAGCACGTCCCGCCGGGGGCAGCCCGGTCAGATCTGCTGCCGGTCAGATCTGCCGTCGCAGCCTCCGCCATACGGCTTTCGCGGCGTTGTGGCCCGACATGCCGTGCACGCCCGGTCCCGGTGGGGTCGCCGACGAGCAGATGAAGACGGCCGGATGAGGGGTGCTGTACGGGGACAGGGAGAGCTTGGGGCGCAGCATGACCTGGAGTCCGCTGACCGCGCCGGAGGCGATGTCGCCGCCGACGTAGTTGGCGTTGCGGGCGGCCAGTTCGGGCGGGCCTGCGGTGGCGCGAGCGAGGACGCGGTCGCGGAAGCCCGGGGCGAAACGCTCCAGTTGGCGCTCGATGGCGTCGGTGAGGTCGCCGGTCCAGCCGCTGGGCACATGGCCGTAGGCCCAGAACACGTGCTTTCCGGCGGGGGCCCGACCGGGGTCGACGACGCTCGGCTGCACCGTGATCATGAACGGCCTGTCGGGTGCGCGGCCCTCCCGGGACGCGGCGCGCAGGGCGGTGCCGATCTCCGCGCTGTCGGCGCCGATCTGCACGGTGCCCGCGCCACGCGCCTCCTTCGCGGTCCACGGCACGGGGCCGTCGAGGGCGTAGTCGACCTTGAAGACGCCCGGGCCGTAGCGGTAGCCCTCGTAGTAATTGCCGAAGCCGGCGATACGGGCCAGGGCGGTGGGCGAGGTGTCGAAGACGTACGCGCGCGCGGGCGGCAGGTCGTCGAGCCGCTTGACCTCGTAGTCGGTGTGGACGGTGCCGCCGAGGTCCTCGAGGTACGCGGCGAGCGCGTCGGAGATGGACTGGGAGCCCCCGCGGGCCACGGGCCAGCCGCGGGCGTGCGCGGCGAGGGCGAAGACCAGGCCGATGGCGCCGGTGGCGAAACCGCCGAGCGGGGCCATGACATGCGCGACGAGTCCGGCGAACAGAGTCTTCGCGCGCTCGTCGCGGAACCGGCGCATCAGCCAGGTCGACGGGGGCAGACCGACGAGACCGAAGCGGGCGAGGGTGACCGGGTCACGGGGCAGCGCGGTCGCGGGCAGGGACATGAAGTCGCGCGCCAGGGTGTCCCACCTGGGCAGGAACGGCGCGACGAGCCGTCGGTAGGTCCCCGCGTCGCGCGGTCCGAACGAGGACGCCGTCTCGGCGACCGACCTCGACAGCACGGATGCGGTGCCGTCGGTGAAGGGGTGCGCCATGGGCAGCTCGGCATGCAGCCACTCCAGGCCGTAGCGCTCCAGGGGCAGGGCACGGAACGCCGGGGAGTTGATGCCGAGGGGGTGGGCCGCGGAGCACGGGTCGTGCAGGAAGCCGGGGAGGGTCAGCTCCTCGGTGCGGGCCCCCCCGCCCACGGTGCCGCGCGCCTCGAAGACGGCCACGGAGAAGCCGCGGCGGGCCAGCTCCACGGCAGCCGTCAGTCCGTTCGGCCCCGCACCCACCACGACCGCATCGAGCATCGACGGCACCTTCGGACCCCTTCGTCAGCCGATGGCCAGAGGATCAGGATATGCCGGGGGACCGACAGTCTCGGGGCGTGGGGGTAATTCGCGGAGGTCGGGGGCGCGCGGGCGGGGCGGGGTGCGGTCAGAAGCGGAGCCGGTGGGGGCCGGTCGGTGACAGCCGGTCGGCGGGAAGTCGGCGCCGCGCCGCCGAGACGGCAACCCGAGAGTTTTCGGTCTCCGGACGCGGCCACCCCGGCCCGGTCCTCGCCGTCAGGCCTCGCCCGCCAGCAGCCCCCTCACCCTCCGGGCCGTCGCCGCGTCCCGGGCCGCGGTGAAGGGGAGGGTGTTGCCGCCCCTGATGCGGAACGGTTCGCCGGTGAGGGTCAGATGGGCGCCGCCCGCCTCCTCGACCAGCAGCAGGCCCGCCGCGTGGTCCCACGCCGCCTCCCAGGAGAACGCCACCGCGTCCAACTCACCCCGGGCGATGGCGAGATACTCCAGGCCGGCCGAGCCGCACCGGCGCGGTGCGACGCCGTCCGTCCACAGTCCCAGCAGGCCGCGCTTCTGCTCCTCCGTCGTGTAGTCCGGGTGGGAGGTGGCCACTTGGAGGTCGCGGCCGGGGTCGGGGACGCCGGCGTACAGCCGCTCGCCGTCGAGGAACGCGCCCCGGCCGCGTATCGCCGTGGCCAGTTGGTCCCGCGCCGGGGCGTAGGTCCAGGAAGCGAGCAGAACACCGCTCTTGGCCAGCCCGACCAGCATGCCGAAACCGGGGTCGCCGTGCACGAACTGCCGGGTGCCGTCGACCGGGTCGACTATCCAGACCGGGGTGTCGCCCTGCAGCGCCTCGTACGACGCCGGGTTGGCGTGGACCGCCTCCTCACCGACGACGAGGGAGCCGGGCAGGAGGGCGCCGAGCACCTCGGTGAGGTACTGCTCCGCCAGCCGGTCGGCGTCCGTGACCAGGTCGTGCGGACCGGCCTTCTGGTCGACCTCGTGCGCGGCGAGCCGCCGGAAGCGCGGCATGACCTCGGCCGCGGCGGCCTTGCGCACCGCCTCTTCCACGTCGTCCGCGTGCCGGTCGAGAAACTCGTCGATGGTTTCCATGTCTTCGATCATGACTCCATGAGAGCACGCGGGACTGACAATCCCCACCCGCCCGCGGACGGGCGAGTGGAATCGCCGTGAACACCGGGATCCGCCCCGTCACCTCCCCACCGCATACCCCTGCATGCCCCGGGGATTGGCCCCCGCCGACAGCACGCCCGTCTCCGGGTCCCGCGCCACCGCGCACAGCCGCCCCTCCGACCACGGCTCCCCCACCGTCACGTCGTGGCCCCGCCGCCGTAGCCCTTCGACCACCCCGGGATCCGTCCGCGCCTCCACCGTGACGCTTCCGGGCCGCATCCCCCGCGGATAGAACGACCCCGGGAAGCTGTCGTTGTGCCAGTTCGGGGCGTCGATCGCGCCTTGGAGGTCGAGGCCGCCGCGGACCGGGGAGCGCAGGGCGAGGGCCAGGAAGAAGTGGAGCTGCCACTGGTCCTGCTGGTCTCCGCCCGGCGTGCCGAACGCCAGCACCGGCACCCCGTCGCGCAGGGCGATCGAGGGGGTGAGGGTGGTGCGGGGGCGGCGGCCGGGAGTGAGGGAGTTGGGCAGCCCCTCCTCCAGCCAGGTCATCTGGAGCCGGGTGCCCAGCGGGAAACCCAGTTCGGGTACGACGGGGTTGGACTGGAGCCATCCCCCGCTGGGCGTGGCGGCCACCATGTTGCCCCAGCGGTCGACGACGTCGAGATGGCAGGTGTCGCCCCGGGTCGTGCCGTCGGGGCCGACCACGGGCTCCCCCGGCACGGGAGACGTGGGGTTCTTCGCGACCGTCGGCTCGCCCACGCCCATCGGGCTGAAGCCGGGCTCGTCGGTGACGACCACGCGCGCGTGCGCGCTCAGCCGGGGAACACGCCCACCCGGACTGCCCGGCCGGAGCTCATGGGAGGCCTTGTCGCCGACGAGCTCACGCCGTCCCGCGTTGTACCGCGCCGACAGCAGCTCACCGAGCGGCACGTCGGCCGCGTCCCCGTACCAGGCCTCCCGGTCGGCCATGGCCAGCTTGCAGCCCTCGACCAGCAGATGGACGTACTCGACGGACCCGTACCGCGGCAACTCGGGCGGCAGCAGCGCGAGTTGCTGGAGGAGGACCGGGCCCTGGCTCCAGGGGCCGGCCTTGCACAGGGTCCAGCCGTTCCAGTCGTACGTCGCCGGCGCCTCGTAGGTCGCGGACCACCCGGCGAGATCGGCGGCCGTGAGCGTGCCGGTGTTCCGCGAGCCGCTGGTGTCCATGGTGGGTCGCCGCGCCTGTCGTACGAGCGCCTCGGCAATGAATCCGCTGCGCCACACCTCACGCGCCGCCTCGATCTGTGCGACCCGGTCGCCCGCCCCGGCCACCTCGTCGATCAGCCGTTTCCAGGTGGCGGCGAGGGCGGGGTTGCGGAACAGCGCACCGGGCCGAGGGGCCTCTCCTCCTGGCAGAAACACCTCCGCCGACGAGGTCCACTCCGTCTCGAACAGTTCCCGTACGCTCTCGACGGTCGCGCCGACGTTCTCCACGGGCGCGTGCCCGTCCTCGGCGTACCCGATGGCGTACTTGAGGACGTCGGCGAGGGACTTGGTGCCGTGGTCGCGCAGGAGCAGCATCCAGGCGTCGAAGGCGCCCGGGACGGCGGCGGCGAGGGGGCCGGTGCCCGGAACGAGATCCAGGCCCAGCCCCTTGTAGTGGGCCACGGTCGCCCCGGCGGGCGCGACGCCCTGCCCGCACAGCACCCGCACCTCCCCACCTGCGGGCGCGAGCAGGATCGGCACCTCGCCGGCGGGCCCGTTGAGGTGCGGTTCGACGACGTGCAGCACGAAGGCCCCGGCCACGGCCGCGTCGTATGCGTTGCCGCCGTCCTCCAGCACCGCCATCGCCGACTGCGAGGCCAGCCAGTGCGTGGAGGACACCATGCCGAAGGTGCCCTGGAGGGTGGGGCGGGTGGTGAACATGTGGGCCGACCTCGCTGTTCGGGGAGTTCGGGTCGGAGCTCTCCTCCGCCCGGTCCCCCAGCAGGTTAGTCATGACCGGGCCGGCTTCGTGAGGCGCGGGTCGAGGCCGTACTGCTCGTGGGCGCCGAGGTTCTCGCGCAGGGTGGGGCCTTCGTAGTCGTCGTGGAACAGGCCGCGTTCCTGCAGGATCGGGACGACCTGGTCGACGAAGGCGTCGAAGCCGTCGTGGCCGTCGACGGCGATCGAGAAGCCGTCGCAGGCCCCTGCCTCGAACCACTGCTGCATGTGGCCGGCCACGTCGGCGGCGGTGCCGGCGACCACCGGGTGGTAGTCGATGACGCCGTGGGCGAGCACGTCGCGCAGGGTCCAGCCTTCCCGGGCCACTTCGAGGGCGCGGGCGGAGCGCGGGTCGTGCGGGCTGGGCACGGCGTCGGCGAGCTGGTCGGCGGTGAGCGGCTCGTCGAATTGGCCGCGGCTTGCCATGGTTACTCCTGCGGACGAGGTGGAGGAAACGCGGGCCCCGGGCGCGCTGGATGAGCAGCCGTCGTGGGTGCGGGCTCCTGCCGCCGCGGCGCTCCGGGGCCCGGGTGCCGGACTTGTTACGGGCGGACGTGCTACTCCCTGTCGAGGACACCAGGGGTGTCGTGCAGGACCACGCTCTGCTGGAGCGGGACGCGTTCCCTGCCGACCGCGTTGACCGGCGCCGCCGGATCGGCCATGCCGAAGGAGATGCCGAACAGCAGCTTCAGCTCCTCGGGAACGTCCAGGAACTCGCGAACGGTGTCGGCGTAGACACCGAGGATGGTCTGCGGGATGCCGGCCATCCCCCGGGCTGCCAGCGAGAGCAGGAAGTTCTGTGCGTACATGCCGATGTCCCCGGCTGTCCGTACGCCGTCGCCGAGGGCCGGCATGAACAGGAAGGCGGCATGGGGCGCGCCGTAGAACTCCAGGTTCTCGCGGACCGCCGCCCGCCTGCCGTCCCGGTCTGAGCGCTCTACGCCCAGGGCCCGGTACACCCTCGCCCCGAAGGCCTGCGACCGCTCGAGGTAGATGCCCTCACCGTAGCCGCCGGTGAAATCCGGGGAGGTCCGTCCCTCCTCCTCGGCCCGGAGCAGCTCTTTGGCCAAGGTGTCCCGTGCCGCACCCGAGACGACGTGCACGGTCCACGGCTGGGTGTTGCTGTTCGAGGGGGCGGTCTGGGCGTCCTCCAGTACGCCACGGATTACCGAAGGGGACAGCGGGGTGGCCAGGAAACGGCGGGGGGAGCGTCGCGCGCGGGCGATGTCGGTGAAGGGTGATGCGGTGCCGGTCAAGGCGCTTCTTCCTCTCTGGGGGGACAGCGCGCTCTTCGTGTTCGCGTTGGTCAAGTGGCTCAGCGGTGGGCGGCGCGGTTCATCTCGACGATGTCGTCGACGGTGGGGTCGGCCGGGAGGGCGGCCATGCGCTCCAGCATGCTGTCGCGGACAGCCCTGTCCTTGACCGGATCGGCCGCGGCCAGGGCGGCGGGGAGCTCGTCGAGGGTGAGCTCGGTGCAGTAGGCGGGGCCCATCGGCTGCTGGCGCCAGGAGTCGGCCAGGGAGCCCGCGTCGTACGGGTCGAAGCCCGTGTCGTCCACCAGGCTCATGGCCACCTTCCGCGCCTCGTCGGAGTCGCCGGCGACCGGGAGGGCGATACGGCCGGGGGTTCCCGCCGGGACGCCTCGCGTGCGCTGGGTCTCGGCCAGTGCGGCGTTCCACGCCTTGACGACGGGACGGCCGAGCTGCTCGGCGGTGTACACGCTCTCCACCTGGCCGTGGTCCACCGCCTCGATCTGCCCGTTGAGGTGCGGGTAGTAGTTCGAGGTGTCGATGACCACCGTCTCGGCGGGGACGGAGGCGAACAGGTCCGCCAGCTGTCCCGTCACCCCGAAGGGGATCGCCAGGATGATCACGTCCCGGCCCTGGACCGACTCCTCCAGCTCCACCGCGCGGACCCCGGACTCCAGCACCTCGGCCCGGACGGCCTCGATGCCGCGGGCGTCGGCGACCTGGACGTCGTGACCGGCCGTGCTGAGCTTGACGGCGAGATTCCCGCCGATGGCGCCGGTGCCTATAACAGTGATTTTCATGATTTGTCCTTCGCTGGGTCGTGCTGCCACCCGTGAGGGTGGAGCGAGGTGACAGGTGTAAGTGGTCGAGCCGCCCGGCGTTCGGCGTTGCCGGGCCGAGCGGCGTAGGGCGGTTACGCCTGGGCGTCCCGCTCGTGGTAGCCGCTCGCGATCAGTGCGCGGAGCCGGTCGAGCGACTCCTCGTCGGGGCCGTTGCCCTTGATCCAGGCAAGCGAACAGGCCGCGAGGAACAGGTCGTATCCCCGTACCGACGCGCGCACGTGTCCCGCGCGCTGTGCTGCTCGCACGTACTGGTCGGTGGCGGTGATGAGGATGTCGCAGGGAATGGTGAGGGGGCTGTCGGGCTCCTGCGCCCGGGCCGCGGCCATGAGCGGTTCGGGAAGGCCGCTGTAGGCGCTGAAGTACTCCTCCATCGCCCGCAGCCACTGATCCAACGCCTCGGCGGCGTCGCCGAGTTGCTCGATGTCCGCCTGGCGGGCCACGAGCTCCTCGGAGCGGGTCTGCAGCACGGCCGCGAGCAGCGCCTCCCGCGTCGGAAAGTGCCGGTACAGGGTGCCGGGACCGACGCCCGCTTCCTTGGCCACCGCCTCGAGGGAGGTGCCTACCCCGTGCCGCAGGAAGTGACGCTGCGCGGTCTCCAGAAGGGCCGCGCGGTTGCGCTGAACGTCCGCGCGCGGCTTGCGTTCGCGCTGTGCACCGGCGCTCATGCGCCCTCCTGCCCGTCGTCACCCTGCGGCCGCATCAAAACGGACGCCGCCTCCGTATGCATTCGAGAGTAAAGCGGAGGCGGCATCCGGTCAAACCGGCGGCCCGGCCACGGGGTCCTGACAGCGGCCGGGACGTCAGCGGGTGAGCTGCTGGTGCCCTATGACGGAGAGCAGTTCGAGCTTGCTCTGGCTCTCCGTGCCGGGGCGGGTGGTCAGCACCACCAGGGTCTGGGCGCGGTTCTCGGTGAACAGGAGCTGGGCGTCGACATCGATGCGGCCGAGTTCGGGATGCACGACGGTCTTGCAGTCCTCGTAGCGTCGGGCGACCTCCTGCAGTTCCCACATGCGGACGAACTCGGGGCTGTGTTCCTGGAGTTCGGCGAGGATCCGGGCGGCTCGGGGGGTGTCGCTGCCGGCTGTCAGCGCGGCCCGCAGGCGTGCCGCCTGGGCGCGGCCGTGGCGTTCGTGGGACTCCTCGGGGACCCCCAGACGCTCCGCCGGGTCCATGAACCAGCGGTAGAAGCCGCTACTGGCCAGACCCGTGTGGCGCATCTGGTCGCCGAGCAGTGCGACGGCCAGGGGGTTCATCGCGAGGGTGTCGACCAGGTCGGTCTGCACCAGGGCCGGGGTGTCGTCCAGGCGGTCCAGGACCCGCAGCAGCGTCGGGCTGACGTGTTCGGAGCGGTGGAAGCGGGCCGGGGCGTTGTGGCCGATGAGGACGAAGAGATGGTCGCGTTCGTCCAGGGACAGCCGCAGCGCCCGGGCGAGAGCGGCGGTGATCTGCACGGAGGGCTGCGGAGCACGCTGCTGCTCGAGGCGGGCGTAGTAGTCGGTGGACATGCCGGCGAGCTGGGCGACCTCCTCGCGGCGCAGCCCCTGCGTCCGCCTGCGCGGCCCCTCGACCAGCCCGACGTCGCGCGGGCGCAAGGTCTCACGCCGACGGCGCAGGAATTCCGCCAGTTCCTTCTTGTCCATGCGCCCATCCTCGCCGCATCCCGCCCAGCTATCCAGAGACCGCCGATCCATGGCTGAGCAGCCGGGCGCTCGCGACGAGACGGCCCGAGGGGCACGTGACCTGCATGACCCGCTGTCCCTACGGTGGGCTTTGCAGGTCGGTCAGCTGCTGCTGATCATGGCGAGGACGTCGTCGTAGGAGCCGTTGGCCACCGCGTCGCGGATGAACCTTGCGCGTTCGACGACCAGTTCCTTCGCGTCGGGGTTCTCACGCAGCAGATCGAGGACCTCGGTGAGGAAGTCGTCCAACGGCATGGACTGCTCGCTGTCCTGCTGGCCGAGCAGGGTCGTGCGCACACCCGGCGGGACGATCTCGATCACCTGCACGCCGGCGTCGGCACCGGCGAGCTGGATGCGCAGGCTCTCGGAGAACGAGTGCAGCGCGGCCTTGGTCGCGCTGTACGTCGGCGTGACTGGGAACGGGACGAACGCCAGCGCGGAGGTGACGTTCATGACCACCGCGTCGTCCTTGCCCGCGAGCAGCGGCAGGAAGGCGTACGTCATCCGGATCGTGCCGAGCAGATTGGTCGCGACGTGATCCTCGGCGACCTGGAGTCCGGCCGGGTCGAGGAGGTTCTCCAGCTGCATGATGCCGGCGTTGTTGAGCAGCACGTTCAGCTCCGGGTGGCTCGCCGCCACGCTCTCCCGGGCCCGCGCGATCGAGTCGGGGTCCGCGACATCGAGGACGAGCGCGTCGATGCCCGGGTGCTCGGCCGTGATCTCGTCGAGGAGTTCCTTGCGCCGGCCGGCGACGACCACCTTGTTGCCGGCCTCGTGCAGGCGCAGGGCCAGGCCGAGGCCGATGCCCGAGGTGCCGCCGGTGATCAGGATCGTGTTGCCGGTCATCTTCATGGGGGCCTTGCTCCTTCGGTACGGCGGGCCGGTGCGCGCCCGCGCCCTCGACCGTAGGGGCGCCCGAGGAGGGGCGGGAGAGGAAGGTTTATCCATGGATCGGCGGTCTCTGCCTGGTGAAGCGGTCCCACCCAGCGGAGTTCGGTGTCGCTGCCGCCGGTGAGTGACGTACATGCCGTCGAGGGATGACCGCACTCGACGAGCCCGGCTACGTGTCGGCGCCGACCTCGGCGGTGTCCCGCTCGGTCTGCGGCGGCGTGGTGGTGCGGGAGTGCAGGACTTTGTGGGCCTGTGCGGTGTCGAAGTCGTTCTCCCACTTGCCGATCACGATGGTGGCTACGGCGTTGCCGAGGACGTTGATGAAGACGCGGCCCTCGTTGAGGATGCGGTCGATGCCGACGATCAGGGAGAGGGCGGCGAGCGGGATGTGGCCGACCGCGGTGACGGTGCTGGCCAGGACGATGAACGCGCCGCCCGCGATCCCGGCGGTGCCCTTGCTGGTGAGCATCATGACGCCGACCATGATCAGTTGCTGCTGCCAGGACAGGTCGATGCCCATGGCCTGGGCCAGGAAGAGGGAGGCCATCGTGAGGTAGACCGCGGAACCGTCCAGGTTGAAGGAGAACCCGGAGGGAATGACGATGCCGACCACGGGCCGGCCGATGCCGAGGATCTCCAGCTTGCGTACCAGCTGGGGCAGGACGGCCTCGCTGGAACAGGTGCTGAGGGCGACGAGCAGTTCGGCCTTGAGGAAGCGGATGAGGCCGAACAGGCTCAGGCGGCAGGCCCGCATGATGGCGCCGAGGACGACCAGGACGTAGATGACGCAGGTCGCGGTGAACAGGATGATGAGGTAGGCGAGCTGTTTGAGGCTCTCGGCGCCGTAGGTGGCGACCACGGTGGCCAGGGCGCCGAAGGTGCCCAGGGGCGCGAGCCGCATCACCCAGCCCACGATGCGGAAGACGACGTCCGACAACGCCTTGATGCCGCGGGTCAGCGGTGCCCCTTCTTCGCCCGCCATGTTCAGGGCCACGCCGAAGACGATCGAGACCATCAGCGCGGACAGGATCGCGTCCCCGGTGATCGCGCCCAGCAGGGAGGCGGGGATGAGGGAGGAGACGAAGCCGGTGAAGGTGGCGTGCTCGGTGGCGGTCTTGGGCACGTCGTCGGCGTTCAGTGACGAGGGGTCGACGTGCAGGCCGGAGCCGGGCTGGAAGATGTTGGCGACGACCAGCCCGATCAGCATGGACACCAGGGACAGCACCAGGAAGTAGCCGATCGCCTTCACACCGATCCGGCCGGCCTTGCGCAGGTTGTCCATGGAGGCGATGCCGGTGGTGACCACGCAGAAGACGACCGGGATCACGATCATCTTGACCAGCGCGATGAACCAGTCGTTGAGCGGCTTCAGGTCCTCGCCCAGCCCGGGCGCGAGGACGCCGACGGCGATGCCGAGGACGGCGGCCAGGACGACCTGGAACCACAGCTCCCGTATGAGACGGCTCAGCCGTGACCGCTGCGGGCGGCCGGCGGCGGTGATGCTTGTCATCGTTGGTGCTCCTTTGCACGACGATCGTGTGTGGCCATGTCCCATGGGGGGTGCCGGGGACGCGACGCGGCTCGCGCGCCCCCGATCTCGCGTGCGGCGCCCGCGTCCGGCAGTGCCAGTCGACGGCGCCCGCCCGGTGGCGGGCGCGTCCGCGGCGTGGTGGCGGTCAGCTGTGCAGGGCGCGCAGCACCTTGTGGAAGGCGGCCTTGGTCTCGAAGCCGATGCCGGGGGTGTCGGTCAGGCCGACGCGGCTCTTCTCGACGACGGCGTCGTCGGCGAAGCCGCCGGTGGGCTGGAACTCGCCCGGGTAGGACTCGTTGCCGCCGAGCTTGAGGGCGGCGGCGATGTGCAGGGAGAACTGGTGCCCGCCGTGCGGGATGCAGCGCCTCGATGACCAGCCGTGCTGCCGGAGCATGTCCTGGATGCGCAGGTACTCCACCAGGCCGTAGGAGAGCGCGGGGTCGACCTGGAGGGTGTCGCGGTCGGGGCGCAGGCCGCCGTAGCGGATGAGGTTGCGGGTGTCCTGCAGGGAGAAGAGGTTCTCGCCGGTGGCGATGGGGCCGGTGTAGTGCTCGGCGACGGTGGCGTTGAGGTGGTAGTCGAGCGGGTCGCCGATCTCCTCGTACCAGAACAGCCCGTAGGGCTCGATGGCCCGCCCGTACTCCAGGGCCGTGTCGAGGTCGAAGCGGCCGTTCACGTCGACGGCCAGCCGGGAGCCGTCGCCGTCCAGGACGTCGATGACGGCCTCGATACGGCGCAGGTCCTCCGCCAGGTCAGCGCCGCCGATCTTCATCTTGACGACGTCGTAGCCCAGGTCGAGGAAGCCGCGCATCTCGTCCTGGAGGTCGGTGAGGGTCTTTCCCGGGGCGTAGTAGCCGCCGGCCGCGTAGACGAAGACGGAGTCGTCGGGCTGCCCGTCGCCGTAGCGCTCGGACAGATACCGGTACAGCGGCTTGCCCTCGATCTTGGCGGCCAGGTCGAACAGGGCCATGTCCACCACACCGACCGCGACCGAGCGCTCGCCGTGCCCGCCGGGCTTCTCGTTGCGCATCATCACGTCCCACGCCTTGGCGTGGTCCAGGCCGCCCCGCTCGTCGAGCAGGCTGCCGGGCTCGGCCTCGAGGAGGCGGGGCAGGATGCGGCGGCGCAGGATCTCCCCGGCGCTGTAGCGGCCGTTGGAGTTGAAGCCGTAGCCCACCACGGGCTTGCCGTCCCGGATGACGTCGCTCTCGATCGCCACGATCGAACAGTCCATGGAGCTGAAGTCGATCCAGGCGTTGCGGATCGAGGAGCTGATCGGAACGACGCCCTCGTAGACGTTGGTGATCTTCACTGCGGCGCCTCTCATATCTTATAAGATGTGACGGCTGTTAGACTGGGCCGGTCCGATGCGGGATGTCAAGGGGTGGCGAAGCTCCGGAAGAAGCTCCGGAGAGAACGGTCAGGGGGCCATGGCAGGACAGAACCTGTTCTTCAGCAAGAGCGACCTCGCCTACGCGGAACTCCGCGACCGGATCCTCTTCGGCACTCTCCCTGCCGGGTCACGGCTCGCCCAGTACGACCTCGCCGAGTCCCTCGACATGAGCATCACGCCCCTGCGCGAGGCCATCCGGCGCCTCAGCAGCGAGGGACTCGTGACCGTCGACACCCACCGCGACGTCCGGGTCTCCGTCATGAGCTCGACCGAGGCCCGCCAGTTGTTCGAGGTCCGCCTGTCCCTGGACCCGACCGCCGCCGAACTCGCCGCCCAGCGACGCACCGACGACGACATCGCCACGATGCGGGCCGCCGTCGACAAGCTCCTCCCCGTCACCCGCCAATGGGGCGAAGAGGCACTCACGGCCCACCGCGCCTTCCACCAGGCGCTGTACCGGGCCTCGCACAACGACGTCCTCATCCGTCTCCTGGACGACCTGTGGGACAAGTCCGACCGCTACCGGCGCCTCGGCCTCGAACTCCCGCCCGGTGACGAACCCCGCACCCGGGACCTGCAGGAACACCACCAACTCGTCTCCCTGATCGTGGACGGCCGCGCCGCCGAAGCCGCCCAGCTGATGCGGGGCCATATCACCCACAGCCTCACCGCCACCGCCATCAGCGCCCTCGAAGACCGCGAGGGCGTTCGCTGACGTGACGCGCGGCGACCGCACGCCGTCGTGATGACGTCGGCGTGCGGTCGCCGAGCAGTTGTACATCGGCACCGTGAACAGACAGGCGCCGGCGCCGAGGAAGGCGGATGCGGCTCGCACCGCACCCGCTCCGGCGTCGGCCTCCACGATCGCAATCCGGGTCGCGGAGGCCGAACGCCACCGCACCGGGGCTTCCCATGCCTGATCGTCGTCCGGTGCGTGTCACGCCGGCGGCCGTCTGCCGGCCGTGAGCAGATGCCCACTCGCCCCCAGCAGCGTCGGCTCCGACTCGATGTGCCGGCACGCTGCCAGCACGGTCTCGCTCCGGGCCGGATCGTCCAGCCAGTCCTCGACGCCGCCCATCAGCCAGGCCACGCCCTCGACGCCGTACTGCCCCTGGACGGCCAGCCGCGCGTCGGTGAACTCCGCGGTCACCTCGTCCGGTTGGGCGAAATGGGCGACCGTGAAGAAGCCCTCGTCATGGTAGGGATGGCGGCCGTCCGCGAGGACCGCGTCGGTGCGTTCGCGGTGCTCCGGGGTGAAGTAGCGCTCCTCGCGCAGCAGGTCGTGCAGTTGCGCGTACCGGTTGATGGTGGCCGCGACCACCAGCCCGCCCGGCCGGACCACCCGGCCCGCCTCGGCCAACGCGCGTACCCGGTCGGCCTGTTCGGGCAGGTGGTACAGGGGGCCGAGCAGGAGCACCACGTCGTACGAGGAGTCGGAGGCGGCCAGCTCACGTGCGTCCCCGAGTTGAGCGGCGACCCCTGGCAGCCGCGAGGCCTGTTCGACGTGGAGCGGTACGGGATCGACGAGTTCGACGGCGTACCCGTCCTGTGCGAGCCATTCCGCGTGTACGCCGCTGCCGCCGCCGACGTCCAGGACGCGCGCGGGTGGGGCGGGCAGCAGTCTGCGCAGGACGTCCTGGGTGCGCCAGAACTCCAGCCGCCCGGCGGGCGCTCCGCCCTCTTTGAGCCTGGCGTCCTCCTTGCCCCGGGCGTAGTAGGCGAGGATCTCCTGGTGCATCCGCGGTGGTGTCTCGGTCATCGCCTCATGGTGCTGATCCACGTCCGGCCCGGGCAACGGGATATCAGGAGCCGCGTGCCGTCACGAGACCCGACTCATAGGCGTACACGACCAGTTGGGCGCGGTCACGGGCACCCAGTTTCGTCATCGCTCGGCTGATGTGCGTCTTGGCCGTGAGAGGGCTGATCACCATGTGCTCGGCGATCTCCTCGTTGGTCAGGCCGCGGGCGGCCAGGGCGGTCACCTCGCGTTCGCGGCGGGTGAGGCACTCCAGGCCGGGGGCGGTGGACCGGTCGGGTGGGCGGGACACGAACTCGCCGATCAGGGTGCGGGTGACCGCGGGGGACAGCAGGGCCTCGCCCCGGGCCACCACCTCGATGGCCTGGAGCAGGTCGGCCGGTTCGGTGTCCTTCAGCAGAAAGCCGCTCGCACCCGCCCGCAGTGCCTCGAAGACGTACTCGTCGAGACCGTAGTTGGTGAGGATCACCACGCGGACCCCCGCCAGCTCCGGATCGGCAGCGATCCGCCGGGTCGCTTCGATGCCCGTCATCACCGGCATCTGTACGTCGATCAGCGCGATGTCGGGCACCTGCGCGCGCACCAGATCCACGCCCCTCTCCCCGTCCGCCGCCTCCCCGACCACCTCGATCCCGTCCTCGGCGTCGAGCAGGGCCCGGAAACCGGCCCGCATCAACGCCTGGTCGTCGACGAGCACCACCCTGATCACCCCGACACCTCCACGCCACCGGGGAAGCCGCCCGTCGCCTCACTCACGCCGCCTCCCCCGAGACCGGTACAGGGCCCATCGGGAAGCCGCCCCCACCGCGGGGCGCCGGTCCCGCGCCCGCCGTGAAAACGCCCCGCGCCCTGGCGAACGATCCCCCGCGCACCGGGAACCAGTCCCCCACCGTCGCAACCCATGCACGTCCCACCATGAACCCGCCCCCCACCCTCGCAGCCAATCCCGCACCCCCGGGATCCGCCCCCGTCCTCAAGCCCCCGCATCCCTCGCACACAGAGAAGTCACCCCACGCCCCGATCACACCGCCTCCCCCGCCCCCAAAGGCAGCTCCGCCCGCACCGAGAACCCGCCCTCCGTGCGGGGGCCGGTGTGCAGCGTGCCACCCAGGGCCGTGACGCGTTCGCGCATGCCCGTGAGGCCGTGGCCGGGCTGCGGCGGTCGGTCCGGATCCGCGGCCCCGTCGTCGTCCACACGGATCGTCACGTCGTCCTTGCCGTACGCGAGTTCCACCCGCACCTTGGCCGGTCCCGCGTGCCGGGCCGCGTTCGTCAGGGACTCCTGGACGATCCGGTACACGGCGCGGTCGAGCGGAGCGGGCAGGGCGCACTCCTCGCCCGTCACGCTCAGTTCGACGGCGAGGCCCGCCGCCCGTGCCCGCTCCACGAGCAGCGCCGGGGTGCCGGTCGGCTCGTCGGTGCGCAGGACCTCCAGGGTGGCGCGCAGCTCGCGCATGGCCTCGCCGCCCGCTTCCTGGATGGCGAGCAGGGCGGGCGGCACCTCCTCGCCCCGCTTGCGGGCCAGATGGACGGCCACGCCCGCCTGGAGCTTGACGATGGAGATGCTGTGGGTGAGGGAGTCGTGCAACTCCCGGGCTATCCGCAGCCGTTCCTCCCCGGCGCGGCGCAAGGCGGCCTCCTCCCGGGTGCGCTCGGCCTCCAGCGCGCGCTGTTCGGTCTGGCGCAGATACGCCTGCCAGTTGCGACCGGCGAGGCCTGTCACCACCGCGCACACGAACCAGCCCGCGAGCAGCCCGGTCTTCTCGACCGCCTCCTGGACCGTCGGGCCCGTGATCGCGTACGCACCGAGGAAGACCCCGCTCGCCGCGGCCGCCCAGCCCCGGTGCCCCAGCTGGGACGCCAGGTGCACGGCGGCGAAGACGGACAGCGCGCCGAGGGATCCCGGGTGGGCGTGCAGGACGTAGGCCGCCCCGCTCAGCGTGGCCACGGCCAGCACCGCCAGCGGCACCGCGCGGTAGAACGCGAGCGCGGCCGCACTCATCACGAGGAGCGCGTAGTCCAGGGCGGTCGTGTCCGCGTCCAGAGCCGCCGCGACCACACACAGTCCGCCGACCACGACCACGAGGGCCAGATCGGCGAGTCGTTGGGAGGTGGCCGAGTCGACCGAGTGCCCGCTCATGCCCACACGCTAGACCGCCGCACCGACGCCGGCGTCAGCCCTGTGGACAACTCCCCCGCTACTCCCGCCGTAGTAGTCGCCGGCCTGGCCCGCGCTCACGGATGCAGCGCCAACTCCCTTCGACGGTACGACGACCAGGGCCGCCGTCGGGGCGCACGCTGCTGTCCATGTCCACACCTTTCCGCTACACCCGGCCCCTGCCGCCCAAGGCCGCCACCGGCCATGTCGCCGAGGTCTACGAGCAGCTGTCCCGCGACTTCGGCATCGACGAACCCGTCACCTTCGTGGTCCTCTCCTCCGCGCCGGACCTCCTCGCCCCCGCCTGGGCGCTGATGCGCGAGTCGCTGATCGCGGGCCCCGGCAGCCGCACCGGCAAGGAGCTGGCGGCGCTCGGCGTCTCGCTGGCCAACCGGTGCCCGTTCTGCGTGGACGCGCACACCATGCTGCTGCACGCCACCGGCGACCACGCACTCGCCGAACGCGTCGCCCGAGGAGAGCGGCCGGAGAACGAGGAGCACGCGCGCGTGCTGGACTGGGGCAGGCACACGCGCGTGCCGGGCGGCCTCGGCGCCGAGCCCTACCCGTTCCCGCGCGAGCACGCTCCGGGCTACCTCGGCACGGCGTTCGCCTTCCACTTCATCAACCGGATCGTGTCCGCCCTGCTCACCGAGAACCTGCTGCCGGGCAACGCCCAGCGCTTCCGGGCCGTCCGCAGCCTCGCGGGCCGCACGCTCGCCCGGACCGTGCGCCGACCCGCCCCGCCCGGCGCGTCCCTCGCGCTGCTCGACCTGCCCGACCCCGGTGAAGCCCCGGCGTGGGCGGACGGCACGCCCGTCGGGCTCGCGTACGCGGCACTGCTCCGGGCGGCCATGGCGGGCGCCCACCTCCTCGGCACCGAGGACCAGGACCTCGTGGAGGAGACCCTGCTGGACTGGGACGGGTCGCATCCACCGCTCGACCTGAGCGGCCTCCCGGACCGGCGGGAGCGTCCCGGCGCGCGTCTGGTGCTGCTGGCCGCGCTCGCGCCGTACCGGATCACCGACGAGGACGTGGCGGCCTGGCGGCGGCCGGAGCACACCGACGAGCTTCTGGTGCACCTTGTGTCCTACGGGGCGTTCCTGGCCGTGGACCGTATCGAATCGGCCCTCTACCGGCCCATCGCCCGGACATAACCGGACACATGACGCATCGACGGCAGGGTGCTGTGACGGCATCGGTACGGAGCGAGTTCACACTTCCACCCCACAGGGAGACGTGTGAAACTGGCGTCCCGTCCGCAGTGCGGACCCGTCCGCACCGTCCGTCCCCCACGAAAAGTGCGCCGTGCGAACTCTTTCCCTGCCGCTCGCCCTCACCGCGCGCATCTCGCCCGTCGTCGTGCTCGCCGCGGCGGGCTGGGCGCTGACGTCAGGCCCGGCCACGACGCCGGCCGCCGAGAAGGAGTCGGCGCCGCAGTCCGCCGCCGGCGAGACCCCCTCGGGCGCGTCCACGGCAGCGGCCTCGAAGCAGTACGCCGCCGCCCCCGCTCCCTGCGGCAGCATCGGTACGGCCACCATCAAGTCGCTCGTGCCGGGTGCCAAGACGGCCGGCAAGGAGATCCCCTCCACGGACACGTCCCTGCGTCGCACCTGCTCCTGGAACGCGCTCAAGGGGTACGACTACCGCTGGCTCGACGTCTCCTTCGAGATCACGGAGTCCGACGCGGCGGCCGCCAAGTCGTACAAGGAGAACACCGCCGAGAAGAGCGGCGGCGGCAGCGTGCCCGGCGTCGGGGACGCCGGCTACTCGGTGGTGAACCTCACCACCGAGGACAAGCAGCAGACCCGTGAGGGCGTGGTCATCATCCAGGCGTCCAACGCGCTGGTGACCGTGACGTACAACGGCAGCGACTTCGAGTCGAAGAAGGCGCCCAGCACGGACGAGATCAACAAGGGTGCCATCAAGGCCGCCAAGGAGGCGGTGGCGGCACTGGAGAGCGGCCAGAAGGCCTGAGCCGACAGGCCGGGACCTAGCCCGACCGCCCTCCACGCGCGCGTGACGCGAACCGTCAGGCCGCGATCCCCTCCTGCTCCCTGCCCTTCGGCAGCATCAGCGCGATGTACAGCAGCAGGGACGCGCTCAGGCCCACCGCCCAGCCGTAGTCGGCCAGTGGCTTGAGGAACGGGATCAGACCGTCGGTCGGGAACGGCCCCGTCTTCTTGCCGTCCGCGCCCACCCCCGAGTACGAGCCGCCGACCGCGAGCAGACCGCCCACCACGAAGGCGACGATCGCCCGCCAGTTCCAGCCGTTGGTGTACCAGTAGCGGCCGCCGGGCGTGTAGAGGTCCACGAGGTGCAGGACCGTACGCCGGACGATCCAGTAGTCGGCGATGAGGATGCCCGCGACCGTGCCGAGCAGACCGCCGACCACGCCGAGCCAGGTGAAGATGTAGAACTCCGGGGTGGAGATCAGCTTCCACGGGAAGATCAGGATGCCCACGACACCCGTGATCAGCGCGCCCGTACGGAAGTTGACGAACTTCGGGGCCAGGTTGGACAGGTCGTACGCCGGCGAGACCACGTTCGCCGCGATGTTCACGGAGATGGTGGCGACCAGCACGATGACGAGCGCGAAGAGCAGACCGAAGGCGTTGTCCGTCTTGGCCGCCAGCGCGACCGGGTCCCAGATGGCCTCGCCGTAGATGGCCTCGGAGCCGGAGGTGACCAGCACGGCGAGGACCGCGAAGAGGGTCATCGTGGTCGGCAGCCCCAGGGCCTGGCCCCAGGTCTGCGCCTTCTGACTGGCACCGAAGCGAGTGAAGTCAGGGATGTTCAGGGACAGAGTCGCCCAGAAGCCGATCATTCCCATCAGGGACGGGAAGAAGACCGGCCAGAAGTCGGGGCCCCAGCCCAGCTTCGACGGCTGGTCGAGCAGCGCGCCGAAGCCGTCCGCCTTGACCGCGATCCAGATCAGCAGGACGAGAGCACCGGCGATCACGAAGGGCGCGGCCCAGTTCTCGAAGTGGCGCAGGAAGTCCATGCCGCGGTAGATGATCGCTATCTGGAGCGCCCAGAACAGCAGAAAACAGAGCCACAGGGGCCAGGGGTTGCCCGCGATCTTGCCCGCGTTCTCCCAGTGGCCGCCGGTGAGCTTGGAGCCCAGCGCGAAGATGCCGCTGCCGCCGATCCAGGTCTGGATGCCGAACCAGCCGCAGGCCACGGCCGCCCGGATCAGGGCCGGGATGTTGGCGCCGCGCAGCCCGAAGGAGGCGCGGGCGAGAACCGGGAAGGGGATGCCGTACTTGGGTCCGGCGTGCCCGGTGGCCAGCATCGGCAGCAGCACGATGATGTTGGCCAGGGCGATGGTGAACACGGCCTGCTTCCAGTCCATGCCGAGCGCGACCAGGCCGGAGGCCAGGGTCCAGCTGGGGATGCAGTGCGCCATGGAGATCCACAGGGCCGCGAAGTTGTACGTCGTCCACTTGCGCTCGGAGACCGGTACGGGACGCAGGTCCTCGTTGGCGAAGGGGCTGTCGGCGGGGAAGGCCTCGGGGGCGAGTTCGACGCGGCCACCGGCGGACGGCGATATCGGCGACCCCGTGGGGACTGTTTCGGTCATGGGCAGGCCAATCGATCAGAGCGGGACGGGATAGGCCGTGCGGGGGCCTTGGGCCCCTCTCCACCCCGGGACGGCGGGAGGAGAGGGGGGAACAAGGTGTGGGGGGTCGGGGATCGCGGGTCAGGCGTTGAGGGCGGGGATGACCTTCGAGCCGTACGCGTCGATGGTCGCTTCCTGGGCGTCGTGCATGTCGTAGACGGCGAACTGGTCGACGCCCAGTTCGCGCAGCGCGTTCAGCTTCTCGATGTGCTTCTCGACCGGTCCGATGACGCAGAAGCGGTCGACGATCTCGTCGGGCACGAACGCGGTGTCCGGGTTGTCGGCCCGCCCGTGGTGCGAGTAGTCGTACCCCTCACGCGCCTTGATGTAGTCCGTCAGCTCGTCGGGGACGGCGGCCGAGTGCTCGCCGTACTTGGAGACCAGGTCGGCGACGTGGTTGCCGACCATGCCGCCGAACCAGCGGCACTGCTCGCGCGCGTGGGCGAGTGCCTCGGGCGAGTCGTCCTCGGTGACGTAGGCGGGGGCGGCCACGCAGATCTTGACCTCTGAGGGATCCCTGCCCGCGGCGACGGCCGCGTCCTTGACCGCCTTCACCATGTACTCGGTCAGGTACAGGTCGGCCAGCTGGAGGATGAACCCGTCGGCCTCCTCGCCGGTCATCTTCAGTGCCTTCGGACCGTACGCCGCCATCCATACGGGGAGTTCGGCGCCCTCCTTGATCCACGGGAACCTGATCACCGTGCCGCCGAGGTCGGCCTCCTGGCCCGAACCGAGCGCCCTGATGACCTTCATGGCCTCGCTGATCCGCGCCAGCGTGTTGGGCGTACGCCCCGCGACGCGCATCGCGGAGTCGCCGCGGCCGATGCCGCACACCGTGCGGTTGCCGAACATGTCGTTGAGGGTGGCGAAGGTGGAGGCGGTGACCTCCCAGGTACGGGTGCCCGGGTTGGTGACCATCGGGCCGACCTTCAACTTCGAGGTGTTCGACAGGATCTGACTGTAAATCACGAACGGCTCCTGCCAGAGCACGGCGGAGTCGAAGGTCCACCCGTAGGTGAAGCCGTTGCGTTCGGCCCGCTTCATCAGGCTGATGACCTTCGAGGCGGGCGGATCCGTCTGCAGGACGAGTCCGAAGTCCATGGGCGCCACTCCTAGTTGAGGTACTGACAGGTGGAGCGGGGGGTGTACGTGCCGTGCCCGGCGTGCCCGGTGTACTCCCGCTCGGTGATGACGAGTTCGCCGCGCGACAGGACCGTCTCGACCCGGCCCTTGAGGCGCTTGCCCTCGTAGGCCGAGTAGTCGACGTTCATGTGGTGGGTCTCGGCGGAGACGATCTGCTCGGCGTGCGGGTCGTAGATGACGACGTCGGCGTCGGCGCCCGGGGCGATGGTCCCCTTCTTCGGGTACATGCCGAACATCCGGGCCGGGGTGGCGCAGGCGATCTCGATCCAGCGGCGGCGCGAGATGTGTCCGTCGACGACACCCTGGTGGAGCAGGTCCATGCGGTTCTCGACGCCGGGGAGGCCGTTGGGGATCTTCGAGAAGTCGCCGCGGCCGAGTTCCTTCTGGCCCACGAAGCAGAAGGGGCAGTGGTCGGTGGAGACGACCTGGAGGTCGTTGGTCCTCAGGCCCTGCCACAGCTTGGCCTGGTGCTCCTTCGGACGAAGGGGCGTGCTGCACACGTACTTCGAGCCATCGAAGTCCGGCTCCGCGAGGTTGTCCGTCGACAGGAACAGATACTGCGGGCAGGTCTCTCCGAAGACGTTGAGCCCCTCGTCACGCGCGCGTGCCAGCTCGGCCACCGCCTCCATGGCCGAGACGTGCACGACGTAGAGGGGCGCGCCGGCGACCTGCGCGAGCTTGATGGCGCGGTGGGTGGCCTCGGCCTCGAGGAGGGCCTTGCGCACCTCGCCGTGATAGCGGGGGTCGGTCTCGCCGCGCGCCAGCGCCTGCTCGACCAGCACGTCGATCGCGATGCCGTTCTCGGCGTGCATCATGATCAGGCCGCCGTTCTCGGCGGAGCGCTGCATGGCGCGCAGGATCTGGCCGTCGTCGGAGTAGAAGACGCCGGGGTAGGCCATGAACTGCTTGAAGGAGGTGACCCCCTCCTCCACCAGCAGGTCCATCTCCTTGAGCGTCTCCTGGTTCACATCGGAGACGATCATGTGGAAGCCGTAGTCGATGGCACAGTTGCCCTCGGCCTTGGCGTGCCAGGCGTCCAGGCCCTCGCGCAGGGTGTGGCCGACGCTCTGCACCGCGAAGTCGACGATCGTGGTGGTACCGCCCCAGGCGGCGGCCCGGGTGCCGGTCTCGAAGGTGTCGGAGGCGAAGGTGCCGCCGAACGGCAGCTCCATGTGGGTGTGGGCGTCGACGCCGCCCGGGATGACGTACTTCCCGGTGGCGTCGATCGTGCGGTCCGCGGTCCAGCTCTGGGTACCGGGCACGGCGAGGGCGGCGATGCGGCCGTCCTCGATCAGCACGTCGGCGTGGATCTCGTCGGACGCGGTGATGACGAGGCCACCGCGGATGACGGTACGGCTGCTCATGTTCCCTCTCCTGCCAAGGTGGTCGGTTCGGTCAGGGTGCGGTCAGCGGGGGGTACGCGTCCGGACGGCGGTCGCGGTAGAACTGCCAGCGGTCGCGGACCTCGCGAAGCTTGGCCATGTCCAGGTCGCGGACGACGAGTTCGGTCTCCTTGTCGCTCGCCACCTCGCCGACGAATTGCGCCTCCGGGTCGACGAAGTACGTCGTCCCGTAGAAGTCGTTGTCGCCCAGCTCCTCGACGCCCACCCGGTTGATGGCGCCGATGAAGTACTCGTTGGCGACGGCCGCGGCCGGCTGCTCCAGCTGCCACAGGTAGGCGGACAGTCCGCGCGAGGTGGCCGACGGGTTGAAGACGATCTCGGCACCGGCCAGGCCCAACGCCCGCCAGCCCTCCGGGAAGTGACGGTCGTAGCAGATGTACACACCGATCCTCCCGACCTTGGTGTCGAAGACCGGCCAGCCGAGGTTGCCGGGTCGGAAGTAGAACTTCTCCCAGAATCCCGGCACTTGGGGGATGTGGTGCTTGCGGTACTTGCCGAGGTACGAGCCGTCCGCGTCGATCACCGCGGCGGTGTTGTAGAGGACGCCGGGCTGCTCCTCCTCGTACATCGGCAGGATGAGGACGATGCCCAGTTCCTTGGCCAGCGCCTGGAACCGCTTGACGATCGGGCCGTCGGGGATCTGCTCGGCGTACTCGTAGAACGCCTTGTCCTGGACCTGGCAGAAGTACGGCCCGTAGAACAGCTCCTGGAAGCACAGGACCTGAGCACCCTGCGCGGCCGCGTCCCGGGCCGCCTGCTCGTGTACCTGGATCATCGACTCCTTGTCGCCCGTCCACGCGGTCTGGAAGAGGGCGGCACGAATCACTCTGCTCATCGGGACCTCCGGTCACTCGGTGTGCGAGAAGACTAGGAAGTCCGGAAACTGGCATTGAGTTGCACGGTGTCACGTCTGCGGGCCTTGGGCGTGCCACGGTGTCACCCTCTCGCGAGCCCATGTTTCACCGCCGTTTTCCCAGGTCGTGGCATGTTTCAGCCCTGTTGCGCGTCGTGCGCCAGGAGCGCGATGTGCACCGAGGCCGCCTGTTCGAAGTCGTCGAGGTCGACGCCGAGCCGGCCCTGTATCGCTTCCAGCCGCCGGTAGAGCGCGGGGCGGGAGACGTGGTGGAGCTGGGCGGTGCGGGACTTGTTGCGGCCGGTGGCGAGATAGGTGCGCAGCACCGCCAGCAGATCGTCTCCCGCGGCGCACAGCAGTCCGTCCAGCTCGCGCTCGGCGAAGGACTGCACGTGCGGGTCGTCGCGCAACAGCCGTATCAGACCGCGCAGATGGACGTCCTTGAGGCGGACGACGGCCGGGAGATCGAGGACCCCCGAGGCGACGGCGTCCGCGACATGCCGGGCCTCACGCATACCGGCGGGAACGTCGTCCCAGGCGGTCCTCGGATCCGCTGCCGCCACGACCGTCCCCGACAGCCGGGCCGCGAAGTTCGCCGTGAGCACCGTGGCGTCCTGGTCCCGGGCCAGGCTCAGCAGTACGGCGGTGGCCCCGTCGGCGAGCTCGGCGACGATGCCGGGCAGGCCCAACAGCCGTAGCACCCGGTCGAGTTCGGCCGGATCGCCGTCCCGCACCACGAGCGGCACGAAGGTGCGCCGGTTGACGGGCAGTCCGGCCGCCCGTGCGCGGGGCAGCAGCTGCCTCGCCGGTACGACCCCGCTGACCAGGTCGGTCAGCAGGCTCTGCGCGGACTGCTCCTCCCAGGTGTGGGCGGAGGTGCCGCCGAGCATGCGGTGCAGGACGAGGGCCTCGGCGGCGCGGTCGGCGAGCAGCCGTCCGGTGGCGGTGTCGCCCCGGTAGCCGCACAGCATGATCTGACCCCAGCGCTCCCCGCGCCCGCCCAGTTCGGCGCGGATCCAGCCGTCGCCCTCGCTGCCGCCGGCCTGACGGGCGATGCGCTCCCAGTCGCGCAGTACGTCGTCCACCGCGGACCGCTCTCCCGCGGTGGCGAGGACGCGGTGGGCGAGGTTGGTGACGACGACGGGACAGCCGCTGTGGTGGGCGATCTCGTCCAGCATCCGCTGGAGCGGGGCGCCCGCGGTGATGAGTCCGGTGAGGGCGGTGCGCACGGCCTCGGACATGCTGACGGCGGCGAACTTCCGCCGTACCAGCCGGGCTTGGACCTCCTCCGTCAACTCCGCGAAGGGGAAGGGCCGGTGGAGGACGACCATGGGCAGCCCGCACCGCTCGGCGGCCCGGCGCATCACGTCCGGCGGGGACGGGAAGGCGCGGCCGAGTCCGAGGACCACGGCCGCGGCCTCCGCGCGGTGCAGGGACCGGATGTACTCGGCCTGCTTGTCGTCGTCACCGGCGAGCAGCACGCCGGTGGTGAGGACCATCTCGCCACCGCTGAGCATCACGCCGACGTCGGCGGCCTCGGCCACGTGCACCCAGCGCACGGCCCGGTCGAGCTGACCGGCACCGGCCACCACCTCGGGCTCCCCGGCGAGGACCCGTTCCAGCATGAGGACCTGCCGGACCGACAGCGTCGGTTCCAAAGGTTCCAGGGGCCCCAGGCGCTCCAAGGTGGTGCTCATGACGGTGTTCCCTTGCTGTGGACCTACTGGATGGTGCTCCTCAGAGCGTGTTCGAGGATCGCGGCGCCCTCTTCGGCCTCCGCGACGGTCAGGGACAGGGGCGGGGCGATCCTGAGGGCGCTGGTGTTGTGCCCGCCGCCCTTGCCGAGGAGCAGCCCCTCGGCGCGGGCCGCCTCGAGCACGGCGGACGCGGCCTGCGGGTCGGCCTCGTCGGTGCCGGGCTTCACCAGCTCGACGCCGAGCATCAGACCGCGCCCACGCACCTCCCGTACGCCCGGGACCTGCGCCGCGACGGCCCGCAGCCGCTCGATCAGCAGTCCGCCGACGCGCCGGGCGTTGCCCTGCAGGTCGTGTTCCAGGAGATACGTCAGGTTCGCGAGGCCGGCCGCCATGGTGATCTGGGTGCCGCCGAAGGTCGAGATGCTGTTGGAGTCCAGGCAGTTCATGATCTCGGCGCGGGCGACGACTCCGCCGATGGACATGCCGTTGCCGATGCCCTTGGCGAAGGTGAGGATGTCCGGCGGGCCCGACCGGTCGTGCGCCTGCCAGCCCCAGAAGTGGTCGCCGGTACGGCCCCAGCCGGTCTGCACCTCGTCGGCGATCCACAGGATGCCGTGCTCGTCGAGCACCTCGCGGAAGGCGGCGTAGAGGCCGTCGGGCGGGGAGGTGAAGCCGCCGACACCCTGGATCGGCTCGGCGATCAGGGCGGCGGGCGGGCGGGTGTGACCGAGCAGGTCCTTGAGGTCGTCGACGCAGGCCGCGATGAAGTCGTCGTCACCGAGGGAGGCGTACGGGCCGCGGGTGCGCACGCCGCCGTGGACGTACAGCGTCTGCAGCGGGGACAGCGAGGTGGGTGACCAGCCGCGGTTGCCGGTGATGCCGACCGCGCTGAAGGAGCGGCCGTGGTAGCTGTTGCGCATCGCCAGGATGGTGTTGCTGCGGCGGTAGGTCGTGGCGAGCAGCAGCGCGGTGTCGTTGGCCTCGGTGCCGGAGGTGGTGAAGAAGACCCGGGCGTCCGGGATGCCGGACAACTGGGCGATGCGCTCGGCGAGTTCGACCATCGGCCGGTTCAGGTACAGGGTCGACGAGTGGACGATCCGTCCGGCCTGTTCGCTCACCGCCTTGGTGATCTCGGGCAGGGCGTGCGCGGTCATCGTGGTCAGGATGCCGCCGAAGAAGTCGAGGTACTTGTTGCCCTCGGCGTCCCACACGTGGCGGCCCTCGCCGTGTGTGATCTCCAGCGGGTCCTCGTAGTAGAGGGCGAGCCAGTCGGGCAGGACGGCACGGTGGCGTCCCAGCAGGTCCTCGGTCACGGCTGCACCAGCCCTTCGTAGGCGTCGGGGCGGCGGTCGCGGTAGAACGCCCACTGCTGCCGCACTTCCTCGACGAGGTCGAAGTCCAGGTCGCGGACGACCAGTTCCTCCTCCTTGTCGCTCGCCGTGTCCCCGACGAACTGACCGCGCGGGTCGACGAAGTACGACGTCCCGTAGAAGTCGTTGTCGCCGTACTCCTCGACGCCGACCCGGTTGATCGCGGCGACGAAGTACTCGTTGGCGACGGCGGCCGCGGGCTGCTCCAGGCGCCACAGGTGGGAGGAGAGTCCCCGGTGCGTGGCGGACGGGTTGTAGACGAGCTGGGCGCCGTTGAGCCCCAGCTGCCGCCAGCCCTCCGGGAAGTGGCGGTCGTAGCAGATGTAGACGCCGACCTTGCCCACGGCAGTGTCGAAGACCGGCCAGCCGAGGTTGCCGGGCTTGAAGTAGTACTTCTCCCAGAAGCCCTTGACCTGCGGGATGTGGTGCTTGCGGTACTTGCCGAGGACGCTGCCGTCGGCGTCGATCACGACCGCGGTGTTGTAGTAGAAGCCGGACTGCTCGACCTCGAACACCGGCACGACGATCACCATGCCGGTCTCGCGGGCGAGTGCCTGCATACGACTGGTGGTGGGGCCGTCGGGCACCGGCTCGGCCCAGCGGTAGTGCTCCGGTTCCTGGACCTGGCAGAAGTAGGGGGCGTTGAACACTTCCTGGAACCCGATGATCTTCGCGCCCTGTCGGGCCGCCTCGCGGGCGTGCTCCTCGTGTTTCGCCACCATGGACTCGGTGTCGCCGGTCCAGGTGGCCTGGACCAGAGCGGCACGTACGACGTTGGCCATGAGCTGCTCCTTCGGCGGGACGTCAGAGCCTCTACGCCCGTAGATGTAGCCGTAGAGGGACGAACGTAAGCCTCCTGGAGAGGCTTGCCAAGACCATCGTCGTTAACCCGCGAAGTCGATCACGTTTCACACTCCAGTGGAGGAGCGACGTGGCCGGTCAGCAGGTTGTGGGGGACCTGTCAGGCGGAGAATCCGGCGACCCGCAGGGCGTGGACCAGGTCCCAGTGCCGCTCGTCCGAGACGCCTCGCGCGGCGGCCAGGAGGAGCGGTACGAGGGTCTGTGGGCCGGGCTCGGCGCTGCGGGCGGCCTCCTCGGGGGTGCGGACGCGGACGTAGGCGTCGAGGAGCGCGGAGACCTCACGACGGCGGCCGTCGGCGACCAGTGCGAGCACGGCGGTGCCGATCTCGCCCGCGGGCCGTGCGACGCCCTGCCGGAGCACCTGTTCCCCGTCCGCGCCGCGCCCGGCCGCGACCAGCGCGTCGGCTGCCGCCACCAGCCGGTCGGCGGGCAGCGAGGCGGCCTCCCACATGAGAGTCGCCCAGTCGGCGCGGAGCCCGGCGTGCTGAAGCTCCGCGGCGAGCAGCGGAAAGCGGTCGGCGGGCCAGTGGGCGACCTCGGCGAGCAGCGCGTGCGCCTCACCGGTCCGGCCCTCCGCGCGCAGCCGCGTCAGCGTCGCGATGGTGTCGGCGGTTTCCCTCCGAGCGGCTACGTCCGCCGCCTCGCCCCGCTGTGCCGACCGCTCCTCCGCCGCCTCCGCGGCCCCGGCGAAACGGGCCCCGCGCGGGGTGCGCCCCTTGGTCACGGGCCCGGTGGGCAGATCGGGCACGGCAGCCGGGGGTACGACGACGGGGGCGCCGCCCTCCTCGGCCATACCGGCGAAACGGGCACTGCCACGGCGGCGCTTGCGCTTGTTCGTCGTGGGTGCGGGGGCCTCCGGCGGTTGGGCGGCGGGGGTCGGCTGTTGCGGGACCTCGGCGTCGGGCTGGGGCGTGCGGTCGGGACGGGCGACCGCGGGCGAACCCTGCTGATACGGGGCGTACGTCGTGCGGGACGCGTCGGCCTCGCTGTGCCGGTGCGGGCCGGGGCGGGTTGCGTCGCCGGGGGCGGCGGACTGCGGGCGGTATCCCGGACGGGCGGCTTCGGCGGTGTCCGACCACTGCGGGGTGTGCCCCGTACGAGCCGCCTCGGCGGAATCCGACCACTGCGGAGTATCCGTCGGACGGGCGGCCTCGGCCGAGTCGGACCACTGCGGGGTACGTCCCGCACGAGCCGCATCGGCGGAATCCGACCACCGCGGGGTATCCGTCGGACGGGCCGCCTCGGCCGAACCCGACCACCGCGGGGTATCCGTCGGACGGGCCGCCTCGGCCGAGTCCGACCACTCCGGGGTACGCCCCGCACGGGCCGCCTCGGCGGACCCCGACCACTGCGGGGCGCGTCCCGGACCGTCCGCAGCAGTGGGAGTCGACCATTGCGGGGCGTGCCCTGCGCCGTCCACGCCGGCGGGAGCCGACCCCTCTGAAGCGTGCCCCGAGCGAGCGGCCTCGGCAGCACCCGCCCAGCGTGGGGCGCGTCCCGGACCGTCCATCCCGGCAGGAACCGACCCCTGCGGGCCGTGCCCCGAGCGAGGGGCTTCGGCCGCATCCGCCCATAGCCGCGCGTTCCCTGCGCCGTCTACCTCGGCAGGAGCCGACCCCTGCACGGCATGGCCCGGGCGAGCCTCTTCGGCAGCGCCCGACCGCCACGGGTCGTGCCCCGAGCCGTCCATCCCGGCAGGAGCCGACCCCTGCTTAGCGTGCCCGGAGCGGGCCGCTTCGGCGGGGCCCGGCCACTGCTCGGCGGGTCCGCCGTGGGTCGCTTCGGTGCCTGCGGTCGACGTGGTGTCGCGCTGCTGGGGCATGTTCGGGAACTCGGGGCCTCGGCCACCGGCTCCGCGGGCGCCCGACTCGTGGCGGTCGAATCCAGCAGCCTCACCGCCATAGCCGCCCAGCCCCCGCCCAGCACCCCCGGCACCACCCACTCCGTCCCCGCCGACCCCAGCAGCCCCACCGCCATAGCCGTCGGCCAGCCTGCCGCCCCCGGTACCGCCGGACACATGGCCGCCAGCCCCGGTCGCGTCGCCCCCGTCCCCGTACGCCCCCCGGAACGCTCCACCGTCCGCGACCTGCCCCCGTCGTATCGCCCGGACCCGGCCGCCCATCGACCGGCCGTCCAACTCGGCCATCCGGGACTGGAGTTCGGCGCAGCGGCGGACGGCGCGCTCGTGGTCGTCGCGGGCCCAGGCGAGGTCCAGACGGATGGCGTCGGCCTCCTCCTGGGTTCTGGCGGTGGCGAGCAGGCGGCCCAACTCGGCCTGCCGTTCCGCGGCGTAGCGCTGTTCGCGGAGCATGACGTCGAAGCGGTCGCCGAGGGCGTCCCGGCCACCGGGGCGGGCGTCGTGGGCTGTCTGGGCGGCGGCGTGCAAGGGGCGGGCCCGCTCCGCCTCCACGTGGGCCAACTCGGGGCCGTACTCAGCGGCAAGGTCCTGGAGGAGGGACTCGACCACGTCCCAGGGCGGCACTTCGCGGCCGTCGAGGCAGGCTTGCATACCGTCCGGGTCGCGCTGCCAGAACACCGCGCACCAGCCGCCGCCCTGATCCAGGCGCGCGAGCAGGCCGTCCAGGTAGGCCACGAACTCCCGCAGCCGCCCCGGGAGCTGATCCACTGCCATCGCTCAACTCCCGTTAGACCGGAGCACTCCGGTCCGTAAGGCAACACCAGCAGTGTTACGAACGGGCTACAACCAGTTTGCAAAGGAGCAGCAGGACCCTCCCGACCCGGCCCCGGACCGGTGAGCGAACTTCCGTCACACGCCCGCCAACTCGCACAGTCCGGCCAGCTCGTCCATGGAGAGCCCGAGGGCCCGGGCGAGCGCGGCCACCGTGAAGAAGGCCGGGGTGGGAGCCCGCCCGGTCTCGATCTTCCGGAGGGTCTCCGGGGAGATCCCGGCACTCGCCGCGACCGCGGTCATACTGCGGCCGCCACGGGCTTCGCGCAGCAGCCGGCCGAGCCGCTCGCCGCGTTCGTGTTCTTCGGGAGTGAGAGGGGTGCGCACCATGCCCCCATTCTAATACCGGTATAGTAATTGGCATGGTGGAGCTGAAGACAGACACATCTATCGAGGCCATGTACGAGGCGGGACAGGTGGTCGGGCGCGCCCTGACCGCCGTACAAAAAGCCGCTGACGTGGGCGTTTCCCTGCTGGAACTGGACGAGGTGGCACGCGGGGTGCTGCGGGAGGCCGGGGCGTCCTCGCCCTTCCTCGGTTATCGCCCCTCCTTCGCCACCACCCCCTTCCCCGCCGTCATCTGCGCCTCCGTGAACGACGCGATCGTGCACGGCATCCCCACCGGCTACCGGCTGCGCGACGGCGACCTCGTCTCGATCGACTGCGGTGCCCAACTCGGCGGCTGGGCCGGTGATTCGGCGATCAGTTTCACGGTCGGCAGGCCGCGCCCCGCCGACGTCCGGCTGATCGAGACCGCGGAGCAGGCGCTGGCGGCCGGGATCGCGGCGGCGGTCGTGGGCAACCGCATCGGGGACATCGCGCACGCGATCGGCACGGTGTGCCGGGACGGCGGCTACGGCATCATGGACGACTTCGGCGGACACGGCATCGGCCGCCGTATGCACGAGGACCCGCCGGTACCGAACGAAGGACGCCCGGGACGGGGCCTCGCCCTGCGGCACGGCATGGTGCTCGCGATCGAGCCGATGCTCATCGCCGGCGGCACGGACGAGTACCACGCGGCGCCGGACGGCTGGACGCTGAAGACCAACGACGGTTCGCGGGCGGCACACACCGAGCACACCGTGGCGATCACGGACGCGGGCCCACGCGTCCTGACGGCGCGCTGAGTCGACCTGCGTCCCCGCGGGAGTCGAGGGGCGAGGTCCTCCTCAGGAGGGGCCGGAGCAGGTACGCGGTCGACGGAGAGTCGCGTAACTCTGCCCGCGCAAGGGCGAGGAGCGGCGGCTCACGTTCTCGCAGCGGCTGCCCTGCGAGAGCCCGCCGGTCGAGAGCGCGACACCCGGCGCCCGTCCTTCGCGAATTGCCGCACGTCTCGGCACTGCCGGCGTCCGGCCGGCCCGGGCCGGGAGCATGGCCGCTGAGCAGATGGCCCTCCACGGCTTCCGCCGCGTCGCAGAGACAGCTGGGCAGCCCTCCTCGGCGCACAGGCCGAGGAGGGCCTCGTGCAGCGCGCCGCGCCCGACGAGCTGTGCCATGAGGCCAAGCCGGCCGCCCGCTGAAAGTGCCCCGCTCCCCCATCCGTGCGAAGGTGTAACCGGCTGACACCCGGGTTACCCGACCCCGTCACGTCGATCAGCGAGGGGATCCCCGGCCCGCGCGGGGATGCCGGATGGGAACGCCATGACCAGCGGATTCAGCGGACCGGAAGGCTACGACGCCTTCGGAGAGTTTCTCGCCCGTTTCTTCGGCGGACCGCGTCCCGGCCCCCGGCAGATCAACATCGGCCAGCTGCTGAGCCAGCCGGCCCGGGAGCTGGTGCGGGGCGCCGCCCAGTACGCCGCCGAGCACGGCAGCCGGGATCTGGACACCCAGCACCTGCTGCGCGCCGCGCTCGCCGCCGAGCCGACCCGGACCCTGCTGAGCCGGGCCGGCGCCGATCCCGACTCCCTCGCCTCGGAGATCGACGAACGCTCCGGCCCCGTCCAGCACCAGCCGGAAGAGGCCCCGCCACCCACCTCGCTGTCCCTGACCCCGGCCGCCAAGCGGGCCCTGCTGGACGCACACGACCTGGCCCGGGCCCGCGGCGCCGGTTACATCGGCCCGGAGCACGTCCTGAGCGCCCTGGCGGCGAACCCCGACTCGGCCGCCGGGCACATCCTGAACTCGGCGCGGTTCTCCTCCACCGGTCTGCCGCCCGAGACGGCCCCGGATTCCGGACAGCCCCGCGGCGAGGCACCGCGCAGCACGGGCACGCCCACCCTCGACAAGTACGGCCGCGATCTGACCGACCTGGCCCGCCAGGGCCGTATCGACCCGGTGATCGGACGGGACGAGGAGATCGAGCAGACCATCGAGGTGCTGTCCCGGCGTGGCAAGAACAACCCGGTGCTCATCGGCGACGCGGGCGTCGGCAAGACCGCCATCGTGGAGGGCCTGGCACAGCGGATCGTCGACGGGGATGTGCCCGACGTGCTGACCGGGCGTCGGGTCTTCGCCCTCGACCTGACCGGGGTGGTGGCCGGCACCCGCTACCGGGGCGACTTCGAGGAGCGTCTGACGAACATCGTGGGCGAGATCCGCGAGAACTCCGACCGGCTGATCGTCTTCATCGACGAACTGCACACGGTCGTCGGCGCGGGCGGGGGCGGCGAGGGCGGCTCGCTGGACGCCGGAAACATCCTCAAGCCCGCCCTGGCCCGCGGCGAACTGCACATCGTGGGCGCGACCACCCTGGAGGAGTTCCGCAGGATCGAGAAGGACGCGGCCCTGGCCCGCCGCTTCCAGCCCATCCTGGTGCCGGAGCCCACCGCGGCGGACGCGATCGAGATCCTGCGCGGGCTGCGCGACCGCTACGAGGCCCACCACCAGGTCCGCTACACCGACGAGGCGCTGGTGGCCGCCGTGGAGCTGTCCGACCGCTATCTCCCCGACCGCCGCCTGCCGGACAAGGCGATCGACCTCATCGACCAGGCGGGGGCGCGGGTTCGCCTTCGCGCGCGGACCAAGGGCACAGACGTACGGGCCCTGGAGCGCGAGGTCGAGCAGCTGACCCGGGACAAGGACCAGGCGGTCGCCGACGAGCAGTACGAGCAGGCCACACAACTGCGCGATCGCATCGCGGAGTTGAAGCAGCGGATCGGCGAGGCCACCGGACACGACGAGGCCGACGAGGGCCAGCACCTGGAGGTCACCGCGGAGGCCATCGCCCAGGTGGTGTCCCGGCTGACGGGCATCCCGGTCAGCAGCCTCACCGAGGAGGAGAAGGACCGCCTTCTCGGCCTGGAGCAGCACCTGCACGAGCGGGTGGTCGGCCAGGACGAGGCCGTACGGGTCGTCTCGGACGCCGTGCTGCGCTCCCGCGCGGGCCTCGCGAGCCCGGACCGCCCGATCGGCAGCTTCCTCTTCCTCGGCCCGACGGGCGTCGGCAAGACCGAACTGGCCCGGGCCCTCGCCGATTCCCTGTTCGGCAGCGAGGAGCGCATGGTCCGGCTGGACATGAGCGAGTACCAGGAACGGCACACGGTCAGCCGTCTGGTGGGCGCCCCGCCCGGATACGTCGGCCACGAGGAGGCGGGCCAGCTCACCGAGGTGGTCCGCAGGCACCCCTATTCGCTGCTGCTCCTGGACGAGGTGGAGAAGGCCCACCCGGATGTGTTCAACATCCTCCTCCAGGTCCTGGACGACGGACGGCTGACCGACTCCCAGGGCCGCACGGTCGACTTCACCAACACCGTCATCGTGATGACGAGCAACCTGGGCTCGGAGGCGATCACCCGCAGGGGTGCGGGCATCGGCTTCGGGCCGGGCGGAGCGGACTCGGACGAGGAGGCCCGACGGGAGCGGATCCTGCGCCCCCTGCGCGAGCACTTCCGTCCCGAGTTCCTGAACCGGATCGACGAGATCGTCGTCTTCCGCCAGCTGACGGGTGATCAACTGCGTGAGATCACCAGGCTGTTGCTGGAGCGGACCCGCCGCCTGCTGCACGCCCAGGGCGTCTCGGTCGACTTCACCGACAGCGCGGTGGACTGGCTCGCCGAACGCGGCTACCAGCCGGAGTACGGCGCCCGGCCGCTGCGCCGCACGATCCAGCGGGAGGTGGACAACCAGCTGTCCCGCCTCCTCCTGGACGGCAGGATCGCGGACGGCGGCCGGGTGACGGTGGACACGGAGGCAGGCGGCTTGACGTTCACCGGGACTCCGTAGGTGCGCGAGCAGCCCCGCGCACCTTCGGACCCCTACGGCGCGGGGTGCACCACTTGCGCGGAGCCGCCGCCCCGGCGAACGGTCTCAGCGGCCGCCAGCCACTTCCCGCCCGGCAACCGCTGCACCCCTGTCGCCGCCCCGATCTCCGGATTCAGCTTGAACGAGTGCCCGATCGCCTCCAGCTGGGACCGCACCCCACTGCTGTACAGGGCCGGCTCCAGCTCGGTCTGTGCGGCATTGCGCTGACTCGCCCGAGGCGCGGCGATCGCGTCCACGAGCGGCAGTCCACGGTCCACGAACTCGGTCAGTACCTGCAGCACGGTGGTGATGATGGTCGCCCCGCCGGGCGAACCGAGCGCCACCACGGGCTTGTTGTGCCGGTCGAGCACGATCGTCGGCGAGATCGAGGACCTGGGCCGCTTGCCGGGGCCGGGCAGGTTCGGGTCGTGAACGGCCGGGTTGGCCGGAGCGAAGGAGAAGTCCGTCAGCTCGTTGTTGAGGATGAAGCCGCGCCCGGGCACGGTGATCGCGCTGCCACCGGTCTGCTCGATGGTCAGCGTGTAGGCGACGACGTTCCCCCACTTGTCGGCCACCGTCAGATGCGTGGTGTTCTCGCCCTCGTACGTCGTCGGAGCCGCCGTGCCCCCGTCCGAGCAGGCCGCGGGATCGCGCGGGTCCCCCGGCGCCAGTGGGCTCGTGAGCACCGCGTCGTCCTTGATCAGACAGGCCCGCGAGTCGGCGAACCGCTGCGACAGCAGCTCCTTCGTCGGTACGTCCTCGAAGGCGGGGTCGCCGACCCAGCGCCCCCGGTCCGCGAAGGCGATCCGGCTGGCCTCGATGTAGTGGTGCAGGTACTGGACCTCACTGGCCTTCGAGAGGTCGGTGTTCTCGAGGATGTTGAGGGCCTCACCGACCGTCGTGCCGCCGGAGGAGGAGGGCGCGATGGAGTAGACGCCGAGCCCCCGGTACGAGGTGCTGGTCGGCTTCTGGAGCTTGGCCCGGTAGGCGGCGAGGTCCTTCTCGGACAGGTCCCCCGGCCGCGCGTTCCACCCTGAGCCCGGGTCCACCGGCGGGTTGTTCACGGTGTCGACGATGTCGTCACCGAGGTCGCCGTGGTAGATCGCGCCGACGCCCTTGCGGCCCAACTCCGCGTAGGTGCGTGCGAGATCGGGGTTCTTGAACGTGGAGCCGACGGCCGGCAGCTGCCCGCCCGGAAGGAACAGCTTCGCCGTGTCCGGGAAGTAGCGGAACCGCGTCTCGTTGGACGCGGTCTGCGAGCGGAAGGTGTCGTCGACGACGAAGCCCTGACGGGCGATCCGCTCGGCGGGCTTCAGGACGTTGCCGAGCGATCTGCTGCCCCACTGGCCCAGCGCCGTGGCCCAGGTGGCCGGCGTGCCCGGGGTGCCGACGCTCAGTCCGCTGCTGACGGCGTCGGCGAAGGCGAGCGGCTTGCCGTTCTCGAGGAAGAGGTCGGAGTCGGCGGTCAGCGGTGCCGTCTCGCGGCCGTCGATCGTGTGGACCGTACGGGACTTGGCGTCGTAGTAGACGAAGTAGCCGCCCCCGCCGATGCCGGAGGAGTACGGCTCGGTGACGCCGAGCGCGGCGGCGGTGGCGACGGCCGCGTCGACCGCGTTGCCGCCGTTCCTCAGGACCTCGATGCCGGCGGCGGAGGCGTCCGCGTCGACGCTGGAGACGGCGCCGCCGTAGCCGACGGCGACGGGTACTTTCTCGGGTGTCGAGGTGGCTTGCGGCGGCGCTGCCGCCCCCACCGACACCACGGCGGCCGAGACCGCCAGGACCGACAGTTTCCGTGCGACAGGGCGACGCATCCGTACCTCCAGGCCAGGACCGTCCGCGCAGCGTAACCACATCACCGGGGCCCCGACAGCCCTCTTCGGGTCAGGTGTCATGCAAATGCCACACTTCGAACACCGGTACGTACCAACGGTGTCGGCCCGCTACCATGCGCGCACATGACTGACGACGTGCGCAATATCGTCCTGGGCGTGGTGGCGGCCGGCCTCAGTGCCGCGCTCGGCTGGCTCGCCCGGACGTATCTGTGGAAGCGGAAGCTCCGCCGCAAGCAGGCCTTCTTCGGGCTGCCGGACAACTCCGAGTCGCTCCTGGTCGTGAACCGCGGCGCGGGCGGCCCGGACCTCGCGGTGATGCGCTACGACGTGTTCGCCCTCCTGGAGCTCGCCGCGCTCATCAAGGACTGCAACGCGCACGCCCAGGTCCTCCCGCACGACGCGGCACGGCAGGGCTTCGGCGAGCGCACCGAGTTCTGTGTGGGCGGGCCGGCCTCGAACCGCCGTATGGCCGCGCACCTTTCGTCTCTGCTGCCCGGCATCCGCGTGAACGTGGACGCCGAGCCGAGCCCGGACCGCGGCGCCTTCCAGATCGGCACCGAGCGCTACCGGGTGGAGGTCGGCACCTCCGAGTACGCGCTCCTCGCCCGGCTCACCGTGGACCAGAGCAACGGCGCCCGGCCGGTCTTCCTGTTCTGCGGCCAGACCGCGATCACCAACCAGGCGGCGACCCGCTATCTGGCCCGCAACCAGGAGCGGTTGACCCGCAAGTACGGCGACAGCACCTTCGTGCTGCTGCTGAAGGTGGTCAACTCCGGGGCCTACGGGCCGGACGTCGTGGAGCTGGTCGCGGACGTGACCCGGGAGGCCAAGACCCCCCTTCCGGCCCCGGCGGCTCCACGCAACTCCCACCGCGCCTCCTGAATTGATTCACACCACAACAATCGTTACTCCCACGTAACTTACCGACGGGTTACCTCCGGTAAAGCGTCGAGGTTACCGTCTGGTCACTTTGCAGTGACACGAGTAGGGAGTGACCCGTGGGACACCCTCGCAAGGCCCTGCGTACGACCACCGTGGGCGCCGTCTCCGCGACTCTGATCGCCGGTAGCGCCCTCGGACTCGCCCCCACCGCCCGGGCGGCGGACGCCATCCGGTTCGTCGACATCGCCGGTGACGGCGGCACGGTCCTCAAGGCGAACGTCGTCACGCCCGCCGGAGCCGACGGCACCCGGCGCTACCCGCTGCTCGTCCTGCCCACGAGCTGGGGCCTGCCGCAGGTCGAGTACCTCGCCCAGGCCCAGAAGCTCGCGAACTCCGGTTACGTCGTGGTCACTTACAACGTCCGCGGCTTCTGGCAGTCGGGCGGGGAGATACAGGTGGCGGGCCCTCCCGACACCGCCGACGCCTCCAAGGTCATCGACTGGGCACTCGCCAACACCCCCGCGGACGACCGGCACATCGGCATGGCGGGCGTCTCCTACGGCGCCGGCATCAGCCTGCTCACCGCCGCCAAGGACAAGCGCGTCAAGGCGGTCGCGTCTCTCAGCGGCTGGGCGGACCTGATCGACTCGATCTACTCCGGCCGCACCCAGCACGTCCAGGCCGGGGCCCTACTGGACGGCGCGAGCCTCGTCACCGGCCGCCAGAGCGCCGAACTCCGGCAGATCTTCGACAACTTCTACGCGTCGAACCTGTCGAAGGAGCAGGAGATGATCGATTGGGGGAAGAAACGTTCGGCCGCCACATACGTGGACCAACTCAACCAGAACGGCGCGGCGGTCATGATGGCCAACGCGTGGGGCGACACGGTCTTCGCGCCCAACCAGTACGCGGACTTCTACGAGAAGCTGACCGGCCCGAAGAGACTGGAGTTCCGCCCCGGCGACCACGCCACCGCCGAGCTGACCGGGCTGTTCGGTCTGCCCAACGACGTGTGGACCGACACCGAGCGCTGGTTCGACCACTACCTCAAGGGCGCGGACAACGGGATCGACCGCGAGGAGCCGGTCCGGCTCAAGTCCCGTTCCGCAGGCGGCTACGAGGGCTATCCGGACTGGAAGTCGGTCGGCGCGACCCGCAAGAAGATCGCCCTCTCGGGCACCACCACGATCCACACCAACGTCGACTCGGGCGCCGACGGCGGGATCGTCTTCCTGTCCAGCATCCTCGACCAGATCGCCCAGGCTCCCCCGGTTGCGTCGATCCCCCTGCTCCCCCGCCGCTGGGCCGCCGTATGGCAGTCGGAGAAGTACCCGACCGCCCAACAGGTCCGCGGCACCGCGAAGTTGCACACCACGGTGACGCCCACCAAGGAGAGCGGCACCCTCGTCGCCTACCTCTACGACGTGGGGCCGCTCGGCCTCGGCAAGCTGGTCTCCCACGCGCCCTACACCTTCCACGGGCAGACGCCCGGGAAGCCGATCGGAGTCGACCTGGAGCTGTTCTCCACGGCCTACGACGTCCCGGCAGGGCACCGACTGGCCCTGGTGGTCGACACAGTTGACCCGCTCTACATCGAGCACAACCCGTCCGGCGCCCAGCTGACCTTCTCCTCGCCGTCGAACGACCCGTCGTACGTGTCGATTCCGCTGCGCGAGCAGTGATCTCCGGCCGGCGCCGGGCGGGTATGGCTCTGTGACTGCCGCCCCCTGCGGTTCAAGGGCCGTGGGGGGACCCCCGACCCGGCAGCGGCGACCCTGGAGGCTCGGTCGCCGTCACCGTGGGGAGGGGCGGACCATCGTAGTCGAGGTTCAAGGACATGGCCGCGCCCCCTCTCAGTGTTTGAGGATCTTGGAGAGGAAGTCCCTGGCGCGCTCGCTGTCGGGGTTGGTGAAGAAGTCGTCGGGGGCTCGGTCCTCGACGATACGGCCGTCGGCCATGAACACCACGCGGTTGGCGGCCGAGCGTGCGAAGCCCATCTCGTGGGTGACGACGACCATGGTCATGCCCTCCTGGGCCAGTTGCCGCATGACCTCCAGCACCTCGTTGATCATCTCCGGGTCGAGGGCCGAGGTGGGCTCGTCGAAGAGCAGGGCCTTGGGCTCCATGGCAAGGGCACGGGCGATGGCCACGCGCTGTTGCTGGCCGCCGGAGAGCTGGGCCGGGTACTTGTCGGCCTGGTCGGCGAGGCCCACCCGGTCGAGGAGTTCGCGGGAGCGACGGTCGGCCTGCTCCTTCTTGCGCCCCCGGACCTTGACCTGGCCCAGCGAGACGTTCTGCAGGACCGTCTTGTGGGCGAACAGGTTGAAGGACTGGAAGACCATGCCGACCTCGGCACGGAGCTTCGCGAGGGCCTTGCCCTCCTCGGGCAGCGGCTGCCCGTCGAGCGTGATGGAACCGGACTTGATGGTCTCCAGGCGGTTGATCGTCCTGCAGAGCGTGGACTTGCCCGACCCCGAAGGGCCGATGACCACGACCACCTCCCCCTTGCCGACGGTGAGGTTGATGTCCTGCAGGACATGCAGCTCCCCGTAGTACTTGTTGACGTCACGCAGTTCGATCAACGGATCGACGACGGCCATACCCAGCCCTACTCACTCTCAGCTGTGTCGTGGTTGCCGCAACCTATCGAGGCAAGATCGCACTTGAGGAACGACACGCACTTTTCGGTCATAAGCCGTATTTACGCCGCACTTACGGCCACGGTTTCACTCCTCGGCGACCTCCGCGTAGAGCTGGGACAGCTCGGGCACGCCGCTCGCGGCCCACTCGTGTCCTGAGGCCACGACGTCGAACTCACGGCCGGACTCCAGCCGGATCACGGGCTGGCCGTCCGAACGCAGATCCCAGGCCGCTCCGGGTACGGTCCGCACGATGACCGTGCCCAGGTAGAGCCCGGCGTCGTTGCCGAGCCAGAGCAGGATCTCCTCGTCGTCGCGCCAGCCCGGCACCAGCTGATCGAGCGCCTCCAACGAGGCCGCGGTGTCGTCCAGTCGGACACCTGAACGGGACGCGTGGGAGCGCAGGAGCTCGCACTCGGAGAGGAGTTCGGCGATGCCCTCGGGGTCGCGGGTTCCGGGCTTCTCACTCCGGCCGCCCAGAAAAGGGATCTTCATACGTCCAGCGTGTCACTCACCCGGCCGCATGCACCACAGGCGCGCGGGCCCTCGTTTCCGGTCGACTTCGCACCGAGTCCGCGCATGGCACGTTGAGGGGGCCGCTGATGTCTCCTTGGCGGCGCGATGCGCCTTTCGTCCCTGTCGTGGGGTCTAGACGTCCAGGTCCACGACCACCGGCGCATGATCGGACGCGCCCTTGCCCTTGCGCTCCTCCCGGTCGACGTACGCGTCGGTGACGGCCTTCGCGAAGGGCTCGTTGCCGTACACCAGGTCGATGCGCATGCCGCGGTTCTTGGGGAAGCAGAGCTGGCGGTAGTCCCAGTACGTGAACGGGTGGTCATACTTGAGGGGCCGCGGGACCACGTCCGACAGGCCCGCCTCGCGCAGGGAGGCGAGGGCCGCGCGCTCGGCCGGGGTGACGTGGGTGACGCCCTTGAAGGCGGCCACGTCGTAGACGTCGTCGTCCGTCGGCGCCACGTTGTAGTCGCCCAGGACCGCGAAGGGGCGGCTGCCCGCGGCGTCACCGGCCACGGCGGCCCTGAGGGCCTCGAACCACTGGAGCTTGTAGGCGTAGTGCGGGTGGTCGACCTCGCGGCCGTTCGGCACGTAGACCGACCAGACGCGGACCGGGCCGCAGGTCGCGGAGATGGCACGGGGCTCCGCGGCGCCGTCGTAACCGGGGTCGCCGGGCAGGCCCTTGACGATGTCCTCCAGGCCCACCCGGGAGATCACCGCCACGCCGTTCCACCGGCCCGTCGCGTGCACCGCCGCCTCGTAGCCCGCCTCGCGCAGCTGGTCGAACGGGAACTGCTCCTCGGCGATCTTGGCCTCCTGGAGGCACAGCACGTCGGTGCCGGTGCTCTCCAGCCAGGCCAGCAGCCTCGGGAGACGGGCGGTGATCGAGTTGACGTTCCAGGTCGCGATGCGCATGCCCAACAACCTACCGGGCGGCACTGACACTCAGAGTGCCGTGCTCTCCCTCGGCTGCAGCCGCAGGTGCTCCGCGCCACCGAGGGCGCCGATCTGGTTGTCGTAGACCGGGCGAGCCAGGTCCGTGAGAAGGGCGTCGTGGATGTCGTAGGCGCGCTGGGGCTTGACCTCACGGACGTAGTCGATGACCTCGGAGATCTTGCTCCAGGGGGCCATGACCGGGAGCATCAGCGTCTCGACGGCGTGGTCGGGGACGGTGAGGGCGTCGCCGGGGTGGAAGATCCGGCCGCCGTCGACGAGGTAGCCGACGTTGGTGATGCGCGGGATGTCCGGGTGGATCACGGCGTGCAGTTCGCCGTGGACCTGGACGTCGAAACCGGCGGCGGTGAAGGTGTCGCCGTGGCCGACGGTGTGCACCCGGCCCGGGAAAGCGGTCGAGATCTTCTCGGCGACCGACTTCAGCGTCCAGATCTCCACGGCCGGGTTGGCGTCCAGGGCCGTCCGCAGCCGTTCCTCACTGAAGTGGTCGAAGTGCTCGTGGGTGACGAGGATCGCGTCCGCGCCGAGGGCGGCGTCCTCCTCGCTGAAGGCGCCGGGGTCGAGGACGAGCGTCTGTCCGTCCTTCTCCAGGCGGACACAGGAGTGCGACATCTTCGTGAGCTTCATGGGTCCATCCTGCCTCCGGGCGAAGCGCCCGGCTCACTCGGTCGGCGTGGTCTCCTCGCGGATCACCTGCTGGGCCACCTTGAACGCGCTGTTGGCCGCCGGGACACCGCAGTACACGGCCGCCTGGAGGAGCACTTCCTTGATCTCGGACGGGGTGAGGCCGTTGCGCAGGGCGGCCCGGGTGTGGAAGGCGAGCTCGTCCAGATGTCCGCCCGCGACCAGGGCGGTGAGGGTGACACAGCTGCGCGAGCGGCGGTCGAGGCCGGGCCGGTCCCAGATCTCGCCCCAGGCGTAGCGGGTGATGAACTCCTGAAAGTCACCGGAGAACTCGTCGGCCTGCGCGAGCGCCCGGTCGACGTGCGCGTCGCCGAGCACCTCACGGCGCACCTTGATGCCGGCGTCGTACGGGTCGGGACGAGTCCCCGACTGGGGGGCGGGGGCGGCCGGCGCGATCTCGGCGATCGGCACGGGTTGCGGCGGCGCGGCCGTCAGGACCGGGTTGAGCGGGTTCGGGGGGATCGCGGTCTGGCCGGTGGCCGAGTCGAAGGCGGGCTGCCAGGCGGTGGAGAAGTGTCTGACCAGCAGGTCGGTGACGGCCGCGGGCTGCTCGACCGGCACCAGGTGGGAGGCGCCGGGCACGACGGCCAGCCGGGCGTCCGGAATGCCCGCGACCAGGGTGCGGGCCTCGGCGGGGCCGGTGACCTGGTCGTCGGAGCCGACGAGGACGAGGGTCGGCACCCCGACCCGCGCGAGGTCGGCCCGCACGTCGAACGCGGCGAGCGCCTCGCAGGCCGCGATGTAGCACCCCGGATCGGTGGTGCGGACCATCTGCACGGCCCACTCGGTGATCGCGGGCTGGGCGGCGGCGAACCCGGAGGTGAACCAGCGCTCGGGCGAGGTGCGGGCGATGGGATCGAGCCCGTTCGTCCGTACGATCACCCCGCGCTGGCGGAACTCGTCGGCCGTGCCGAAGCGGGGCGAGGCGGCGATCAGGGCGAGCGAGGCGAGCCGCTCCGGGTGGCGCAGCGCCATTTCCATGCCGACCGCGCCGCCCAACGCGCAGCCCGCGTAGCCGAAGCGCTGCACACCGAACCGGTCGAGCGTGGCGAGCAATCGGTCGGTGAGATCGCGGACCGAGCCCGCCGGGTACGCGGGCGCGCCGCCATGCCCCGGCAGGTCGAACCGGAAGATGCGCCACTGCTTGACCAGCTCCGGGACCTGGCGGTCCCACATGTGCCATGTGGTACCCAGGGAGGGACCCAGGATCAGGACAGGTGCGTCTTCTGGCCCGTCAAAGCGGTATTGCAGGGTGTTCGGTGGTGTCTCGCTCACCCGTCTGAGCCTCTCATCTGTCACGACAGCCCCTATAAGCGGGGTCCTGGCTGTAGCTGTTTGACCAGGTGGAAGACCTCCCGGGCAGCGTAGCGTTTGAGGCAACGGACGATTTCGCGCCGGGTCTTGCCCTCCTTGATCCGGCGCTCGTAGTAGTCCTGAGTGCGCGGGTCGACCCGTAGACGGGTGAACACGATGCGATGGAGCGCGGCATTGGCCTGACGGTCGCCGCCGCGGTTGAGGCGACGGTACTGCCGGCGTCCGGAGGAACGCTCGACGGGACTGACCCCGCACAGGGCGGCGAAGGACGCCTCACTGTCCAGGCGTTCCGGGTTGTCCCCCACCGTGATCAGCAGGGCGACGGCCGTGTCCGGACCGATCCCCACCACGTCGAGCAGCTGCGGGGCATGACATTCCACGAGCCGGGCCAGACGAACGTCCACCTCCCGGATCTGCTCGGAGAGCTGGCCGATCCGGTGAGCCAGCAGACCCAGCGTGATCCGAGTGGCCTGCAGCACCGACTCCTCACCGTCCTCCTCGCAACTGCTCACGTCGGCGAACCGCGCACAGGCCCGGAAGAGTTCGGCATTGCCCAGTCCGGCCAGTTCTTCCCGCAAGGCAGGATCGGCAGTAATCAGGACGGACTTGAGCTGATTGATGGCCTGCGTGCGCGATTTGACGGCCGACACCTTCGTGAGTTTGTACATTCTCGCGATCTGCACCGGCCCGTCGCCCGCTTTCGCCCGGGCGCAGGCACGCCCGCTCAATACGGCTCGCGCCGCGTTCTGAGCATCAAGCGGATCCGATTTGCCGCGCCGACGGCGATCTGCCCGATCCATCCGATTCACGTCAAACACGTCTATGCCCTGGGCCAGCAGATAGCGCGACAAGGAAGCCCCATAGGAGCCGGTGCCCTCCACCCCGGCCCGCTTCACGGCTCCCGACTTCCTGGCCCACTTCAGCAGATCGCAGTACCCGGCCGCGGTGGCCGGGAACTCGTCAGTGGCAAGCACTGTCCCCATCACGGAGAGCACCGCAGCCACATGAGCGTCCCGGTGCGTGTCCACTCCCAAAACCACCTCCCCCGCAGGGCGACGACGGCGGGTCTGCGGAGCAGGCGGCGTACTGGACATGGTCGATCTCGACATGCCCGTTCCCCTTTCCGGTCCGACGGCGCGTCGCGTTGCCGGTACCGGACCGCGTCGGGTGGTCAGAATCGTGAGGACGCCACAACAATCGGCAAGCCCCTATCGGGACACACCCCGCCAGCCCGGCACCGACAACGCACCATCCCCGGCCAACAGCCGACACCGTGAGATCAGGACACCTCGGTCAAACATGTCATGAGTCAGACCCCAGGCCCGGGACAGCACCCACTCATCCTCCCGCCCCCATCTCACCTCCGCTCAGGGGTCGCAGAACACGCTCACCCCCCCCTCACGCAACACCCAGAACTGGATCCCAACCGACCACAACAGCGCACGACGCGCTACGGGCTCACCGCGGCAGACCGGCGGGACTTCGCGCTGCTGTTCGGCGATCCCTGGTGGTTGGTGAAGACCCTCCTCGGGCACGCGGACGTGGAGGTGACCAAGCGCCATTACCTCGCGCCCGTCGCGCACCTGCAGCTGGAGTCCATCCTCGCCACTGCTGAGATCACCAACGGCCAGGGCTCGGGAGGCGAGGGCATCGACGACGTGTTCACTCGGCTGGCTCGGGAGACGGCCGGCATCCAGGACGTCGACACGCTGCTCGGGGTGACCAGATGAGCGGGCGGGGACGGAGGGCCGTGTTACCGCCGGCCGACCACCGCACCGAACCGCCGCAACCCCGGGACGGACTGGTAGTGACGGGTAGGCAACAAGGCCGGCGAGAAGAAGGAGTTCGACTTCGCGAAGCTCCCCGCCCCTGAGCGTATGCAGCACTCGCTGGCCGCGCTCTATGCTGCCCAGTCGCGTCGGTGGACGAGCCATTCCTCCGCCGACCACTACTGGAGCCAACTGCTGGTGTTCGTGCGCTTCGTTTCCCGCACCGAACGCGACCTCGCCGAATGTGCTCGACTGCCGGGCAGGCTGCGCAAACATGGCCCGCACCGACACTCACGCCAGTCAACTGCGTGATCGCGCCGACGAGATCGACCAGCTCGCCGCGCACGCACCCATGCACATCGGCAACCGGCTGCGGGCCAACGCCGCCCGGCTCCGCCAGGCCGCCGCCACCGCCGAGGTCCTGAGATGACCGAGCAACCCACCGACGAGCGCACGCGCATCCGCGAGGCCATGGACCGCCTCCTGGCCGGGCAGGCCACCGCCTCCAACGGCAGTCTCACCATCGCGGCCCTCGCCGTCGAGGCCGACGTCCACCGCATGGCCCTGATGAAGCGGCACGCGGATCTGAAGAACGAATTCTACGAGCGGGTACGCACCGAAGCGCAGCAGGTCCCCGAGGCGGAGCGCCGACTACGCGAGTCCGTGGTCAAGCTCAAGGAGACCGTCTCGAACCAGCGAAGGGAGATCAAGGAGCTGCGGGAGCTGGTCACCCGGCTCAGCCTCGCCGCTGCGGTCCTCACCGACCAGCAGAGCCAGTCGGCGCCCCGCTCGCAGGTCCCAGACAACGTCGTTGCCTTCCGTCCGTCCGAGGAGTGACGCTGCGGGCCCGCTCGGCGGCGATGCCCAGGTGGCGCCATGCGCATCAGGCCAGACCTCTGATCAGCCACTATCGCCGACGATGCGCCCCACTGCCACATGATCTCGGCGGCGCTCCGGTTCTGCACCGTTCCTCTGCGTGCCAGGACGTCGGGCAGCGGTCACGCCGCCGCGCTCAACAGATCGGCGAGGATGCCGGGCCGTTCCAGAGCGATGAAGTGGCCTACTCCCGGCACCTGTGTGAAGTCGGCGGCGGGCAGCAGTTCCTTGTCGGCCTGCCGGTCCGAGGGCCGGGACCAGTCCTGCTCCCCGTAGACGAGGTGGACGGGCACCTTGACCTCGGGGTAGCGCGAGCGGGCGGCGATGAGACTGGGCAGGCTCTGGTACACGGCCCGGGCGACGGCCGGGTAGCCGGGGCGGCTGCCCACCTGGAGGAGCTCGTCGACGTAGTCAGCCCGCAGAGCGGTCTTGTCGACCAGCCCGCCCTGCAGGATCCTGCGAAGGGCCGGCTTGGGTTCCACCCCGGCGATCACCGGGCCCACCCCTGGAGTGAGAACACCGCCGACCACGACACGGGCGAGGAGACTGGAGCGGGCGATCCCGCCGGGGAAGTCGTACGTGTTCACCGCGACGACGCGCCGTACCCGCTCCGGCAGGTCGGCCGCGGTGGTCAGGGCGAGCACCGCCCCCATGGACTCCCCGACCAGGGTCACGTCGTGAAGGTCGAGTTCGGTCAGGAGCCGCTTGACGCCCGCGCGCATGGCCGGCTCATCGTACGAGGCGCCGGGCACGATCTCGGAGTAGCCCATCCCCGGCAGGTCGAGGGCGTACACGGTGTACTGGTCCGAGATCAGGGGGATGAGGGAGCGGAAGTGCTCGGCCTGGGTGCGCACGGTGTGCAGCAGGACCACGGGAGCACCGGTGCCCGCCTTGAGGTAGCGCAGTGTTCCCTCGTTGCTGCGACGCCCTGTGCGCGGGGTGATGGTGTGGCTGGTGGTTCCCGGGATGTGAATCGTGGGACGTGGCTCTGAGCTGGGCATCTCGTCAGTTTCCCTTTGTCTGAACGGCTGCGGACGGGTGATTCGGACAGGGCCCGCCCGAAGGGGGGCGTGACCACGGACCAGGCCTTGGATTTATTGAGAAACCGACCGGTTTCCATCATCATAAACCGGTCGGTTTCCGAGCGCAAGGCTGAGGTTGCCATCCGTAGCAAATAGGGTCAGCGCACAGGGGAGACGCGAGGGTGCCATCCGCACGGCGGTCGCCGATTCCGGCCTCAAGGGCTACTACGGCACGCCTGAACGCTCCAACTGCAGGTGTAGGGCTACGCCACCGTGGCCAGCCGTCGAGGCCGAGGGTGATGCGGCCAAGCGGTCCAGGCCGACTGCATGAGGTCCTGGGAAACCGCTTACCTGCTGTTGGGCGCTGATGTCGACGAGACGACGGTCTTCCCGGCGCGCGGCACGCCCGTCAACACCCTTAACAGCCACCGGGCTCCCCTCGATTGCGGGGAATCGGGGGTGGAAGCCATCGGCCTGGGGAGGGCACGGTCACGGCGCCTGCTCGAAAGGGGATGCGTCAGTGCATGCCTGCCGCATCGAGCAGGTTGGCCACGGTGGGTGCGATGAGCCCGGTCAGGTTGTCGGCCTGGATGCCCGCGCGGGCGCTGGCGCCGTCGAAGACCAGGATGAGCTGGCGGGCCAGCAGGTCGGGATCGCTCGCGCCGCCCTGTTCGGCCTCGGAACGGAAGAAGTCCGTGAGGTTCGCTTTGATCCGGTGGGCGACCCGGCTCGCGGGGTGGGCCTGATTCTTGAGCTCGATCTGCACAGCCAGGTACCGGCAGCCCCGGAACTCGGGAAGACCCGCCTGCTCCTCCAGCTGGTCGAAGACGTGCAGGATCCGCTCGCGGGGTGAACGGCCGTCGTCCGCCGCCGGCAGGCGTCCGGCCGCGAAGTCCGGGCGGGGACGCGGTGCAGCCCCTGGTCATGCCCGCGCCCGCTGGGCGGCGTTGTAGAGGATCTCTGCCGCAGCGGCTTCTAACTCTGGGAGGACGCGCGCGAAGGGTCGTGGCCGACCTGCCCGTGCCGGACCTCGCAGGCCGGGACGGCAGGGATGGGGTCGTCGCCTCGGTCGGCGCGACGGACCTCCCTTGGGCTGGGTAAGTACAGTGCCCGTGGCGATGAAAGGAACAGGCCCCGGCCGGACAGGTGGGGGTGTGGAATCCATGCTGGAGCAGGAATTTGCCCGGGCCCGAGAAGCCCGCTTCGATGCGCTGGCGCGCGCGGTGGCGGAGCCGCTGCACCGGTATCTGCTGCGCCGGGCGGACGCCGACGCGGTGGACGACATCCTCGCGGAGACGATGCTCGTGCTCTGGCGCCGCCTCGAGGACGTGCCCGGGCTCGGGAAGGGCCCCGTGACCGACCTCGACGGCGTGCTGCCCTGGTGTTACGGCGTCGCACGCGGCTGCCTGTCCAACGTCCGCCGGGCGGACGGGCGCCGGCTCCGGCTGGTGGAGCGGCTGACCCGTACCGCCCCGCCGCCAAAGCCCGGGGAAGCCGACCACCCCGAACTGCACGCCGCACTCGGCACACTCGGCGCCCTGGACCGTGAGGTGGTGCTGCTCTGGGCATGGGAGGGGCTGACCTCGCGCGAAATAGCGGAAGTGACCGGACTGACCGCCAACGCCGTCAGCATTCGCCTGCACAGGGCAAAGAAGAAACTCGCCGCTCTGCTTGACCGAAAGAATGATGACAAGGCCGGACATGAGACGGGTGAAGGAAGGAGCAACCGGTGAACGACGAAGAACTGCTGGCCCGGATGAGGGCCATCGACCCGGCGCGGACCTCTGATGCTCCCCAGCCCGACATCAACCGTCTCCTGGAGGCCACCATGACCGCCGACACCGCAGTCCGCACCTCCCCCCGCACATCGGACCGCCCCCGCCGCCCCCTGCTGCTGGCCGCAGCAGCCGCCGCTGTGCTCACGGTGGGAGCCGGCATCACCTGGGGAGTCACGGCGACCCGCGACACTCCTCCGGCCGTGGCCGCCCCGCTGGTCCTGACCGTCCAGCAGGACACAGGCGGCGGCCCGGCCACAGGGTGCGCCGAACTCGACGTCACCACCCTGCGCCAGTACAGGACCGCTTTCGAGGGCACCGCGACCTCCGTCGACGGCGACCAGGTCACCCTCCGAGTGGACCACTGGTACCGCGGCGAAGACGCCTCCACCGTCCGGCTCGACAACACCCACGAAGGACAACTGGAGTCATTCGGCCAGGAGTTCGCTGTCGGCCAGACCTACCTCGTCTACGCCAAGGACGGCAAGGTCCCGGTGTGCTACGGCGATGCCGAGGCCACCCCGAAGCTGCGGAGCCTCTACGACCGGGCGTACGGGCAGTGAGCGCACAAGCTCGGCGGCTGTTCCGTCTCGCAAGGTCTGCCGTTGCCTCGTTGCGAGGTTCAGCGGGAGCCGGTCGGTAAACGCGTCACCGCTCGCATCGCCCTGCCCGACGGCCCGGGCGGGGACGTCACCGGACGCCGCCCCCAGGTAGCAGCCAGCGCTCGCCCTCGCCCCCGCCTTCACTGACGGCCTGATGCGAAGCGGCGCGCTACAGGGGGCGATGCCGGTGGGAGAGAGGTCGGGGCGGGCGCGGTGCCGGCGTGCGGGGTGGCGCCACCGGCCGGAGGCGTCGCGGGCGACGTCGACGCCGATTTCTACCACCAGCTCGGGTTCCACCAGCGTGACGTTCAGCGTCTCCCGGCTGCCCCACCCGGCAGAGAACAACCAGCGTGTCCACGGATGACCGCGCCGCCCCGCAGCGAGCAGGCCGACGACCGCAGCACCTGCCGCCTGGGCGAGGGTGGTGGTGCGGCCGACGTACCGCAAGCGGCCTTCGGTGTCGTACCTGCCGAGCAGCAGCGTGCGGGCCGGCTGAGGTGGTGAGCCCGGGAGAAGTCGGCTTCTCGGTTCCTCGCTCGGTCCAGGCATTGCGTAGAGGCTGCGCTGGCCCGCTTCGGCGAAAGTTCGGCCTGAGGCGGCCGCGGTCGATCCGGCCGCGTCGCGCGACTGTATGGATCTCTGCGCGTGCCGGGACCGACGGGCTACGCCCTAGGCGAGCCGCTCGATCAGCATGGCCATGCCCTGCCCGCCGCCGACGCACATCGTCTCCAGGCCGATCTGTTTGTCATGGGTCTGAAGGTTGTTGATGAGCGATCCGGTGATCCGCGCTCCGGTCATCCCATAGGGGTGGCCCAATGCGATGGCCCCTCCTGAAACGTTGAGTTTGTCCTCGTCGATCTGCAGCATCCGTGCAGAGCCGAGCACCTGCACGGCGAATGCTTCGTTGATCTCGACGAGATCGACGTCGCTCATGGTCAGGCCTGCGTGGTCGAGTGCCTGACGGGTGGCCTCGATGGGTCCGAGGCCCATGATCTCCGGTGAGAGGCCGGTCACGCCGGTGGAGATGATGCGGGCCAGCGGCTGCAGGCCGAGTTCACGCGCCCGGACATCGGACATGATGACGAGGGCCGCCGCTCCGTCGTTGAGCGGGCACGAGTTGCCGGCGGTGACGGAGCCCTTCTCACGGAAGACCGGCTTGAGCGCGGAGACCGCATCGAGCGTCGTCCCGGGCCGCGGGCAGTCGTCCTCGGTCACGATCGAGCCGTCGGGCAGGGTGATGGGGGTGATCTCCTTACGGAAGTGGCCGCGCGCGATGGCCTCCTCGGCTCGGTGCTGCGAACGAACCGCCCACCGGTCCTGCTCTTCGCGACTGATGCCCGTGAGGGAGGCAACGTTCTCCGCGGTTTCACCCATGCTGATGTACACGTCGGGTACCACTCCCGATTCGCGCGGGTCGGTCCAAGCCTCGTGGCTCGCCTGCCTGGCGGCCGAGCGTGCCTGAGCAACGCGGAACGCGGGATTCTGCGTGTCCGGCCAGGAGTCCGAGTTGCCGTTGACATACCGGGACACGGCCTCTGTGCCCGCCGAGATGTAGGCCGAACCTTCGCCTGCCTTGATCGCGTGGAAGGCCATCCGCGTCGTCTGCAGCGACGATGAGCAGTAACGCGTCACTGTGGTGCCCGGCAGGTTGTCGTAGCCCAGTTGGACCGCGACGTTGCGCGCCATATTGAAGCCTTGTTCGCCACCGGGCAGACCGCAGCCGAGGATCAGGTCTCCGATCTCATCGGGGTCGAGTCCCGGAACCTTGGCGAGCGCCGCAGCGATCACCTGGGTGGCGAGATCGTCGCTGCGCATCTCCTTCAGCGACCCCTTGAACGCCCGACCGATCGGCGAGCGGGCGTAGGACACAATCACGGCTTCGGGCATCTGAGTGCTCTTCTCGGAGATCTGGCGGTGGGTTCTGTCCGGGCGAGCGGCTCTCAAGCTCCGGCAGAACAGGGATTACGTCCGCAAGGTAGCCACCCGAAACAGGTACCCCATAGGACGATCGCGCCTCGCCGTGGTACGTCCGCGCCAGACGACCCTGCCCGTTTTCGTCTTGGTTCGGGTACCTCGGTGAGCGCCTCGCCCCGGCCCGCCGTCCTCCGGCGCCTTCGGCGACCGAGGCAATCGCATACAGACGTTCGGCCGCACTGCGGAGCGAGCACGAGCACGCCACCGATCCGCGCCTGCCTGCGGGCATGGCCGCCCGTCACCCCGCTCAACCAGACCCGCCAACACGGTTGATGTGCGGGGAGTTGATGGGGGAACCGCCGGCGTACTCCACTGCGCGCGATGGAGGACCCCCGTGGCATACGTCATGTCCGCCTGCCTCGCAGACGGGGTTGACGGAATCGACCCGCCTAAGAAAACTAAGCACTCGCATAGTTACTATGCACTCGCTTACTTCCTACTTCCTCTTTCCGGCGAGCGACGAGGAGCTCCTGTGCGCCGTACTGTCTTCGATGCCGACCACGAGGCCTTCCGGACCTCCGTCCGGGCATTCGTGGAGCGCGAGCTGCGGCCGCGCCAGGAGGAGTTCATCCAGCAGCGGGCAATCGACCGCGCCGCGTGGAAGGCCGCTGGGCAGCAAGGACTGCTCGGGCTGCTGATACCGGAGCAGTACGGCGGCAGCGAGGCGGGCGACTACCGCTTCACCGCGGTTCTGCACGAGGAATTCGCCAGGCTGTCGGTGGCATTCGCCTCCTCGTTCACCATCCACTGCGAGGTCGTCGCCCCCTACCTGGTCGAGCTGACCACCGAGGAGCAGCGTGAGCGCTGGCTACCGCAGTTCTGCGCGGGCGAGCTGGTCACCGCGATCGGTATGACCGAGCCCTCGGCAGGTTCCGATCTTGCGGCCCTGCGGACCACGGCCGTGCGCGACGGCGAGACCTGGACCCTCAACGGCTCCAAGACCTTCATCACCAACGGCTTCGGCGCCGACCTCGTGGTCGTCGCCGCTCGCACCAGCCCGGAGAAGGGCGCCAAGGGCATCACGCTGTTCGCCGTGGAGACGGACATGCCCGGTTTCGAGCGCGGGCGCAAGCTGGAGAAGGTCGGTCAGCACGAAGCCGACACCGCCGAGCTGTTCTTCCACGACGTGCGCGTCCCGGGCGCCAACGTCATCGGCGAAGTCGACCGCGGGTTCATCCACATGATGGAGCGGCTCCCGCAGGAGCGGATCGGTGCCGCCGTGCTCAACCTGGCCCACGCCGCGCAGATCCTGGACGAGACGCTGGAGTATGTGAAGGAGCGGAAGGCCTTCGGCCAGTCCGTCGGCTCCTTCCAGTACAACAAGTTCCGGCTGGCCGAGATGGTCACCCAGATCGAGGTGACCCAGGCCTTCGTCGACCAGTGCGTCGCCGCCCACGTCACGGGCCGGCTCTCGGCGGTGGACGCGGCCAAGGCCAAATGGTGGACCGCCCAGGTGCAGAACGAGGTCCTCGACGCCTGCGTCCAACTGCACGGCGGGTACGGCTACATGAACGAATACCGGGTCGCCCGAGCCTGGCAGGACGCCCGTGTCACCAAGATCTGGGCCGGCTCGAACGAAATCATGAAGGAACTCATCGGCCGCGACCTCGGCCTGTAAGGCCCTTGGGCACCTCGTCTTCCGGATTGGAGCGCCCGATGGGCAACCTCAGCTTCGACTTCACCGGCCACACCGTGATCATCACCGGCGCAGCCCGCGGCATCGGCCTCGAACTCGGTCGCCACCTGCGCACTTCAGGCGCGGACGTGGTCCTGGTCGACCGAGACGAGAACGAACTCCGCGCGGCGGCGAAGGAGTTGGACACTCTGTGGGTGGCCGCGGACGTCACCTCCAGCTCCGACGCGGAGCGTGTCGTCGCCACCGCGCTGGCCGAGACCGGCCGCGTCGACGTCCTGGTCAACAACGCAGGGATCCTGCGCGACGGCGTCCTGTGGAAGCTCACCGACGACGACTGGGACGCCGTACTGGCCGTTCACGCGGGCGGCGCCTTCCGGTTCACCCGGGCGTGCGTCCCCCACTTCCGCGCGCAGAGGTACGGCCGGGTCGTCAACGTCACCTCCTACTCCGGTCTGCACGGCAACATCGGCCAAGCCAACTACGCCACCGCCAAAGCCGGGATCATCGGCTTCACCCGCACCGCCGCCAAAGAGCTCGCCCGCTTCGGCGTCACCGTGAACGCCATCTCCCCCAACGCGGAGACCCGCATGGTCTCTTCCGTCCCCGCCGAGAAGCGCGCCGAGCTGACTGCCGGCATCCCGATGGGCCGCTTCGGCGACCCGAGCGAGATGTGCGCAGCTGTCGCCTTCCTAGCCTCTGAGGAGGCCGGCTACATCACCGGTGCCGTGCTGCCCGTCGACGGCGGCCTGTCCATCTGACCTCTCTGGAGCCCCTGTGAACATCCTCGACCGTTTCCGTCTCGACGACCGTGTCGCCATCGTCACCGGTGCTTCCTCCGGCCTCGGCGTCGCCTTCGCCCAGGCCCTCGCCGAAGCCGGGGCCGACGTCGTCCTGGCCGCCCGACGCGTCGACCGGCTCGCCGACACCGCCCGCCTCGTCGAGGCCACGGGCCGCCGCGCCCTGTGCGTCAAGGCCGACGTCTCCTCGCCCGACGACTGTGACGCGGTCGCGGCGGCCGCCGCGGACTTCGGCCACGTCGGCGTCCTGGTCAACAACGCCGGCGTGGCCGAAGCGGTCCCGGCCAGCCGGGAGACACCGGAGCACTTCCGGCGCATCATCGACATCAACCTCATGGGTGCCTACTGGATGGCCCAGGCGGCAGCCCGAGTGATGACCGGCGGCGGCTCCATCGTCAACATCGCCAGCGCCCTCGGCCTGGTCAACACCGGCCTGCCACAGGCCGGCTACTCCTCCTCCAAGGCGGGCCTGCTGGGTCTCACCCGCGACCTGGCCGCCCAGTGGAGCCACCGCAAGAACATCCGCGTCAACGCCCTCGCCCCCGGCTACTTCGCCTCCGAAATGACCGCCCGCCAGGAGGCCGACATCATCGACGACATCGTCCGCCGCATCCCGCTTCCCCGCACCGGCGAACCCGAGGAACTCGCCGCCGCCGTGGTCTTCCTCGCCTCCGACGCCTCCAGCTACGTCACCGGCACCACCCTCACCGTCGACGGCGGCCTCATCATCAGCTGAGCAGACCTACAGACGTGATCCGCAAGAATGGGCGCGTGACAACCAGCGCAACCGACGACCTGTGGGGCGAGGCCGGCCCCGGCTCCCGGCGCATCCTCGAGGCGGCGCTCACGGCCTTCGCCGCCCGCGGCTACCACGGCGCCTCCACACGCGACATCGCCGCCGCCGCCGGGATGAGCCCGTCGGCCGTCTACGCGCACCACCGCACGAAAGAAGACCTCCTCTATGCGATCAGCCTCGCCGGCCACCGCAGCGCACTGGCCGCAGTGGAACGCGCCCTGAGGGAGGAGGTGACGGCGGTCGGCCGGCTACGGGCGCTGGTTCACGACTACACCGCCTGGCACGCCCGCCACCACCAGCTCGCCCGCGTCGTCCAGTACGAGCTCGGCGCACTCGCGCCGGACCACCGTGACGAGATCCTCCAGCTCCGCCGCCGCACCGAGGAAGTGGTGCTCGACGAGATCGCGGCCGGCATCGCGTCCGGGGCGTTCCGCACCGAGGACCCGGACGGTGTCGCGCTGGCGGTACTCTCCCTCGGCGTCGACGTCAGCCGCTGGTACGCCCCCGGCGGCCACCACACACCCGTCAGCCTCGGCCGCCGCTACGCGACGCTGGTGCTGGCCATGCTGGGCACCGACCACCGGTCCGCGACCGCAGGCTGACGAACGACGTCGGCTCTCTCCCATCACGTCTACGTCGTGCTCGGCCAGCCACGGGTGCCCCGGTTTCCCGGAGAAGTCGAGCACCCAGATGTCGAGTTGGGGATGGTCGGCCTGCCAGACCTTCCTGGGTGCGCCTGCCTCGCTCCGGCAGTTCGAACCCACGCCTCCCGGCGGCGCTCGGCGCTCCGGTGCGCCATCGCTATCGGCCATGGATCGACACAGGTGACGATCTCGTGCACTGTGCCTACCGAGGGCTCGGCCGATCCCGCCGGGCCGCGGCGCCGGACGCCTGCCGCTGGATCGCCGCTGTCGGGAGACCAGGCGTCCTCAAGCCAGGCCCTCGATGAAACATCCAGGGCATCGAAGCCCTCGTGATAGCCGACCACCCGCAGGCAGACTCCCGAACACGAGCGTTTATGCGGTAATCACTCACTGGCGGCTGTCATCGAACGCCCCCAGTCCCCGCTGGGCCGAGGGCGGAGCGAGGTTCACGATCGTGGTGTCCAAGGACACCATCGGCTGCGCGAGGGCGATCACGCCCAGGCCCACCACCGATCCGGATCAAGAGACAGCATGTCCGATCGGGCGTCGGCGGTGGCCGAAGTTCTGCCGGGGGCCTCACGGCTCGCATGCGCTCAGTCGGGTGAGCCGGCTCCTGACCGCCTCCGTGCCATCCCGTCGTGGGCGTCGCGATGGCCAATGTGCGCTGCCGAGATGCAGGCAGGGTCGTCGGTCGCGCAGGCCGTGGTGAGTTGCGGTGGTCGGACGTGGCGCGGGACATAGAACCGTTCGCCAGCTGCCCGCCCCTTGCCTCGCGGTCCTCCAACCCCCACACGAGCAAGCCCCTGAAGCGTCACGCCGGCCTCTGCGACCGAGGACGATCGGGTGGCGGGAGGGAATCGCCCCTCGGGCCACCCGACCTTCGAAGAGGGCGAGCCCTCAATGACCAGCGAACTACCGGCGGTCAGTGGGATGACAGGGCTGCGGCGTGAGCGGCCCGCAAGGAGGGCTTGTCGATCTTGCCGACGGCGTTCCTGGGGAGGTCGTCGACCACGAAGAACGACGTCGGCCGCTTGTAGCCGCTGAGATGTTGCGCAGTCAGCGCTTCCAGAGCCGCGGGGTGGGCAGTCATACCAGGTCGCGGCTGGACGTAGGCGACTACCACCTCTCCCCACTTGTCGTCAGGCACACCGATGACGGCGGCCTCGAGGACAGACGGGTCAGCCGTGAGGACGTCCTCGATCTCCTTGGGGTAGATGTTCTCGCCACCACGGATGATCATGTCTTTCGACCGCCCGACCAGGGTCAGGTAGCCGTCCGCGTCCAGGTGGCCTACGTCGCCTGTGTACAGCCAGCCGTCCACGATCGTCTTCGCCGTGTCTTCCGGCCGGCCGAGATAACCGCGCATGACGTTGGGGCCACGCACGATGACCTCACCATCCATGCCGGTCGCCAGCTCGTTACCCTGCTCGTCGACGATCCGGAGCTCCTGCCCCGGGACGACAACCCCCACGGTGCCTGCCCGGCGCGGACCCGCGACGGGGTTGACGGTGGAAAAGCAGGTTCCTTCGGACAGCCCGTAACCCTCGATGATGGGGAAGCCGTACCGAGCCTCGAATCGGATCGGCAACTCGGCGGAGGCGGGTGCCGCACCGCACGTGCCGTAACGCAGCGAGGACGTGTCGGGTCGAACGTCGGCCGGCAGCGCCTCGAGCACGTTGTAGATCGTGGGCACGGCACTGAAGTACGTGGGTCGCTCCCGCTCGACGAGATCGAAGAAGGTCTCGGGGTCGAACCGGTCGGCGATGAAGACACTGCCGCCTGCGACCAGCGGCGTGAGCACGCTGACCACGATGCCGTTGACGTGGAAGAGCGGCAGGACCAGCAAGCAGCGGTCGGTCGGCCCGGCCTCGATCGCCTGGCACCCCATCGCCGCCATCGCGTCGATGTTGGAGTGGTCAAGCATCACGCCCTTCGGTACGCCCGTCGTTCCGCTGGTGTAGATCAAGAGTGCCAGCGCGGTCGAGTCCGGCTGCGGCGTCGGACCCGACCCCACCGCCTCTCCGTACAGGTCGTCAACGGCCAGCGTGGCGACGCCTGCGGCGGTCGTGCCGTCCTCGACGACCAGCACGCGTGCGCCCGAGTCGTCGAGCTGCCGTGCGACCTCACCCTCGGTCAGGCTCGGATTGACCGGGGTGACGGTCGCCCCGAGCCGCCAGGCCGCGAACATCAGAAGCACGAACTCGACGCGGTTCCTCAGCTTGAGCGCCACGACATCGCCAGTACCGATCCCAAGGTCCTGAAGGTGACCAGCAGCAGCCCGGACACGGGTCAGGAACTGGGCATTGGTGAGCGACTGACGCCCGTCGGCAACCGCGGGACCGTCCGGAGCGGATGCGGCGCGACGGTCGGGCAGCGAGGCGAAATTCATGGTGAGGTCACCTATCGTGGTGTGGCGCGTTTCAACGCGAAGGCAACAGTGCGGGCTTCGGGTGACAGGCTCGGTCACTCAGCAACATCGCGCTTCGCGATCGCCGCGCCTGCGGAGAACTGGAGCGTCCAGACGTTGCCGTGGTGCGGGTACTTGTCCACCATGGTGGCCACCAGCTCTTCGGCATCCTTCGCGACCTCGCAGGCAGCCGCGAAGTCCTGGATGTAGGCGCGGGTCTGGGCGATCATGGTCTCGACCGCGTAGTCGTCGCCGTCAGGCCTGCGGTGTCCGGACACGATCATGCGCGGGCGCAGGCTCTCCACGGTGTCGACGGTCTCGAGCCAGTCCTGCCACTCATCGGGCGTCGACAGGCCGAGCATCGGGTGGATCTCGTTGTAGATGGAGTCACCGGCCACGACGACGTCGATCTCGGGGATGTGCACGATGCTCGTGGGATGGATGTCGGCCTGCTTCACCTCGATGATGCGCAGGGGAGATCCGTCGACGTACAGCGTCTCGCCTTCGAGCGGCTCCGGAAGCGGCCCCGCCATGATGCAGGTGTCGCCGAACAGCATGCGCCACTCCTCGATCTGCTGCTCCATGGTCTGCTTCATGGACTCCACCACGTGGGGCAGCGCCACCGCCTTCGCCTCCGGGAACCGCTCCAGGAGCGGTCCGAAGCCCAGGTAGTGATCAGCGTGATCGTGGGTGATGTAGATCGTCGTGAGCTTCTTGCCGGTGCGCTCGATCAGGTCACCGAGGTCGCGGACATCGTCCTTGAGGTAGAGCGCGTCGATCAGGACCACCTCGGTGGCGCCGCTCACGAGCGTGGCCGTGGTGGGCGAGAAGGTGCCATTCGGTACGCCGGGAATCTCCTCGGCCGGGACATTCGGCCAGCGACCGACGAAGACCGTGGCGCGGATGGGTGCGGCCGGCGAGGAGTGGGTGTCAGTGGTCACGAGGTACCTCCGGTTGCGGTGTTGCCGGCCGACGCGGCATCGCGCACGTCGGCGGGCGAAGGGCCGGGATCGGTCTTACAGAAGGGAGGCGTCGAGGCCGCCGTCGAGCACCAGCCCGCTGCCCGTGCAGAACGATGACCGCTCGCTGGCGAGGAACAGCACGGCTTCGGCGACCTCGGCCGGGGTGCCGTAGCGTCCCTGCTTCTGCCGCATCAGGGCGTCGAATCCACCCGCGGGCAGGCTGGCGAACTCATCGAAGCGCGGTGCCGCCGCGGTCATGAAGTCGGTGCCGATGAACCCCGGCAGCAATGCGTTGACCCGCACGCCGTGCGGGCGCAGCTCGATGGCGGCGGTCTTGGTCAGATTGACCACGCCCGCCTTGGCCGCGGCGTAGTGCGCCATCAGCGGCGAGCCGGTGGTCGCCGCGATCGAGGCAAGGGTGACGATCGAGCCGCCGCCGGAGGCGATGATCGCCGGTGCCGCGTAGCGGATGCCCAGGAAGACACCGTCAAGGTTGACCAAGATGGCCTCACGCCAGGCGGCGAGGTCTATCTGCAGCAGTGGGCACGGAGCTCCGACACCGGCGTTGGGCACCATGATGTGCAGCCCGCCGTGCCGCTCGACCGTCGCGTCGACGAGCGCGGCGACCTGCTGCTCGTCGCGCACGTCACAGACCTGGTGAGTGGCACCCGGGATGCCGGCCGCCACCTTCTCGGCCGCGGCCTTGTCGATGTCGGAGACGACGACCGTCGCCCCCTCGGCGCCGAGGCGTTCGGCGATGGCCTGCCCGATGCCCTTCCCCGCGCCGGTGACGACGGCGACCCGTCCGTCGAGAAGTCCGCTCATGATCAGCTTTCCTTTCTGCAGGTGGGAGATCGGACCGGTCAGCCGACGGTGAGGAGCGCCGTGCGCCCATCGTGTATTCGCTGCCGGTGCGCTCGATCAGGTCACCGAGGTCGCGGACGTCGTCCTTGAGGTAGAGCGCGTCGATCAGGACCACCTCGGTGGCGCCGCTCACGAGCGTGGCCGTGGTGGGCGAGAAGGTGCCGGTGGGTACGCCGGGGAACTCCCCGGCCGGGATGTTCGGCCAGCGACCGACGAAGGCCGTGGCGCGGATGGGTGCGGCCGGCGAGGAGTGAGTGTCAGTGGTCACGAGGTTGGTGTTGCCGGCCGACGCGGCATTGCGCACGTCGGCGGGCGAAGTGGGGATCAGCTGGCCAGCTGCTCATAGGGGACGGGCTGGTTCTCCCTGGCCCAGAGCTTCTCGATGTCGGACTCCGGCGGAGGCGGAACGAGGCCCTGGACCCGCCAGAGGTCCATGGGGGTCTCGTCGATGTGGACCTCCCAGTCGTAGCCGCGCTCCTTGACCAACGGCGCCAGCTTCTCCTCGATGACCTCCATGCACAGGAACCGCATCTCGGGGTCGTCCATCTGCCGGGCAATGTGGTCCACGCGGATCCGTATGAAGTTGTTGTTTGCCTTGCCACCGACGTACATGGTGTTCGCCGGCATGTCCTTGAACAGAACGACGACATAGAACTTCGGCAGGTCATAGGCGTAGTCCGTGTAGAGCGAGGTGATCCTCTGGGACAGTTGTTCCTTGTCCTCCGGGGTGAAGGCGCTCTCAGGGGTGAAGATCTCCCAGTACGGCATTGCGGCTCCTTGATGGATCGATCGGTGACGGAAGGTGCGGCTCGTCGATGCAGCTCAGGAGGGGGGCTCAGCCCAGGAGGTGCTTGACGAAGTGGTCCCGTGCGGCTGCGGAGAGCTCGTCGAAGCCGGGGCCGCTGTAGAAGTCGAAGTGGCCGCCCTGCTTGACGATGATCTGCTTCGGCTCCCGGGCCTCCTCGTACGCGTCGAGGGCCAACTCGAACGGCGCCACCCTGTCGTTGTCAGCCACAATCATCAGGAGCGGGGTCGGCGCGATGCGGCTGATGAAGGTACCCGGGGCGTACTCGGTCACCATTTCCATGCTTCGAGCCGTCAGCTCGTTCTTCCAGTTGGGCGCCCGGTCCGCCGACGTCTTGCTGAACCACTCGTAGGCGTCGGCCGCGGGCATCACGGCCTGCGCCGTAGGGTCGGCCGCGACGACCGGGACCATAGCGGGCTCTCCGCCGGTGAACCGGTTGAGTCGGTCGCCCTCCTGGATCGCACGGAAAACTGGGATGAAGTCCGGCCGGATCGCCCGGCTCAGGGTGCGCGGACCCGTGATGAACGGCACCTGGGAGACGACTGCCTTCACCCTCTTGTCGATCGCCGCGACCATGAGGACGTGTCCACCGGAGAAGCTGGAGCCCCAGATGCCGATCTTCGACGCGTCCACCTCGGCGCGGGTGGTGGCGTAGGTGATCGCGTTCCGGAAATCCCGGTACTGCAGGACCGGGTCGACCTCCTGGCGGGGAGTTCCCTCACTGTCGCCGAAGTTCCGGTGATCGTAGGCGAGCACGTTGAGGCCGGCTTCGGAGAAGACCACGGCATAGTCGTCGAGGTGCATCTCCTTGACGCATGACAGCCCGTGCGCCAGGACCACGACCGGTGCCGGCGTGCTGGTGTTCCTGGCCGGATAGAACCAGCCCCGGAGGGTGACGCCGCCCTCGCCCTTGAACTCGATGTCTTCTCGATTCATGTGCTCTTCCGATTCGCTTGCGATGGTCCGTCGGTCGTGTGGAGGTTCACCCGGAGTGGTCGGACACTCGCGAGTAGTGGTGTCGGGCTCAGAATCCACGAATGCCTGTGAGGGCTCATAGAAGAATCGCGCCGCAGGGCGGTACGGGTGTGCCACGGCCTACGAGGCGACGGTCAGGCGCATCCGTGGGCTTCCCGGTAGTCGCCGGGCGACAGCGAGAACTCTCGACGGAACTCCCGTCCGAAGTGGCTGGCATCGCAGAAGCCCCACCGGTGCGCGATCGCGGCAATGCAGAGGTTCGTGTTCACCAGGTCGCCTCTGGCCGCTGCCAGGCGGTGCATGCGGATGACCGCCCCGACGGTGTCCCCAGTCGACGCGAAGGCCCGGTGGACCGTCCTCGGAGAAACGCTGTGGGCGGCAGCGAGGTCGGCGACTCTGATCGGTCCACCGGCGAGATGGTCGATGATCCAGTCCTCCAGCCGCCGTCGGAACAACTGCAGGAACTCGTCGTCGCCGATGTGGGGTCGACTCGCACGGATCACGCCTGCGATGAGGACGAGGAGGGCGTTGCGCGCTCCCTCGACCTCCGCCGCGGACATCCGCCCGATGTGACGGTCCATGCTCATGAGGAAGCCGTGGAGGAGGTTGGCCAAAGGGTTCTGAGCCGTGTCCAGGAGCAGGCAACCGGGTGCACCGCCCCCCGCGTCGAACGGGGACAGGGCGCTCATGGGCACCCGGACCGTTCGTTTGGCCAGGTGATCCGGGATGACGAACCGCCCGGTGGTGCGGGTGCTCATGATGAGAACCGTTCCTGGTCGCAGGATGACGGTCTCGCCAGAAGTCTCGATGATCTGTTGGCCGGCATTGGCGGCGAGGAGCAGCAGCGCGTCATCGTCCTGACGCACTGCGTTTCTGCCTCGGATCCCTTCGACCCGCGGGCACACCCAGTCGGTGATGAGAAGGTCTCCGAGGTCCAGCTCCTCAGCAGATCCAAAGCGCTTGACCGGCCCTGTGAGCCGCAGGTCCATGGAGGCAAGGCGGTCGCGGACGGCGAGCCTCCAGCGGACGTCCAACTCTTCGGGTGTCAGCAGGTCGGCGGGGCTTAGCATGGGTGGGGCGACAGTCACTTCGGCTCCAGCTCGATAGAAGCTGTCCTCTCGGTCGTGACTCGTAGTTTGCTTCCTCGAAACATTCCGGTACTTGCCCTGAGGCGACAAGGATTTGTCCTTGCGTGACACCGATCTTCCTGTCCGGTGCTCTGCCCTGCAGGGGCTGTCCGCGCTCGTCACCGAGATCGGCGGCTCGGGCCCCGAACTCCTCGCGGCATATGGCTTCGACGAGGCGAGGATCGCCGAGGGCAACTCGTTCGCCAGTCTCCGACTGGTCGAGCGCGTTCTCGAGGAAACGGCCGGCCGATTCGCGCTTCCGGACCTCGGGTTGAGGATGGCGGCGCAACAGGATCTGCATGTGCTGGGACCGCTGGCGATCGCCATGGAGAACTCACGCACGATCGGCGAGGCTGTGGAGTGCGCGAGCCGGTACCTGTTCGTCTACAGCCCGGCCCTCTCACTCGAGGAAACCGACGATCCGTTGGGAAGTCCCGGCGTGGTCGGCCTTCGCTACACAACCACGGGCATCAACGCATCACCACAGGCGATCGACTACGGCATCGGGATCGTCCACCGAGTCCTGACACTCATCCACGGCGACGCACCCTACGGACTTCGTTCGGTCCTGCTTCCACACGCTCGCCTGGCACAGGAAAACTCCTACCGGAAGTACTTCGGGGCCGAGGTCAGATTCGACTGTCCGAGCGCGGTCCTGCGCGTCCCGAGCCAACTGTTCTCGACACCGGTCAGCGGCAGCGACGACCTGCTTCGCGACATCGCGATGGACCATCTCGAAACGCACTTCGGCCACCAGCACGTGCCGATGTCGGACCTGGTCGCAGCGATTCTCAGCGAACAGCTCGGATCCAGCGGTCCGGACCTGTCGAAAGTCGCGCGCCTGCTGAGTCTCCACCCGCGTTCACTGCAGCGGTCCCTGTCCAAGGAGGGCACGACCTTCTCCGGCGTCGTCGATCGTGTACGCAGGATTCAGGCCCTGGACTTGATCACGAGGACCGACCTGTCCTTCTCGCAGATCGCGGCCAGCCTGGGGATGCAGGAACAGTCCAGCCTCACTCGTGCGGTCCGTCGGTGGTTCGACACGTCACCTTCCAGACTGCGACGCGAAGGACAGGAGCCGAAAGGTCAGGTCCGCCCTCATCGACTGAGCGTGCTCCGCGAGCCCCGAGCTGGCCCCGGGTGATCTCGTCTCTCTACGGTCTCAAGTCCGCCGCCACAGGTCTGAGTTCGGAGCTGCCTCTGCCCGGGAGGGCCTGTTCGGCCCAGATGACCTTGCCCTCACCGCTGTGCCGTGCAGCCCCAGCGCTCGGCGAGCTGGGCGACCAGTAGCAGGCCGCGGCCGCCTTCGTCGAACCCTTCCGGAGGCCCCACGACGGCTGGCCAGGCGAAGTCCGTCGCCCTCGAAGACCGGCCAGCGGGCGAGCCATGGCAAGGCGGTCTGCTGTGTGGGTGAGGGCGGTGTAGGAGTGTCGTCAGCGAGTCGGTTTGGCGTCAGGTCGAGGAGGACAACGCCAAATGCCGGGCAGACCCGGCGAGGGCGGAGCGTCGCCGCCAGGCGTTCGAGAATGTCGCGAAGCTGATGCAGTCCTTCAAGAAGGCAGACCACGAGATCATGCGGTGGCGTGTCCGGTTGTACTGCGGCCACGTCATCGAGACCGAGGCGCACTACACGTACACCGACCCCCCTCCGCCGGGGCAAACGGCAGGGGATGCTCTGAGTGCGGGGAAGACCGGCAAACAATCGTGGCCTTCGAACCCATCGGACTGCGTGGAGAACCACCGGAACCAACAGAATCCACACCTCCCCCGAAGAAGCCGACACGAGCCGACCTCGAACGACGCGTTAGGACCCTCGAGAAGGAGAACGAACGCTTGCGCGCGAAGCTCAGCGACTGAAGGCCCCGACCGAAGCCACCGGGCTGGCTCGCCAGCAGCGCACGGAGACCGAGCTGGCGGCAATGGCGAAGATCGCCGCCGCACGGACACCCAGTAGACACGGTCCACGCAGCCTTCGCTCGTTCGAGCGAAATGGTTTCGAAGCACCCGCCGCTGACAAACGGAACTGACACCATGCCGCCGTCGTACGTCAACCTCGAGTCGAAGGCGGGCCATTGGAACGGCAGGTCAATGAGCGGCAACTCTCGGTGCTGAGGTGGGTGGAAGACGGGTGTCCTGCCGGCGTTTGGGAGACCAGCTCCTACAAGACCACCTGTCAGGCACTGCAGAACCGCGGCCTGGTCCTGGTCTCCCGGAAGGGTGGGCAGTGGAGCGTCGCCCTGACGAGCGCCGGCCGGCACTACCTGGCGCACGGCACATACCCTCCCCGTGGATCGCGCCCGCGGAAGACCCAGGCCGCCGCTCCGCAACCCCCGTCCCCCCGAGCGCAGGAAACTCCGGCCTCCGCGCGAAAGCCAAGCCCTCCTCCACAGCGTCGCGTGACATTCACGGAGCAACTGCTGCAAGAGCTCGCAGAGGCAGGCGGCCAGATCGTCAAGCCCGGCAGCGGTCCAGACTCCGAGAAGTGGCCGTCCCGGATCGCCGCGGCGCGCAGATCCGGAAGGATTCCGGAGACGAAGGAGCTGTACGGGGGTTGGTGCCGAGGCGGGTACGAGATCAAGCTCGTCGACATCCCCGCCTGGCGCCTTGCCATCCTCGAACCCGTCCCCGTGCCTGCCCGGCTCACCCGCCCGCACACCGTGATCCGGGCCATGCAGAACGAACAACAGCCGCTGGGCCTGACCAGGCCCGTCCAAGGACGTGCTCTCCGGCTCATCCAGGCGCTGATCACCGCTGCCGAGGCCGAAGGACACTCCAGTTCGGCGGGAGCGACCGGCTTCGCGCCCCCGTCTCATCGCCGCCGCAGAGCGTCTCCCCACTTCACCATCACCGCACAGGGCCAGACCGTGGGGTTCCTCGTCCTCCAGGAACAGGACCGGACCGAGCACGTCGCCACCGAGAAGGAACTCGCCGACGCCAAGAAGCACTCCTGGATCAGGATCCCCCGCTTCGACTACACCCCATCCGAACGCCTCCGCTTCGTCCTCAGCGGCGGCCAACCGCACCGGGCAAGCGAATGGTCCGACGCCCCCGGCCACCCCCTCGAAGACCAGCTCGCCGAGATCGCACAGGAGGTCACCCTCCGCGGCGAAGCCGCCGAACGCAGACGTCGCGACGAGATCGAAGCCGCACGCCAGAAGCGCATCCGCTGGGAAGCCGCCATGGAAGACGCCCGCATCCAGTACGCAGAGGCGTACCGCTTCAGACACTTTGAAGCGCAGGAAGCGGCATGGCGCCACGCCACCGGACTGACGGAGTACTTGAGCGCCGTACGCACGCGGGTCGAGGCCATGACTCCGGGGCAGACCAGAACCGAAGCCGAAGCATGGATCAGCTGGGCAGCATCCACCGTCGAGCGCCTCGACCCATTACACACACCACCCCGACTGCCCGACATCCCCGAACCACGAGCCGACGACCTCAGGCCCTTCCTCGGGCACTGGAGCCCCTACGGCCCCTGAGTCGCGATAGCGGGCGCGCACCGACTGGGTGACACCCAGATGATCATCCGTGATCTCGGACAAACGACACGGCCTCGTCGCACCCAATGTCGGATGTCCTCGACCGCGCTGAGCGCCGCTTCACGGCCGAGCTCGCGCGTGGCGACGTGGTCGATCTCCGAGAGCAGCAGCGGGGACATCACCAGGAGCCCCTCAGCCATGATGGCTTCGTTTGACGCACGCACACAGCTCCCGCGATCGCCCCCAGCGTGCCTGCAAGATCGCCGTGCCGTCCACCGATTGCGCTCCGCACGCTGACGCACGCCCGGGATGCACTCCCGGCTCACGCTCCAACCCACCTGTGTACGCGGGTCTTTGGTGACTTGTCACCAATCAACCTACATCCACTGGCGTTTGCTGCTTGGGATGTCATGGGCATTCTGTATGGGTCTGATCGTCGGCGTGGGTGCAACCTTGGGGGGCCGATGGCAAGAGGGGACGTCTGGGCGGGAAAGGGCACGACCGGATCGGTCGCGAACCTCGTCGCTCAGTTCGGCGAGGAGGTCAGGGCCAAGCTGCAAGGTCCCGCAGGGGCGGTCAGCAGTAAGGAGGACAGCCTGACCGCGCCGGTGGAGCATCTGCTGCGCGGCATGGCCTCGCGGCAACGCCTCAAGCTCATCGTCCACGGTCAGAGTCGCATCAAGGAACTAGGGATCCGGCCCGACTTCGCCATCGCCTGCGGCGGCAGGACCATAGGGCACGTCGAGCTGAAGCAGCCGGGTTCGGGGGCCAATCCGGAGAAGTGGTCGGTGAAGAGCCACGACCGCAAGCAGTGGGAGAAGATCAAGGCACTCCACAATGTGCTCTACACCGACGGATACCAGTGGGCGGTCTACCGTTTCGGCGTACAGGTCGGCCCGACCGGAATCCTGGTCGGAGACCTTGATTCCGGTAGTCGGCAACTCGTCGTCGCGGACACCGGGTTCGAGCGCGCCCTCACGCATTTCTTCCTGCCGGCGCCCATCGTCCACGACAGCATCAACGAACTGGTCAAGCGCATCGCGGGAATCTGCGCCCTGCTGCGTGACGAGGTCACCGAACGCCTCATCCGCGAGGAGCACGGGGAGGCTGACGTTGCGTTCTCGATCCTGGCCGACAACTGGAAGGACCTGCTCTTCCCCGACGCTCGCCCTGAGGAGTTCGCGGACCAATACAGTCAGACGCTGACGTTTGCCATGCTGCTGGCTCGTCTTGAGCACATTGATCTGGGCAGGCTCACGCTCCCCGAGGTCGCAATCCGACTGGGCAAGCGGCATTCCTTGATGGGCAAGGCGCTCGCGGTGCTGACGGACGACGCCCTCGATGATCTGCGGGGCATCATCGACCCGCTGATCGACGTCTTATCGGCCGTCGACCCCGAGATGTTCAAGGACGAGACCGGAGACGCCTACCTCCACCTGTACGAGGGCTTTCTGAGCGCCTACGACCCGGAACTGCGACGGCGGACGGGTACTTACTACACGGCCGGCGAGGTCGTCCGCTTCATGGTCAGCTTCACCGACGAGGTGCTGCGAGACCGGCTCGGCCAGGAAGACGGGTACGGAAGCGAGGACGTCACCGTCGTCGATCCAGCCATGGGCACCGGGACCTTCCTCATCAACATCATCGACCACGTCGCCAAGTCCCTGTCACTGAAGTACGGCAGGACGCTCAAGTCCGGGCTTCTCCGGGAACTCTCGGGCCGACTGTTCGGGCTGGAGAAACAGACCGGGCCGTACGCCGTCGCCGAACTCCGTGTGCACCACGCCTTCCGGTCCCACGACGCCGACATCACGCGTCGCCCGCCGAGGCTTCTGGTGGCCGACACACTCGACGATCCCGCCGTCGAGCACCACCTGGGCTTCATGTACGAGGCGATCGCCCGCCACCGCCGAATGGCGAACAAGATCAAGGCGGACGAAAAGGTCATGGTGGTCATCGGCAATCCGCCCTACCTGCGGGGTGCGAGACAGTCGGGCGTCGGACGCTGGGTCACCGAGGGCAACCCGAACAGCCAGGGCCCGATCCTCGCCCGCTTCCACCCAGAGGACAACGGACGCGTCGGATACGCCCTCGACAACCTCTACGTCTACTTCTGGGCGTGGTCCACCTGGAAGGTCTTCGACCAGTTGACCGCCTCGGGAGCGCCGAAGGCCCCCAGCGGGATCGTTGCCCTCATCACCAACTCCGGATACCTGGACAGCGAGGGCTCGGCCGGCATGCGCCACTACCTGCGCGAGGTCGCCGACGAGGGCTGGGTCATCGGTCTCTCCCCCGAGGGCGCCTACTCCGACACTCGCACCCGTGTCTTCCAGGATGTCAAGCGGGAGATCTGTATCGCCGTCTTCGTCCGCCATGGAGCCCCGGACGCGGGTACACCGGCGCGGGTCTGGCGACTCGACGTCCCCGCGGGCACACGCGAGGAGAAGTTCGACTGGCTGGAAGGGCTTGGCCTCGACGGCCATCGCGGAGGGACCTCCTGGCAGCTCTGCCCCACACAGTGGACCGCACCCTTTCACGTCACGTCCGACTCCGAGTGGTCGGCAATGCCACCGGTGGACGCCCTGCTGCCCTGGACGAGCTCCGGCAACAAGAACAACCGCAACTGGCCCGTCTCACCCAGCCGGGACGTTCTGGAGAGGCGCTGGCACAGGCTCATCCAGGCTCCGGCAGACGCCAAAGCGGAGCTAATGAAGAGCACCGGAGACCGCCGTCCAGACAAGCTGGAACCACCACTGCCCGGCCAGCAGGAGACGGGCAGTCTTGCCGCAGAGAAAGGGAGGGTTCCGGTCATCGTCAAGTACGGACGGATGACGTTCGACCGGCAGTACATCATCGCGGACCGAAGAGTGATCGACCGACCGCGGCCGGCCTTGTGGTTCGCCCACAACGACCAGCGTCAGATCTACCTGTCCGAACTCCACACGGAATCAGGCCGTCCGGGGCCGGCGGTGAGTTTCACCGCCCTTCTGCCCGACATTCATCACTTCAAAGGCACCGAAGGCGGCCGCGTCGCCCCTCTTTACCGCCACCCCCACCAGGCTGAACCAAACGTCACCCCTGGCCTGCTGCGGCTGCTCACCAAGACGCACGGCGTGACGGTCACCGCCGAGGACCTCTTCGCGTACATCGCGGGAACAGCCGGCCACAGCGGCTACACTCGCCGCTTCGCCGCGAACCTCGCCGAGCGCGGTGCCCGTATCCCTATAACCCGTGACCCGGCTCTATGGGCGGAGCTCGTGGAAGTGGGCAGGCGCACGGTGTGGATCCACACGTACGGCCAGCGCTTCGCCTCCTACCACGACAGTTCACCCGGCTCGCCCCCGAGGCTTCCCCGGGAGGAACAACCGGAATGCGTCGTCGTGATCGGAGAGCACGACGGGTTACCTGAGGACATCTCCTACGACGCGTCCACGCGAACCCTCACGGTGGGCAAGGGCTGCATACGTCCGGTGGCGCCGGAAGTCTGGGACTATCGGATCGGCGGGGTGCAGGTGATCCGCAAGTGGTTCAGCTTCCGCAAGCGCAAGCCAGACGTGGAACGACAGACCCCGTTGAACGACATCCTGCCCCCGACCTGGCCTGCCCGGTGGACCGTTGACCTGATTGACCTCATCAACGCGCTCGGGCTCCTCGTAGCCCTCGAACCCCGACAGGCCCGGCTGCTGGACGCCGTGAGCAGCGGCCCGCTCATCAGCACCGACGACCTACGGGGCGAGGGCATCCTGCCCGTACCTGCCTACGCAACCAAGGAACCGAAACCGCCGCGGAAGTCTCGACGCACCCCCGGCCCTGGGCAGGAGAGCCTCGACTTCTCGGACTGACACCCGCCCGGCCTGAGCGCCTGACGCCCGCAACATCAACGGAGTATTTGCACGACGACGCCCCGCCGCAGCAAGCCAGCGGGGCGTCGTCGTATCAGGTCCCCGTCTACGCAGGACCCCCGCCGGAGCGATCCGACGGGGGTCCTCACCTGTCACGAGCGATCACAAGCGATCACGGGCGGGTCACCAACCCCGCGGACGCACTCACATCACAGGGCTCTGACCTGGACTTACGCGATCACCCTGGATCAACTGGACGCCCGTGGACGGTTTCTACGACATGTGCCAGGTGGTACCCAGGGAGGGTCCCAAGATCAGGACCGGCGCGTCTTCTGGCCCGTCAAAGCGGTACTGCAGGGTTTCGAGGTTGTTCTCACTCACCCGCTCACGCTCCCACATCTCACACTCTCTTCGTGAGCGGGGGCGGGGTCGCTCGCCAGACCTCCCCACGTATCCGCCGCCGGACGAAGATCCTCCACATTCGGCTTCACATACCAGCGCTTCGTGGTCTTGACGTTGGTGTGTCCTGCCCAGCGGGCCAGCAGGTGATCCGGCACCCCGTTGTTCGCGAGGTACGTGAAGCAACTCGCGCGGGCGTCGTACAAGCGGACCCGCCGCAGCCCTTTCTCGTCCATGACCTTGTACACGCGCACTCGGCCTTCGCTTCCCTCAGCGTGCCGAAGGTACGGGTCATCTGCTTGCGCTTACCGGTAACGGGATCGCTCCCTACATCGACCACAAACCGATACCGGACCTGCCCCTTCGCATTCGGCGGGAGCTTCTTGATCGGAACTGACAGGACTTCTCACTCTCCTTGAGGGCGCGGAACCCTTCCATGCAGGCACAGGCACCGATGCGTTTCAACGAAGGGCGCCTTAACCATCAGGTCAGCAGGCAACAGGACCGTTCGCTTCTCCAGGAGCCTGCGCCTCTGTCCACTTCGTCCGACACGGCTCCTTCGCCGGGCCAAGCCGAATGCGAACACCTTCAATGGTCGTCACCATCGCCGGTTTGGCCAACCGGCGACCGTGGTCTACAGTGCGCGCCACTGACTGGGACCCGGACCGCCATCCCCAAGACAAGCGGTGTTGGTGGCCTGAGGACAGCAAGCAGCGTGCACCTGGTGGGCCGCGGAGCAGACCGGCGCGACACTCGTCGCACGGGCGGGTCGATGGTGGCGCGCGGAAGATCCGGTTGGTGCAGGTCAGCCACTCCTGCCCCCTCTGGACCTGCTGGCCGCAGACAACTGCCCCCCACTGGCGGCGGACGCCGATTGCCGGCGCCCGCCGTCCCGCTGTGGCAGTCCAGGTAGTGCCGGCGAAAGCGCCGAACCACATGACCGCGAAGTACACGAGCAGCGGGTTTTCCCAGGCGAGGAGCTCCCGAGTCCGTGGATGAGTACGCGGCCTGCACCCGGTGCCATGAAGACGCTGATGACCGCGCAGCCGGCCGTCTCGCCCGTCGGCGTGGTCCGCGGGAAGTCGCCCGCCGCAAACCGGCTGGGACTGCGGGGAGCCGTAGCAGGTGCGGCTCCGATGCCATCACCGAAGCAATGGGTGTCTGTGCCCTCCAGGACGGCTGCCGCCGGGCGGGCACGTGCAAATCGACGTCTGAATCCGTGGGCCGCCTTGGAGTGGGGGCTGTCATGAGGACACGTCTTGAGGACGCGGGACTCCGCGCGAGGCGGTCCGCCAGCGTGGCCGCGAACTCCTCCGCCCTTGCCAGTTGGGTGCGAAGGTCGACCACGCGCTGGTGGACGGCCTGTTCGAAGCCGCTGATCCGCCCCAGCAGTTCCTCGCGCTGCTCGGGCGGCAGGTCCTCGCCGGAGTCGAGGCGGTCGGTGGCGTCGAGCAGGGCGCGCATCTGGTCGAGGGTGAAGCCGAGGGGCTTCATGCTGCGGACGACCATCAGGCGGGCGACGTCAGCCTCGGTGTAGAGGCGGAAGCCTCCCTGCGAGCGGGCGGAGGGGATGACGAGGCCGGTGTCCTCGTAGTGCCGGATGGTGCGCAGCGACAGCTCGGTCCGTGCTGCGACCTCGCCGATCTGCATGTGCTCGCTGCTCACGCTGAGTGCCAGCTCCGGACCTCCCGGTCTGGCTCAGCGGTGCTCGGGGTTGTCTGCCCCCGGCTGGCAGCCGGCGTCCCACTCCGAGCGCTGGTTGCCGTGGGCGGGAATGCCTCCGACGCGTTTGAGCAAGGCCGCCATGTGCATCAGGTTCCAGGTCATGAAACTGGTGTTGCGGTTGGTGAAGTCGTTCTCCGGGCCGCCCGAACCGGGGTCCAGGTACGAGGGCCCGGGCCCCGCCGCGCCGATCCAGCCCGCGTCGGCCTGCGGCGGAATGGTGTAGCCGAGGTGCTGCAGGCTGTAGAGGACGTTCATCGCGCAGTGCTTCACACCGTCCTCGTTGCCGGTGATCAGACAGCCACCGACCCGCCCGTAGTAGGCATACTGGCCTTGGGAGTTGAGGAGGCTGGAGCAACTGTAGAGCCGCTCGATGACTTGTTTGGTGACCGAGCTGTTGTCGCCCAGCCAGATCGGTCCGGCCAGCACAAGGATGTCCGCGGCCATCACCTTCTCGTACAGCGCGGGCCAGGCGTCCGTGGTGAAGCCATGCTCGGTCATGTCCGGATATACACCGGGGGCGATGTCGTGGTCGACCGCACGGATCTCGTCCGTGGTCACCCCACGCGCATCCATGATCGCCCGGCTCTTGTCGATGAGTCCCTGGGTGTGGCTGAGCTGGGGGGACGGCTTGAGCGTGCAGTTGACGAAGAGCGCGCGCAGGTCGTCGAAGCGGTAACCGTCCTCAGGCGGGGCGGGCTGTGCTGCCATGGTGGACTCCGAGGAGGAGAGCGGACAGGGGCGGGGGAGGCGGCGCCTCCGCGCCGTCCCGGCGGCAGCGTCTCGCGGAATGCGCGCTTTGTCCCGCTGCGACTCACCGCGGCACGGCGCTCTCCCCTGCGAGCGATCAGCCACGGCGCCGTGACGGTCACCGCCAAGATCCCGGCCACCAGTCCCAGAACCACACCGCGGCGAACAGCGCGGCAGGCATCTGGCCGTGCCCCCGGCGGCAGCCTGCGGACCAGGAGCAGCGCCCCGGGCACGAAGAAGGCGAAGACCGCGGCGAACCGGATCTGCAGCGCGGTCGCGTACAACTCGGGGTAGCGAATGCCGTCCGAACCAGCCGCGTCCCCGATTTGGCCGGGCGCCTCGGCGCCGAACCGGACCGAGGCCGGAGAATCGTATGACCAGGGTGTGAGCCACTGTTGGAGAACTGCCGCAGCCCGGCCGCCGCTCACGTCTGCGGTGCCCGGCAGGTGCAGCTCCTGCCCACTCGCTCCCGCCCACCACGAGAACGCGGTGAGCAGCACCTCTACAACCAGCGCCGGTATCGCCGCACGCCCATGTGCCATGTGCTGTCCCCGCCTTGGTCGCTCTCCCGCGAACCCCTGGTCGGGTGGGGACTACGGGGCACTGATCGCACACGGATCACGGTTTTACACCGCCCTGCCCGGGACGACCAGGACCACGACGCGAGCTCGACGTCGAGGACGACCGGCCACCGCCGCACTCACCGGCGGAGCCGCCTTCCACGGTGATGATGAACAGGCTGGCGTCGATCGCGAGCGCGGGTCGCCGCCCTCTTCATGACTGGTGGCCCTGCGCGAGCCACCAGGGATGCGCGGGACTGCTACGTCTCCTGCCCCTGCAGGTCACGCGTGCACCCGACCCACAGGAGCTGCGATGACAAGTCGGCGTGGCGCAGCAGCGGTTCAAACGACCGGGCAGGGTCGGTCGTGCGCCATGTCGGCATCACCCGTGCGTCGGCGGCCGGAACGGACGACTGCACCTTAGGCGGCCGAGACGTCTTTTCCGGAACCCGGCAGTGTCCGGCATGTCAGAGTGCGCGCCGGTGACCTGTCAGTGCCGCGTAAAGAACGTGTAGGGTTCCCAGCGGTGTGCCGGGAAGCCTGGTCGGCGTTTGAGGACAAGTCTCTTCGCTGATCGGGGGTTCGCATCATGGTGCTCGTGGTGGTCTTCGGGGTGGCGCTGCTGATCGCGGTGCTGCTGTCAGGTCTGGCCGCCCGGACCGTGCTGTCGACGTCCTTTCTCTTCCTGGTCGGCGGCGCTCTCGTCAGCGATGGTTTCCTGGGGCTGATCCACATCACGCCGGACAGCGAGATCGTGTCCGTGACGGCCGATCTGGCGCTGTTCGCGGTGCTCTTCACCGACGGCATGCACGTCTCCTTTCCCAAGCTGCGCTCCAACTGGCGCAACCCGGCCCGCGCCCTCGGACTGGGCATGCCGCTCGCGTTCGTCGGCATGGCGCTGATCACGCACTACCTGGTGGGCCTGGACTGGACGACGTCGTTCCTGGTCGGCGCCGTGCTGGCGCCGACCGACCCGGTGTTCGCCTCGGCGATCGTCGGGCGCAAGGAGGTCCCGGCGAAGCTGCGGCAGCTGCTGAACGTGGAGAGCGGCATCAACGACGGGCTCGCTCTGCCGGTCGTGCTGATCCTGATCGCCGCAGCCGGGCCGACCTCCGGGCACGCCGAGGCGTCGCTGGGGAAGATCGCGCTCGAGCTGGTCCTCGGGCTGGCGTTCGGTGTCGTCCTGCCGTTCGTGGTGATCGAGCTCGTGCGGTTCCGGCTGCTGGGAGCCGAGCCCAAGCTGCAGCCGCTGCTGCCGCTGGCGATCGGCGTGATCCTTTACGCGACGTGCCACCTGACGCACGCCAACCCCTACCTGGCCGCGTTCTCGGCGGGCGCGGTGCTCACCGCGCGCTCACCGGAGGCGAAGGAAGCGTTCGAGCCGCTCGGCGAGGCGCTGGCGGAGCTGGCGAAGTTCGCGGCGCTGCTGGTGTTCGGTGCGCTGCTGACGCCTGAGTTGTTCGGGGACCTGTCCTTCGGCGGCTACGTCGCCGTGGTCCTGGCCATCGTTCTGATCCGCCCGGTTTCTCTGCTGCTCTCCCTGGTCGGTACCCGGTTCGACCGGCGGGAGAAGCTGGTCGCGGCCTGGTTCGGGCCGAAGGGCTTCGCGTCGGTGGTGTACGGCCTGCTGGTGCTGCAGGCCGGGACCCCGCAAGGCGAGGAGGCGTTCACGCTCATCGCCGTGTGCATCGCCTTCTCGATCATCGCGCACAGCTCCACCGACGTTCCGATCGCCCGCCTCTTCGACGTCGAGGACCTCGCCGGCGTACCCGGCGGCGACGAGTCCTCCCGTACCACCAAGGAGGCCGGCCATGTCGGCGTATGAACTCGTCGTGCCCGACCCGTACGTGTCCACCGACTACGCCACCGACGCGACCCTGCTGCCGGCCGAGCACAAACCACCCGCACTGCTGATCGTCAACCGGGACGACCAGCCGTACGCCGTCGTGCCCACGGTCGCGATGGGGGTCCCCCCTTCGGAGAGGCTGCCGCGTCGCAGGTTCCGCCGGCCGACGGTCGGACCGGACGTCGGCATCATGCACATCGCGGCTCTCATGGCCCGCACGCACACCCCACTGGTCACCCTCGTCGGACACGACAGCGACCGAACCTGGCCGGCAGGCGCCGTGACGGCCGCCCGCCTGCCGGAACGACTCATCGGAGGATCGTGAACGGCTGGCAGAGCTGGGCGGCGATCGTCGTCTTCGTCGCAACCTACGGCCTGATCATCAGCGAGAAGATCCACCGCGTGGGGGCAGCCCTCGGCGGTGCCGCGCTGATGCTGGCAATCGGCGCGACCGACGACAAGTCGGCCTTCTTCTCCGAGCACAGCGGCGTCGACTGGAACGTCATCTTCCTGCTCATGGGCATGATGATGATCGTCGGCGTGCTCAAGAAGACCGGCATGTTCGAGTATCTGGCCATCTGGTCGGTGAAAAGGGCACGGGCCAGACCCTTCCGCGTGATGGTCATGCTCATCGTGATCACAGCCATGGCCTCGGCCCTGCTCGACAACGTCACCACGGTCCTGCTCATCGCCCCGGTCACCCTGCTGGTCTGCGAGCGCCTCGGGCTGCCCGCCGCCCCGTTCCTGATCGCCGAGGTGTTCGCATCCAACATCGGCGGCATCGCGACCCTGGTCGGCGACCCGCCCAACATCATCATCGCCAGCCGGGCCGGCCTGACCTTCAACGACTTCCTTGTCCACCTCGCCCCGCTCTCCGCGATCCTGGTCGTCGTGCTCGTCGCTCTGTGCCGCTTCCTGTTCCGCAAGTCCTTCGTCTACGACGAGGCACGCGCCGAGGAGGTCATGGCGCTGGAGGAGCGCGAGGCCATCAAAGACCCACGGATGCTCGTCCAGGGGCTCGTGGTGCTCGCCCTGGTCGTCGTCGGATTCGTGCTCCACCCCGTGCTGCACTACGAGCCCAGTGTCGTCGCACTGCTGGGCGCCGGCCTGCTGATCGCGGTGTCCGCCGTGGAGACCGGGGAGGTGCTGGGCGAGGTCGAATGGCCCACCCTCGCCTTCTTCGCCGGGCTGTTCATCATGATCGGCGGTCTGATCGAGACAGGCGTCATCGGCGAGGTCTCCAAGGCCCTCGCCGACGCCATCGGCGACAACGAACTCGGCGGCTCCATGCTGCTGCTGGGCGCGTCGGCCGTGCTGTCCGGCATCGTGGACAACATCCCCTACGTCGCCACGATGGCCCCCATCACCAGCGACCTCGTGCAGTCGATGGGCGGTTCGGGCGACCACGTCATGTGGTGGGCCCTGGCCATCGGAGCGGACCTCGGCGGCAACGCCACCGCGATCGGCGCCAGTGCCAACGTGGTCGTCCTGGGCATCGCCGAACGCAACCGGCAGCCCATCTCCTTCTGGCAGTTCACCAAGTACGGCCTGGTCGTCACCGTCGTCACCGTAGCGCTGTCGGCGGGGTACGTGTGGCTGCGCTACTTCGCACTGGCGTGATCCGGAGGTGACGGACTGCATGGTCCCGTTTCCCCAGCCGAGGCGCGGGGTCCCCACGTCAGCAAGGGCGTGCGAGGTACGACGGGCCTCGGAGCCGGCACCGCGGCCGTCGCGGGGACGGGCGGGGGAGCCGGGGCGGGCCGGCTGACCTGGCGCCCGGGCGCGCCGCACGGGCCGGCACCTGTCGGGGCGGCAGGCCCTCACAAAGCCCTCTGCCGCTGGGCGGCACCCGGATATGGAGCGTGAACCTTGTTCCCCTGGCTGTGGCTGATCGGTTGGTCAGCATTCGCCCTTCCTCTGGCGATAGCCTCGTTGCGGGGCTGGGCACCCGGGCGAGTCCGACGTCGTACGAGCCCGTGGGGCATCCGGGTGCGAGGGGTGGCGCTGCTGGTGATCTGGATCGGCGGGCTGGTGGTTCCCATGCTGCGGTGGAGCGGGCTGGACACCGAGGACGCCACGTTTTTCGGCTCGATGGTGGAGGTCGGCGTGCTGATGTTCGCCGCCGGACTCATCGGCGGATCACAGCTCAGTGAGCGGTTCTACCGGCGGGCAGTGCGGTCTCAGGCAGCCAGGGAGGCACCCGGCAGCGGCGGGCCACCATGGTGAGCTCGGGTGCAGCCCGGCGAAATGGATGCCAGGACCTCGGCCTCCCGGAACCAGTCGGACCACGATGGGTGACCGGAGCGGAGTGATGCGTGTTCGAACAGGGCCGCTGCGTATGTTCCGCGTCAATGACCTGGCCCGCACCCCGAAACCGTACGACGCTGAGCACAGGACCATTTCCAGAGGAAGAGGAGCCCGCCGTGCGCGCTCGTGACCTGGCGGTCGCATACGAAACGGTGAGCGTCGACAGCGACGCCATGGACGCTGCCCGGCTGATGGCCGAGCACAAGCTGCCGGGCCTGCTGGTGCTTGACGAGCGGGGCGAGCCGCAGGCGATCCTTCCCGCCTCCCAGATGATCAAAGTGCTGGTGCCCGCCTACGTCGTCGAAGACCCGACCCTCGCCGCCGTCGTCGACGAGAAGCACGCCGACCGGCTCTGCCAGGCGCTGGCCGGCCGCCGCGTCGGGGACTGCCTGTCCAGCAAGGCGGCCCCGCCGCCGATCGCCGACCCCGACGACACCGCGCTGGAGGTGGCCGCGCTGATGGCACAGGTACGCAGCCCGCTCGTGGCGGTCGCCGAGAAGGTCAGAGCCCGACCGGGCGGCCGGGAGCCAGGCAGTACCCGCTTGCTGGGCGTGATCACGGCCTCGCACCTCCTGCACGAACTGCTGGGCGCCGCAGGAGCATTGAGCAGCACGTGACCACGCCGTGAAACTCGCGCGTGTGCCGACCGCTCAAGGCCGAGCGCGCAGGATCTCCCGGCACACCTCGGCGTCGATCCTTCTGCCCGAACGCTCCAGCGCCGACATGCCGCACCGCGGCGTGCCCTGCTCCAGGGCACGGCGGGCACCGCGTTCGAGGTGATGCCACAGCAGGGGATGAGTCCCACGAGCTCCCGGTCGAGCAGCATCAGCGCCCCGAAGAACACAGCAGATCACCAGGCACGCGCTGCCCGGTTCACTCTGGGGCCGGGTCCCATGACGCCCCCGGCTGCCGTTCGAACGCCCGCCGCAGCACGCGCCGCCGGGCTGTGGAGGTAACGCCGAGCCGCACCCTGTGTGCGTCGCGGACAAGGAGAGCCCGGCGGACGGTGCCGTACGAGAACGTCGTCTGCAGTCGGACATGCGTGATGCGGCTCAGGTCGACGGGGCGTATGCCTGTCAGGGTCCGCGCGGTCATTCTGGCCGACGAGCAGCGCGTCGGCGCGCGTTCCGCGCACAGCTCGACGAACAGCACAGTAAGGCCAGGGGACCAGTCACGAGCCCCACTGCCGCACCCGACCGGACCATGCCACCGACGGCGAAGGGCAGCACGAGCAGCGCCACGACCAGGCCCGTGCCCATGCGTGCCCGTCGGCGGACCGTGCCGACGTGGGGCAGCTCCCGGGGCAGCGGTGCCGGACGGGTGCGCGGCACCTCAGTGCTCCCCGTGTCCCGGGTCGGGGCGGGCCGCGTGTCGGGCGGTGGGGTCGGCGATCGGGTGGCGTGGGTCGGCGGCGCGGTTGATCGCCGACTCGACGGCCGCGATCCGGTCGGCGAGCAGGCCGAGGGTGGCCACCGCGCGGGTGAGTGGGTCGTCGTCCGGTCCGCCCAGGGTCTGGGTGCGGACGTACGATGCCTTCAACTCGGCCCAGCGCAAAGCCTGTTCGCGGGTGAGCGTGTCGCGCAGCTCCGCCAGTTTCAGCAGGTTGGCCTCGGCGCCTGTGGTGAGGGTCTGGGCCTCGGCCCGGTAGTGGTCGTCGATCAACGCTGACAGCTCGGTGTCGTTCATGACCGGCTGGATGCGCTGGGCGATCTTGTTCATGTTGCGGTAGGAGCCCTGGAGTTGGAAGGGCGGCTCGGTGCGGGTCCCGTCGGCCTGGGCCGCCGAGGCGATGTACGCGGCGTTCACCGCCAGGACCGTCTCGCGAGCCGTCAGCAGGTGGCGCAGCACGGCCAGGATCCGCTCCAGCTCGGCCGGGGCGTACGGGTGGGTCAGCCGGTCGGCGCGGGCTGTCGTGTCGCCCTCGGCCAAGCGGATCAGCAGGTCGAAATCCATGCGCTCTCGGCCGGCGAGCGGAGCGAGGACCGGGTTCGACGTCAGCGCGTTCTCGATGAAACTGAGCGCGAACGCGTCCTCCTTGCCGGTCAGGACGTCGCCGAGGTTCCAGACGTCGGCGCGGTTGGCGAGCATGTCGGGGACGCGGAAGCGGCTGCCGGACTCGGTGTAGGGGTTGCCGGCCATGCAGACGGCGAAGCGCTTGCCGCGCAGGTCGTAGGTGCGCGGCTCGCCGTCCCGGACGCCCTCGATGCGGCGGGTGGCGTCGCACAGCGGGATGAACTTCTGCAGCAGTTCGGGCGAGGTGTGCTGGATGTCGTCCAGGTAGAGCAGCGTGTTGTTGCCGGTCTCCAGTGCGAAGTTGATCTTCTCGACCTCCTGGCGGGCGGTCGCGTTCGGAGCCTCGGCCGGATCGAGGGAGGTCACCGCATGGCCGAGCGCGGGTCCGTTGACCTTGACCAGGATCAGGCCGAGGCGGTCGGCGACGTACTCCATGAGGGTCGTCTTGCCATAGCCGGGCGGGGAGATGAGCAGGAGGAGGCCGCCGGTGTCGGTGCGCTTGGACTCGCCTGTGGTGCCCAGCTGCTTGGCGAGGCTGTCGCCGACCAGCGGCAGGTACACCTCGTCGATCAGCTTGCTGCGCACGAACGCGGACATCACCGCCGGCCGGTACTCGTCCATGCGCAGGCGGGTGCGCTCGGCGGCCACCAACGCCGCACGGCGCCGCTGGTAGGCGCGGTGGGCAGGAACTTCTTGGGCGCGGAACTCCCTTGTGCGGGCCAGGAATTCGTCCACGCGGACCGTGAGCCTACGGCCGCTGATGCGCGGGTGGGCGCCCAGCAGCCCCTCGACGCTCTGGGTCAGTGTCGCGTCGGATTGGTAGCGGGGCAGGTCCGTGCAGAGCTCGGCGGCCACCGCCTCGGCCAGGTCGCCGGGGGTGGTCTCCGTGCCGGTCGCGGTGGTGTACGACGTCAGCCACGCCTCCACCAGCTGCCTGCGTGCGGCCGGGTCGGTGAGGACGGCAAGGTCGTCGTCGTAGGCCGATGTGCCCATCGTACGGCGGAACTTGTCGAGCAGCGTGCGGGTGCCGGCGCTGATGACGAAGCCGTCGGGCCCGCTCGTCAGCTCCTCGAAGAGGTAGGCGGCCGCCGCTTGTGTGCCGATCGCCTCCGCCAGTTCGGTCCGCAGGCCGTCGATGGCGGGCGTGAGCCCGAACGTGTCCCGGGCGCGCGCCAGCGATACCGCCCGCCGGGTCCAGCTCTCGCGCTCCTCGGCCGTCGTGCCGTGCGCCCAGAAGAGATGGGCGGCGGCGCGTGCGGCGGGCTCGTGGCGGAGCAGACCGGCGCCCTCGTGCAGGCGGAGAAGTGCGGCGAGGATCGCGGCCGCGTCGTGGTCGTGGACGCCGCGCTGGTAGCCCTCGTCGTATGCCGCCTCCGCCGCCTGCCGGACGACGGCGGGCAGGTCGGCCTCCGCGAGCGCGGCCGGGCCGTGTTCGTCCAGCAGACGGGCGGCGAGGTGCTCGGCGCGGTAGACCTCTGGCGACTCGGACGGCAGCGGGCGGTCCCAGTACGGCCGGGTGGCGGCGAAGTCGGGATCCGTGACCGGCGAGCGGTAATCGGTGCCGGTGAGCGCGAAGGCGAGGGTGTCGCCGTGCGGGACGAGGGTGAGGTCGAGTGGCTGGGTGTTGACGGCGAAGTGGTGGCTGCCCAGTCGGAGGGTGCGGCCGTCGTCGGTGTACAGGTCGGTGCGGTCGCGCAGGGCGCGCAACGCGTCCTGGCGGGCGGCCTTCAAACGGCCGTCCAGTTCCTCCGCCCTGACCTGGTCGCCGAGTTCGCGTAGCTCGTCGGCGAGGCGGCGGACCTTGCCGGCCATCGGGTCGGAGGTGAAGTACGTGGCGATCGCGTCCGCGTCGGCGAGCATGCCGGCGCGGCGGGCGACCGTCTGCAGGACGCGCCTCGCCGAGTCGGCCAGGCGCTCGGCGCGGCGGGCGCGGGCGTCGGCGAGGGTCTGCTTACGGGAGGAGAACGCCTCGTGGACCTCGTCGCGCTTGTCCGCCAGCTCGCCTAGGAAGTCGTCGAACTCGGCGAACCGGGACTCCAGGTTCTCCACCCGCACCAGCATGCGGGCGAGCTGCTCGTCACACCCCTCGGGACTGTCGGCAGCCGCGAGCGCGCCGATGACGGCCTGGCCGAGCAGCGCGAACTCGGCCGCGAACTCCGCGCGCCCCTCACGGTCGAGAAGCGCGCGGCGGCAGCCTTCGAGGGTGGCGCGGGCGCGGTTGATGCCGCCGAGGACCTCGGCGATCCGCTCCAGGACGGCCGTACGGACGGTGGCGTCGCCGATGCCGAGGCCGGCGACGACCTCGGTCACCGTGCCCAGTCCGTCGGCGAGGTCGTCAAGGCGGGCGGCGACGGGCGCTGCCTCGGCGACGGTGGCGATCGCCTCCGCGTCGGCAGCGAGCTGCTGGACGTCGGCCTGATGGCGAGCGAAGGCGTCCTCGCGCGCGAGGTGGGCGACGGCCCGCTGCCCGAAGGAGGCGAGGTCGGCCTCGGCGTCGGCGGCGAGTTCGTCGATGCGGGCGGTGTCCGCGTACCGCATGTCCTTGAGGGTGAGCAGGTGGCCCTGGGCGTGGCGCAGTTCGGTCAGGCCGGTCACCCAGGCTGCGGCGCTGCGCGGGGCCTCGCCGCGCAGGCGTCGAACGACCGCTGCTACCCGGGCGGCGGCTTCGGCCAGCGCGTCGGCGGCCTGGCGGGTGAGGGCCTGGACGGTTTCGAACTCGGCCAGCACCTGCTCGGCGGTGGTCCGCACCTGGGTGAGCGGCTCGACCAGATTGCCGAGTTCGGGCTCGCCCAGCCAGTGATGGGAGTCGGTGGTCCGGACGCAGGCGGCGGCCAGTGCCTCGTACACCTCCCTCGTCGGGGTGGTCTCGGTGACGGCGCGCGTGATGGAGAGGCAGTCGGAGATGCCGCGCACGAGGTCGGCGTTGCCGATCCGGGCGAGCGAGCCGGCGCCTGCCGGCCGGGCGGCGGCATGGGTGTCGGAGACGAACGGGGAGTTCCAGAGCTGGACGGGGTGGACACGCTGCGGTTCGTCGCTGTCGGCTCGCAGGACCACCAGTGTGCCGTCGTCGAAGAGGGCCCAGCCGTGGCAGGACAGCGGGCCGGCGACCTCCTTGCGGATCATGTTGTACGGCAACAGCAGACTGCGGCCTTCCACGCGCGCGTGGAAGGCGAAGAGAACGTCCTCGCCGTTGGGCGAGCGGACCATCCGCTCGAACTCCAGCCCCTCGGTGTCGAGCCCGTCGAACATCTTGTACCTGCCTGTGGCCAGGCAGTATCCGCCGGGGAAGACGATGCCCTGGTCCTCGGGCAGCCGACGGCAGGCCCGGCCGATGCCATCGAGGCGGACGACGCTCTTCGTGAGCGTGTTGAAGACCAGGTAGCGGTGGACGTCCTCCTTGTACGGGAGGACGTCCACCAGGATGAGAGCGCCCACGCGGGCGTACGCGATGTCGGCGTCGGCAAGGGACTGCAGCGGCTCGTCGACCGGCTCGGCGTACATCCCCTCGCCTGTCTCGGTGTTGTCCTCGACCTTGACGGTCAAGGTGCCGCCGACGGTCTCGACGAAGACCTCGCCCTCGATGGAGACGTGCGGGTGGCGGCCGAGGACGTGGTCCTCACGGGTCGTCTGCGTCCATGTGAAGTCGTGGGAGGGCGGGAAGACGTGGTCGCGCTCGCCGCGCGCGTCCAGGAAGGCCGCGGAGCCGTCGTCGGACAGGGCCCAGCGCAGCACGCGGATGTCGCCGGCCTTCTCGCCGGTCTGGAAGACGGCCAGCAACTTGCCTTCGACACGGCGTAGTTGCAGGAGGTGGGCCTGGCGGTAGTAGCGGTAGAGGGCGGCGAACTCCCGGACGAAGGCGGCGTCGTCGAGCAGGCCCGGCACGGCGTCCTCGGGAAGGCGGTTCAGGTCGCGGTCGTACAGCGCGAAGACGTCGCCCACCGTCGTCTCCGGCTCGGTCCCGAGGAACCCGAGGAGAACGTTGTGGCCGAAGAGCAGCGTGTCGCCGACGGAGACGATGTCGCGGGGCACGCAGGTGTGCTCGGTGCGCAGCCGCTCGGTGCTCGTCAGCTCCAGCCGGGTGGAGCCGAACTCCTCGGTCCGGCGGACGTTGAGCGTCTCGGCGCGGCGGGCGAGCTCGGCGGCCTGCGCGGTGAGCCGGTCGCGCAGCACCTCGTACGTGCCGGCTTCCAGACCGGTGGTCCCGGTGGTCATGGGGTCCCTCTCGGGTGTCGGAGAAACGTGGTCCGGAGCTGCCGTCCCCTGTGCGGCAGCTCCGGACCACGGGCCGGGGGTCGGGCCGTGGAGGCAGCTCGGGTCCTGGCATGCCGGTCGGGTCCCGGCGAGGGTCAGGCCCTCGCGCTGCCGTTGAGAGCGGTCAGCGAGGTGTCGGCGAGGCCCAGCTCGCCGGCCTTGTCCAGGAGCTGCCGGAACTGTCCGGCGTTCGCGCCGCCGTTGTTCATGAGCTTCATGAGCAGGGCGGAGACGGTCAGGTTCTGCATGTCGGCCGTGGAGACCGAGCCGAGGATGCGGCTGAGGTCGTCGGTGAAGCTGGAGGTGCCGTCCAGCCAGGGCTTGGCGAGCGCCTGGGCCGTTTCGGAGTGCTGGACGAAGCCGTCGACGCCCTTGCCGAGCGCGATCGAGGACACCAGCCGGTCGAAGAAGACCGAGTCCCCGCCGACGATGCTGATGTCGGCGTTCTCCAGCCCGGTGGCGAGCACCGTGGCCTGTGCCTCGGCGACCTGGCGCTGCACGTCCAGCCCTGCGAGGCGGATGTCTTTCTCGGCCTCCAGGCGCAGCCGGTACTCCTCGTGGCCGCGGGAGGCGTCGTCCAGGGCGGCCATCGCGGCCGCCTTCTCGGTGAGACCGGCGGCCTCGGCCTTCAGCTTCCCGCTGATGCCCTCTGCTTCGGCCAGCGCCCTGGCCCGCGCGCCGTCGGCTTCGGCACGCAGCCTGGCCTGGGTCGCTTCCGCCTCCGCGCGGCCGGCCTTCTCGATGACCTCGGCCTCCTTGTCGCGGACCTGGACGGCCGCGAGCCCCTCGGCGGCGGTCTCGGCCTGGATGCCCTCGGCGAGGCGCAGCTTGGCCTGTGCGTCGAGGTCGGCGCTCTTCAACCGAGCCTCGGCGAGGGTGAGTTCCTCGGCGGCGCGGTGGACGGCGGCCTGCTCGGCAGCCTCGGCGGCCTTGATGTCCTTGACCAGCTTCTCCTGCGCCTCGGCCTCGGCGGCGATGATCACGGTCTGCCGACCGCGCTCGGCCTCCTCCACGGCCCGCAGCTTCTTGATGGCCTCCTCCTGCTCGGCGACCGTACGGTCCACGGCGACCCGCTCGCGGATGACCTCGGCGATCTCCCGCTTCTCCGCCTCGACCTCCTTGGAGGCGGCGATCTGCGTCAGCTGCGTCTCCCGCTCCCGCGCGATGACCTCGAGCTGCCGGTCCTTCTCGATGCGCTCGTTCTCGACGGCGATGACCCGCTCGCGGTTCTTCGCCGCGACGGCGACCTCACGGGCCTGGTTCTCCCGCTGTATACCGAGCTGCTCCTCGGTCTTGAGGAACGCGCCCTGGGCACGCAGCCGCTCCTCCTCCATGACCCGCGCCGTCTCGGCCTCTTCGCGGGCCCGTACGGTGTCGATCTCCCGCTTCTGCTTGATCTCGGCGTCGGCCTGCCGGCGCTCCAGCTCCAGGATCGCTTCACGCGCGTCGACGTTCTGCCGGGTGATCTCCTTCTCCTCGGTGCGCTGGGCCTCGTTGGTGCGCACGTGCTCCACGGCCGTCAGCTCGGTGATCTTCCGGATGCCCTGGGCGTCGAGGACGTTGGCCGGGTCGAGCTGGGTCAGCGGCGTCTGCTCCAGGTAGTCGATCGCCGCGTCCTCCAGGTGGTAGCCGTTGAGGTCGACGCCGATGACCTCGATGATCCGGTACCGCAGCTCCTCGCGCTTGGTGTACAGGTCGGTGAAGTCCAGCTGCTTGCCGACGGTCTTCAGCGCCTCGGAGAACTTCGCGTGGAACAGCTCCTGCAGCGTCTTCTGGTCGCTCGCCCGTGCGGTGCCGACCGCCTGGGCGACCTTGACGACGTCCTCGACGGTCTTGTTGACCTTCACGAAGAACGAGATCCGGATGTCGGCACGGATGTTGTCCCGGCAGATCAGCCCGTCCTTGCCGGCCCGGGTGATCTCGATGGCCTTCACCGAGATGTCCATCACCTCGGCCTTGTGCAGCACCGGCAGAACGACCTGCCCGGTGAAGGTCACATCGACTTTGCGCAGCTTGGAGACGATCAGCGCCTTGCCCTGCTCCACCTTGCGGAACAGCTGGGAGACGACAAGTACGACAACGAGGCAGACGGCGACGAGCACGCCGATGCCCACGAGCATGGCAACCATGGCATACGTCCTTCAGGCGTAAGGGAGTTGAGCTGAAGAAGAAGGCCGGAGATGAGATCCGGCGACGTCGGGGGCTCAGGCGGCGCGGTCCCGCGGCTGGTGCAAGGCGACACGGGATGCGCCCCCATGGGGATCGCGGCTCCCGGCACCTCGTAGCCTGGTGCCGCCGCCCGTGCGAGCCTCGCTCAGCACGGACGGCGCGGGTTCATCCGGGAAAAGGCGGTGCAACGGCCGCACGATCAGGCAGGTCGTGGCCCAAGCGACCAGTAGAGCTCCCACGGGCACCACCATGCGCAGCAGCCCGGTGACAGGCCCGGGGGGCGCCAACACGGCAACCACAACTGTCGCGCCGACGCTCAAGGACCAGGCGAGCACCGTCAGCACGGAGAAGGCGACCGCCACGGGCACCCCGCCCATACGCCACGCCCGAAGGTCCACGTCCGTGTCGAAACTGTCGGCGCCGGCGACGCCCACGGCGGCCAGGAGCCAGAAGCAGACGACCACGACGAGCGCAGCGGTCAGCAGGATCGTGGGCAGGCCCGTGGCCGCTGCGAGAAATGTCTGCATCTCCTGATCCCCCTCTCCGCCGCGGTCTTTCATCAGTCGTCTCCGACGGCGCACGGTCGTTCCGGGCCTCGGTGCCGAGTACCTGCCGGTGTCCGGCACCGAGACCATCCGCCGTGCTCCCCGCGAGCCATGCTGCATGATCCGATCCCGAGCGCGCATTGCCGGTTCCCGGCAGTGTTCATTAGGGTCTGCATGCCGGTGGCCGCTAAGAAGCCGTCACCAGCGCGTCAAGAACCAGGGGGACGACGTGACCGAGCGGGAACTTCCCGAGCAGTTTCTGGACGGTTACGCCGAGATCCTGACCGAGGTGTCGGCCACCGGGCGACGCCTCACCCGGGACGAGATCGCCTCCCGCCGCGCCCTGGGCGAGCAGGCCGCCGAGGCCGGCCACGGGCTGCGCGCCCTCGTCAGCGCGCATCTGACCCGCGCCCGCACGGCCTGGCCAGGTTCACCCGGCTCCGCCGACGACGCGCTCGCCGCCGTGCAGCAGGTCATCGACGCCTTCGCCGAAGGCTACGAACGCGCCCAGCACCTGGCCGTACGCCAAGAAGAGGCCGCCCGCCGCGAGTTCATCGACGACCTCCTCTACGGCCGCAGCGACCTCGGCCGCCTCGCCGAACGCGCCGAACGCTTCGGCCTGCGCCTGTCCCACGCCCACGCCGTCGCCGTCGCGCAGGGCCCCGCCACCTACGACGAGGGCGACCCGGTGCCCCAGCAGGTGGAACGGGCGCTCATCTCCCGCTTCGGCGACCGCAGCATCCTGCTCACCACCAAGGACGGCCGCCTGCTGTGCGTCGCCCCCGGCCACCAGGACGAGGTCCTCGCCTACTTCGCCAAGCAGGCGCACGCCGCCACCGACGGCGGCCGGGTCGCCATCGGCCGCCCCCAACCCGGCCCCGGAGGCGTCGTCCAGTCCTACGAGGAAGCTCTGGGCGTCCTGGAACTCGCCGAGCGCCTCGACCTCGACGACCCCGTCCTGCGCGCCGCCGACCTGCTGGTCTACCCCGTCCTCACCCGCGACCGCCAAGCCATGGCCGACCTCGTCGCCGACACCCTGGGACCGCTCACCACCGCCCGCGGCGGCGCCCAGCCCTTATTGGACACCCTCACCGCGTATTTCGACTCCGGCTGCGTGGCCGCCGAGGCCGCCCGCCGCCTCACCCTCAGCGTGCGCGCCCTGACCTACCGCCTGGAACGCATCCACAAACTCACCGGTGCCAACCCCGCCGACCCGACCCACCGTTACATGCTCCAGACGGCCGTGATCGGAGCCCGGCTTCTGGACTGGCCGGCCAACGACGTCTGACACCGCCCGCCGCCACGGCCGGCCGCCGACAGCGCGTACGACGTCCACAGCCGTCCCCCCGCCCTCGATGGCCCGCGTCCACTCACCTCGAGCCCCGACCCCGCGGCATGCCGCACGGCCCGGCTACGCGGCCCCCAGCGCGTCGAGGGCCCCGGTCACCGTCCTCGTCAGTTCCCCGGCATCGGCGCCTGCGCGGGAGCGCAGATTGACTCCGTAGGCGAGCAAGGCCAGCAGGTCGGCCGCGGCCCCGGGGTCGGTGCCGGGTTTGAGCTGAGCCTTGGTCTCGGCGGCGACGAGTGCCGTGCGCAGCGCCTCCCGTAGCTCCCCGTGGTGCCGGTCGAGGACGGCCCGGATGTCGGGGTCACTGTTCTCGCCACCGGCATGGGCGTTGGAGACCATGCAGCCCCATTGGGCGTACGCGCCTGAGCAGCGGGCCTCGATCAGCGCGGCGAAGAAGTCGTGAACGGCGGGCAGGCCACGGTCGTCTCCGGCCAGGCGGCTGAACGCCGGACGGGAGCGTTGCTCGATGTACCGGCGCAGTGCGGCACGGTACAGCTCCTGCTTGCCGCCGAAGGTGGCGTAGAGGCTGGAGCGGTTCAGGCCGGTGGCCGTCACGACGTCCTGGATCCCGGTCGCTTCCACGCCCTGGCGCCAGAACAGCCGCATCACGGCGTCCAGGGCCGTGTCGGGATCGAAGTGTTTGACGTCCGGCATGTCTCAGTCCTCGGCATCTTGAAATGAGGGTTCCAAGATACCGCCCCGCCCGCTATCTTGAAACGGTCGTTCCGAGATAGCGGAAGACGACATGACCGGCGCCCCAGGAGGAACCTTCCGATGACCCTCAACGCCGAGCTGCACGCCTTCTACACAGCCCGCCAGCAGCAGATCCCCGCCGACATCCGGCAGATCATGCAGCGCGCCGGCCAGGAACTCGCCAACTCCGGTCAGGCCGACCGCGCACTGGCCGTCGGCGCACAGGCCCCTCTCTTCCATCTGCCGTCCGCGGCCGGCAACCCCGTGAGCCTGGCCGACCTGGTCAAGACCGGCCCCGTCGTCCTGACCTTCTACCGGGGCGCCTGGTGCCCCTACTGCAACATCGCCCTGCGCGCCCTCCAGCAGCACCACGACGAGATCACCGCACGCGGCGCACACCTCGTCGCGGTCTCTCCGCAAGTCCCCGACGAGTCCCTCTCCCTGGCCGAGAAGCATCAGCTCGCCTTCAGCGTCCTCAGCGACGTCGGCTCCGACACCGCCAAGCAGTACGGCCTCGCCTTCGACCTCCCCGACGACCTCGCCACTGTCTACGACAAGCTCGGCTTCGACCTCCAGCGCGTCAACGGCGGCCACCCGCGCACCCTCCCGCTGCCCGCCACCTACGTCATCGACCGCGACGGCGTCATCCGCTGGGCCTTCGTCGACGCCGACTACACCAAGCGCGCCGAACCCGCCGCCGTCCTGGCCGCCCTCGATGCCCTGGGCTGAGTGCCGACGTGGTGCGACATGGCCGCACCGCCGTCAGACACGGGCGAGTTCGGCGGCGCCGAACGACACGTCAAAACGGTCGCACCAGATGCTCACGCTGCGATAGTTCGACGGATCCACGTCACGGGGCAGGGCGTAGTTCTGACTTCCCTTGTTGCCCTTCAGCTTGCCGAGGCTGACGTACTTCCCGTCGTCGAAAACACGCCACCCTGACTTCCCCGGCTTCACCTGCGCGTCGGTCAACCAGACACGCAAGTCCGGTCCGTTGCTGGTGTCGAGGTTCTCCAGCCGGACGACATGGGAGCCGTCAGCCAGCCGTACGAGCTTCACCGCGCCCGAGGTCGCATGCTCGTGGCTGATCAGCTCACCACTGGCCAGCACCTGCGGGCCGGTGGCCGGGGAGGGCGGCGCGAGGGTCTCTTCCGAGGGCGCCGCAGCAGGAGCGGACACGTCCGCGACCCCGGGCAGGGCCTCTTGGACGGTCTCGTCCTGCCACAGCTTCCAGGGCTGAAACCAGTACAGCCCGAGGCCGACTGCGCCAACCGCCACCACCACAACCGCGATGACCCACGGCCCGGTCAACGCCTTCCGCACGCGCCCCATCCCCGCTCGCCTCCTGAGATTTTCCTGTTGCGCTCCCATTCAACGGGCACGGGCGGCCCGTACCCCACCCCGCAGCTGATGACGAAATACTTACGTCGCGTCGTCGGCCATGGGGGCGGAGCGGGAGGCGTCCCACCTCCTGTTCGAGCGGACGCCCCCTTCGGGCGGCCGGTGTACGTCGTCCACTTCGACAGGCGCTCACCGGACGGCACCATCAACATGAGCCGGCACAGCCAGACCGGCCAGGGCTTCGGCTACGTCGAAGCGATGACCCTGGAGCTCGATCGCCTCGCGCCCTCCTTCGCACGGGTGGTCGTGGGCGTGGCGATCCACCAGAACAGCGGCCCCAAAACCTTCGGCGACCTGTCGAACGCCGGAGTTCTGGTCGTCGAGGGGTACCGGGAGCTGTTGAAGGACGACTTCGCACAGCTCTCCGATCACCGCCGCGACGGTCGCGGAGTTCACCAGGGACGCCTCCGGAACGTGGGAGTACCGCGAGATGGTCCGAGGATTCGACAGCGATCCCGTGATCTTCACCGCCGAGATGGGCAGCACCCCACAGCCCTGACCAAGCAGCAGCGCAGGAAGCGTACGACCGTCATGGTGGTGCCCTCGTGGACCCCTGGGACCGAAGCGCCAAGCACCCGGAAACGGCTGAAGCCACCGGTGCGCGGTATCCCCGCAGATCCGCTCCCGGCGCGGCTCACGTCGTCTGCGGCCCGCCGGACTCCGGGCCCACAGGGACGCTCGCGGAGTGCGACCGCCTGGGCGACGGCCGGGCCGACTGCTCCGCCACGCAGCGCCTGAATGGCGTGCACGTGCAGTTGCTGACCGATCCGGATGGCCGACCGCCGTGGATCTCAGCCCGGATGCCCTTCCGTTCGTCGGCGGATTCGCTTGGCTCAGGAGCCCCCGATCATGCCTCGGCCAGGGGAAGCGTCACTTCGAAGCGGCAGCCGCCGGGGACGTTGCGCACGGCGGCCTGGCCCCGGTGAGCCTCCACGATGCCCCGGACGATGGCCAGGCCGAGGCCCGCACCGGCGGGAGGAGTACGGGCATGGGTACCGCGCCAGCCGGTGTCGAAGACCCGCGGCAGGTCCTCCTCGGGGATGCCGCCGCAGCCGTCGGTGACGGACAGGACGACTCCGTCGGAGAAGCGCTCGGCGGTGACCGCGACGGTACCGTCGGAGGGTGTCCGGCGGATCGCGTTGACCAGCAGATTGCCCAGCACTCGGCTCATCTCCTTGCCGTCCACCTCGACCGGCACCGGCTCGACGCGGTCGCCGACCAGCCACACCCCGTACTCGCGGGCGAGGGCGTCCGCTCCCGCGAGGGCGTCGCCCACAAGGTCGTACACCGACATGCGGGAGGGGGAGAGGGCGAGCGCACCGGCGTGGATGCGGGAGAGCTCGAAGAGGTCCCCGACCATGCCGTTGAGGCGTTCGACCTCGGTGCGCATCTGGCGGAGGTAGCGGTGGGGGTCGGCGGCGACGCCGTCCTCCAGGGCCTCGGACATGGCGCGCAGCCCGGCGAGGGGAGTGCGCAGGTCGTGCGAGATCCAGGCGACGAGTTCGCGTCTCGATGTCTCCAGGGCGCGCTCGCGGTCGCGGGACTCGGCCAGCTTCGCACTGGTGGTGGCCAACTCGCGGCTGAGTGCGGCCAGTTCCGCGGTCGCCGAGCCGTCGGGGGCCGCGAAATGGCCGCCGTCGCCGAAGGAACGGGCGGCGGCGGTGAGTGCCCGGCTGCGGGCGACGACCCACCGGCCGAGCAGCAGCGCGGTGACCAGGGAGACGACGGCCGCCATCGCCACGACCGTGGTGACGACGCTCAGGTCGTGCGGGGACAGGAACATCGCCCACGCCACGGCCAGTGTGCCCGCGAGCATGGCGGTCACGGCCACGGCGGCGACCACGGCGAGGGACGCGGTCAGCGAGCGTCGCCGGATCAGCCACAGCACACCCGCCCCGAGCAGTCCGGCCGCGAGAGCGCCGAGGAAGGCGAAGAGGGCGATGAGGAGGGTGTCGCTCACGGTCGGACCGCCTCCTCGCAGGGCGTCGCGTCGAAGCGGTAGCCCACTCCCCACACCGTCTGGATCAGCCGGGGCCGGGCCGGGTCGTCCTCCACCTTGCCCCGCAACCGGCGGACGTGGACGGTGACGGTGGACAGGTCGCCGAAGTCCCAGCCCCACACCTCGCGCATCAGCTCTTCGCGGCTGTAGGCGCGGCCGTGGTTGCGCAGGAGGAAGGCGAGGAGGTCGAACTCGCGGAGTGTGAGGCTGAGCTCGGCGCCGTTCTTGGTGGCGCGGCGGGCTGCCGGGTCGACGGTGACTCCTGCCGCGTGCACGGGGCGAGCCGCGACGGCGGGCCGGGTCCGGCGCAGTACCGACTCGACCCTCAGGACCAGCTCACGGGGGCTGAAGGGCTTCGTGACGTAGTCGTCGGCGCCCACTTCCAGGCCCAGGATCCGGTCGCCCTCGTCGCCGCGGGCGGTGAGCATGATGACCGGCACGGGCCCGCGGGCACGTATCCGGCGGCACACTTCCAGGCCGTCCATGCCGGGCAGCATCAGGTCGAGCACCACCAGGTCCGGCCAGTGCGCCGCGGCCCGCACGAGCGCGGAGTGACCGTCCCCGGCCACGTCCACCTGGTACCCGGCGCGGTCGAGATAGCCGGAGACGACCTCGGAGACGGTGGGGTCGTCGTCCACGACGAGGACGCGGGTCGTACCTCCCTGCCCACGTGGAGCATGTCCGGAGTCTGGGGATTCGTGCGGCTGCTGCATGCCCCCAGCTTCCCACCGGCTTCATTGCCGTGCGGCAGGGGCGCCCCGGCGTCCGCGTTTCGTAAGACCTGGACGCCCGTTTCGCCCTTTCCTGAATCTGGCCGTTCTCGCGACCAAAACGCTCCCGCCGTATGCCGTTGCCGTGTCACTGGACGGCGCCTGAGCTCGGGAGGCGCCGGCGTCGCGACACCCCTGCTTGCCTCCCCTCGCACAAGCCAGAGTGGTGCCGTGTGCGCGGGTAGGAGGTGGCGCTGACGGCGAGGGCCGGGAAGATCCGTCCGGAGAAGCGGTGACCCGGTGGCGCTTCTCCGCGGAGGCTTGAGCCGGGTCTCCATGGTCACCATCCCGTCAGCAGCAGGTGGTTGAGGAGCAGGGCGAGGGTGGCCTGTGCGGTGAGCCAGGCGCGGGGTCGGTTCAGGAACGCGCAGGCCGGGAGCAGCCACATCGCGAACGGCAGCCAGATGCGCTCTGTTTCCGCTTTGCTCATACCGGAGAGGTCGGCGGCGAGGAGCGCGAGCAGGGCGGCGAGGACGAGCAGGGCGAGGCGGGGTTCGGCGGCGGAGCGGCGCAGGCACGTGCGAAGACCCTGGCGGATGGGAGCCGCACCGGCTCGTCGCAGCCCGGCCACCGTCGCCGGACCTACGACGAGTGCCGTGCACGCGAGGTTCGCCCACACCCAGTAGCCGTAAGGGCGGATGCCGGCGGCCCCTTGGTAGTAGCGGGTGACCAGCAGGTGGTACGCCTCCCACCAGTTGAAGCCCGCGAACGTGAAGACGGCCGGGACGACGACGAATCCGGCGAGGACGTAGGGCAGGGGGCGGAGCCGTCGGGAGCCGAGCAGCAGGACGCCGGCGGCAATCACCGCGAACAGTGTCAGCCCGTACGAGAGATACGCGGTGAGGCCGAAGAAGAGCCCGGAGGCGAGGGCTGCCGACCGGGGCCGGTGTCCCGTGACCGCGAGGGCGAGGAACGCGATCGCCCAGGCGGCGACCGCAGCGAAGTACCCGTCCGCGGAGGTGCCCATCCATACGGCGGCAGGGGCCAGGACCAGGAAGGGCGCGGCACGGCGGGCGAGCGCCTCCCCGGCCAGTGTTCGTACGGTGATGAGGACCGCCACTGCCGCTGTCGCCCCGACGGCGATGCACCAGACGCCTGCCCAGGCCCCGCCGCCCAGCCCGATCCGGTCGAGGAGGACGAAGGTGAGGGTGGCCGCGGGGGGATGTCCGGCGACGTGCGCGGGCCAGGCGTCGGGTGAGTGGATCAGGATGTGGTGGGTGAAGTCCCGCAGGGCGGCGGGGATGTCGTGGAAGCGGTTGACGGGGTCGATGACCTGGAGGTACTCGTACTTGGTCGTGAGCCGCCGGGCGATTCCGCGCTGCCATCCGTCGACCAGGGCGAGCGAGAACGTCCACGCCATGGCGGTGCCCCAGGCGGTGCACAGCAGCGCGCGCCAGGGCAGCCGGGCGGCGAGGAGCGGCCCGTACGCGACGACCACGACGGCCACCATGATCGCGGCGGGGGTGCCGGGGCCGACATGCGGCTCCCAATGGCCGTAAAGCGGCGGCCAGCTGACATGAAGGCTCCCGTAACGGTGTTCCAGGACGGTGCCGATCACAGCCGCCGTCGTGACAAGCAGCGCTGCGGCCAGGGCCGCGGACAGATCGCGGAGAAGATCGCGGTTCACACCGGCACGCTAGGCGAGGGAAGGCCGGATGCGACTCCGGTGAGCCTGGACGTCAGCATTTCGTCATGAGTTGTGGGCCCCGTCCGCGGTCCGTACCGGCCTACGGTCGGGACATGCGCGACCATCGACTCCCCACCTCCCCCGGTTTCTGGCGCAGTCCGCTGCGCAGCCCCTGGTTCACCTCCGTGCTCGGTATCGTGCTGCTCGTGGGGATCACGGTGCTCTTCACCACGGGCCTTGTGTCGTACGCCGCCTACAACCCTGGCCTGTCGCCGGTGAACGACAAGACCCCGGACAAGGGCCTGCTCGGCTTCTACCTCTTCGCCTGGCCGACCGACCCGCCCTGGCTCTACCGACTCACCCAGGGCGTCCACGTCACCCTGGGCATCGCGCTGATCCCCGTACTGCTGGCAAAGCTGTGGTCGGTCCTGCCGAGACTGTTCACCCTGCCGCCCGTGCGATCGCTCGCGCATGCGCTGGAGCGGATCTCGCTGCTACTGCTGGTCGGGGGCGCGCTGTTCGAGTTCACCACGGGCGTGCTGAACGTCCAGCTCGACTACCTCTTCCCCGGCTCCTTCTATCCGCTGCACTTCTACGGCGCCTGGGTGTTCTTCGCGGCGTTCGTGACGCACGCGGTGCTGCGGGTGCCGGCCGCGGTACGCAATCTGCGTCACCTGCGCGACGAGGAGGGCGGGCTGGTCTCCCCTAACCCCGCACCGTCCACCGTCTCGCGCCGCGGCGCCCTCGCCTTCGTCGGCGGCGGCTCCCTGCTCCTGCTGGCCACGACGGCGGGCCGGAGCTTCGACGGACCGCTGCGGGCAACGGCTCTGCTCGCTCCGCACGGCGGCCCCGAACCGGGTTCGGGACCCGGCGGCTTCCAGATCAACAAGACGGCCGCGTCGCGCGGGATCAGCATGACGGAGACGAGTGACGAGGCGTGGCGTCTGGTCGTCGAGGGGCAGGGGCGGACGGTCCGGCTGAGCCGGGCAGAGCTGCTGCAACTCCCGCTGTACAGCGCGGCGCTGCCCATCGCGTGCGTGGAAGGCTGGTCGACCTCCGACCAGTGGTGGCGGGGCGTACGCCTGCGGGATCTGGCGGCGCTCGTCGGGTTCGAGAGCGGCGCGGCGCCCGACGTCATGGTGGAGTCGCTCCAGCGGCACGGGGCGTTCCGCCGGGCCGCCCTGCGCGACAACCAGGTGCGCGACCCGCGTTCCCTGCTCGCCCTGTTCGTCAACGGCGAGCCGCTGACCCCGGACCACGGCTACCCGGCGCGGATCATCGTCCCCGCGGCGCCCGGCGTGCTCAACACCAAGTGGGTGGCACGGATGACGTTCGGAGACCTGTGATGCGACGACGTGTGATGCGACGGCTTGTGGTGCGCCCGCGTGTGGGCAGCCCGCTGCAACTCCTGCTTCTGGCCTGTTCGTTCGCGCTGGCAGGGTATGCGGGCGTGCGACTGCTCGCGGACGACTGGCTCTCTGTCGTGCTGTGGTTCGTGGGCGCGGCACTGGTGCACGACCTGGTGTTGCTGCCCCTGTACGCGGGCGCGGACCGGGTCGTCGCGCGGGGGCTGGGCGTGGTCGGCCGCCGGGAGTGGACGGTCTACGTGCGCGTCCCGGCGGCGTTCTCCGGCCTGCTGCTGCTGATCTGGTTTCCGCTGATCAGCGGGCAGGTGGCCGACCACTACAGCTCCGCCACCACCCTGTCCGGCGACGCATTCCTCTCTCGCTGGCTTTTGATCACCGCGGTGCTGTTCGGCGGCTCGGCGGTGATGCTCCTGCTGCGGTCCCTGCGGTCCCTGCGGTTGCGCAGGGCCACGAAGGAGCGGCCGCCGCTCGTCCACTGACGCTCCGGGCGCCAGCCGGCGCGTGTCGCGAGCCGGAGCAGGGCCGATGTGCCGAGACGGGCCCAGGGGAAGGGCGGACCGGCCGTGCCGTGAGCGCCGGCGGTGATGCTCACGACGTGGACGGTGACGCGTTCGTCGACCTCACTGTCCGGGACCGTTTCGGTGATCAACAGGCCTTTCTGGCTGAGGAGTTGAGACATCCGCCGGAGGAGGGCGGTCGGGTCGCCGCCGATGCCGATGTTGCCGTCGATGAGGAGGATCGTGTCCCAGCGCCCTTCGGCCGGGAGCGGCTCGAAGACGGAGCGTTGCAGAGCCTGGCCGCCGAGCCGCACGGTGCGGGCGACGGCGGCTTCGCTCACGTCGACGCCGAGCACCCGCCGGCCCCGGGCGGCGAGTTCGGCGACGAGCCGCCCCGGACCGCACCCCACATCGAGTACAGCGCCTTCGCAGTGCTCCAGAACATCCATGTCCGCCGCGTCGGCCCTGGCACACCAGCGTTCCACCTCCAGCGGCAGCAGCCAGCCGTCGGCGCGACGAAGGAAGAGCGGGCCCCGGCCGGTGACCAGGGCCTCGGAGTAGGGGTCGGCAGCCCAAGGGCGCGCGGCGCCCATCGCCGCAACAGGCGCGAGGCGATCCATGGCGATCGCCCTCGGCGACGCGATCTCATGTGCGGTGCTCATCGACCGACAGCCGCCCCGAGACGCCCCAGTTCGGCGGCGAAGCGGCTTTCCGGCACAGCCGCGGCGACCGCCTCCGCGTCGCCGACGGTGTCCACGTCTCGCAGACGGGGCAGCTCGCGTACGCGCAGACCCGCCACGGCGAGCCGTTCACGCTGCACGGCACCCGTCGTGGGCGTGGACATCGGCACACCCCGCAGCAGCTCGGGGTCCGGGTGGGCGAGGCCCAGCGCCCAGAAGCCGCCGTCCTCGGCCGGCCCGAAGTACGCGTCGCAGTCGGCGAAGTCGACGGTGAGCAGTGCGGGCGTCACCTGGGGGGTGTCCATGCCGATGAGCAGCGCGGGTCCGTCACAGCCGGCGAAGGCGGCGGCCAGCCGCTCGTCCAGACCTCCCGCGCACTGCGGGACGACGTCGAAGCCGGGAGGCAGCCAGGGTCCGGGAGCGCCGTCGAGTACCAGCACGCGGCGCCGGGCGGGTGTGGCCGCCACCGCGCACAGGGTGTCCACGAGTGCCGCCTCGGCGAGCGCCGCCGCTTCGCGAGGCGTGAACGGCGGGGTGAGCCGGGTCTTGACCCGTCCTGGCCGCGGTTCCTTGGCGATGACGAGGAGAGTGGTCACTGAGCGGTTCCTCCTGGGAGTACGGCGAATGAGTCGGCACCTGCCCCGTCCGGGGGCACCGGTGGTTCGGCCAGGACGCGGCTCATGTCCCGTACCGCCTGCCAGGTTCCGCGCCAGGTACCGGTGACCTTGGAGGCACCGGTGCGCGGCAGGTAGGGCACGTCGTGCTCGACGACACGCCAGCCGGCGTCGGCCGCGCGCACGACCATCTGCAGTGGGTAGCCACTGCGGCGGTCCGTGAGTGCCAGGGCGAGCAACTGTTCCCGGCGGCCGGCACGGAGTGGGCCGAGGTCGTGCAGGCGCAGCCCCGTGCGGCGGCGCAGCATCCGTGCCAGCGCCACGTTGCCCAACCGGGCGTGCGCGGGCCAGGCGCCCCGGCCCTGCGGACGGCGCCGCCCCAGCACCAGGTCGGCCTCACCGTCGCGCACCTCGCGCACGAAGGGCACGAGCAGGGACGGGTCGAGGGAGGCGTCGCAGTCGCAGAAGCACACGATGTCCGCGGTGGCCGCGGTCAGCCCGGCGTGACAGGCGGCGCCGAAGCCGCGGCGCGTCTCACGCACGACCGTCGCACCGAGGTCGCGGGCCAGTTCCGGCGAGCCGTCCGTGGATCCGTTGTCCACCACCAGCGCGCGCCATGTGGGCGGGATACGGGCGAGCACCCAGGGCAGAGCCTCGGCCTCGTTCAGACAAGGGAGCACCACGTCGACAGTCGCCGCGGTCATCCCCGCTTCCGATCGCGTTACAGGAGAGGTCGTCACGGCTTTTACCCTACGAAGACAAAAGGTATGTAAGGGACTTCGGCTTCTTACGAAACGCGGACGTCGAGGAAGGGAGCAGAGCACCGAAGTGCGGCCGACGCAGTCGGTATACCCCGGCGACCAGCTGCCGCTCGACAGCCGGTGCGTCGGCCGAGCGCCGTCCGCCTCCTCCGCCGCGACCACGACAGACCCGGTCGAGTACTACTCCTCGCGCAGCCCTGCGCTCGCGAACTCCCGCATGCCCTCCTCGAAGCCGACCTCGGCCTTCCAGCCCAGTTCGGCCCGCAACCGCGACGAGTCGGCCGTGATGTGCCGTACGTCCCCCAGGCGGTACTCCCCCGTCACCACTGGCTCGGGCCCGCCGTACGCGGACGCCAGCGCCCACGCCATCTCGCCGACCGTGTGGGGCTCCCCGCTGCCGGTGTTGTACGCCGCCAGCGCTCCGGCAGGGGACTCGTTCTCGAGCGCCGCCACATTGGCCGCCGCCACGTCCCGTACGTGCACGAAGTCCCGCCGCTGGCCGCCGTCCTCGAAGACACGCGGTGCCTCACCGCGGGCCAGCGCGGACCGGAAGAAGGACGCGACCCCCGCGTACGGGGTGTCGCGTGGCATGCCCGGCCCGTACACGTTGTGGTAGCGCAGGGAAACCGCCGAGCCGCCCGTCGACCGGGCCCAGGCCGAAGCCAGATGCTCCTGGGCCAGCTTGGTCGTCGCGTACACGTTCCGGGGATCGACCGGAGCGTCCTCGCCGACCAGCCCCGGCGTCAGCGGCTCCTCGCACCGCGGGCACCGGGGCTCGAAACGCCCTGCGGCCAGATCGGCCACGGCTCGGGGGCCGGGTCGTACCGTCCCGTGCCGCTCACACCCGTACGAGCCCTCGCCGTACACGACCATCGACCCGGCCAGTACGAGCCGCGCCACCCCCGCGTCGGCCATGGCGGAAAGCAGCACCGCGGTACCGAGGTTGTTGCGCGACACGTACTCGACCGCGTCGCCGAACCCCTTCCCAAGCCCCACCATCGCCGCCTGATGGCACACGGCGTCCACGCCCGGCAGAGCGGCCGCGACCGCCTCCGCGTCGCGTACGTCCTGGCCGTCACGAAGGTCGAACACGACCGCCTCGTGCCCCCGTGCGGTCAGCGCTTCGACGACATGACACCCGATGAACCCGGCTCCGCCGGTGACCAGTACTCGCATAAGCGAACGCTAGGAGCTTGAGCACCCCGCACGGCAGAGCTGTCCGGACGTGAAGGGCAAGCTGCCGGCCGTCCCCCAACAGGCACAGGCCGAGGTGGACCGGAACCTGCAACTGCTGGCCCGTCAGACCGCGGAGGCCAACCAGCGGCTGGCCGGCACCCGTGGGCAAGGGGGCCCGAACTTCGTACAGAACGCGGTCCTCGGCCCCTCTGGCAGACAAGAGGAAGGCGACCATCGACCGGATCGCCATCGCCATCGGACGGTCGGCCGCCAGCCCCACAGGGCTGGATGCTCTCGCCGTCTGCAACCTCGGCCTCGACGCACCCGGGACCCAGACATCCGGGGCCGGGGCCGCGAGCCAGAGCCCCGGCGGCGCCCAGGGTGACGGAGGCAACACCGGACAGCAAGGAAACGGCTCCGGAGCCGCAGGACAGAGCAACGACGGGCCCACCGCGGCCGACTTCGTGGACATCACCAAGGTGGCCCCGAACGTACCCAAGGTCCGCAGGCAGGCCGGCGCCTCGACCGGAGCCTTCACCTCCCGATGCGGAGTCAACAAGCAGGGCCAGCACAACTCGGACAACGACATCGTGGCTCCCGGTGTCAGCAACGGCGCCCACCACGTCCACGACTACGTGGGCAACCGGAAGGTGGACTTCAACTCGACCAACGAGTCCCTGAGCGCCCAGGGCACCTCATGCACCAACGGCGACCAGTCCGCGTACTACTGGCCTGTCCTGCGGGACACCACCCGTCAGGGTCCCGACGCCAACGCTCTCGGCGGCGGCGCCGAAGTCAACAAGGGAGCCATCCTGGTGCCCGCGACCGTCACGATCACCTACCAGGGCAGCCCCACCGGCAAGGTCGTGGCGATGCCCCGCTTCCTGCGGATCATCACCGGTGACGCCAAGGCGTTCACCAACGGGACCAAGAACGCCAACGCCCACTGGAGCTGCACCGGCTTCGAGAACAAGGTCCAGCTCACCGACAAGTACCCGATCTGTCCCAGCGGCAGCAAGGTGGTGCGCAGCTTCGCCTTCCAGAGTTGCTGGGACGGCCGCAACGTCGACAGCGCCGACCACCGCAGCCACGTCGCCTTCGCCGACGCAGGCGGCAACTGCGCAAGCGGCTTCAAGGCCATCCCGCAGCTGACGATGCGGCTCACCTACAAGGCCCCTGCGGCACCGAACTTCGCCGTCGACGGCTTCCAGGGACAGCAGCACAACGCCATCACCGACCACAACGACTTCATCAACATGATGATGACCGGCCAGCTCATGAAGCAGGCGGTCTCCTGCATCAACTCGGGGCGCCGCTGCGGCTGACCCGACCGACCGGGCCGCCACTCCCCGGCCCCAGGGCCGGGGGCCGTTGACCGGAGACGCCATCCGTCCAGATGGCTCATGAAGGTCCTCTGCTCTGGCCTCGCCGCCAGATCGGCGAGGCCGGCGCCGCGTCGGAGGGGAATCACCCCGGCGGACGGTTTCCAGCGTTCCACGGCACCACGCAACATCTTACGAAGCCCTTACGCAGCCGTCTCAAGTGACGTAACGCGCCTACGATCACAGCGTGTTGACCATCCGAAACATCACGCTCGTCACTGTCACGCCCCTTGTACTGGCTGCGGCGGGCGCCGCACACCCGCATGGTCTGTCCAGGGCAACGGCCACGGACTGGACACAGTTGCACATCGCGCTGCTGCCGGTCTTCCCGCTGCTTACGCTCGGCCTCCTCGTACCTCTGTGGCACCGCCCCCGACCAGATCTCACGGGCTTCGCCACGGCGGTGGCCTGGACGAGTGCGTTCACGTACGCGGCCTTCTACACCGGTCTCGACGCGGTGGCCGGTATCGCGGCGGGAACCGCGGTCGAGCACGCTGCCGGGACAGCGGACATAGGGCCGATCAAGCACCCGCTCTACGACGCGGGTGAGTCGCTCGGGCAGGTCGGGGCCTACGCCCTCATCGTCGCTGTCGTGGCCACAGCCGTCGCGCTCTTCCCGAAACAAGGGATGCGAGTCGTTCCCGGCACGGTGGTTCTCCTGGTGGCCGGCTGGTCCTTCACAGACAGCCACATCTTCTGGCCCCGCGGCGTATGGACCATGCTCGGTTTCGCACTGGGCTTCGCTCTGCTCGCCGCCGGGACCACAAGGAGCGAATCCGTTCCGCGCCGCGCCTGAGCGGGACGGGTGGCTCTGTAGGTCAGTTGTGAGGCCAACGGTGGGTGGGTTTAGGTCGGGTTGTACGCGTCGATACGCCATGACGCTCGGGCCGAAGGGCTGTCCAGCAGGGCTTTGTCTTCCAAATACGGGATGAGCCGCAGGACTGTGGCGCTGGCACTGGAGCCCGTGTGGCTGGCGCCACGCAAGCAGCTTCCGCCCCGGATCTCGCGCCTGGACCGTTCAAGGCGACGATCGATCTGGACGCGCCGCACAAGCACCGGCACACCGTCAAACGAGTCTTCGAGTGACGTATTCGATGGTCCGCGCCTACATCCTCCAGCGGCGCTCGGAGATCCGTGTCGAGGAGGGCCGCGGCCCTCCGCAGGCGTTCGTGCCGCAGACCCACCGCCCCGTTGTCGAGGCGGAGGTCGACCACGTGCCGCACCAGGCCGGAATACTCCCGCCGGAAGAAATCCGAGAATCCTCATGGTTCAACGCGCGTCCCCCTTCGTGCTGTTGAACCGCGCCGACTGCGGCGGCGCAGCCGGTGGCCCACGGGCCAACTCACCACGGCTGCCACCACGCCAGCCACCGCTGTAACGGCCACCGACTGAGTGGTGGTGCAGACGGTAGCCAACACCCCGGCAGTCGCGCTGAAGGACGCGGAACTCCACTGCGCCTCGGGCTCCGGCGGGCCGGCTACACCGGGCCGTTGACGGCCTGGGACTGGTGCTTCCTCGTTTGCCATACTTAGGAGAGAAATGATCTTGTCGGCGTCTGCAAGGGGCTCCCGCCCGATCTGGCGAGCTGGTCGTGGAAGCCGGCGTCGACGTCGCCCGCGACCCTGCCGGCCGGTGGCGCCACCCCACACGCCTGCACCGCACCCGCCCCGACCTCTCCCCCCGCCGACGTCCCCCGCTGGACATCACCGCCGCACTGACTGGCCGCGACAGCACACGTGACCGGTCCAGACGGCGCGTAGCGGAACCGCCGAAATGCTGCGCATCAAGTGACGGAATGAGTTTGGCCGACGATCCGTCAACCGTTCCTGGCGGCGCAGAGCTGGTGGTCGATGAGCCTGTCCATCGCGTGTACGGTGGCCAGCCCGTCCGGGGTGCCGTCGCCGCTGACCGCCACCACCGCGGTGCGGTGCCCGTCGGGGGTGGAGCCGTCACGCGTGGTGTAACCGGGCATGTCGCCGCCGTGGCCCCAGTAGCCGCCGCCGCAGGTCAGCGGGATCCACATCATGCCGAGGCCGTAGCGGGCGCCGGGCCATTCCTCGGCCAGGGCCGGGGCGGGGACGGTTGACTGCATTTGGGCGAGCTGGGCCGGGCGCAGCAGCCTGCCGCCGATCAGTGCGGACCAGAAGCGGATCAGGTCACCTGTGGTGCTGACGATCGCCCCGGCCGAACCGGCCGCGGTCGGGTTGAACGCCGTTGTGTCGATCGCGTCGCCCGAGCCGAAGTTGGAGTAGCCGTGCAGGTGCGGTCCAGGGACGCGCGGCGACGTGTCTGGCGCGAGGGTGCGGTGCAGGCCCAGTGGCGCGATGATCCGTTGCTCGACCTCGTCCTGCCAGCTCCGCCCGGTGATCCGTTCGATGATCATCCCGGCCAGAATGTAGTTGGTATTGGAATACTCCCACCTGGTTCCGGGAGCGAAGTCCGGAGCATGGCGCATGGCGGTGGCCACGAGCTGCCGGCTGGTCCAGGTGGTGTACCGCTGGGCGAGGAAGTTCTCCTTGGTGTCCATCTCCGGGAAGTCCGACGTGTAGTTGAACAGTCCGCTGGTCTGCTGCAGCAGCTGCCTCACAGTGATCCGGGAGCCGTCGTTGCCGTTGCCGTCAACCACTCCGGGCAACCACCGCTCGACCGTGTCGTCAAGGGTGAGCTGCCCGTCGCCGACGAGTTGGAGCAGCACCGTGGCGGTGAATGTCTTGGTCGCGCTGCCGATTCGGAACCGGTCGCCTATCGCCGCGGGCGTGCCCGCGGCGATATTCGAGAGTCCGGCCGTGGCCTGCTCGCGTGCGTTCCGTCCGGCCACTTCGGCCAGCACCCCGACCGTCCCGGTCCGCTGCACCGAGTCCACCTGAGCATGCAGCCCTCCTGCCTGGGACGCCTCCGCCGGGCCCGAGGCCAACACGATTCCGGCCAGCACGGTGGCGGCCGACAAGGCGGCGGTTCGGCGGCAGGTCCATACACGCATACCGAGTCTCCCTCTGCGTTGGACATCGGACACCCACGCTAGGACTCCCCTGCCGCCCCCACGATGGGGCTGACCCGCCGAAGCCCATGGGGCAAACCCCCCGGCCCCCGCTGGCATGCGGATGACCAGGAACGATACGAAAAGTCCCAGGGAATCTCCGGGCTTCAACGCGGGATCTCGACGCGAGGCAAGCTGAATCTCAGCAGGTCAGCGAATTGCGTCGGTGGCCCGCGTAGCGTTGTAACACCCGCTGATCAGCCGTGGTCGCATGACCTGTCACCTCGAAGGCTAAGCGATTCTCATTGAAGGTTGGGCGAGACGCGATGCACCGCTCACCCCTCGCAGATCGCCCCCAGGGCCACATACCGGACCAGCCCGGCCCAACGACGACCATCGACCACAGCGTGCGCCACCGCAACGGCCTGCCCACGAATCCCACCGACTGCGACCGTGCCCGCCTGCGGTCAGCCATCCGCCTTCGTGCCGTTGCCACCAATGCTGCTGCCCTGACCGGATCCTGCGCCAACCGGGGGAAGCGACGGTGGCGGGCCCGGCATGCTGGTCTCGCGACGGCGGTCCCGCCACTCGAAACCTTCGAACATCAGGAGCCCGAGGACGAAGGTACCGACTCCACCGATCACCAGCCCCCGCGCGTGAATGCCGCTCTCCCAAACGTTCAGGGCATCGATCCACACGGCCATGAACAGAGCCCTGCCAACATTGGCCAAGCGCAACTCGCCACCCCCTCGCAATCCAGATCGCGTCCTGGCGGCGGACCCCGACCCATGCCTCCCCGACACGGGGCCGCCGTGCGCCCGAAGGCGAACAGGAACCGCCAGAATGCCAGCGTGGCACCCAGGGACGGACCGGACAGCTCACCGTGCCGGACCGGCAGGATCGTGCGCCGCCGACGAGCGCGGGCGCCACGCCCGTCCCACCGCTCGCGGACTGTAACTCGACGTGTTCCGCGACCGGGGTGCGGTTCCACTCGTACGCGGATGCCGGCAGGTGTGATCCGGCTGAGACGTCGTCAGGCGCCGTTTACGTTGGCCTCGGTGTGCCGGCTTTAGGTCGCCGTTCAGGACGCGCGAGTTCTGGCATCGGAGGGTTTGGACGTCGTGTGGTCGTGTGGTGCTTTTTGGTCAGGGGGTGGGGTTGGGGTAGAAGGCGTTGATCTCGGCCAGGACGCGGTCGGGTGCTTCGTGAAGGAGGAAGTGTCCGGCCCCGGGGACGACGGCGGAGGTGGCGTGGGGGGCGGCGTCCTGGAGGGGCGGCAGGAACGCGTCGGCGAGGCCGGCCTGGGTGATCAGGTGGACCGGGATGGTCAGCGGGGTGTCCTGGAGTGTGGTGTTGTCGGCCTCGTCCTGGGTCAGGGTCCGGTAGAGCCCGAAGCCGGCGTGCAGGACCTGGGGGCGGGAGTACACCCGGACGAACTCGGCGAGTTCGTCGTCGGAGACGTTCTCGCCGGCGGTCTTCACACTCTGGAAGAAGTAGGTGAGGAAGGTTTCGACCCGGCCGGTGACCAGTTCCTCGGCGAGCGGATTCTGCAGGAAGAAGGAGAAGTGCCAGAACATCGATTCGAGGGTGGCGAACTTCAGGTTCTTGCCGACGAGGGCGGCGTCCATGAGGAACAGGCCCGCCACCTGGTCGCGGTACTGGGCGGCCAGCGGGTAGGCGACGTTGAGGCCGTGGTCGTGGGCGACGACCTGTACGTTCTCGTGGTGGCCGAGGTGGTTGAGCAGCTTGTGGACGTAGGTGGCCAGGACCGTCTTGGTCATGGAGGGCGGGTTGCCGGTCGAGTCGCCCAGGCCCGGCAGGTCGATGGCGATGACGGTGCGGCCGGGCAGCAGTGAGGGCATGATCGGGCGGTACTCGTACCAGCTTTGCGGCCAGCCGTGCAGCAGCACCATGACCTGCGGGCCGTCGCCGCCGATGACGTAGTGCATCTGCACGTCGTCGATGGTGGTGAAGCCGTGCCGGAAGAGCTTGTTGAACTCGGCGTCGTCCTTGGTCGCCGTGTCGTAGCCGGGGCTGAGCGGTTCTTCCGACCCGACGGCTACGGCGGTGGTGAAAGCGTTCATGGCGGTGTTACGTCCTTTTTTAGGGGTCCTTGCAGGAAGATCGTGTTGTCGCACGGTGGAGATGTACGTGATCCCGTGTTTTCTGGGGGGTGTGACCAGCCGCGGCGGAAGCCGTGGGAGGTCGGTGACGGGTTGTGGGTGGTGATCGAGCCGCTGCTGCCGAAGCGTGAGCGGCGGTTCCGGTACCCGGGGCGTAAGCGGGTCGATGACCGCAGGACGCTCCAGGGTGTGCTGTTCGTCCTGTACACAGGTGTCCAGTGGGAGTTCTTGCCGCAGGAGTTGGGGTTCGGTTCCGGTCCTACCTGCTGACGGCGGCTGGCCGAGTGGCGGGAGGCCGGAGTGTGGGAGGAGCTCCAGCGGGTGCTGCTGGACGGGTTGCGGGCGGCGGACCGTCTCGACTTCTCCCGCGCCACCATCGACGCCTCTCATGTGCAGGCCAAGCGGGGGCGAAGCAGCCCGACAGTCGGTCCGAGCCCGGTTGACCGCGGGCGGCCGGGCTCGAAGCATCACGTGCTGACCGATGCCCGCGGCACTCCGCTGTGGGTGGCGCTGACCGGCGGTCACCGCCACGACGAAAGCATCCCTAGAAGCGATGTGGCCACGTGAGATGGATGACCCGCCGGGAAATGCGCCAGCCGTCATCGGTGCGTCGCAGGTCGTCGGCGTAGACGACGCTGGCGACACCGCCGCCCTCCAGCAGGCTCAGACCTTTGGACCGGGCCCGCACCTCGTCGCCCGGGCCCTCCGACACGACGATGTTCGTCGTGTGGTGCGCTTTCGCGTGTCCGGGGGCGTTCATGAAGGCCGCGATCGCGTCCAGCCCGACGACCGGGTCGCCGCCGAAGACGCTGCCGTCCCACACCGCGTCGTCGGTGAGGCATTCGCCGAGACGGTCCAGTTCATGGTCGTCCATGAGGTGCGCCCACAGCGCCACGACCCTGCCGATTTCGGCAGTGTCCTCATTCGTGGGTTTCACGTTCGGCTCTCCATTGTGTGCGTTGCTGGATCAGGCCGGGGCAGCAGCCGCAGGCGTCTGTCTCCCCGCCGGCGGAACGGAACCATCGCGGTGGGTCGGTGTGCGGACCCGGGCAGGAGTTCCGGTTCCACCTCTTCCGCGATGCTCTCCACTCACCTCCAGTCGGCGATCGAGAAGCCGCCGCCCGCGGGCCGGACAACCGTGGCGGTCAGTTCCCTCACGCGGTCGGCAGGTACCGGAACGCCCGGGGCCTGGAAGATCCATTCCATCGTCTTGTCCAAGCTCACGTCCTTGGGCACTTCCCCGAAGTAGGGCTTGCAGTAGAGGGGCGTGCCTGGTTCGCTGCGCCAGCTGTCGGCGAGCGTGCCGATGTCCACCGCGTCGTAGCCGAGGAGGTCGAGCAACTCCACGACCTGCGCCTTGGCGGCGGCATCGTCGCCGGCGATCGGCATGGCACTGCGGTCCGGCGCGCCCGAGGGGCGGGCCAGGCTGAACAGCTGGCTGACGACGATGTTGCTGGCCGCCTTGACCACACGGGAGTCGGCCAGGTGGCGCTGCACCAGCTTGCTGCTCGTCAGCTCGTTCGCGTCCAGCTCGGCGATGCGGCCGTCGCGCTCCGGATAGTAGTTCAGCGTGTCGATCACGATCTTGCCCGCCAGCGGCTGGGCCGGGATCTGCTCGTAGGCGCTCAGCGGGATGGACACCACGACCAGGTCCCCGGCCTCGGCGGCCTCGGCGACAGTGGCCGCCCGGGCGCGGGGGCCGAGTTCGGCGACGAGACCGGCGAGGGACTCGGGGCCGCGGGAGTTGCTCAGGACGACGTCCAGGCCGGCGGCGACAGCAAGGCGGGCCAAGGTGCCGCCGACGTTGCCACTGCCGATGAAGGCAAGTGTCTTGCTCATGGTGCTCTGTTCTCCAAGGGGAGGCGGTGGGATGCGGAAATGCCGGACCGGCCACAGCCACGAACCGTAACCGGACCGGCTGGTCATGTTAACTACCGTACCACCTAACCGGACCGTCCGGTCATGTTGCGTAGAGTGGACCCATGAACACTGAAGAAGAAGCTGCTGCAGCGCCGCCCGCGCGACGGATGAGAGCCGACGCGGTGCGGACGCGCAAGGCGCTGTTGAAGGCTGCCGCGGAGGTGTTCGCCGAGCACGGCGCGGACGCGTCCATCGCGCAGATCGCGGCACGAGCCGGTATCGGGAAGGGCACCGTCTTCCGGCATTTCCCCACCAAGGAGGACCTGTTCGCCGCGATCATCAGCGAGGCAATCGACGGGCTGGTGGCAGTGGGCCGCCGGCAGGCCGAGCAGGCCGACGCGGACGCCGCCCTGCTGCAGTTCATGAGCGCGGGCGTCGATCTCTACGCAAACAACCGGGCGCTGGCGGAGGCAGTCCGTATGGTGTCGGATGTTCGGCACCCGGAGATCCAGGCCGGACAGGAGCAGCTGATCGCCACAGCCGAGTCACTGGCGCGGCGGGCGCAACGCGACGGCTCACTCCGTGCGGACCTGAACGGGCAGGACGTGATGCTGCTGATCTGCGGCGTGTACTACACCGCCGCACCCCTGCTGGCTGCCGACCCGTCGGCCTGGCGACGCTACCTGCGGCTCACCTTCGACGGCATGTGCGCCACCGGCACCGGGCCCCTACCCCCGGCACTCGTCCACGACTCCTTGCTGCCGGCGATCCGGTAGGGGCGACGCGATGCTCCCCGAGGCCGATCCTCACAGGACATCACCGACCGAGGTGGTATGGGACAGCTTCTGAGCGACTTCAAACCTCATCGACTTCACGGGCCCTCAAGCCGCCAACCGCCATCCGAAGTCAGCAACAAACGCCTCCCACTGACCAACCGTCATCTACGAAGCCAGACGGGACTTCCTCCCCCGCCAGCCGCCTCTTCCTGTGGAGTTGCCCGGCTGGTCTGCTCGAGTACGGTCGCTACCGCCTCCGAGCGACAGAGAAGCTCATGAGGTTCCTCGCGGATGCGGGCCTTGCGTGGGTCGTTCGATCAAAACGTGCCGACGGCCGGCGCAGCCCACCGGGCGGGTCCGGCGTTCGAGACGGACCCGCGAGCGGCCTGACGAATGCTTCACCCAGAAGAGCCTCCATTGGGGAAGCCCTTGTTGCCGCGGGATACCTCCGGAGCGTGGGGGTCAGGCGATGGTCCGAAAGACAACGACCCCGTGGTCCTCGCTGCAGAGATGGGCAGCGCGCATAACGCTGACCGCCAACAGCGCAGAGACGTACGGCTGATTACGGTAGGCCCTTCATGAGCGCCTGGTATCGAAGCAGCAGGCAACCGAAAGCGTCACCGTCTCGGCCCCGCACTCGGGACGGTCCCACGGCACGGCGGGCGGGTTCGCGAGCGCGGTCCCGGTCCGCACCGCACCCACGCGGTGGTAGAAGTCCTCGGCGGGAAGATGCGACACGACCTTGACACGGTCGAGCCCGGCGGCACGGGCCTCGGACTGCATGTGCGCGACGAGTAGCCGTCCGATACCCCGTCTCTGCGCTTCGTCGGCGACGAACAGCAGGTCGAGCTCCGGTGGAGCGAGGACGAGCGAGTAGAACCCGAAGACCCGGCCTGCATGCATGTCGGCGCCGACGGCCACGAAGGCGCGGTGGGCCTCGATGTAATCAGGACCGACCCCGGTAGCCCGCGACTGCAGCTGCGTACTTACCCTCGTAGGCGCCTGAGCCACGCACGAGCAGCGTGAGCCGTTTGGCATCCCGCGCGACTGCCCTCCGTATCGTGATCGGCCGGCTGATCGGGGAAGTGCGAGAACTCATCGGGAGAGTATTTCGCACCGGACAGTGCCTTCGTTGATCCCGGCGGCCTTGCCTGCCTTGCCGGTGAATTTGGCGAGTTCGTCCGCGACCACCGGGTTGATGAGATCGGAGAGTGCCATGACGGTTTCCCCCTTGGCCTTACGTGTCAGGTGTCTTGCACACCGCTTGTCGTGCGTGCGGCGTGTCGTGCCTACGGCTCCCTGCTCCGGCCAGCTCGTCCGGCCGTACAGCGACACGCTATGGAGTTGCTCAGGGCCTCGGCCTCCGGGAGGTACCCAGGGAAACCCCGAGGTCGGCCTGGCGGCCGAACCTTGCGCGTGACGCGGTGTTGTACCCGATCGAGTTCGACCGAGCGAGACGTCACGACTGATCTACCTGCCGCGACGCCACCGTAAGCACAAGGGCACGTCGTTCTGCTCGGCAGGCACCGCGCCGGCCAGGCGGATCAGGGCGGTGCGGTCGGGGAAGATGCCGACCACGTCGGTGCGGTGGCGGATCTCCTAGTTGAGCCGTTCCTACGGGGTGTTCGACCGGATCTGCCGCCAGATCTCGCGCGGGAACTCGGCGAACGTCTTGACCATCGCGCGCAGCAGATCGGGACTCGCCGCGGTGAGGTTGTCTTCGGTGAGGCGTGCAGGGGCAGACTGTCGGGTGCGGTCATCGTGCTGATTCCCTTCGGGCTTCGACACCTCGAAGATCAGCCGGTGGCCGTTCAGAACCCGTACACCACTTCCCTGGACTCAACCGAACGCGAATGTGATCACACGGGTCACTTCCATGTGCGGATCACGACCCTCGCGGAGAAGGTCCTGCAAGGTGGCCACCTGCTCCTCACTCAGCTCCATTCACTGCTCGACGATGGCCGTTTCAGAGGACACGTCTCGCAGTACTCGGGGTGCTACTGGCTGTGTGGGGAGGTTGCCCGGATCTCCGCCATGACGATGCCGGTCGCCGGAGCACGATCCCGGCGAGCGGCCCCCCTGCGAGGCGAACGATCACGGTGGTACGTCCATCTGGCGGGCTTCTCCCGCCTCACCACGTGGCGGGGCTCGGCACCGGCAGGACAGCACCGGGGTGCGGCTTCTTTGAGTGAGGCGGGGCAGGCGGCTGTGTCCTCGCCGAGTTCTGCTACGGCACTGATCCGCGCCCCTGTGGCTGACCGCCCGCAGCGGCTCTGTTGTCGCCGCGGTGGACTTGCTGGGGCGTATCCCGTCCGGCCAGTAGTTCCGCTGCCTGATGCTGCGTGCGATCGGCCGCCAATTGAGCTTCGGCGATGGCGTCACCGCGTTCGCGTACCAGGTCCTCATAGATCGGCAGGCGATCGTTTTCGGTGGAGGTGCGTGTCACAGTCAACCCTTCGGCATGACGGACTTCGGTACAGGCCGGTCCGCTGTCAGGCTCGGTTGAGCCGGGCGGAAATCCCATGGCCGATCAGCAAATACATGACAGCCGGGAGACCATAATTGAGGACAACACGTAGACCCTCTGTGTCCATGGTGAAAATGTCCTGCGACCACCAGGCCAGCCAGTTCGCCGTTCCCCGTACGAACTCGACGAACACATTCGCCGAGTTCGCGTGGAGCAGGAACAGCAGGATCCACAGACCCAGCAGACCTGCCGCGATGTCGGCGACCGTGCAGACAGTGAGAGCCGTGCGCCGCGTGGCGACCTGGCGGCGCGCGGAGCGTTCCGGGTCGGAGGACTGCTGGTACGTCTGATATCCGGGAACCGGGTCGAAGTTGCTCACAGGAAGTCCGATCGACGTAGTGCCATGCCGGGGCGCTCGCTCCAGGTGCCGGAATTCAGACCGGTTCGGCGCCCCGCTTCTTCCTGGTTCAGCGTTCGGCATGCGCTGCCGTGTTACACCGTCGTCCGCGATGACCCAAATATGGTTGCCTATTCGGGCAATTACCCAATTGTTTGGGCGTCGGGGTGCTTTTCCGGATGGGGCCGAGGGAAGTGTTCGGGTGGTCACAACGATCCCCGGCCCGGCGTGCGCGCAATTCGTGACCAAGTCATGATGCCGACAAGTGCGCGCCTTCATAAGGGTGTCGGTCTCGTGGCTGTTTCCGTCCGCCCGTGACACTCCTGGCGTGCGGCGCGCTTTTGGGAGTGACCCCGGGCGGGTTCATGGCGCTCATCCTCCGGGGGGAGGTACGCAGGCGCCGAAAATGCAGGGGCAGGCTCGGTTTCCCCCCGTGACCGGGTCTGTCCCTGCTCGCACAGCCCCGCAATCTCCCTGTCCAGGCCCGGTATCCCAGGGTGTGACGGCCCGGCGCTCCAGTGCGCTGTAGGGGTTGGACCCGGGACCCAGGGGTCCCGCGGTGCCCGCTCGCCCCCTTTTCGAGTGGGCGCTCGCGCAATCAGGGGCAGGCAGGCGAGTCCCCCGTCGCCTGCCTGCCCCATGCGTGCCCTTGTGAGGCGTCCGGTCCGCAAGGGGTGTGTGCACCGGCCCGGGCACCCGCAGCCCGCATGACAACAAACCGCGATAATCAGGGCCCGGGGGACGTGCGAACATGATGGTGATCGGGGTGGGTGTGCAGGGTCTACTGGCGGGCCGCTATCAGGTGCAGGAGTTGCTGGGACGCGGTGCCATGGGCGAGGTGTGGCGGGCGTCCGACCAGGTTCTCGGGCGCCCTGTGGCGGTCAAACTGCTGCGTGCTGAAGAGGCGGCGGACGCCGAGCGATTCCGCCTGGAGGCGCAGACAGCGGCCCGGCTCAACCACCCCAATGTGGTGGGGGTGTACGACTTCGGCTCGCACCATGACCAGCTGTACCTGGTCATGGAACTCATCGACGGCTGGAGCCTGGCCCAGGAACGCTCCCTGCGCGGCGTGCTCGCCCCGGCGGAAGCGGCAGCCGTCATAGCCCAGGCGGCAGCCGGACTCTGCGCGGCACACCAGCAGGGAGTGATCCACCGGGACATCAAGCCCGCCAATGTGATGCTGACCGCCGAGCGCACGGTGAAGATCGCCGACTTCGGGATCGCGCGCTTCGCCGACGATGCCGCCAGCACCTTGACCGCCACCGGCAAAATCCTCGGCACCGCCGACTACCTCGCGCCCGAACGCGCTCTGGGCCGTCCCGCCCAGCCCGCCTCCGACATCTACTCCCTCGGCTGCGTGCTGTACGAACTGCTCACCGGACGGCCCCCGTTCCGGGGTGCGACCTCGCTGGCCGTGGTGCAGCAGCATGTCGGCTCCGCACCAGCGCCACCCGACCGGCTGCGCCCCGAGATACCACAGCCGCTATCCGAGTACGTACTGCGCCTGCTCGCGAAGGACCCGGCCCACCGGCCCACCGCCGAGCAGACGGCCGACTGGCTCTGCGGGCAGCACGGGACACCACGGCCGGCCGAGCCAGACGGTACTGCCCTCATGTCCGACCCGGCCCCGCATACAGGGGAGTCCCGTACCGGCGCGCACTCCCGCCCCCGCGGACGCCGCAAACTGGCGTCCAAAGCCGTTCTCGGCGGCGTAGGTCTCGCGCTGTTCGCCGGGGCCGCAGCCCTAGGGTCATCGCTGAACTCCGGCGACGACGCGCCTGTGTCGCCCGCTTCCCCCACCACCGTCACATCAATACCCGCGCGCCGGTCCCCGACCCCCACGCCACCGTCCGCCACTGAAGCCACCACCACGCCACCTGCGCAGGAGCACGGTGACGACGAGAGCGACGAACAGCCAGGCAAGCACGCTGACCGAAAAGACAAGGGCAAGGGACGGCATTCCGACGACTGAACCCCGGCAGGATGCGAGCGTGCACAACCGCAGCGCACGCAGGCGTGCGGCAGCAGGGTGGCGGGCCGGCCCCGGCCCGGTCCTGGCGCATCGCCACTCACCCACAGGCTGAGGCGATCCTTCTCAAGTCGGTGGTCATCACCTTGCTCTGGGCCCCGGCGAGATGCCTCGGTGCCTCACCGCACCTGGCCGCCGCCGACGTCTCCGAGCGGGTCATTGCCGAGGACGATCGCGGTTTTGATCCGCTTGCCGACCGGCTCCCGGTGCATCTCAAAGCTCTGACAGACCGCGGTCACGATCTCCAGCCCGTGCTGGCCCACCCGGTTCGGGTCGGCGCCCTGGGCGAGAGGCAACCGCGGCTCGCTGTCCCACACCGTCACCTCCACCGCCCCCTCGTTGACCTCCAAGGTCAGCAGGCACGGGCCGGGAGCGTATTTGCGGGCGTTGGTAACCAGCTCGCTCACCACCAACTCCACCACGCCCACCGCGCGCCCGGACACCGGAAGCCCGTGCACCGCATGCACATCCGCCAGAAATGAGCGGGCGAGATCACGCGCCTGAGCGATCTCCTCGCTGCCCTCGAACGCGGCGGACACCGAGATCAGACGGTCAACGAGCGGCCTTGAACCCTCGTCTTGCCCAGTCAGGTCCATGCCGTTCGCCTCACGTCCGAAGCATCACGTTTCCCACCACGCTTGCCCGCGCATCATCACAGCAGTCCCACACAGGCGAAATCTGGTTCCGGTAATTCCTTGCGGACATGATCACAGCCCGTGGGCGAGGGAGGGAAGTAGGTTGGTGAACAAGCAGGCCGGAGGCTGGGGCTTCCTCACCCACCACACTCGCGTGCTGCTGGCCGTCGCGCGCGCCCCCGCCACCCGGATGCGTGACATCGCCGCGGCCTGCCACATCACCGAACGCACCGTCCAGGGCATCGTCACCGACCTCGAACTGGCCGGCTGCCTCAGCCGCCAGCGGCACGGGCGACGCGCGCACTACACCGGCCACCCGGACGACACCCTGCGCCACCCGGCAGAAGCCCACCTACCGAACCGAACACTGCTTGAGACCCTCCGGACACCGCAGGCCCAGCCTGACCATCAGGCATGACAAACAGGGACTCCTCAAGATCCCCGACAGCGTCAGGCACTCAGGCACTCAGGCACTCAGGCACTCAGGCACTCAGGCAGGGTCTCGTTCGGCGGGTGCCTACCGCCTCTGAGCCCGCGCACCCAACACGCCCGACTGTGCCGCCGCGGCCGTCTGCCCCGCCTCACCGCCGTACGCGCGGGACTGGTGGGCGTTCGGCCGCCGACGCTGAACGCCCCTGCATCTCCGCCGGTGCGGATGAATCACGGGACGCCCCTATAACGGGGGTTCGGTGGATACGGTCCTGATCAGGTGGGAGACCTCTCGGGCGGCATATCGCTTGAGGCGTCGGATGAGCTCACGCCGGGTCATGCCCTCCTGGGTGCGGCGCTCCCCTGCCGGTCGCCACCGTGGTTGAGCCGACGCGAGCTCCGCGGGGGAGACAAGTACTCGATGGGACTGACTCCGCACGGGGCGGCGAAGGACGCCTCGGTGTTCAGCCGCTCGGCACTGCCTCCCATGGTGATCAGCAAGGTGACGGCGCTGCCCGGGCCGACGCCCACGGGCCTGAGCAGTTGCGGGGCGTGGCGTTCGGCGAGCCGGGTCACGCGCTGATTCAGCGCATCGACCTGCCCGGTGAGCTGCTCGATGCGCTGGGCGGCAGCAGGTAAGGGCAGATGTGGGGGGCCTGGGCCACGGCGTCCTCATCACCTTCGCCGTTTCATCAACACCCGTCGCCCGCGAACGAGTCCAGGAGCTGCCACTCATGGCGCGACATGGCGAGCCGCACCGACCGACCCCGGGTCTCGGGCCCCACCGACCGGCGCCCCGTCGTTGGGCGATCCGTCGGCCGGCCCCAGGTCGCCGGGTCAGGGTAATTGACAGGGTACGAAGGTACCTCTTAACGTACCCGCATCATCCGGGGGAGCCGTCAGCTCAATGAGGAGCAGCGATGCAGCACCTATACGACATAGACGTCCAGGTTCCGATGCGTGACGGCGTGGCCCTCGCCGCGAACGTGTGGCATCCGGCCCAGGGACAGGCGCCGACGCTGCTCGTGCGCCTGCCTTACGGCAAGGACGTGTTGGGCCTCGGTCACGGGTCCATGCCCGCCCTGGGGGCTTTGCTGGAGGCCGGCTACGCCCTGGTGATGCAGGACTGCCGGGGCACGCACCGCTCGGAGGGCGAGTTCGTTCCTCATATGGCTGACCGGGCCGACGGTGAGGACACCGTCGCCTGGATCGCCGACCAGCCGTGGTCGGATGGCACGGTGGGCATGTTCGGGGCCTCCTACCTGGGAATGGTCCAGTGGGAAACCGCGGTGACCGGTGCTCCCGCCCTCAAGGCGATCGCGCCCGCCTTGACCTCGATCGACAACTACGAGGCGCCCTGGTTCTCCGCGGGCGGCGCGATGTCACTGAGCCTGGTCACGATGTGGAACGCCCTGATGTACATGGCCGACGCGCAGCGGTCCCTGGCGGCCGGCAAGGGCTCCGTGTCCCAGCTGCAGCAGCTCGCTCAGGCGGCGCTGTACCCCGAGCCTCTCAACGACGTGCTGCCGACGGGCGAGGTTCCGGTCCTGGCGGAGTACGGCAAGTGGTGGCACGACTGGATGGCCCACCCCTCCCACGACGAGTACTGGGACGCCATGGAGCTCACGCCCGAGCTCAAGAACGTCACCGTCCCGGCCCTGAACATCGGCGGCTGGTACGACCTCTACATCGGCCAGACCCTGCGCACGTACACGACCGCCCGCCAGAAGGCAGGCAGCGTGGAAGCGCGCGAGGGGCAGCGACTGATCGTCGGTCCGTGGGATCACGACCCCTCCCCGACCGGCGTGTACCGCGACCGCTCCTTCGGCCCGTTGGCCAGTGCCCAGATGATGGGCCTCGGCGGCCTGCAGCTGAAGTTCTTCGACCGCTGGCTGCGCGGCGACACCACCGCTCTGGACGACGTGGCGCCCGTGAAGATCTTCGTGATGGGCATCGACCAGTGGCGCGACGAGCAGGAGTGGCCGCTGCCCGACACGCAGTGGACCGACTTCCACCTCACCAGCACCGGCCACGCCAACACCGCTGACGGCGACGGTGTGTTGACGACCGTGCCGCCGGCCGGCGCCGGGCACGAGACCTACCTCTACGACCCGCGCCGCCCGGTTCCCTCGGCCGGTGGCGCGTCCATGCCGACGACACCGGGGTTCTGCGGCCCGGTCGACCAGCGGACGGTCGCCGGCCGCGAGGACGTCCTGTGTTTCGCCACCCCCGTACTCGACGAGGCTGTCGAGGTCACCGGTCCGGTCAGCCTGACCCTGTTCGTCTCCTCCTCCGCGGTGGACACCGACTTCACCGCCAAGCTCGTCGACGTCTTCCCCGACGGCAAAGCGATCAACCTGTGCGACGGAATCCTGCGTGCCCGCTATCGCAATGGCCTTGCCACGGAAGAACTGATGGAGCTCGGCACGGTTTATGAGATCAGCGTCGACATGACCGCAACCTCCAACGTGTTCCTGCCCGGTCACCGCATCCGCGTGGACGTCTCCAGCAGCAACTTCCCCCGCTACGACCGCAACACCAACACCGGCGGCGTCATCGCCCGCGAGAGCGAGGAGCAGATGATTCCCGCGATCAACCACATCCACCACGGGCCGGACCACCCCAGCCGCCTGGTCCTGCCGATCATCGACCGGCCCGACCGCAAGGACCAGCAGTGACCGCCGCCGACCGGGTCGCCGAACTGACCGCGACCTTTGCGGCCCCTTCCGTCGACGTGGCCTGGCTGCTGTGCGACCGGCACCCCGCCGACCGCGTCGCGTTCACCGTGGTCGACGGCGCCGGTGGAGCCTCCACCCTGACCTACGGGGAGCTCGCCGCGGACTCCCACCGCTGTGCGCGGGCGCTGCAGCAGCTCGGCGTCGGTCCGGGTGACAGGGTGGCGACCCTGATGGGCAAGAGCACCGACCTGGTCACCGTCATCCTCGCGATCTGGCGGCTCGGCGCGGTCTACGTCCCGCTCTTCACCGCGTTCGCGCCCCAGGCCATCGCCCTGCGCCTGGAAGGCTCCGGTGCGCACGTGGTGGTCGTCGACCCGGACCAGCGCCACAAGCTCGACCCGGGCCCCGACATGCCGGACGACCCTCGGCGCCGCGTCGTCGTCACCGGACCCGGCGTGCCGCACGGTGACGTGTCGCTGGCCGACCTCGTCGCCGCCGCGTCACCTGAGCCGGTACCCGCCGTCACCACCAGCGGGGACGGCCCTCTGGTGCACATGTTCACCTCCGGCACCACCGGCAAGCCCAAGGGAGTCATCCACCCCGTCGCCTACATCGCCGGATGGCAGGTCTACTTGGAGTACGGCCTGGGGGTCACCCGGGAGGGCGGTTACTGGTGTGCCGCCGACCCCGGCTGGGCGTATGGGCTGTACGCGGCCATCGTCGGCCCGATGGCCGCCGGGATCCCCAGCCTGCTGCTGTCCGGCGGGTTCTCCCCCGAGGCGACCTGGCGCACCCTCGCCGACCACCAGGTCACCGACTTCACCGCCGCCCCGACGGTGTACCGGGGACTGCGCTCCTCGTCGGTGCCGGTGCCGCAGGGGCTGCACCTCAAGCGGGCGTCCAGCGCGGGCGAGCCCCTGACCCCCGAGGTCAACGAGTGGGCGGGCTCGGTGCTCGGCCTGGCCGTGCACGATCACTTCGGCCAGACCGAGGTCGGCATGCCCCTGGCCAACCACCACCATCCCGAACTCGCCCGTCCCCTCAAGGCCGGATCGATGGGCCGGCCGGTGCCCGGCTGGAGCCTGACCGTCCTGGCCGACGAGAAGGACGAGCCCGCCGGACCGGGCGTGCTCGGCCGGGTCGCGATCGACGTCGCCGCCAGCCCGCTGATGACCTTCCGCGACTACCAGATCCCCGGGCAGGCCGGCGCGAAGTTCACTCCCGACGGCCGCTTTTACCTCACCGGCGATGCCGGACGCATCGACGCCGACGGCGACTTCTTCTTCTCCTCCCGCGACGACGACGTCATCATCATGGCCGGCTACCGGATCGGGCCGTTCGAGATCGAGAGCGTCCTCGCCCAGCACCCCGCCGTCGCCGAGTGCAGCGTCATCGGCGCACCCGACGACGTCCGCGGCGAGGTCATCGAGGCGTACGTCGTCCTGCGCGACGGCCACGCCGCCTCGCCGGACCTGGCCACCGAACTCCAGCTGCTGGTCAAGACCCGCTACGCCGCCCACGCCTACCCCCGCACGATCCACTTCATCGACGCCCTGCCCAAGACCCCCAGCGGCAAGACCCAGCGCTACCAGCTGCGAAACCGCCGCCGCACCGAACTCTCCAGCCGAGAGGCACAGTGACCGACACGGCCCCCCTCATCGTCGAGCAACGCGGCACCGTCAGGTGGCTGTGGCTCAACCGACCGGAGCGGCGCAACGCCCTCGACGTCACCCTCATCGAGGCCCTGGACAAGCAGATCACCAGCGCCGAGGCCGACCCCGGCACAGCGGTCATCGCCGTGGCAGGCAACGGGCCGAGCTTCTGTGCCGGCGGGGACTTCCACCAGTTCCTGGAGCTGCACGAACAGGGGGAGAACCCGGTCGGCTTCCTGACCGACGTGTCGGCCTGCTTCAGCCGCATCGCGGCCAGCCCGAAACCCTGGGTCGCCGTCCTGCACGGCCACGCCGTCGCCGGCGGCCTCGAACTCGCCCTGGCCTGCGATGTCGTCGTCGCCGCCGACACCACCCTCATCGGCGACGGCCACATCAAGCGGCGCCTCGTACCGGCCGCCGGATCCAGCGTCCGGCTTCCCGGCGCGGTCGGACGCGGCCTGTCGCGCTGGCTCCTGCTCACCGGCGAACTGCTGCCCGCGACCGCATTCGCGAACACCGGCTGGATCCAGGCGATCGTTCCCGCCGCCGACCTCGACGCCACCGCCACCCGCATCTGCCGGCAACTGGCCGACCGCCACAGCCCCGCCCAGCAACGGCTCAAGACCCTGCTGCACCGCATCGACGGGGCCGCCCCCGAGGACGCCCTGCGCGAGGAACTGGCCACCTTCGCCGACAATTGGACGGCCAGCTCCGTCGCCGACGCACTGCGGGCCTTCCTCGATCCCCGGACCACGAAAGCAGACACCACGTGAACCGCTACCACGGACGCGTCGTCGCCATCACGGGCGCCGCACAAGGTCTCGGCCTCGCCATGGCGATACGGTTCGCCGCAGAGGGCGCCACCGTCGCGCTGGCCGACGTCAACGAACAGGCCCTCACCGACGCCGCCGAGACCACCACCGACGCCCACGACGCGAAACACCGTACCGACGTGGTGGACGTGACCGACTCCGCCCAGGTCAACGACTGGATCACCGGCGTCACCACCGATCTCGGCCGCCTCGATGTGCTCGTCAACAACGCCGGCATCATCCGCGACAACCGCGTCGAGGACATCACCGACGACGACTGGCACGCGGTCGTCGACGTCAGCCTCACCGGCGGCTTCCACTGCGCCCGCGCCGCGTTCGGCCCCATGAAACGCCAGGGCTACGGACGCATCGTCAGCTTCTCCTCCATGTCCTGGCGCGGGAACTTCGGCCAGACCAACTACGTGGCCGCCAAGGCCGGCATCGTCGGCATGACCCGCACCCTCGCGCTGGAGGGCGCCCGTCACGGCATCACCGCCAACGCCATCGCTCCCGGCCTCATCGAGACCCCCATGCTCGCCTCGATGAACGGCCCCGCACGGGAGAAGCTCACCAACAAGGTCCCCATGCGGCACACCGGCAGGCCGGAGGACATCGCCGAAGCCGCGGCCTTCCTCGCCAGCGAGGCCGCCGGCTACATCACCGGCATCGTCCTCGACGTGGACGGCGGCATCTCCATCGGATCCTCCATCCGGTAACCGCGAGCCGCACGCACGTAGTGGTCTCCAGCTGGTCCTCCGGACCGGGAGGCGCGTCCCGAACAGTTCCGGCCCACCCTTGCCCGAACGTCACCCACGGGGGCTCACTGTGGGTACGTTGGACGGTACGCTCGTACCCACACGCAAGGACGGGCCGGCCTTCCGGCCCGGACAAGAACTCCCCGCTTCCGGCGGGGACGCCCATGGGAGACTGCTGCGGTGACGGCCCAGACTGACTCGCGTGACCGACGCCCGCGCCGAACGACGCGCAGGCGGGTCGTCGACACTCGTCGGCGGGACGAACTGCTGCGCCAGGCCGAGGCGATCATCCTGACCGAAGGCTTCACCGCGGTGACCATGGATGAGCTCGCCCAGCGGCTGGAGTGCTCCAAGGCCACGCTGTACAGTCTCGCCTCCACGAAGGAACAGCTGGTCCTGGCGGTCACCCGCGCCTTCTTCCGGGACGCGACAGCCGAGATCGAACAGGCTGTCCAGACCGAGCCCGACCCCCGGCAGCGGATCCGCGTCTACCTCACCGGCGTCGGCACGGCCATGCGCCGGCATTCCCACGCCTTCTACGACGACATGGTCGGTTACGAACCGACCGCACAGATCTACCGCAAGAACTCCGCCGCCGCGGCGCGCCGGGTCCACGAACTGATCGAGGAGGGCGTGCGGACCGGCGTCTTCCGCGCGCTCAACGGGCACTTCGCCGCCCAGGTCGTGGCGGTCACCATCGACGCGGTCCAGTCGGGGGTCCTCCTGGAGAGGACCGGCCTGACCGCCGGCGACGCCTTCTCCGAGCTCGGGGACCTGCTACTGGACGGGCTCAGTTCAGGACAGGGCGCAGTCGAGCCTCCTGCCGCAGCTGTCCGCCCGTCGAGGTCACCCGCAGCCGCCTCGGACGCCTCACCCGACAAGGCTTTCTGATCCGGCGTCTGATCTGTTCGACCAGCGCCGGCCCGACGTGGGCTGCCGCGACTTCGTCGGCCACGCGGGCGTGGAGCCGTTCCGGGTGTGGTCGGGTCGTACCCGTCCGGCCATGGGGCGGCGAGTCGGCGCGAGGGGCCTGGGACATGGGTGTCGGTCGGATCAGAGGTCGGTCGGTGTGCCGAGGCCCGTGAGAGCGCCGACCGGGTCCAGGTCGGGGGTGCCGCGGGGCCACCAGTCGTCGTGGCCGGGTTCGGACTCGTAGGCGTACCACAGGCCGTCGCGGCCGAGGCGGAGTTGGATGTGGCCACGGGGATGGGTGAGGTGGTTGCGCCAGGGGCGGAAGGCGGGAAGGTCGGCGGCGAGGAGGAGGGGGCGGGCCCGGTCGAAGCGGCCGGCCGGTGGGTCCCAGGGTTCTTCGAGGACGGCGAGTCCTTCGATCCCGCCCTGCCTCCAAGCGGCGACCGCGCGGGCCAGATCGGCCGGGGTGCGGTCGGTCGCGGCGGCGAGGGAGGCGTAGAGGGCTCGGGTGCCTGCGGTGAGGCCGGAACCGGGGCGAGCGGCGGCGAGGCGTACCGCGTCCTGCCACAGGGTGAGTTCGCCCACCGGGTCGTGGCCGGTGCCGAGCAGAGCGTGGGCGCGGGCGGCGGCGTCGGTGGCCAGCTGGTCCAGGGCGAAGGGGTCGGGGCCGCCCGGGGACGCGGGGTAGGCCGGGGGCTGCTCGGGGTGCGCGGGGACGGGCAACGGGGCCGGAAGCGGCGGGAGCCGGCGGGGCGCGAGGGCTTCACTGGCCCGTACGCCGGGCAGTGGCGCCGGTTCCTGTTCCTGGGCGGCACGGGCCGCGCGGGCGGCGCTGAGGCGGGACAGGGCGTCGAGCAGTTCCCGTTCGCCCCGGCCGCGCAGCAGGAGCAGGACGAAGGGATCGGCGTCGAGCAGGCGTGCCGTCTGGTAGCAGAGGGCGGCGGCGTGCTTGCAGGGGTGGCCGCGGTCGGGGCAGCTGCACTGCGGTTCCAGATCACCCGGACCAGGGAGCAACGGCACTCCGCACTCGGCCAGCGCCTGAGGCATCTCCTTGTCGAGGAGTGCGGCGATGTGTCCCGTCCGGTCGGCGGCGAGGTGCAGGAACCGGTCCCAGTCGGCATCGCCGAGCGTCCGCAACCGCACCTGCACGCGGTACGGCCGGGGGCGGCTCCCTTGCACATAGGCGAGCACCAGCCCCGGCGTCACGGTGATCGCGTCGACATGCCCCTGCTCGGCATAACTCCGGCCGCGCGCAAGCCGCTTGGCGTCCAGCGCGCCCTCCTCCAGCGCGGAGACCCAGGCGTTGCCCCACCAGGTGGCGGCGAACCGGGCGTCCTCGGAGGTCCGGGGAGGGAAGGCGGGGAAGGTGCGACGCAGGTCGTTGTCCCGGTTGGGAGCGGCCATGGTGTGGGGGCGGTGTGCGGAGGCCGGGGTCGGTGCGGGTGCCGGGAGGAGCCGGTTCTCGTCGGCGCCGGTGTCCGTGGGGGCGTCGCCGAGCGGGGCCGGGGAGTGGGGGCCGGGTCGTGCGGGGGCGTCGCCGGGCGGGCCCGACGGAGCCGGGCCGACTCGGTTGCCGGTGCTCGGAGAGCTGTCGTCGACAGCGGATGGCCGTGGAACGGAACTCCCCTGCCGCACATCGTCGTTGTCCTCGGGGTCCTCCCCCGGCAGGGCCACATCGTCGGGCATCCGGAACGCGTCGGCCAGCAACTCCCTTACATCACGCGCCCGGGCACCGGCGGCTGGACGCGGTGCGGGGCTTCGGTCCCGGGACGCGGTCGGGGCGGTACGGCGCGACCGGCCGGCGAGTGCGGCCTCGGCGGCCGCGGCGGCCGCCCGCCTCTTGCGTGCCGCACGCAGCGCTTCCCGGGCGGCATCCGCAGGGCGCGCCTCGGGGGGCTCAGCCGCGTCGTCGTGGACAGCCGGGACACCCAGGACAGGCGGAGCCGGCTCGGCGCCTTGATGCGTTTCCCCACCCGGGGAGCCGGCGGAAGCTGGGGAGAGGGCGCCCGCGTCAAACCGGCCTGAGCCGGCGTCCGTATCCGCACTCGGGGCACGCCGGGCCGCGACAGTTCCCCGTAGCGCCGCGCGGGCCGCGTCACCTGGCCGGGACCCGGGCGGTGCCGCGTCGCGCGCGGTGTTCTCGGGCGCCGCACCCTGCGTGCCCTGCCCCCCGGGTGTCCCCGGCTCATCGGCGGCTGCGTGCGCCCGGTGGGCCGCACTCTCGGCCGTCGAGCGGTTCGCCCCTTCGGCCACGAGGCCGCCGGCGTCCTTCACCGCAGGACCTCCGGCCCCCTCGCCCTCAAGGCGGCCCGAGCTCCGCACCGCGGAACCACCGGCCCCCTCGACAGCGAGGCCCCCCGTACCCTGCGGCGCAGAGCTGCCCGCCTCCTGCGCTTCCCCGCCGTCCGCCCCCGTGGCCGTCTGCCCGCCCGCATCCTCCGTCCCCTCCCGGCTCGCCCGCTCCCGTGCCGCCCGCAGGGCACGGCGGGCCTCGTCGGCGGGGCCGGGGGTCATGACGGCCTCCGGAGGGAGACCAGGTCGGACAGGTCGCGGTCGGTGAGCTCCGTGAGGGCGGACTCGCCGGAGCCGAGGATCGCGTCGGCGAGGGCGCGCTTGGACTCGAGCATCTCGGCGATGCGGTCCTCGACGGTACCCTCGGTGATGAGGCGGTGGACCTGCACGGGCTGGGTCTGGCCGATGCGGTAGGCGCGGTCGGTGGCCTGTTCCTCGACGGCCGGGTTCCACCAGCGGTCGAAGTGGACGACATGGCCCGCGCGTGTGAGGTTGAGGCCGGTGCCCGCCGCCCGCAACGACAGGACGAGGACCGGAATCGCGCCGCTCTGGAAGCGGTCCACCATGCGCTCGCGCTCCGGCACCGGCGTACCGCCGTGCAGCAGGTCCACCGGGACCGCGCGGGCGGCGAGGTGGGCGGTGATCAGACGGGCCATCCCCACGTACTGCGTGAAGACGAGCGCGGAGCCGTCCTCGGCCAGCAGGGTGTCCAACAGCTCGTCCAGCAGGGCCAGTTTGCCCGAGCGGGCGACCAGCCGCTCGCCGGCCGTGGGCGGGACCTCCTCCTTCAGATACAGCGCGGGGTGGTCGCAGATCTGCTTCAGCGCCCCCAGCAGCTTCAGCACCAGGCCCCTGCGCGCGATGCCCTGCGCCGTCTCGATCGCCAGCATCGACTCGCGCACCACCGCCTCGTACAGCGAGGCCTGTTCGCGTGTGAGGGGGACCGGATGGTCCGTCTCCGTCTTGGGCGGCAGCTCGGGGACGATGCCGGGGTCGGACTTCTTGCGGCGCAGGAGGAAGGGCCGCACCAGCCTCGCCAGCCTGGTCACCGCCTCCTCGTCCTCGCCGTTCTCCACCGCGCGCGCGTGCCGGGCGCGGAAGGACTTCAGGGGTCCGAGGAGTCCGGGGGTCGTCCAGTCCAGCAGTGCCCACAGTTCGGAGAGGTTGTTCTCGACCGGGGTGCCGGTCAGGGCCACGCGCGCGGGCGAGGGGATCGTGCGCAGGGCCTTGGCGGTCGCCGAGTACGGGTTCTTCACGTGCTGGGCCTCGTCCGCCACGACCATGCCCCAGCGCTGCTCGGCCAGCCTCGTCGCCGCCGCCCGCATGGTGCCGTACGTGGTGAGGAGGAAGCCGCCGTCGAGGTCGTCCATGCTGCGGTCCGTGCCGTGGAAGCGGCGGACGGGGACGCCGGGCGCGAACCGGGTGATCTCCCGCTGCCAGTTGCCCAGAAGCGAGGCCGGGCAGACGACGAGGGTCGGTTCGCGGCGCGCCCGGCGCAGGTGCAGGGCGATGACGGTGATCGTCTTGCCGAGTCCCATGTCGTCGGCGAGGCAGCCACCGAGGCCCAGGGAGGTCATGAGGTCCAGCCAGGCCAGGCCGCGGAGTTGGTAGTCGCGGAGCGTGGCGTGCAGGCCCGCGGGTGGTTCGGCGGGCTGGACTCCGGTCGTCAGGCGGTCGCGCAGGGCGGCGAGCGCGCCGACCGGGACCGCCTGCACCGTCTCGCCGTCGACCTCGGCGCTGCCCGTGAGGGCGACGGAGAGCGCGTCGACCGGGTCGAGCAGGCCCAGTTCACGCTTGCGGGCCTTGCGGACGAGGGCGGGGTCGACCAGCACCCACTGGTCCCTGAGGCGTACGACGGGGCGGTGGGCCTCGGCCAGCGCGTCCATCTCGGCCTCGCTCAGCGGGTCGCCGCCGAGCGCCAACTGCCAGCGGAACTGGAGCAGTTCCTCGCTCTCGAAGAAGCCGGTGCCGTCGGTCGCCGAGCCCGGCGCGGGTCGTACCACCGCCGCCGCGGTGAGGTCCTGCGCCAGATCCCGCGGCCAGTGCACCGCGACCCCGGCAGCCGCGAGCCGGGGCGCCGCCACGCCGAGAAGGTCGCCCAACTCCTCGTCGGACAGGGCCAGTACATCGGGTACGTCCTGCTCGGAGAGCCGGTCCAGGGGCGGCCACACCCGGGCGGCGCGCCGCACCGCGAGGGCCGCGTCGACGCGTGCGCGTGGTCCGAAGACGGCGTCGGCGTCCCCCGCCCACAGGGCCGCCGCGTCGGCCACGAGGGTCGGGTCAGCGAGGCTGTGCACCTGGACGATCGCGGCGCCCGCGCTGCGCACGCCCTCGGCGTCGGCGTTGAACAGGTTGTACGCCGACAGGTCCAGGCGGAGCGAGATCCGCACGCCCGCGTCCATGCCGGCGGCGACCTCCGCGGCCCAGTCGTGGGCCTGCGGCAGCCGCTGCGGTGCGCGGGCGGCGAAGGGCTTGCCGGAGGCGAACGGTGCGGCGGGGGTGCGGGGCAGGGTGTCGGCGACCGCGTCCAGGAAAGAGCGCATCAGCGCTTCCGGTTCCGGCAGCCGGAGCGGGCCGGGGCCGGGCAGCGGGACCGCGTGGCCCTCGTGGGGCAGGGCGGCCGCGACGGCGCGGAGGTGGGCGATGTCGTCCGGGTCCAGCGGCCCGGCCCGCCACGCGTCGTGGCCGGTGGCGGTGAGCCCGGGCAGCAGGCGGCCGCGGGCGGTCAGCCGCAGCGCGTGCAGGGCGGCCGCGCCCCAGCAGGCCGTGGCGGGATGGGCGGCGGGATCGCGCCGGGCCCGGACGAGCAGCGGGAGGGCCGCGCCGACCGGGAGCGAGAGGGCGGGGGCGGTGCGACGTCGGACTCCCGCTCCGTGCGGTCGTACGACAGTGAGTTCGGTGCGCTCGAGCGGCGCGGCGTCTGGCTCGGGGCTCTCGGACGGCAGGGGCGCGCCCTCGGGATCCCAGAAGGCGATCCGCCCCTCACGGGGAAGTGGTGCGGGCAGGAAGACGGCTGCGAGCCGGACGGAAACAGCCGCCCCCTGCTGCTCGCCCGTGCGCTCGGCCATCACGGCGCTGTGGCTCATACGTCCTGTCACCTCCCGCCCCCTTGTCGGATCACTCGTCTTCGACTCTACGGGCGGGGTCTGACAATCGGCTCCGGCGACCGGCTCAGGGGACCGTGCGCGAGACGACGTACACCTTCGGGGCGTTCGGCACGGTCAGGTTGACCATGACGTCCTGTGTGGGCGCCGGGTCCTTCTGGGAGTGGGTCAGCCCCCACCAGGAGCGTGGTCCGTCGAACCGCCAGCCGCTGACCTTCTGGTCGCGTTCGCTGATGGAGATGTCGCCCTTCTTCAGGTCGGCGCGGCTGACACCCATGCCGGTGAGGAAGGCGGCCAGACCCGCGTCGGTCGTCCGGAACTGGACGTAGAGGCGGCTGGTCTTCCAATTGTTGGTCTCGTAGGAGGCGACCAGGTCGGCGGGGTGCGGGACCGGCACCTGGTACAGGCGGCGCTGGACCTTCGACGGCCAGTCGGGCGTGAGGCCCGTCGCCGAGTACTTCGCCTCCTTGTCCTTGCCGCTGTCGCGGCTCTGGTTGGCGGAGATCACCAGATAGCCGGCCGGGACGCCGATGAGCAGACCGATGATGAGCAGCGTGATCGCCCGGCGGCGGATCTTGTGACGGCGGTCCTCGGTGGGCCGCTCCGGCTCGCCGTGGGGTGCCGAGGTCTGGTGTGGCAGGGATGCCGTCATGCGGTGTCCCGGGACGTACGGCGGGCCTCCACGTACCGTTCGTACCGCTCGTGCCGCTCCACCCGGCGACGGTTGGCACGCCGGAAGCGGCGGGCGACCAGGCGGGCGAGGTCGGCGGCGCCGACCATGCCGGCCTCGGGGCCGAGCTGTGCGCGGGCGATGCGGGCCTCGGGGCGATAGCCGCGGCCGGTGAGCTGGCGCTTGAAGGCGTCCCGTGCGGGGCCGATCAGCAGGTCGTCGGCCGCGCTGACGCCGCCGCCGATGACGAAGCAGGACGGGTCCAGGGCGGCCGCGAGGTTCGCGATGCCGACGCCGAGCCACTGGCCGATGTCCTGGAGCAGCTCGATGCACATCGCGTCGCCGTCGCGGGCCAGCTCGGTGATCATCGGACCGGTGATGTCGGCGATGTTGCCCTTGACGTGCTCGATGATCCCGTACGCCACCGGGGAGTCCGCGGCGGCCAGCTCCCTGGCCTCCCTGACCAGCGCGTTGCCGGAGCTGTACTGCTCCCAGCAGCCGCGGTTGCCGCACGGGCAGCGGTGGCCGCCGGGGACGACCTGCATGTGACCGAACTCGCCGGCGACACCGTACTTGCCGCGCTTGACCTGGCCGTCCTCCAGGATCGCGCCGCCGATGCCGGTGCCGAGCGTGATCATGACGAGGTGGTCCTCGCCACGCCCCGCGCCGAAGCGCCACTCGGCCCAGGCGGCCGTGTTCGCGTCGTTGTCCACCAGGACGGGGACCGCGAGGCGGCCGGCGATGCGGTCGCGCAGTGGCTCGTTGCGCCAGGACAGGTGGGGGGCGAACAGCACGCGGTTGCGGTCGGCGTCGACCCAGCCGGCCGCGCCGATGCCGACCGCGTGCACGTCGTGGCGGTCGGACAGGTCCAGGACCAGTTCGACGATGGTGTCCTCGACGACCTTGGGGCTCTTGGACTTGTCCGGGGTCTCGGTGCGGACCTTCTCCAGGATGTTGCCGTCGGCGTCGACGACACCCGCCATGACCTTGGTGCCGCCGATGTCGATGCCCACCGTCGGCACGCGCGGTGCGGTCAGGTGTGAGCGGCGTTCCCTCGTGCCGACGGTCCGCAGGGCGGGGGCGCGGCGGGAGCCTATGGGGGCGCTGAAGTTGCCGTAGGTGCTCATCAAGGCCCGATTCTGCCTCACCGTGACATCGGGTGCTGTAGGGGGGAGCAATGAGGAGACGCGCGTTATTTGCCGAGTGCGGGCGGTTCGCGGCTGGTCGCGCCGTTCCCCGCGCCCCTTTAGGGGCGCACCAGGAGCTGGAATTCGAATGAGTAGCGAGTTGGGCGATATGTATGCGTGCCGTACTCGACCGCTCTGCCCGTGTCGTCGAAGGTCACTCGTTGCATGGTGAGCAGCGGGGCGCCCGCCTCCTCGGCCAGGCGTTCCGCCTCCGCCTGCGTCGCCGCTCTCGCGCCGATGGACTGGCGGGCGCTGTGCAGGGTGATTCCAGCCGTACGCATCATGCGGTACAGGCCGGTTGCCTCCAACTGGGCGGTGTCCAGGTCGAGGAGGGCCGGGGGCAGGTAGTTGCACAGGTACGCCATCGGCTCGCCGTGCGCGAGGCGCAGGCGTTCCACCCGGTGTACGTCGCTGCCCTCGGCGACGCCGAGCGCCGCGGCGATCTCGGCGGTGGCGGAAACGACGGTGTTGACGAGGACCTTGGTCGCGGGGCGCTGACCGGCCGCCTCCAGGTCGTCGTAGAGGCTGCTGAGCTCCAGGGGGCGCTTGACCTGGCTGTGCACGACCTGGGTGCCGACTCCGCGGCGCCGCACCAGCAGGCCCTTGTCGACGAGCGACTGGATGGCCTGGCGCACGGTGGGCCGGGACAGGCCGAGCCGGGCGGCGAGCTCGATCTCGTTGCCCAGCAGGCTGCCGGGGGTGAGCGTTCCGTGTTCGATCGCGGCCTCCAGCTGCTGGGACAGCTGGAAGTACAACGGCACCGGGCTGCTGCGGTCCACACTGAGCTCGAGCGTCACGGTCGGGTCCACTCCTGGTTTCGGCACGGGCCCGAGCGTAGCTCCGTGCGTTGTTGACGGGAAGTCGTGTAGTCAGATTGTCCGGACATACAGATTGACAGCGGGGGGTTCCCGACCACACTTTGTTCACATGCGCATCGGGGTCATAGGGACGGGCCGCATCGGCACCATTCATGCGAACACGCTCAGCCGCCATCGGGAGGTCGGTTCCTTAATCCTCACGGACGCGGACGGGGCACGGGCCCAGGAGCTCGCGCACCGCCTCGGGGAGACCGCGGCCCCGGGCGTCGACGAGATCTTCAAATGGGGCGTGGACGCCGTGGTGATCACCACGGCGACCTCGGCCCATGCCGAGCTGATCGGCCGGGCGGCGCGCTCGGGACTTCCGGTGTTCTGCGAGAAGCCGATCGCACTCGACCTGCCCGGTACGCTGCACGCCATCGCCGAGGTGGAGACCGCCGGGACGGTTCTCCAGATGGGCTTCCAGCGCCGCTTCGACGCGGGCTACGTGGGTGCCCGCGAGGCGGTGCGCTCGGGACGGCTCGGACGGCTGCACACCGTGCGGGCGCTGACCTCCGACCAGGCGCCGCCGCCGGTCGAGTGGCTGCCGCTGTCCGGCGGCCTGTACCGGGACACCCTGATCCATGACTTCGACATCCTGCGCTGGGTGACCGGGCACGAGATCGTCGACGTGTACGCGGCCGGGTCCGACGCCGGTCCTCCGATGTTCCGGGCCGCGGGGGACGTCGACACCGCGGCGGCCCTGCTCACCCTCGACGACGGGACCCTCGCGACGGCCACGGCGACACGGCTCAACGGGGCCGGGTACGACGTGCGCATGGAGCTCGCCGGGGAGCTGGACCAGGTCGTGGTGGGCCTGGACGACCGTACGCCCATCGCGTCCACCGAGCCGACGGGGCCGCCCGCGGCGGACAAGCCGTGGACGGGGTTTCTGGAGCGCTTCGGTCCGGCCTACGAGGCCGAGCTGGCCGCGTTCATCGAGGTGGTCCGGGGCGAGCGGGCGAACCCCTGCGACGGGCGCGAGGCGTTGCAGGCGCTACGGGTCGCCGAGGCGTGCGAGGTGTCCCGGCGCGAGCGCAGGGCCGTGCGGCTGGCGGAGATCCCGGGCGGTGCGAGCGCCGCCGCGTTCTGAACCCGTCACGGCCGGCCGACCTGCCTTACCGGCCGGCCGAGGTGGCCCCGTCATGCCTCACCGAGACCCCGTCATGCCTCACCGACCTCACGCCGTCACGTCCCAGTGCCTGACCGGTCACACACTGCCCACCCGCCCCCCGTCACCCCCGGCCGACCTTCGCCCCCGTCACCCGCCGCCGTCACGCCCAGCCGACCTCGGCCCCGTCACCCGGGTGGGCGGTGGCGGTCGGGGTGGGCCGTCAGCGGGCGGCGTCCGCCAACTCCCGTACCACCCGCCCCGTCACGCCCGGCCGACCTCGCCCCCGTCGCCCGTCGCCGGCCTCGGCACACCCCGCCAGGCCCCCTGGGCGAACCGAACCGAGCCCCTCCCGTCGGAGCCGAAGCCGTACCAGCCGAACCCGCCGAGCCCTACCACCGCACCGGCAGGCTCCGTACTCCTCTGATCAGCATTCCCGGCAGCCACTCCCCCGCGGGCCCGGCGAGTGCGAGGGCCGGGGCCCGGTCCAGCAGGGTCCGGATCGCCGTGCGGGCCTCCAGGCGGGCCAGCGGGGCGCCCAGGCAGAAGTGGATGCCGTGGCCGAACGCGAGGTGGCCGCGCGGGTCGCGGCGGATGTCGAAGCGGTCCGGCGCCGGATAGCGGGAGTCGTCGCGATCGGCGGCGCTCAGGCAGATCATCACCGGGTCACCCTTGGCTATGGCCCGTCCCGCTATCTCCAGGGGCTCGGCGGCGTACCGGAACGTCGCGTTCTCCACCGGGCCCTCGTAGCGCAGCGTCTCCTCGACCGCGCCGTCGATGAGGCTTATGTCGGCGCGCAGCGCGGCGAGTTGGTCCGGATGGGTGAGCAGGGCGTGCACGCCGTTGGTGATGAGGTTGACCGTGGTCTCGTGGCCCGCGATCAGCAGCAGGAAGGCCATGCCGCGCAGTTCCGACGGGGAGAGCCGGTCACCGTCCTCGGCGGTGGTGCGGATGAGGTCGCCGAGCAGGTCGTCGCTCGGTCCGGCGCACCGCTTGTCCTCGATGAGCTCCGTCAGGTACTCACCGAGGCGCAGGACGGCGTCGTACGAACTCTCCGCACTGGTGGGTGCCACGACCTCCGTGGACAGCTTGCGGAACTCCGTGCGGTCCATCTCGGGTACGCCGAGGAGCTCGCAGATGACGGTGATCGGCAGCGGGTAGGCGAGGGACTGCACCAGGTCGGCGCGGCCGTGCGGCAGCATCGCGTCGAGGAGGTCGTCGGTGATCTGCTGGATTCTGGGCCGCAGTTGCTCGATGCGGCGCATGGTGAAGGCGCGGGAGACCAGGCCGCGCAGCCGGGTGTGCTCGGGCGGGTCGCTGCTGAGCAGATGGCGGCCGATCAGTGCCTCGTCGTCGAACACCATGCCGATCCTGCGGCCGTCCTTGGACAGTCTCGGATCGGCGAGTGCCGCGCGCGCCTCCTCGTGCCCGACGACGAGCCAGGTCGAGTAGCCGGCGTCGGAGCCGGGCGGTCGCACCCGGTGCACGGGGCCGAGGCCGCGCAACTCGGCGTACACGGGGTGCGGGTCGACACGGAACGCGTCGCCGTACTCCCCGAGATCGATCACTGCTTCGGTCATGGACTCCCCCTTCACCCTCTCAACGCCCGGTGACCGCGCCTAGTGCCCGTCCCGCTCGGATTCCGCGGACTGTTCCAGCAGTCCCGCGTCGTACGCCAACAACGCGATCTGCACCCGGTTGTTGAGGTCGAGCTTGGCCAGCACGCGGGAGACGTGGGTCTTGACCGTGGCGACGCTCATGTAGAGGGCGGCGGCGATCTCGGCGTTGGACAGGCCCTGGCCGACGGCGACGGCGACCTCGCGTTCGCGGTCGTTGAGGGCGGCGACGCGCTCACGCGCGCGTGCCCGTCGGATGTCGGCGGCGGAGCCGACCGCGTGCTCCATCAGCTGGCGGGTGACGGTGGGCGACAGGACGGGGTCGCCGGCCGCGACCCGGCGTACGGCGGCGAGGATCTCGGCGGGCGGAGTGTCCTTGAGGACGAAACCGGCGGCGCCCGCACGCAGGGCGCGCAGGACCTGCTCGTCGGCGTGGAAGGTGGTCAGGACGACGACCTGGGGGGCGTCGGGGCGGCCGCGCAGCCGTTCCGTGGCCGTGAGGCCGTCCACCGACGGCATTCTGATGTCCATGAGGACGACGTCCGGGCGGGTCCGGTCCACGGCCGCCTCGACCTCGGTGCCGTCCGCCGCCTCTCCGACGATCTCGATGTCCTCCGCGCCGCCCATCATCAGGGTCAGACCGGCCCGCACCAGGGGGTCGTCGTCGACGAGGAGCACTCTGATCACAGTCATGGGCCTACGTAATCACGCGGAGGCAGGGCGCAATCACCCTTGCGGGCGGGCGAGTTGCACCACCGGCGACACCATTGACGACACCACCGACGACACCACCGGCGACACCGAGGACCCTCACCCCCACGGCAGCCACGCCCGCACTCCGAACGCCCCGTCCGTCTCCGCCCCGTACTCCAGCCGGCCGCCGGCGAGCGTGGCGCGCTCGGTGAGGCCGATCAGGCCCTGTCCCGAGCCGGGGACGTGCGGCACCTCCCCCTCGGGCGCGGGGTTCCGCACGGTCACGACGAGGCCCTCGCCCGGGCCGCCGGTGACGGTGACCGTGACCTCCGTGCCGGGGGCGTGCTTGCGGGCGTTGGTGAGGCTCTCCTGGGCGATGCGGTAGGCGGTGCGGCCCACGGACGCGGGAACGTCGGCGGGGTCGGACACCCGGCTGTCGAGGACGACCTTCATGCCGGCCTCGCGGGACTCGGCGACCAGGGTGTCCAGGGCGGCGAGGGTCGGTTGGGGGCGGCCCGTGTCGTCGTGGTCCGCCGCCCGCAGCACCCCGATGATCTCCCTGAGGTCCTGGAGCGCCTCGTGCGCGCTCTCCCGGATGACGCCGGCCGCCCGCGCGACCTCCTCCTGGGGCGCGTCCGGCCGGAACTCCAGGGCACCGGCGTGGACGCTGAGCAGCGTCAGCCGGTGCGCGAGGACGTCGTGCATCTCGCGCGCGATGGCCTCGCGGGCGAGCCGCTGCGCCTGCTCGGCCCGCAGTCGCGCCTCGGTCTCGGCGCGCCGGGCGCGGTCACGCAGGCTGAACATGAGCTGCCGTTTGGCCCGCACCAGCAGGCCCCAGCCGACGATCGCGGCGACCAGCACCACGGTGAGGACCACCGAGACGAGGTACGGCAGGTCCGCGTCGGGCCGCAGCCGGTAGGTGAGGGGGACCACGGCGATGTTGATGCCGCCCACCCAGGCGACGTACCGGAAGGGGCGGTGTACGGCTAGGGTGAAGACGGCGATCATGCAGGCGCCGCCGGCGGTGTCCGAGAGCACCCCGAGCGGGATCGTGGCCAGGGCGAGGCCGAACGGCCAACGGCGGCGCAGCCACACGGCGGCGCAGGCGAGCGCGCCGAGCAGTTGGTCCAGGGTGGCCGCGGTGTGCGACACACGGGGGTTGTCGCCCACCGCGTCCGCGGCGATCAGGCCGATCAGGACGGCCAGGAGGAAGCAGGAGAAGTCGACGATCCAGTCGCGCGCGGTGCGCCGGGGCCGCCGTCCGGGCCGCCCGTCGGCGGGGTCGAACTCGTGGATCACGGCGGACGGCAGCAGCCAGCGCCGACCGGGGAAGGCCGGGGGCTCGGGAACCGTCTCGTCAGCGCTCACGGTCGACAAATCTACGCAGTGAGGGACGGGAACACCTCCCCGCGACCGGGATCGGCGACCAAAGTCGCGCTGCCGCAGACTTTCGGCGCGGACGGCCCCGCATTGCCGATGCCTTGGCGGAACGGGGCTCGCCCCGCGGCCGATGTGCGTGGGGGGTCCGCGGGGCGAGGGTCTACCCATGAAGCAACTGCTGGAACTGCTCGGTTTTCTCGCCCTGGTGCAGGGTGGGGCGGGCCTGCTGCACGAGTTCACCGACTGGCACGTCGGCCTCGTCCAGCGCATCGGTTTCCTCGACGGCTACGAGGTCTACGCGAGCGTCGCCCTGATCGTGCTGGCGTTCGCGCTGTTCGCCGCCGCGGAGAGCCGGCGGTCCGGCTGACAAGACGGCTGTCAGCAGCCGTAGTTGACCAGGTTGAACGTGGCGTAGTGGTCCGCCGTGTAGTAGTCCTCCTGGCTCTTCTGACCGGTGACGATCCGGCGCGCCCCGCGCGTGGAGGAGCCCGGCGTGATCACCGTGTACTCGTGGTAGTAGCCGGTCGACTGGCTGGGCAGGACGCCTTCCCGGTTCTGGAAGACGCTGTCGTCCTGCGAGTAGGGATAGGGGCCGCCCTGCTCGATCAGGTCCAGGGTGTCGTACGCCTGGGAAGGCAGCTTGGTGTAACAGATGCTTCCGACCGCGGCGGCCGCCGGGGTCGCGGTGGTGACGGCGCCACCGACGAGGAGAGCGGACAGGACGGCGGCAGCGGCGCCGATACGAGTGATCCGTGGGGGGAATCTCATGCCCTCATGATGACGCGCGTAGACAGTGGCATGTCAATGACAACTCAGGAGATTTTCCCGTCAAGTCCGATGAGTTTTCGGGAAGTTAACCTGCCGCCCGGCGCCTTCACGAACACCGGGCGAGGTCCGTGTCCGTTGGCCGCCAGCGGTCCTCCGTCCGGGGCGGTGGGATGGGTGTCATGACAACGACTTACGGAACTCTGAACGGCAAGGTCGCGCTGGTCACCGGGGGCAGCCGGGGGATCGGTGCGGCCACGGCGGTGCGGCTGGCGCGGGAGGGCGCGGATGTGGCCGTGACGTACGTGGACGGCAAGGAGGCGGCCTCGGACGTCGTACGGCGGGTCGAGGCGCTGGGACGGCGGGCCGTCGCCCTGCGGGCGGACTCCGCGGACGCGGAGGAGGCGGCGGGGGCGGTTCTCCGTACGGCGGAGGCGCTCGGTGGGCTGGATGTGCTGGTGAACAACGCGGGCGTGGGGGTGCTCGGTCCGCTGGCTGAGCTGTCCCTCGCGGAGGTCGACCGGGTGCTGGCCGTCAACGTGCGCGGGGTGTTTCTGGCCTCTCAGGCCGCGGCCGCGCGGATGCGGGACGGCGGGCGCATCATCACGATCGGCAGCTGTATGACCCAGCGGGTGCCGGGTCCCGGCGGGACCCTGTACGCGACGAGCAAGTCGGCGCTGACCGGGCTGACGAAGGCCCTCGCGCGTGAGCTGGGGCCGCGGGGGATCACCGCGAACATCGTGCATCCCGGGCCCACGGACACCGACATGAACCCGGCGGACGGGCCGTTCGCGGCGGGGCAGGCCGCGATGACCGCGGTGGGGCGGTTCGGGACGGCGGAGGAAGTGGCGTCGACGGTGGCGTATCTGGCGGACGCGGCATACGTCACCGGTGCGGAGTTCTCGGTGGACGGAGGGCACGCGGCGTGAGCTAGCCGGATCTTCGCCTCGCCCCCACCGCTCCTACCCGTGCGTCCCGGAGGCGTTACCCCGCGGGCACCCGGCGGTGTATGGCCACGCGGGCCTGCGCGGCGGGCGGCGGCGTGCGCCCCGGGGGCGTTACCCCGGCCGTGTACGCGCGCGTGCGCGGCGGCGGCGCCGTGTCCGGCCACGCGCGCCTGCGCAGCGGGCGGTGGCCTGCGCCCCGGGGGCGTTACGCCGGCCGTGTACGCGCGCGTGCGCGGCGGCGGCGCCGTGTCCGGCCACGCGCGCGTGCGCAGCGGGGCGGCGGCGTGCGCCCGGGGGCGTTACCCCGGCCATGTACGCGCGCGTGCGCGGCGGCGGCGCCGTGTCCGGCCACGCGCGCTTGCGCAGCGGGCGGTGGCATGCGCCCCGGGGGCGTTACCCCGGCGGGCACCCGGCAGGTCACGCGCGCGTGCGCAGCGGGGCGGCGGGGCGGCGGCGCGGCGGGCCTCGCTGCGGCCGCCCGCCGCCGGGTGCCCCGGAGGGGCGTTCTCCCCGGGGCGCCCGCCTCAGCCGCCCAGCTCCTGGTGCCTCGCCGACAGGGTCGCCGCACCGCCCTCCGTCAGCGAGCCGAACAGCCGCAGCCGGGAGATCCCCCCGTCCGGGAAGATGTCCACGCGCGCGTGGGTGCCCACCGCCGGCGTCGGCAGCACGAAGCGGTGGTTCGTGTCGGGCTGGAGGCGCGTGCGCGGGAGGATCTCCCGCCAGTCGCCGTCCTCGCCGTCGCGGACCGACACCGAGGCCCAGCCCGCGCTGTTCCCCTTCAGGTACGCCGTGTCGATCTCGATCGCGCGGATCTGGGACTGGGCCACCAGCCGGTAGCGGATCCAGTCGTTGCCCTGGTCACGACGGCGACGGGTCTCCCAGCCGTCGTCCATCTTGCGGGAACGTCCGGGCTGAATGGTGTTCGACGCCGGCGAGTAGAAGAGGTTGGACGCGTCCTCCGCGCGGCCGCCGTTCTCCAGCGCGACCACGTCGAAGGTGCCGAGGATCTCCAGCCACGCGGGGTCCGGGACGACCTCGCCGTACACGCGCAGGCGGGCGATGCCTCCGTCGGGGTGCTGGTTGACCCGCAGGTGTGTGAAGCGCTGTTCCAGCGAGACCGGGAAGCCGTTCGCGGCGTGGCCGCCGACCGGCGTCCGCGGGACCAGCGTCGTCCACTTCACGTCGTCGCCCAGCAGTTCCTCCGGGGACGGGGACCCTGCCACGGACGTGCCTTCGACCGACACCGCCTGCGGGTAGTTGCCGCGGAAGTGCGCCGTGTCGACCACGATGCCCCGGATGACCCCGGGCGCGCCCAGGCGCACCAGCGCCCAGTCGTGGTCCTCGGCCGTCGGCCAGGGGTGTTCGGCCGAGGCTCCCCGGCGGCGCCGCGTCTCCCAGCCGTCCATGATCTTGCCCTTGTGCCCGAAGTGCTCGGGGTCGAACTCGGCCCGCTCGGGCATCAGCAGGTTCTCGCGCTGGGCGAAGAACTCGTCGTTGGCGGCGATGACTCCGGCGCCGAGCGTCCGTGCGGCGAGGTTGGCGTACTGGGTGAAGGGCAAGTCGGCGGTGCGGTAGTCCGCGTACGGGTCACCGCCGCCGTACGGATTCGCGTCGCCGGTGAAGCTGGGTATCGCCGTCACGTCCATGTGCCTTTCTGGAGTTGCCGGTGCGGGTGGATCAGGGCGTACGGGTGAGCAGTTGACCCCGGGGAGCCGTGAACTCGCCGTTCGACACGATGCGTTCGCCGCGCAGCCAGGTCGACTTCACGACGCCGTACAGGGTCTTGCCCGCGTACGCCGTGACCCGGTTGCGGTGCTGGAGGGCCGCCGGGTCCACGGTGAACGTCTCGTCGGGCGCGAGGACCGCGAAGTCGGCGTCGCGGCCGGCCTCGATGGCGCCTTTCTGGTCCAGGCCCACCAGTTGGGAGGTCCGCGCGGACATCCAGCGGACCACGTCGTCCAGCGAGTGGCCGCGTCGGCGGGCCTCCGTCCAGACCGCCGCCAGACTCAGCTGGAGGCCCGAGATGCCGCCCCACGCGGTGGCGAAGTCGTCCGTCTTGAGGTCGGCCGTGGACGGGGAGTGGTCGGTGACCACGCAGTCGATGGTGCCGTCGGCCAATGCCTGCCACAGCAGGTCCTGGTTGGCGGACTCACGGATGGGCGGGCAGCACTTGAACTCGCTGGCGCCGTCCGGCACTTCCTCGGCGGTGAGGGTGAGGTAGTGCGGGCAGGTCTCGACCGTGATGCGGACACCCTCCGCCTTGGCCCGGGCGATCAGCGGCAGCGCGTCGCTCGACGACAGGTGAAGCACGTGCACGCGCGCGTCCAGCCGCTTCGCCTGGGCGATGAGGTGGGCGATCGCCGTGTCCTCGGCGTCGCGCGGACGGGACGCCAGGAAGTCCGCGTACCGGGGTCCGGCCTGCTGCGGGGCGGCCTCCAGATGGTGCGGGTCCTCGGCGTGCACGATCAGCAGGCCGCCGAAGGAGGCGATCTCGGCCAGGGACCGGGCGAGTCCGTCCTGGTCGAGGTGCGGGAACTCGTCCACGCCCGACGGGGACAGGAACGCCTTGAAGCCGAAGACACCGGACTCGTGCAGCGGACGCAGGTCCTTGACGTTGTCGGGCAGGGCGCCGCCCCAGAAGCCGACGTCGATGTGGGCCTTGTCGGCGGCGACCTCCTGCTTGGTACGGAGGTTCTCTACCGTCGTCGTGGGCGGGAGGGAGTTGAGCGGCATGTCGACGAGGGTGGTGATGCCGCCGGCCGCCGCCGCGCGCGTGGCGGTCCAGAAGCCCTCCCACTCGGTGCGGCCGGGGTCGTTGACGTGCACATGGGTGTCAACCAGGCCGGGCAGCAGGACGTCGTCGCCGAGGTCCTCCAGGCGGGCGTTCCCGGACACGGGAGCCTCGTACGGCAGTACGGCGGCGATCTTCCCGCCGGCCACCGCGACCGACGCGGCCCGCGTCCCCTCGGGTGTGATGACGCGCGTCGAGCGCAGCACCAGTTCAGTGTCGGACACCCGGACCCCTCTCTGCCGCCGTTAACTTCCGCGTAACGGAATTCAACTTTCTGTTGAAGGAGTCTTCACTCCCGGTCGTGCGCCGTCAAGGGCACACTTCCCCACAGTGCACCCTGCGCCGACACTCTGGACGTTTCCACAAAGCGGAATTATAATTCCGACAGACAGAACGTAGCTATGCACCAACGGGGAGTCAACCGACTGCCGGGTAGGCTTCTGCCCTCCTGCCCAGACCCGAAAGGCAGCTCCGAAAGGAACGCGCCGTGCCGACGTCCAGCGCCAGCACCACCGACTCCGCCAAGTCCGCCGGCGGCGGGGTCCAGTCCCTCGAGCGCGCCTTCGATCTGCTGGAGCGGATGGCGGACGCGGGCGGAGAAGTCGGACTGAGCGAACTGTCCGCGAGCAGCGGGCTGCCGTTGCCCACCATCCACCGCCTGATGCGGACGCTCGTGTCCTGCGGATACGTCCGCCAGCAGACCAACCGGCGCTACGCCCTCGGCCCGCGCCTGATCCGCCTCGGCGAGTCGGCCTCCCGGCTGCTCGGCACATGGGCCCGCCCCTACCTCGCCCGCCTGGTCGAGGAGACCGGCGAGACGGCCAACATGGCGCTGCTCGACGGGGACGAGATCGTCTACGTCGCGCAGGTGCCGTCGAAGCACTCGATGCGGATGTTCACCGAGGTCGGCCGGCGCGTCCTGCCGCACTCCACGGGCGTCGGCAAGGCCCTGCTCGCCCACACCCCCGACGACGAGGTCCGCGCCCTGCTCGCCAGGACCGGCATGCCGGCCGCGACGGAGAAGACGATCACCACGCCGGACGGTTTCCTCGCGGCCCTCAAGGAAGTGCGCGGCCAGGGCTACGCGGTCGACGACAACGAGCAGGAGATCGGCGTCCGCTGCCTCGCGGTCCCGGTGCCCAACTCCCCCACCGCCGCCGCCATTTCGATCTCCGGACCGGCGGGACGGGTCACGGAGGCGGCCACGGAGAAGATCGTCCCTGTGCTCCAACAGGTCGCGTCGGAGCTGTCGGAGGCGCTGGCCGGCCAGAACCCGGCGTGACGGCCCTCCCGCACCGCTGGCCGGGGCGATACACCGACCGGCACGGCACGGAAGAGATCGTCTTCGAGTCGGACGGCCGGGAGCTGATCCGTACGACGATCAGAGGCGTCCGCTTCGAGAGCGACTCCATGGACGACCTCGGCGCCCTGGCCGGCGCGCCGCCCGAGCAGATGTTCTCGTTCTTCGACGGCGCGCTGTGCTCCTGCCTTCTGGAGTGGGAGGTGCCGATACCGGTCGAGGTCCGGGGAAGCGGTGTGCGGCCGGGGGTGCTGCGCTGCGCGCTGCGGCTCGGGGACCCGGCGGGCCCGCGCCACGGCCTGGACGAGCAGACCCTGACCACCACCCTGCTCCTCGACGGGCATGAGTTCCGCAACGCCGACGGCCAGGGGGACATCGAGAGCGCGCTGTGCGATGTCCAGCGCAAGCTGCCGCGGGCGGCCCGGATGAAGGCGTGCATCTCCTGCGCGTGGTCCGACTACAACCCCGCCGGCAACGGGTTCATGGCGGGACTGGCGTGCTTCCGTGACGCCAAGGAACGCTACCGGCAGGTGGACGGCAAGCATGGCCCGACCGGCATCTTCGCGCTCTGGCAGGACCTCACCGAGTTCGTCCAGGAGACCTGGCTCTGCCCGGAGTTCGAGCACCGGGGCGCGCACGAGGGTTACCGGGGTCCGTTCCCGGGCTAGCGCCGCGGCTCCCCGAACAACTCCACCGCCCTGCGCACGTCGGTCAGTCCCCGCGACAACGCGCTCACCGATCCGATCGCCCCCGCGACCAGCAGCAACGACCGTCGCAGGCGCGGGATTTCGGGCGTTCCGTCGATCGTCATGGCGGCCAGCGCGGCGAGTTCGTCCTCGGCGATGCCCCGGTCGGGGAACTCGGCCGGGTGCGCGGCGAGTTCGCGGCGCAGCCGGGACACCGCGGTCCGCAGTTCCGCCACTCTCGGATCGTTGTCGCTGCCGGTCACTGGCCTCTGCCCCAAGCTCCGCAACACAGCTCTCCCCCTCGCACACCTTCGTGCGCCCCAGCACCGTGAAGCCCCGTCGGGGTTGGTCGGGCCCCGGGGGACGCGGGTCAGTAAACGCCACGCAGGGCGCCGCGCGCCACCGTGCGGACCGAAATTCAGCCCGTGGAAACCCGGCGCACGCCGGCGCGTCAGGTATGCAGGACGCATGACGGAGAACGAACAGCAGGTCGCCGGTCTGCTCCTGGCCGCGGGCGGCGGACGACGGCTCGGCGGGCGGCCCAAGGCGCTGCTCGAACACCGGGGCCACCCGCTCGTCGAACACGCGGTCGGCGTCCTGCGGGCGGCCGGCTGCACCCGCGTGCACGTGGTTCTGGGGGCCGCCGCGGCGGTCGTACGGGAGCGGGCGGAGCTCGGTGACTGCGTGCTCGTGGAGAACCCGCGGTGGGCCGACGGCATGGGGTCGTCGCTGCGGGCCGGGCTGGACTCGCTCACCGGCACGACGGCGCGGGCCGCGCTGGTCTCACTCGTCGACCAGCCCGGCATCGGGGCGGCGGCGGTGCGCCGGGTGCTCGCCGGGTACGAGGACGAGACCTCGCTCGTCTCGGCCGCCTACGACGGGGTACGCGGCCATCCCGTCCTCCTCGGCGCCGCGCACTGGGCCGGGATCACCGCGACTGCGACCGGGGACCGGGGGGCACGCGCCTATCTGAAGGAGCACGAGGACGCCATCACGCTCGTCGAGTGCGCGGACGTGGCCGAGCCCTACGACATCGACACCATGGCCGACCTGAAGCACCTTGAGTGAGCACACTGGCACTGAGCGCCACATTGCCTCGACTCGGAGAATCTCGACATCAACAAACCATTGAACTTCCACGATGAGGAAACTAGTATCCACTGATCAGAAGCGTCCCACTCCCGTGCAGGGCGCCGCTCGCGTACCCGGTTCGACTGGCACCCGGTGCCACCGCTGAAGGAAGTGACAGCTCATGTCCGCACCAGCGCCGTCCCCGCTGGCCATCGTCGACGCCGAGCCCCTGCCGCGGCAGGAGGAGGTCCTCACCGAGGCGGCCCTCGCCTTCGTGGCCGAGCTGCACCGCCGGTTCACGCCACGGCGTGACGAGCTCCTCGCCCGCCGCGCCGAGCGCCGCGCCGAGATCGCCCGCACCTCCACGCTCGACTTCCTCCCGGAGACCGCCGCGATCCGCGCGGACGACTCCTGGAAGGTGGCCCCCTCCCCCGCGGCCCTGGACGACCGCCGGGTCGAGATCACCGGCCCCACCGACCGCAAGATGACCATCAACGCCCTGAACTCCGGCGCCCGGGTGTGGCTCGCGGACTTCGAGGACGCCTCGGCGCCGACGTGGGAGAACGTCGTCCTCGGGCAGGTCAACCTGGCCGACGCGTACACCCGGAACATCGACTTCACGGATGAGAGGTCCGGCAAGTCGTACGCGCTCAAGGCGGACGAAGAGCTGGCCACGGTCGTCATGCGCCCGCGCGGCTGGCACCTGAACGAACGCCACCTGGTCGACGCGAACGGCGCCCAGGTCCCCGGCGCGCTCGTCGACTTCGGCCTGTACTTCTTCCACAACGCCCAGCGTCTGCTGGACCTCGGCAAGGGCCCGTACTTCTACCTCCCGAAGACGGAGTCGCACCTGGAGGCCCGCCTCTGGAACGACGTGTTCGTCTTCGCGCAGGAGTACACCGGCATCCCGCAGGGCACCATCCGCGCGACCGTCCTGATCGAGACGATCACGGCCGCGTACGAGATGGAGGAGATCCTCTACGAACTCCGCGACCACGCCTCGGGGTTGAACGCCGGCCGCTGGGACTACCTGTTCTCCATCGTCAAGAACTTCCGTGACGGCGGCGCCAAGTTCGTCCTGCCGGACCGCAACGCGGTCACGATGACGGCCCCGTTCATGCGCGCGTACACCGAACTCCTCGTCCGCACCTGCCACAAGCGCGGCGCGCACGCGATCGGCGGCATGGCGGCGTTCATCCCGTCCCGCCGGGACGCCGAGGTGAACAAGGTGGCCTTCGAGAAGGTCCGCGCCGACAAGGACCGCGAGGCGGCCGACGGCTTCGACGGCTCCTGGGTCGCCCACCCCGACCTGGTCCCGATCGCCATGGAGTCCTTCGACAAGGTCCTCGGCGACAGGCCGAACCAGAAGGACCGCCTGCGCGAGGACGTCCACGTCGAGGCGGCCGACCTCATCGCCATCGACTCGCTGAAGGCCAGGCCGACGTACAACGGCCTGGTCAACGCCGTCCAGGTCGGCATCCGTTACATCGAGGCATGGCTGCGCGGGCTCGGCGCGGTGGCCATCTTCAACCTCATGGAGGACGCGGCCACCGCCGAGATCTCCCGCTCGCAGATCTGGCAGTGGATCAACGCGGGCGTCGAGTTCGAGAACGGTGAACTCGCCACCCCGGAGCTGGCCCGCAAGGTCGCCGCCGAGGAACTGTCCACCATCCGCCAGGAGATCGGCGAGGAGGCCTTCGCCGCCGGTCACTGGCAGCAGGCCCACGACCTGCTGCTCCAGGTCTCCCTCGACGACGACTACGCGGACTTCCTCACCCTGCCGGCGTACGAGCAGCTCAAGGGCTGACATCCTCCTGCGGGACCTTGTCCGAGTGGCCCAGGGACTTCCCCGGGGCCACTCGGTCGCGTACGGCCTGCTTGACCGCCGTCGGCTCCGGGAACCCCTGCTCGCGGCGGTCCCAGACGACCTCGTCGCCGACCCGGACGACGAAGATCCCGCCCTTGCCGGGCTTCAGGGCCAGTTCCGTCAGCTCGGACTCGAAGGTCGTGAGCAGTTCCTGCGCCAGCCAGGCCGCGCGCGGCAGCCAGCGGCACTGGGTGCAGTACTCGATCTCGACCCGCCGGGAGTCCGAAGAAAGCTCCGTCATCCGAGGTGCACCGACCAATCCTGTTCCGCGGCCGGTTTGCCGTGCAGGTCGGGGACCCGCTTCAGCCACGTGGGCCGGCCTTCCTGTGTCTTCGCCGCGCGGAGAGCCTCCTCGGCGGCGAGTTCCTCCCGGGTGGGAAAGTCGGTGGGCAGCCATGCCTCGGATGCCCGCACGCGCGCGTGGAGGTACGCCACATAGGCCTCGCGTGCCTCGTCCGGGGTCGCGAAGCCGGTGAGCCAGGCGTCGGGGACGGCCGCCGTGACCTCGCGCAGGACGTCGAGAGTGACCTTGGGCGCCAGTTCCGCGTCGGCGGCGCGGACGTCCGGGCCGTAGTGCCCGAGGGCGTGGTGGCGGAAGTCGTAGGACTTCGACGGGTCCGTGCCCTCCCAGCGGTGGTGGAAGACGAGCGCGGCACCGTGGTCGATCAGCCACAGACGCGGAGGTGCGATGCCCAGCGTCGGCCAGACCATCAGGTTCGAGCTGTGGACCGTACGGTCGACGTTCACGGTGAGCGCGTCGAGCCAGACGATCCGGCCGGCCTCCACCGGGTCGACCGGGAACGTCCTGGCCACCTCGGGGGTGAAGTCGCGGGCGCCCGGCAGGTAGTCCATGCCGAGGTTGAGCCCCGCGCTGGCGCCGTGGAGCTCGCGTACCTCCTGGTGCGGCTCGCTGTCGGCGATCTCCGGGTCGAAGTGCACGAGGACCAGCTCGGGAAAGCGCAGCCCCAGCGCCCGCGCCAGCTCACCGACGATCACCTCGGCCACGAGCGCCTTGCGGCCCTGCGCGGAACCGGTGAACTTCACGACGTAGGTGCCCAGGTCGTCGGCCTCGACGACACCGGGGACGGAACCCCCGGACCTCAGCGGGGCCACGTATCGAACAGCAGTCACATCGCGCAGCACACCGGCCAGGGTATGTCAGCGCTCATCCGGCCAGGCTCACCCGGCCAGCGGATTCGGCAGCGGCAGGTAGCGGGCGTCCGCGCCGTCCGCGCCCGTCCAGCGCAGCAGCAGGTTCGTCTTGCCGGGGAGGGTGGGCGCGGTGAGCAGGGCGGCGGCCTCGGGGAGGTCGTGGCGGGCCAGTTCGCGGCGGGCGGCGGGCCAGGGGGCGAAGCCGGGGTGGCGTTCGGCGAGGGCCGCGGCGATCTCGCACAGGTGGTTGACGACCAGGCAGTACACCAGCCGCTCCCAGCCGGCCGCGCGCGGGACGTCCGCCAGCAGTTTCACGCCCTCGGCGTCCCGGAACAGCGCCTGCACGGGCGTGCCGTCGGCGTCCACGGCGACCAGGGTGTTCTGCAGATGCGCCTCGAGTACGACGCCGTGGTCGGCGAAGGCCGCGAGGGCGGGCGGGACGACCACGCCCAGGTAGGCCTCCCACCAGGCCGCCGGATCCGCGGTGCCGTCGAGCGGGCTGCCCTCGAAGCCCTCCACCAGGGCCGCGGCGAGCAGCGGGGTCGCCCCGGGCCGCACATGGCCGCGCAGGCCGTCGCGGACCAGGACGGCGAGTTCCTCGAAGGCGAAGTCGGCCGTGCGGTAGCCGCGGTCGCTCAACCAGGCGGCCGAGCCGGGGCTCGCGGCGAAGGCGCGCGCGGTCGCTTCATCCGTACGGCGTAGTTTGAGCAGGTCGTGGCGCCAGAGCCGGCGGATGTCGTTCGTGATGCGGACGTCGAGACTGAACTTGAGGAAGAGATCCCGAGAGGGCGCGTACACCGTGCGGACCGCCGCCGTCGGCCAGGTCTCGAAGCCGGTCGTGCCGAGCCGGACGAGCCTGCCGTCCTCGAAGGCCTCCGCGCAGGACACGAGGTCGAGCTGCCAGGGATGGGCGGGCAGCAGCCGGTAGCCGGGCGGTGCCTCGCCCAGCGTGTCGAGGGCCGAGGTGTCGCCCTCCTCGACGACGGTGTCCTCGCGCAGCCCGAGCAGGACCAGCGGGAAACGGGCATGGGCCTCGGGGGCGTACGGCAGCCAGGCGGCGACGGGTCCGCCGCCGCGGGCCTTGGGCGCGGGGTGGTACGGGTGGCCGGTGACGAGGCACTGCTCGGAGCGCAGATACGGGTCGCCGGGTGCCGCGACCCGCTCCCGGGCCGTGAGCAGGGCGGCCACGGCGTCCCGGCTGTCGATCATCTCGGCGGGCAGTTCGTGGTGGGACACGCCGGTGTGCCGGGTCAGTTCCTCGGCGACGAGCTTCACGAGTTCGGTGTGGCCGACGCGCCGCCAGCCGCCCGCGGCGTACACCTCGGGCTCGGCGGGCCGCCGGTCGCCCCGCACCCGCAGCGCTCTCCCGCTGGGGAGCCGGTACACCGGGCGCTCGCCGGGGTCCGGGAGCGGCTCGGCCACCTCGCGCAGCAGGCAGTTGAGCAGGGGTGCGGCCGCGTAGGCGTCGGCGCGGTGCGCGACGTCGGTGCCGGCCGGCGGGGGCGGGAGGTCCACGCGATCCACTCGTTCTCTACGGTTCATCTGGGGCGATGACGATCAGTATGTCTGTCCTCACCGCTCCACCGTGACACCCGTCGTACCCGAGGAGCCCGCCCGTGCACCGTCCCTCCGCCGCCGAGGCCGACTTCGCCCAGGAGCTGGCCGTCCTGCGCCCCGACCTCGTGGCGCGGTACACGGCCGAGCTGCCCGGCGCCCGCGCGGCCGTGCTGTCCCGGCTGTGGCGTGGGCTCGCGCACGAGCCACTGCCCTGGGTCACCGGCCGGGAGACGGGCCGGGAGGGGCTCACCCTGCGCCTCCCGGACGGCCGCAGGCTGCACGGCCCGCACCCGGACCCGTTCGCCACCACCGCCCACACCACCGTCGTACGGCTCGACGAGGTCGCCCACGACGATCCGGGGCGCCTGATGACCGCGCTCGGCGTGCCGCACGCCACGGATTTCGCCGGTGAACTCGCCGACAGTGTCGCCTCGTTGGCACTGTCGAGGGCGGGACAGCCCACCGGCCCGGAAGCGTGGCCGGTGCATGACTGGGAGTGGGAGCAGCGGGTGGTCGACGGGCATCCCTATCACCCCAACTGCCGTTCCCGGCCGGGCTTCTCGGTGGCCGAGCAGCTGGCCTACGGGCCCGAGCACCGGCCGCTGGTACGGCTGGGGTTCGTGCCGGTCCCGGCGGACGAGTGCCTGGTGACGGGCGCCTGGCCGTCGCATCTCCGGGACGGGGAGCGGCTGTTGCTGCCGGTGCATCCCTGGCAGTCGGAGCACGTACTGAAGCGGCCCGTCGCCGAAGGCGTCGAGGCACACCCGTTGATGTCCCTGCGCACCCTCGCCCTGCCCGACGGACCGCACGTCAAGACCGCGTTGAGCACCCGGCTCACGTCGTCGGTGCGGGACATCTCCGTCTACTCGATCAGCATGTCGGCGACCCTCTCACGGTTCGCGGAGACGGTGGCGGAGCGTATGGACGGCCTCCTGCACTTCACCCGCACGCTGGGGGCGGTGACGGCCAACTCGCCCGACCTGGCGGCCGTGTTGCGCGAGTCCCCTCAGATGTACGGGGAGCGGATCCTCCCGGTGGCCGCCCTCGCCACCACCGAGCTGCCCGAATCCCCCGCCTGGCTCGCGGAGTTCGCCCGGCTGTCCCTCACGGTCGGGCTGCGCCTGCTGGAGTTCGGCATCGCCCTGGAGGCGCACGGCCAGAACCTCCTCGTCGTCCTGTCCGAGTCGGGCGCACCGGAGCGGCTGGTCTACCGGGACCTGGCCGACATCCGGATCAGCCCGGCCCGGCTCGCGCGGCACGGGATCCCGGTCCCCGCACTGTCCGGGCGGCTGGTCACGGACGACGTGCCGACCCTGCGCCGCAAGCTGTTCGGCTCCCTGGTGGCCGGAGCCCTCGCGGGTACGGCGGGTTCGGCCACGGCGTTGCGAGGAGCGCTGGAGAGCGCCGTACGACAGCTGCCGCGCACCCCCGATCTGGCCGCACTGCTCGAACAGCCGCTGCCCGCGAAGGCGTTGACCTTGATGCGGCTGTCGCCGGGGACACCGGGCGACCAGTGGACCGAGCTGCCCAACCCCCTTGCCTGAGCCGACGTTTGGAGCCCGGTCCGAGCGGCCGTTTTGGAGCCCGGTCCGAGCAGCCGTTTTGGAGCCCGGCGCACCTGATCAATAGGATCCGGCGATGATCACAAGAAAACGGCGGGTGGCAGGGGTGTGCGCCCTGCTCGCCGCCCTGACGGCGGGGATCGCCTTCCCGGCCGCGGCGGTCGCCGGTGAACCCACCGGCCAGGCCACGCCCCAGGTCGATCTCGTCCTCGACGTGAGCGGCTCGATGCGGACGGCGGACATCGACGGCGGCACCCGGATGGCGGCGGCGAAGCAGGCCTTCAACGAGGTGCTGGACGCGACGCCCGAGGAGGTGCAGCTCGGCATCCGGACCCTGGGCGCCAACTACCCGGGCGACAACCAGAAGACGGGCTGCAAGGACACCGCCCAGCTCTACCCGGTCAGCACCCTGGACCGCACCGAGGCCAAGACACAGGTGGCGACCCTCTCCCCCACCGGCTGGACGCCGATCGGCCCCGCGCTGCTGAAGTCCGCCGACGACTTCACCGACGGCGCCTCCTCCAAGCGGATCGTGCTGATCAGCGACGGCGAGGACACCTGCGCCCCGCTCGACCCGTGCGAGGTGGCCCGCGAGATCGCCGCCAAGGGCATCGGCCTGACCATCGACACCCTCGGCCTGGTCCCGAACACGAAGATGCGGCAGCAGCTGAGCTGCATCGCGGAGGCGACCGGCGGTACCTACACCTCGGTCGAGCACGCCGACGAACTCACCGACAAGGTCAACCAGTTGGTGGACCGCGCGGCCGACCCGGTGGTGACGCCGGTGGCCACCGAGGGGGCCGGCTCCTGCGCGACGGCGCCCACGTTGAAGTCGGGTCTGTACACCGACCGTGAGGAGTTCACCCAGCAGCGCTGGTACCGGGTGGACGTCGACCCGGGCCAGGAGCTGCGGGCCTCGGTGAGCGTGGGAGCCGACCGGGCCGTGAACCCCTCGTACGGGGTGCTGCTGCGGGCGGTCACCGTGCACGGGCGCGATATCGTGCGCGGCGAGGCGGGCGGCAACGGCCGTACGGATGTGATCGCCACGGGACTTCGCTACCCCAAGGCGGACACCGATGACGAGGACACGGCCGCCGAGACCGTCTGTCTCCAGGTCACCAACTCCTTCTCGGCGGCCTCCGGGGTGAAGACCACTCCGGGTCTGCCGCTGGAGCTGACCGTCGATGTCGTGGACGGACCGTCGAAGGCCAGTGACGTGGCCTCCTTCGGCCTCGGGCGCGGCTGGTGGCTGCTCGGCGCACTGATCCTCGCCGGCTTCGTCGCCGGTCTGCTGTGGGGCTGGGTGTCACGCTGGCGGGTCGCGGTCTGGAGGACCAACTGATGCGAATCACACGCGCATTGAGCGCATCCCTGCTGATGCTCGGGCTGGCCGCCGCGCCGGCCGCGGCCGACTCCTCGCCGACACCGACGGACTCGGCCTCGGCCTCGGCGGACGGTGACGCGCCCACCCAGGCGGGCACGTCCTTCCGTACGGCGACGGAGATCGAGCAGGGCCAGACGGCCACGGCGAGCGGCTCCGCGGGTGACTACCTCTACTGGTCGTTCCCCGCGGACGCCGGCCAGCGGCCCACCGTCGAGGCGACGGTGAAGCTGCCCGGGACCCACGCCGATCAGACGTGGCAGATCGACGTGTACGACGGTCTGCGGCGCCGCCAGTCCTGCCAGTACGGCGCGCAGACCCGCACCGCCGCCGCGGACACCCCCTCGGTGGCGCTGGCCTGCACGCTGCGCACGGTCCGCGCCTGGTCGGAGACGTGGGCCAACGACCCGCTGCCGGGCACGTACTACGTCCGGCTGACGGCCGTCGGACTCACCACCGCCGACCTGGGTCTCCCGGTGAGCACCGAAGTCCGGGTCGGCTCCAAGGACATCGGCGGCTCGGCCGCGGTGGACGGTTCGCTGGCGGAGCCGCTGGTGCCGGGCATAGCGGTGAAGTCCGAGGCGCAGGACAGTGGTTCGGAGGACTCCTCCGCCGTGCTGTCCGCCATCGAGCCCGAGGACGGCTGGTCCTCGGGCTGGTGGTCCGACCGGTGGGTGTGGACCGCGATCGGCGGCGCGCTCGCCGCGCTGGCCGGCGTCGGCGGGTATGCGCTGACCCGCGGATCGGGGCGGCCTACCCGGGTACCGCCGGGCGCCTGACGGCTCGTCGAGAAGGCCCGCTCCGGCGGGCCTTCTTCGTTCACGCCACCCTGCACCGCCCTGGCGATCCTGCCGTCCCGGTCACCTCGACCGCAGTCGGGGCGGCCTTCCCAGATGCCTGCCCGGCGCTGACAGCTCCTCAAGAAGGCCCGCCCCGGGGGGCTTCTTCGCTCACGCCACCCGCAACGCCTCGGCGATGGCGCCGTCCCGGACACCTCGACAAGGGTCGGGGTCGGGGCGGCCTACCCGGGTACCGCCGGGCGCCTGACGGCTCGTCGAGAAGGCCCGCTCCGGCGGGCCTTCTTCGTTCACGCCACCCGCGGCGCCTCGGCGATGGCGCCGTCCCGGACACCTTGACCCGGTCGGGGCGGCCTTCCCAGGCGCCTGACGACCCGTCTAGAAGGCCCGCCCCGGCGGGCCTTCTTCGTTCACGCCTCCCGCAGGGCCTTGGCGATCGTGCCGTCCCCGGTCACCTTGGCCCTGCCGTCCCGTACCGCGGCCGCCAGGCTCAACTCCCCCCGGCCCACGGCACTCCAGACCTCCGAGTCCAGGACCAGCCGGGCGTCGGGCTCCCGGGGGGCCGGCCCCTCGCCGTACGCGGGACCGTCCTGCGCGCCGACGTAGACATGGAAGTCGCCCTCCTCCAGCCGCACTTCGACGAGCCCCTCTCCCTCCAGCGCCCGCAGCAGGGGTAGCGCGAACCAGTGCGCGCGTACGGCGTCGGTGGGCCGTCGGGCGCCGAGTTCGGGCCCGCCCCAGGTGCCGAGGGCCTGGAGCACCGGGAGCAACTCGCGTCCCCGTGCGGTGAGTTCGTAGACGAAGGCCGCGCCGGGCGGTGGAAGCCGGCGCCGGGTGGTCAGTCCGTCGCGCTCCATGTCCTTCAGCCGTGAGGCGAGTACGTCCGTGCTCACGCCCGGCAGATCGGCGTGCAGGTCCGTGTAGCGGCGCGGCCCCGCCAGCAGTTCCCGGACGATCAGCAGCGTCCATCGGTCGCCCACCACGTCGAGGGCGCGGGCCGCGGAACAGTACTGGTCGTAGCTTCGGCGAGGTGACATGCGACGCAGTCTAGACAAGTTGTTGGACTTTCCAAGCTCCTACTTGGTAAAACCAAGCATCATCCGAAACCGGAGAGGCAGCAGCGCATGGAGTTCCGGCAGTCGAGCAAGCTCAGCGAGGTCTGTTACGAGATCCGCGGCCCGGTGATCGAGCACGCCGACGCACTGGAGGAGGCTGGCCACAGCGTGCTGCGCCTCAACACCGGAAACCCCGCGCTGTTCGGCTTCGAGGCGCCGGAGGAGATCCTCCAGGACATGATCCGGATGCTCCCGCAGGCGCACGGCTACACCGACTCCCGGGGCATCCTCTCCGCCCGCCGCGCGGTCGCCCAGCGCTACCAGACCCTGGGCCTGGAGGTCGACGTCGACGACGTCTTCCTCGGCAACGGCATCTCCGAACTGATCTCGATGGCCGTACAGGCGCTGGTCGAGGACGGCGACGAAATCCTCATCCCCGCCCCCGACTTCCCCCTCTGGACGGCGGTCACGACCCTCGCGGGCGGCAAGGCGGTGCACTACCTCTGCGACGAACAGGCCGACTGGTACCCGGACCTGGACGACATGGCGTCGAAGATCACGGACCGCACCAAGGCCGTGGTCATCATCAACCCGAACAACCCCACCGGCGCGGTCTACCCGAAGGAGGTCATCGAGGGCATCCTCGACCTCGCCCGCCGGCACGGCCTGATGGTCTTCGCCGACGAGATCTACGACCAGATCCTGTACGACGACGCCGTGCACCACTCCGTCGCCGCCCTCGCCCCCGATCTGGTCGTGCTGACCTTCTGCGGCCTGTCGAAGACGTACCGGGTGGCCGGCTTCCGCTCGGGCTGGCTGGTGATCACCGGCCCCAAGCAGCACGCCAAGAGCTACCTCGAGGGCCTGACCATGCTGGCCTCCATGCGGCTGTGCGCCAACGCGCCCGCGCAGTACGCCATCCAGGCCGCGCTGGGCGGCCGGCAGTCCATCCACGACCTGACCGCGCCCGGCGGACGCCTGTACGAACAGCGCACCGTGGCCTGGGAGAAGCTCAACGAGATCCCCGGCGTCTCGTGTGTGAAGCCGAAGGGCTCGCTCTACGCGTTCCCGCGGCTCGACCCCAAGGTCCACAAGATCCACGACGACGAGAAGTTCGTCCTGGACCTGCTGCTGCAGGAGAAGATCCAGGTCGTCCAGGGCACCGGATTCAACTGGCCGTCCCCGGACCACTTCCGCATCCTGACGCTGCCCCACGCACAGGATCTGGAGGCGGCGATCGGGCGGATCGGGCGGTTCCTGAGCGGGTACCGGCAGTAGCTGGTGGTGCGGACGGGGTTCACGGTCGGGGAGAGCGGGGATGTCATGGAGTGCGGCCCCTGATCCCGGGGCCGGGGGGACCGGGGGATGGGGGAACCCCAGATGTACTTGTCTCGTCGGCATGCGCCGGGCACACGCCCGTCCTTACGCGGCCGTCTCGCGCTGCTGGTCCTGGTCGTGGTGCTCGCGGGCAGCCCATGGGTGCAGCGGCCGCTCTCGGACTACTACGCCGAGAAGTTCTACACAGAGCTGTCCGACAACAAGATCCTGCGCTGGCTGGTGGAGGCCGCGTTCCTGCCCCGCTGGGACGTCTCCTCCGAGCGGTACGGCGGCACGTCCTCGCTGGTCGTGAACGACCTGGCCGTCCTGGTCCTGCTCACGGGACTCGTCTACTTCGCCAGGCGACTGTCGGCCCGCGGGGCGTCGGGCCGGCTCCGCTGCCTCGCCGCGGGCGTGCTGGCGTCGGCGCTGGCCAACCTGGCGTGGTGGGGCATGCACGAGGCCTTCGTCGACACGGTGGTGCTCGAACCCACCGACACCCTGGTGAAGGACCTGCTGCGCAGCGCTCTCCTCTTCGGTCTCGCGGTCGGCGCGCTGCTCGCCCTCCTGACCGCCGGTCCGCCGGGAAAGGTCGGTACGGGCTCCGTCGGCGCCGTGAGGGCGCCGCTCCGCCGCTGGAGAGAGGGAGGGCTCGGCATGACGACCGCGCCGGTCCACATGCCGGTCGGGAGCGCCCCGGGTGACGTCACCCGGTATCTGTGCGCCGCGGCCTACGTGGACGAAGGATTCGCCGACCGCGTGGTGGAGGACGTCCTGGCCGACGAGGCGGGCGCGGTGGCCGCCTCTCCCGACGTCGACCTGGTGACCGTCGTACGGCACTGTCTGACGGCACAGGAGCTGCGGCACCGCAGGGATCAGCGCCTGACGGGCGCGTTCGCCCTCGTGGCCGTCTTCGCGCCCCTGTGGCTGCTGTTCGTCACGTTGTTCCTGTCGACCACGCAGCAGGCGGGCGGCCGGCCGAGCCTGGCCACGCGCGGCCGACACCAGCCCGAGGGCAGGGTGTTGGTGGGCACGGCTGTCGCGGCGGGCATCGCGGTGCTCATCGCCTTCGCTCTCGGCGTCGCCGTCTCGTCGCTGCCCACCCCCGCGTTCGTGAGCTGGCTGCTGGGCTCCTATCTGGCCGGGGTGCCGGCCGCGCTGGTGTCCGTCACGGCGGTCGCCCTCGCGTACGTGACGGTCGTACGCCATGATCTCGCCGTCGACCGGCTGCTGCGCACGACCATGACCCGCGAGGCGTTCTCCCGGCAGCCCCGCCCGACTGTGCCGCCGCGGAAGTGGATGGCCGAGCGGCTGGCCGCCATCCGGGAGGCGCAGGACGGGAACGTCACGGTCTACAGCGGGTACACGCCCTTCCTCGGCTATGCGCCGGCCGCCTCGCAGTGGTCACTCGCCGTGCCGCTGCTGCCCTCCGACGATCGCGTCGGAGGGGTTTCGCGCCCCGGCGGGCCTCAGCCGTTCACCGTCACCGAACTCGTCGACCACGTCCGCGCGCGGCTGTCGGCGACCGCCACGCGCGTGACGGATGCGGCGGCGGACGGTGAGGCGGTCCTCGGGTCGCTCGTCGTGCAGGACCGGATCTTCGTGAGCGGCACGGCCGTCGGTGACGACGAGCGGTTCATCAGGGCCACGAGTCTCGCCCCGGTCGCCCGGCTGTCGGCCGACCAGGTCGAGCGGATCATGGAGCGTCCGACCGGTGCGGTCCGGCACTGTCTGGCGGTCCATCTGCCGCTGTGGGGCGGGGACGTGGTGCCGACCGTGTTCCTGCACTTCTCGACCGAGGGCAGAACACTCCACCTGCACTGCACCAACCACGTACTCGGCCCGGTGAAAGCCGACTACCACGTCGTGGACCGGCTGCGCGGACCCCTGTCCCCCACCGCGCGCCGGGGGCTGCTGCTGGACGCCGTCCCCCGCACCGGCGGTGCTTTCTTCGCCGCCCCGTTCCGGGCGCTGCGGCAGGCCCGCTTCGAGGAACGGCACAGCAGACGCATGGGGGACGAGCTGAAGGCCCTGGAGCAGGACCCGGTCTACGACTTCGGCGCCCGGCTGAGCGTCCGGGAGCTGGCCGTGAGCCCGGACTTCCAGAACTACTTCCAGGTCGTGGACGCCGCACGGATCACCTCGCTGGTGCAGCGCCACACCCTCGCCGCGATCCGCGCGTTCCTCGACACGCGCGGGTACGACATCACCGACTTCCGCGCCCAGCAGCAGACCATCCTCAACCAGGGCCTCATCCAGCAGGGCGGCATGAGCATCATCGGCAACCAGGCGATCGGCAAGGGCGCGACCGCCACCCAGACCGTCCCGCAGCAGTCCGGCGCGGCCGCCCCCGTCGCCGGTTCCGGAAAGTAGGAGGTCCTGATGACGGGCAGCGACGACCGGCGGCAGGACCCTCCCGTCAACAACCCTCCGGTCAACAACGGCCTCATGATCAGCGGCGGCACCCACTACGTCGGCAACCAGGCCGTGGGGCACGGCGCCCAGGCGTTCTCCGGCTCGGTCTCCTTCCAGCCGCAGGACGCCGAGCGTACGGCCGAACTCCTCGCGTACGTCGAGCGGCTGCTGGAGGAGCACCGGGCGGCGCTCGCCGATCCCGACGCGACCAGCAGGGAGCTGCGCCGTCTGCGCGAGGAACTGGACGAGGCCGAACCGCAGCCGACGGTCCTGCGGCGGGCCCTCGACCGCCTCAACGAGTTCGTGCAGCCGGTGACGCCGCTCGTCGTCGCGGTGGGGCAGCTCGCGCAGTCGGTGCAGGGTCTGCCGGGGCTCTGAGAGGCCGCAAGGGGCTGGTGGTCCCAGAGGGCTGGGGGTCCCAGAGGGCTGGGGTTCCAGAGGGCTCGGGGCTCCAGGGAGCGGCCGTCCGGCCCAGTCGCCCTGCGAGCCCTCGGTGCCGTGTGGCACGGTGCTGGGAGTCGAGCGGGAAGGGCGCGCGCATGGGTGATCTCTTTCTGGTCCGGCACGGTGAGACCGAGTGGTCGCGGTCCGGGCGGCACACCGGCTGGACGGACGTACCGCTGACCGAGCGCGGCCGGGAGGAGGCGCGCCGCCTGGTGCCGCTGATCCGCTCGCACCGCGTCGGCGCCGCCTTCGTCAGCCCCCTGCAGCGGGCCCGGGAGACCGCGGAGCTCATCGGGCTGCACGACCTGCGGATCGACGTCGATCTGCGCGAGTGGGACTACGGCGGCTACGAGGGTGTCACCACCGTCGAGATCCAGCGGGAGCGCCCGGACTGGTTCCTGTTCACGGACGGCGTGGCACCCGGCCCGCCCGATCATCCCGGGGAGAGCCCGGAGCAGGTCGGCGAACGGGCCGACCGTGTGCTGGCCAGGGTGGACGCCGCGCACGCGAACACCGAGGGGTGCGTGGTGCTGGTGGCGCACGGCCATTTCCTGCGGGTCCTCACCGCCCGTCGGCTCGGGCTGCCGCCGTCGGCCGGGGCGCTGTTCCAGCTGGCGACGGGGACGGTGTGCCGACTGGGGACGGAGCACGGGCGGCCGGTGATCGCGGGGTGGAATGTCAGACCCGGGTCGTAGTCTTCGAATGGGCTGATCGCGGGAGCGTCTCGGCCCTTCGACCAGGCCGCTTTCCGGGGAGGTGCCCGTCATGGCCCGACCGCCCACCGCCGCGCAGCGGCGTGTCATCGACGCCGCCGATCCCGTCACCGGGCGGCTGAGGGGTACCGAGGCCCAGCTGGAGGCGCTGGTCAAGCGCGGCCTGGCCTTCCGGCATCCGCGGCCGCCGCACGATCATTTCCTGACCCCGACCGGGCACCGCATACGGGAGACGGTTCCGGAGGAGCCCGAGAAGTCCGCCGAGCAGGCAGCCGACCCGGCCACCGGTGTGTTCGCCGCGCATGTCGGCGGCACGCAGGAGGCCGCGGACACCGGTCCGGCCCGGGCGCGGGAGGTGCACAGCGCCTGGCAGGGGTTGCTGGAGCTGCGCCGGATGACGAACCCCGACGGGGCCACGGACCGGCCCTGCGGCTGGGAGCGCGCCCATCTGGTGCAGGCGGCCGCGCTGGCGCTGGAGGCGGCCGGGCACCCGCCGGAAGCGGGGGGCTCCTCCGGCTACCGGGTGCGCGCGACCCCGCAGCCCGAGGCCGTGGCCGTGCACGCGCCGGACGGCGAGGCGCTGCGGGCCTGCGCGATCACTCTGGAGGGGGCCGGCTGGCAGGTCGGCGAGTACACGGAACCACGGACCAGGGCCCGGTACCTGCTGGCGTCGCCGCGCCGGGTGTAGAGGCCACATGTCAGGATCGGGCGGAGCAACTGCCGTGACATGAGAGGGGATTGACGTGAGCGAGCCGTTTTCCGTGCCGGTGACCGTCCGCGGGTACGAGACGGACGTACAGGGCCACCTCAACCAGAGCGTGTACCTCAACTACGCCGAGCACGCCCGCTGGTCTCTGCTCAAGGCCGCCGGGATCACCCAGGCCGGACTCATCGGCAGCGGGGTGGGTCCGGTGGCGCTGGAGACCACCATCCGCTACCAGCGCGAGCTGCTGGCCGGTGACGAGGTGGAGGTGACCTGCGCCTTCGAGTGGGGTGAGGGCAAGACCTTCCGCATACGGCAGGCCATCCGCAAGAAGGACGGCACCGTGGCGGCCGAGATCACCGCGGTCGGCGGGCTGATGGACCTCAAGGAGCGGCGTCTGGTCGCGAACGCGAGTGAGGTCCTCAAGGGGCTGGCCACGGACCCGGGCCTGTTCTAGCTCAGGCCGGCTCCGGTTCGCGCTCGGCGTCGTAGTTCGCCCGCGCCTCGGCGATGTAGACCCTGTTGCGCTCGGCCCAGTCGGTCAGGCGCTGCAGGGTCTCGTGCAACTCGCGGGCGACCGGGGTGAGTTCGTATTCGACCTTGGGCGGCACCGTCGGGTGCACGGTGCGGGTGACGAGGCCGTCACGCTCCAGGTTGCGCAGGGTCAGGGTCAGCATGCGGCGGCTGATGCCCTCGATGCTGCGCTCCAACTCGGTGAAGCGGATGGGCCCATGAGCGGCCGCGACGAGGATCTGCACGCTCCATTTGCCGGAGACCCTGTCAAGAACCTCCCGCACCGGACAGGCGTGCGCGTTCACGACCTGGACGGTAACACCGGTGTTCCTCTGGGACATCGGACTGCCTCCTTACGCCGTCCTCCATGGTCACTGACGATGTTCCCCGTTACAAGTCGTGCACCTACGCCACTTGTCGGAACCCACGGAGAATGCGGAGGCCCACCGCCATGACGGCCGTTGTCGAGACCCCGACGCGAACACCGCACCGAACGTACTCCCGCTGGACCGCCCTCGTCGTCCTGTGCGCGGGAACGCTCATGACGATCCTGGACGGCAACATCGTCACGGTCGCCATGCCGGCCGTCCAGAGCGACCTCGGCTTCTCGGGGCCGGGCCTCGCCTGGGTGGTCAACGCCTATCTGATCCCGTTCGGCGGGCTGCTGTTGCTGGTGGGCCGGCTCGGCGACCTGGTCGGCCGCAAGCGGATGTTCGCGGCGGGGCTGGCCGTGTTCACGGCGGCGTCCGTGCTGTGCGGGGTGGCCACGAGCCAGGGCATGCTGATCGCGGCGCGTGCCCTGCAGGGCGTGGGCGGGGCGATGACCTCGGCCGTGGTCCTCGGCATGCTGGTCGCCCTGTTCCCCGAACCACGTGAACAGGCCCGTGCGATCGCGGTGTTCAGCGCGGTGGGCGCTGCGGGCGGGGCGCTGGGCACGTTCCTCGGCGGGGCGCTGACGCAGGCCCTGAACTGGCACTGGATCTTCCTGATCAACCTGCCGATCGGGATCGTCGCCCTGCTGGCGGCGCTCCGGGTGCTCGATGCGGAGGACGGCGAAGGTCTTGGCCGGGGTGCGGACTATCCGGGGGCCGCGCTGGTCACCGGGGCGCTGATGCTGACGGTGTACGTGATCGTCGGGTCCGGCGACCGCGCGGTGACCACGACGCTCCTGCTGGCCCTGCTCGCCCTCGCCCTGTTCACGGCGTTCACCGTCCGGCAGGCCCGGGCCGCCCGTCCCCTGCTGCGGCTGCGGCTGTTCGGCTCCCGGCTGCTGTCCGGCGCGAACGCCGTCCAGATCCTGATGATCGCCACGATGTACGGCTTCCAGTTCCTCGGGGCGCTGTATGTCCAACGCGTCCTGGGGTTCGGCGAGTTGCTCACCGGCACGGCGTTCCTGCCGGCGCCGATCGTCATCGGGGTACTGATGCTCGGACTGTCGGCACGGACCATCGGGCGCTTCGGGGCGTACCGGGTACTGCTGGCGGGGCTCGTGCTCATCGTCGCCGGGATGGCCCTGCTGAGCCGTGCGCCGGCCGACGGCTCGTACGTGGTCGACGTCCTTCCGGTGCTGCTTCTGCTCGCCACCGGGTTCGCCGCCGCGATGCCCGCGCTGACCGGGCTCGCGATGTCGGGGGCTCGCGAGGAGGACGCGGGGCTGGCGTCCGGGTTGTTCAACACCACGCAGGTGGTGGGGGGTTCGCTGGGGCTGGCGGTGCTGTCGGTGCTGGCCGCGAGTCGAACGGAGGGGCTCCTGGAGGGCGGGGCGGGTTTGGTCGCGGCCACGGCGGAGGGGTACCAGATGGCGTTCCGGGTGGGGACGGGGATCGCGGTGGGGGCGTTGGCGTTGGCTGCGATGGTGCTTCGGCCGCGGGGGAGGGTCTGATCCGCCTGCGGATGTGCCGCACTGTGCCGTCTCGCGGCTGCGGGTACGTCGTGGCTGGTCGCGCAGTTCCCCGCGCCCCTGGTGGGTGCAGTCACGGCGCGGGGGAGGGTCTGATCCGCCTGCGGATGTGCCGCACTGTGCCGTCTCGCGGCTGCGGGTACGTCGTGGCTGGTCGCGCTCACGCGGCAGAGCCGCATATCGATACGGCCCCGCGCCCCTTTGGGACGCCCAGGGGCGCGGGGAACTGCGCGCTCAGCCCCCACCGGCCCGCGGGCGAAATATCCCGCCGAACGCCCCCGCGTGGTCCTCCGCCCACTCCCGATACGTCCGCGCCGGACGCCCCAGCACCTCCTCCACATCCCCGGTGACCACCGCGTTTCCGCCCTCGGCCACGAAGCGGACGCTCCGCAACATCCCCTCCGCAGACTCCTCGCTCCAGCCCGAGGCGACCAGCAGTTCACGCGTCTGGGACGGGGTCAGGTCACGGAGCTCCACACGGCCGCCGAGCACCTCCGCCAGCGCGGCCGCCTGGTCCTGGGGGCTGAGCGTCTCGGGGCCGGTCAGGGTGTACGTCCGCCCCACGTGCCCCGGACCGACCAGCGCGGCGACCGCGATCTCGGCGACATCCCGCGGGTCCACGACCCCCTGCCGGCCCGAGCCCAGCATGTTCGGCACCGGCTCACCCGAGCGGAGCGCCTCCGCCCAGCTCAACGTGTTCGACGCGAAGGCGGACGGGCGCAGGATCACCCATTCCAGCCCGCTTTCCCGGACCGCCTCCTCACCGTGTCCGTGCGCGATGCCGCCCAGGCCCGTCCTGGGGTCGCCCGCCATGATCGCCGACAGCTTCACGATCCGCCGGACCCCGGCCGCCCGCGCCGCCTCGACCATCCCGCGGTCGCTGTCGCGGTCCTCCGGGCCGAAGACGCCCACGAGGAAGGCGCGGTCGACGCCCGCCATGGCCGCCGCCACCGAACCGACGTCGCGGTGATGGCCGCGCGCCGCCTCCACACCGGGCGGCAACTCGGCCCTGCCCGGGTCCCGTGTGAGCGCGCGCACCTTCTCGCCGCGCGCCACGAGCTGTCGTACGACCTCACTGCCGATCGTGCCGGTGGCACCTGTAACAAGGATCATGACCACCACCGTGAGGCCCGCGGGGCATCGGACGATAGGAAATTCCGGCACGTTTCGCGCCCCCGAACCCCCCGGCCCCCCGCTTACGGTGGACGTGTGACCAACTCCGTTTCCGGGCGGGCCCTGCGCACCCCCGACGAGCTGCGTCCGTGGATCGCCGGGATCAAGGCCCTGGCCGTCGAGGAGGCGGATCCGCGGAAGCCGTTCGTCCAGCTGCCCGACCCCACGACCAAGGTGATCGTCCGCAGTGAGGCGCACGGCCGGCCCACCCTGCTGGTCTCCGGGCCCCGGGTCCGGGCCGCCTACCACGCGGGCAAGCGGCACGTGTCCTGCACGGAGGTACGGCTGGCGCCGGGAGCCGTCCGGCCGCTGCTCGGCGTCCCGGCCGTCGACCTCGTCGGGCGGATCGTGCCGCTGGGCGCGCTGCCGGGCCGGGCCGCGCGGCAACTGGCGTACGAACTCAGGTGGCTTGAGCCCGAAGAGGTCGTCGCCCGGCTCGCGGACGTCCTGCCGGGCCTGCTGCCCACCGCGGCCGGCGGGACACGGACCGAGCTGCTGCGGGCCGCCGTCGCCGCGCTGTCCGTCCGCTCGGGGCACATACCCGGTCACGTCGGGGAGGTGGCCCGTGAACTCGCCGTCAGCGAGCGCCAGTTGCGCAACCTGTTCACCGAGGGTGTCGGTCTCTCGCCGAAGCACTACGCCCGCATCGACCGCGTCCGCGCCGTGCTCGCCCATGCCGCCGAGCTGGCCTCGGCCGAACTGGCCGCCGTCACCGGCTACTACGACCAGTCCCACATGACGTCCGACTTCCGCACCCTGATGGGCGTCCCGCCGCGCTCCTACTTCACGGGGCGGCTTCCCGCTCCCCGCTCCTGCCAGGTGATCGACAGACAGTGATGCGATTTCCCAGTGATCTGCCCAGAACCGCCGCCCGCCGCACCCTGCTCGCCGTCCTCGGAGTCGGGGCGTTGAGCACCCAGTTGCCGTCCGACGAGGCCGCCGACGCGACCGGGCTCGACGATCCGGACAAGAAGGACCTCGCGATGCGGCTGGTGTCCAGCGCGGAGAACTCCTCGCTGGACTGGCAGGCGCAGTACGCGTACATCGAGGACATCGGGGACGGCCGCGGCTACACCGCCGGCATCATCGGTTTCTGCTCCGGTACGAGCGACATGCTGGCGCTGGTCGAGCTCTACACGCGGCGGGTCTCCGACAACCCCCTGGCCCCCTATCTGCCCGCCCTGCGCGCGGTGGACGGCACCGACTCGCACGACGGGCTGGATCCCGGCTTTCCTTCGGCCTGGCGGAAGGCGGCACAGACCGCCGCCTTCCGCCAGGCGCAGCGGGACGAGCGGGACCGCGGCTACTTCGACCCGGCGGTCGCGTGTGCCAAGAACGACGGCCTCGGCACGCTCGGCCAGTTCGTCTACTACGACGCGATGGTCATGCACGGCCCCGGCACCGACGCCCTGAGCTTCGGCGGCATCCGCGACCGGGCACGCAGGGGCGCGGACACCCCCACGGACGGCGGCGACGAGATCGCCTATCTGCACGCCTTCCTGGACGCCCGGGTGTGGGCGATGAAGCAGGAGGCGGCGCACAGTGACGTGAGCCGGGTCGAGACGGCCCAGCGGATCTTCCTGGAGCAGGGCAATCTCGATCTGGACCCGCCGCTCAAGTGGAAGGTGTACGGGGACAGTTACGAGATCGGCTGAGCGGGGACGGCCTCCATGGGGTGGGTGACGTCCTGGGCGTCCGCGCCTCGGCCGAGGTGGTTGAAGACCAGGTTCAGCGCCACCGCGGCGACGCAGCCTGTCGAGATCCCCGAGTCCAGGACGATCTTCGCGGTCTCCGGGAAGGCGTGGTAGAACTCCGGCGCGGTGATCGGGATGATGCCGACGGCCAGCGACACGGCCACGATCAGGACGTTGTTGTCCTTGTCCAGGCCCGCCCTGACCAGGGTCTGGATGCCGCTGGCGGCCACCGAGCCGAACAGGACGACTCCGGCGCCGCCGAGCACCGGGCGCGGTACGACGGCGATGAGCGAGGCGGCCATGGGGCACAGGCCCATCAGCACCAGGAAGGCGCCGCCGGTGGCGACGACGTAGCGGCTGCGGATCCGTGTCATCGCCACGAGACCGATGTTCTGGGCGAAGGCGCTGCACATGAAGCCGTTGAAGAGGGGGCTGATGGCCGAGCCGAGGGTGTCGGCGCGCAGGCCCGCGGCGATGGTCCGCTCGTCGGCCGGGCGTTCGACGATCTCGCCCAACGCCAGCATGTCCGCGGTGGATTCGGTCATGGAGACCACCATCACCACGCACAGCGAGAGGATCGCGGCGAGCTGGAACTGCGGGGCGCCGAAGTGGAAGGGGGTCGGGAAGCCGACGACGGCCGCGTCGGTGACGGGTCCGAAGTCCGTCGCACCGAAGGGGATCGCGAGGAGCGTGCCGGCCACCAGGCCGAGCAGCACGGCGACTTGCTTGACGAAGCCTCCCGTGAAGCGTCGTAGGAGGAGCACGATCCCGAGCGTCGCCGCGGCCAGGCCCAGGTTGGTCGTCGAACCGTAGTCCCGCGCCGTGGGGTCGGGGCCCTGTGCCCAGCCGAAGGCGACCGGCAGGAGCGAGACGCCTATCAGGGTGATGACCGTGCCGGTGACGACCGGCGGGAAGAAGCGGATCGCCTTGCTGAAGAAGGGGGCGGCGAGGAAGCCGAGGAGGCCGGCGACGATCACCGCGCCGAAGATGACCGGCAGGGCGTCGGACTTGTCGTCCGTGGAGGCGACGACGGCGGTCATGGGGGCGACACCGGCGAAGGTGACGCCGTTGACGAAGGGCAGCCGGGCGCCGATCTTCCAGATGCCGAGGGTCTGGAGGAAGGTGGCGAGGCCCGCGGTGAACAGGCAGGCGCCGGTGAGGAAGGTGAGGTCGGTGGCGGAGAGGCCGATGGCCACGCCGACGATCAGGGGCGGGGCGACGACTCCGGCGTACATGGCGGCCACGTGTTGGAGGCCGGTGGTCGCCATCTTCAGGGCGGGGAGCTTTTCGTCGACTGGGTGGACTGACACTGCGGCTCGCCTCCGGGCGGTTACACGGCTGCCGAAAAGCGGTGCCGTGGGTTTCATGGAGGTGGTGCGAGTGGTCGTGCGGGACCGGGAACGGAGACCGTTCCGGGGCGCGTGCGTCCAACACGCGCCCCGGGCACGGCCGCCATGGAACCCGGAACGCGGGGTCCACGGCCGCCGGCCGGGAGCCGTCCCTCCCGACCGGAGTACTGGGTGAAGTGATCAGCCCTGCGCGGCGATGCGCGCGAGGCGCTGGGCCTGTTCCCGCGTGGAACGCGCGATGGCGTCCTCGTCGACGTGCAACAGGCGGCTGTTCTCGACGATCTGACGGCCGTTCACGAAAGAGGCCGTGACGGGTGCCGCCGCGCCGAAGACCAGCGCGGTCACCGGGTCGGCGATCGAGGCGTGCGCAAGGGTGTCGAGCTTCCACAGCACCAGGTCGGCGAGCTTGCCCGCCTCCAGGGAGCCGGTCTCCGCCGCGCGGCCCAGGACCTGGGAGCCGCCGTAGGTGCCCAGGCGCAGCGCCTGGCGGGCGTTCAGGGCCGCTTCCCGGTGCGCGCCCAGGCGGTTGATGAGCAGGGCGTTGCGCAGCTCGGTGTGGAGTTCGCCGGACTCGTTGGAGGCCGTGCCGTCGACGCCGAGGCCGACCGGGACACCGGCCGCGAGCATGTCCGGGACCCGCGCGATCCCCGCGGCCAGGCGGGCGTTGGAGGACGGACAGTGCGCCACACCCGTCTTCGTACGGGCGAAGGCGGCGATGTCGGAGTCGTTCATGTGGACGCAGTGCGCCATCCACACGTCCTCGCCGAGCCAGCCGGTGGACTCGAAGTAGTCGGTCGGGCCCATGCCGAACAGCTCCTTGCAGAACTGCTCCTCCTCGACGGTCTCCGAGCCGTGCGTGTGCAGCCGTACGCCGAGACGGCGGGCCAACTCGGCGCCTTCCCGCAGGAGTTCGGTGGAGACGGAGAAGGGCGAGCAGGGGGCGACGGCGACCTGCGTCATCGCACCGAACGAGGAGTCGTGGTGCTCCTTGACGGTCGCCTCGGTCGCGGCGAGGGCGCCCTCCAGGGTCTCCACGGCGAAGTCCGGGGGCAGGCCGCCGTCCTTCTCGCTGCGGTCCATGGAGCCGCGGGCGAGAGTGAAGCGGACACCCGTCTCGCGGGCGGCGCGGATGATCGCGCCGGACAGGTCGCCGGAACCGGCGGGGAAGACGTAGTGGTGGTCCATGGCGGTGGTGACGCCGCCGCGGGCCATCATCGCGAGCGATCCCTGCGCCGCCGCGTAGACCATCTGCTCGTCGATGCGCGCCCAGGTCGGGTACAGCGCGACGAGCCAGTTGAAGAGGTTGTGGTCGGTGGCGAGGCCCCGGGTGATCCACTGGTAGTAGTGGTGGTGGGTGTTGACCAGGCCGGGCGTCACGAGGTGGCCCGTGGCGTCGATACGGCGGTCGACGTTCTCCAGGCCCTCTGGCGCTCTGCCCGCGCCGAGCGACTCGATGCGGTTGCCGGCGATGACGACGTACCCGCTCGGGTACTCGGTGTCGTGCGCGTCCACGGTCGCGATCGAACAGTTCTCGATGACGATGCGCCGGTCTGCTGCCATGGTTCGTCCTTTGCGCAGAGGTGGAGAGGGCACGGCAGGACCCCGGGAGTTTGAGTGCCGCGGCCCGCCCTGGCGGGCCGCGGGTGCCGCAGAGGGAGTTGCTCAGAGGTTGGTGAGATCCACCGGAATCCTCGGCTCGCAGCCGTCCCGGAGGATGGTCGCCTCGATCAGGCCGTAGGGCCGGTCGGCGGCGAAGTAGACCTCATTGTCGTTCTTGAGGCCGAACGGCTCGAGGTCCACGAGGAAATGGTGCTTGTTGGGCAGTGAGAAGCGGACCTCGTCGATCTCGGCCCGGTGGTCGATGATCCGCGAACCCATCTGGTAAAGGGTCTGCTGGAGCGAGAGCGAGTACGTCTCGGCGAAGGCCTGCAGCATGTGCTTCTTGACCTGCTCGTAGGACGTCTCCCAGTCGGGCATCTCCTGCTCGTCGTCCGACCAGTTGAAGCGCCAGCGGCCGGCCACCTCGGTCGCCAGGATGCGGTCGTACGCCTCGGGCAGGGTCGTGTACTTGTCCTTGACGTAGCCCCAGAACTCGGAGTTGGTCGAGTTCATGACGGTCAGGTCCTTGAGCCCGGAGACGACCTCCCAGGAGGAGCCGTCGTAGGTGATCTGGGTCAGGCGGGTCTCCTGGCCCTGGCGGACGAAGGAGTGCTCGTCCTCGCCGGCCGTCGCGATCCGCTCCCAGGCGTACTCCTCGATGCGGATCCGCGCGCTCTTGATCGGTTCCTGACTCGTCACGAAGTGGCGGGCGAGGTGGATGCCGAACTGCTCCGCGGACTCGATGCCGTGCTCCTTGGCGAACGCGTACACCGTGTTCTTGGTGGTGTCGGTCGGCAGCACGTGGGCGTTGGAGCCGGAGTAGTGGACCTCGTCCATGTCACCGCTCAGCGACACCGAGACGTTGAGGTCCTTGATGTGGTGGGTGGCGCCGTCCCGCGTGATCTTCACGACTCGGTTCTCGGCCTTGCCGTACTGGTTCTGTCCCAGGATGGGCATGTAGCTAGCTCCCTCGGTAAACGGAGTAGCCGAACGGGTTGAGCAGCAGCGGTACGTGGTAGTGCTCCCCGGGCTGTACGGCGAAGGTGATCGCCACCTCGGGGAAGAACACTCCGGTCGCACCGCTGTCCCGATTCGCGGGGGCGTCCTGCTGCGCATCGGCTTGCTTCTTCAAGAAGTACGGTTCGACCTCGAAGTCGAGCCGTACGTGGGTGGTCCCCTCCGGCAGGGCCGGCAGGTCCTTGCACCGCCCGTCCGCGTCGGTCGCGGAGCCGCCGAGCGTCTGCCAGTCCGCGTCCCGCCCGGGGCGGGCGGAGAGCTGGACGGCGACTCCCTCGGCGGGGCGGCCGACGCTGGTGTCCAGGATGTGCGTGGACACGGAGGCGGTGGTGCTCGTACTCATGGTCAGGCGTCCTCTTCGACGATGCGGGCGAGCCGGATACGGTTGATCTTGCCCAGCTCGGTGCGGACGATCTCGCGTTCCCGCTCCGGCGCGTTGCCGATCCGTTCCCTGAGCGCGTCGCGCATCTGCTCGCCGGTGCGGCCGGTCGCGCAGATCAGGAAGACATGGCCGAACCTCTCCTGGTACGCCAGGTTCAGTTCGAGCATCTCCGCCTTGAGCTCCTCGGAGGCGCCCGCCATGCCGCGCTGCTCGCGGGCCGAGGCCGGGTCGCCCGGCTTGGGGCGGCCGATCGGCGGGTGACCGGCCATGGCCTCGGCGAGGTCGTCGGGGGTCAGCTCGGCCATGGCGGCGTCGCTGGCGGCGTAGAGGTCCTCCGCGGTCGCGTAGGGGCGAGCGGCGAGCAGACGCCGAGCCCACGCCGTGGAGGCGCACGCCTCGAGGAGCACCGCGTGGGCCGCGTGCTCCTCCAGGACGTTGAACCGGGCCAGGCCGGGGGACGTGGAAGTCGAAGTCACGGGAGTCAGCTAACGCCGGACGCGACACCACGTCAACACTTTGTTGAAAATTCGCGGTTAAGAAACCCGACGGGTCCCGCCGCCTACGATTTGTCCCGGTTCAGATAGTTGTAGACCGTGAAGCGGCTCACCCCGAGCGCGCTCGCCACGGTCTCCACGCCGTGCCGTACGGAGAAGGCGCCACGCGCCTCCAGTATCCGTACGACCTCCTGCTTGGCCTTGCGGTCCAGGTCCGCGAGCGGCTTGCCCTGCTTGCGCTCCATGGCGGCCAGGATGTGATCGAGCGAGTCCGCGAGCTGCGGCAGTCGTACGGCGACCACGTCGGCGCCCTGCCAGGCGAGCACGACGTCGTCGGGGCCGGCCTCGTCCGGCGGGAGCATCTCGCCGCCCATGGCGTCGACCAGCGGCTTGACCGCCGTGATGAACGGTTCGTCGGCGCTCACGCGTCGGCCTCCCCGAGCACGTTCACCTGGAGGGAGATCCGGGTCGCACCGGAGGCCAGGGTCCTGCGCAGCAGGGCGTCCACGGCGCCGAGCACCTCGTCGGCGCCGCCTTCCGCCGTGTTGCCGAACGGGCCGACGTCCACCGCGTCCAGTGCGGCCGCCTCGATGACCTCGCGGGCCACGAGCGCGTGCGCAGGGGCCTCGTCGAGGTCGAACGGTTCGGTCGTGAACTCCACTCGCAATCGCACGCGCACAACCTAACGCGCGGTGCCGTTTTCCGCCGAGCCCTCTTGACAACGCCTTCAGCTCGACGGCAATCTTCCAATACGCAGAAACTAACTTCCGCATTGTGAAATACTCGACACGAAGGGAGCGCCGCATGGGATTCGCGGAGCAGCGCTTCAACGTCAACCTGTCGATCCTCTTCACGGAACTCCCCCTCCTGGAGCGCCCCGCGGCAGCCGCCGCGGCCGGCTTCACCGCGGTCGAGCTGTGGTGGCCCTGGATCGACACCCCCACCCCCGAGCGGTCCGAGCTCGACGCCCTGAAGAAGGCGATCGAGGACGCGGGCGTCCAGCTCACGGGCCTGAACTTCTACGCCGGCCGGCTGCCGGGCCCCGACCGCGGCGCCCTGTCCGTCCCCGGCGAGGAGTCGGAGCGGTTCCGCGCCAACATCGGCGTGGCCGCCGACTTCGCCGGATCACTCGGCGCCACGGCGCTCAACGCCCTGTACGGCAACCGCGTCGACGGCGTGGACCCGGCCGAGCAGGACGCGCTGGCGCTGGAGAACCTGGTCCTCGCGGCCCGCGCGGCCGACCGGATCGGCGCGGTCCTCCTGATCGAGGCCCTCAACAAGCCGGAATCGCCGCTGTACCCGCTGGTGAGCGCGCCCGCGGCGGTGGGGATCGTCGACAAGGTCAACGACGCGACCGGCCTCGGCAACGCGAAGTTCCTCATGGACCTGTACCACCTGTCCATGAACGGCGAGGACCTGCCGGCCGTGATCGAGGAGTTCACCCCGAAGACCGGCCACGTGCAGATCGCCGACAACCCGGGCCGCGGCGCGCCCGGTACCGGCTCCCTCCCCCTCGAAGACCTCCTCGACCAGTTGAAGAAGGCGGGCTACGACGGCTGGGTCGGCCTCGAGTACAAGCCGGGCGACCGCCCGAGCGCCGAGGCCTTCGACTGGCTGCCCCGCTGACCCCCTTCCCGGAAAGGCACCCCCGATCATGAGCAACCTCCCCAAGATCGCCTGGATAGGTCTCGGCATCATGGGCTCCCCCATGTCCGAGAACCTGGTCAAGGCGGGTTACGACGTCACCGGCTTCACCCTCGAACAGGACAAGCTGGACCGGCTGGCCGCCGCCGGCGGCACCGCGGCCGGTTCGATCGCCGAGGCCGTGCGGGACGCCGACGTGATCATCACGATGGTGCCCGCCTCCCCGCAGGTCGAGGCCATCGCGTACGGCCCCGAGGGCATCCTGGAGAACGCCCGTTCCGGCGCCCTGCTGATCGACATGTCCTCGATCACCCCGCAGACCTCGGTCGACCTGGCGAAGGCGGCGAAGGAGAAGGGCATCCGGGTCCTGGACGCGCCCGTGTCCGGCGGCGAGGCCGGTGCCATCGAGGCCGTGCTGTCCATCATGGTCGGCGGCGAGCAGGCCGACTTCGACGAGGCCGAGCCGGTCTTCGAGGCGCTCGGCAAGACCATCGTGCTGTGCGGTCCGCACGGCTCGGGCCAGACCGTGAAGGCCGCGAACCAGCTGATCGTCGCCGTGAACATCCAGGCGTGCGCCGAGGCCGTCGTCTTCCTGGAGAAGTCTGGCGTGGACCTCAAGGCCGCCCTGGACGTCCTGGGCGGCGGTCTCGCCGGCTCGACCGTGCTGACCCGCAAGAAGGACAACTTCCTCCGGCGCGACTTCAAGCCGGGCTTCCGTATCGACCTGCACCACAAGGACATGGGCATCGTCACCGACGCCGCCCGCAACGTCGGCGCGGCCCTGCCCGTCGGCGCCGTGGTCGCCCAGCTGGTCGCCAGTCTGCGTGCGCAGGGCGACGGGGGCCTGGACCACTCGGCGCTGCTGCGGGCCGTGGAGCGCCTGTCCGGCGCCCAGGTCTGATCCCGACTTCCGGTCCGCGGTGGCGCTGACATCTGTCCTGTCGCGCCCAGGCGCCGCCGCGGACCGGAAACCCACAACCTCGCGCTGCGCGAGGCAGAGACACCCTGACCGCACCCGACGCGCCCGGCGACCCGGATGAGGGGTGGTCGCCCGGTACCGGGTGCGGTCAGGGGAGGACCGCGGCGGCGTGCGAGCCAGTGCGGTGGTGAAGGTCCCGGGCCCTCCTTCTTCGACCTGAGGGAAGGAGCGCGCCCCGGTTCCGTCGCGGCCGCCGCGGTCCCGGTAGGACCAGCAAGACCAGCAGGACCAGCGGAAACACAGAGCGCCGGATACGGACGATCCCGTATCCGGCGCTTCGCCTGGGTGCGGTCACCGGGGTGCGGATTCCGGCCGACCGCAGGACGCTGTAGGCATGGCAGCACATCCGACACAGCATCCGCATGTGGTGGTGCACGCTCCGGCCCTGGACGGGTCGCGGCGGGTCACCGTGGACGACGAGGGTCTCGGCGTCGCCTCGCACCTGGACGACGTCGTGGAGCTGCTCCGGCTCGCCGACCTGGACCGGATCGAGGTCGAGGACGACGACATCGTGGAGTGGCAGGGCGGCGGTCCGGACGACTGGCCGGGGCTGTCGGAGCACCACAGGCCGTGACCGGGCGTACGGCAGCGGTCGTAGGCCGGATACGGAATCCTCAAATCAACCTCTGAACCTGATTCAGGGGCTTCTGCCGGACCCCTGCTCGGGCGCATTCTCATCAGGCGAGGTCGGCCGGCACGGGGGCGGCGGGCATCGCGACGGGGGACGGCTTCGGGGGAGCCGGGCACAGGAAAGGGCGGTCCGACCTTCACGGTGGGACCGCCCTTCAGCTGTGCGCGGTGTCAGACCTTGAGCGGCTTGATCGACGTCGGCGCGTGGGCAGGCCCCGTCGCGATCTCCTCGAACTCGACCACGTTGGAGATGTCGTTCGTAGTCGACATCGAGATGTTGGTGACCCGCTCCAGGATGGCCTCGACGACGACCGGGACCTGGAACTCGGCGGCGAGCTTCTTCGCCTGCTCCAGGGCGGCGCCCAGTTCCGCCGGATCGGTCACCCGGATCGCCTTGCAGCCGAGGCCCTCGGCGACCTTGACGTGGTCGACACCGTAGACGCCCAGTTCCGGGGAGTTGACGTTCTCGAACTCGAGGTTGACCTGGAAGTCGATGTCGAAGGCGCGCTGGGCCTGGCGGATCAGGCCCAGGTAGGAGTTGTTCACGAGGACGTGGATGTACGGAATCCGGTGCTGGGCCCCGACGGCCAGCTCCTCGATCATGAACTGGAAGTCGTAGTCACCGGAGAGGGCGACGACCTGTGCCTCCGGGTCGGCCTTGGCGACGCCCAGCGCGGCCGGGATCGTCCAGCCGAGCGGGCCCGCCTGGCCGCAGTTGATCCAGTGGCGCGGCCTGAAGACGTGCAGCATCTGGGCGCCGGCGATCTGGGAGAGGCCGATCGTGGAGACGTACCGGGTCTCGGGGCCGAAGGCCTTGTTCATCTCCTCGTAGACACGCTGCGGCTTGATCGGGATGTCGTCGAAGTGCGTACGCCGCTGGAGGGTCGCCTTCTTCTCCTGCGCGGACGCCGCCCAGGCCGAGCGGTCGGGGAGCCTGCCCGCCGCCTTCAACTCCCCTGCCACCTCGACGAAGAGCTCCAGGGCCGCCTTGGCGTCGGAGGCGATGCCGTAGTCCGGCGCGAAGATCCTGCCGATCTGGGTGGGCTCCACGTCGACGTGGACGAACGTCCGGCCCGCCGTGTAGACGTCCAGCTTGCCGGTGTGGCGGTTGGCCCAGCGGTTGCCGATGCCGAGGACGAAGTCGGACTCCAGGAAGGTGGCGTTGCCGTAGCGGTGCGAGGTCTGCAGGCCCACCATGCCGGCGTTGAGCTCGTGGTCGTCGGGCAGGACGCCCCAGCCCATGAGGGTCGGGACGACCGGTGTCCCGGTCAACTCGGCGAACTCGACGAGGAGTTCGGCGGCGTCGGCGTTGATGACCCCGCCGCCGGCCACGATCAGCGGACGCTCGGACTCGTTGAGCAGACCGAGCGCCTTCTCGATCTGCGCACGGCTCGCGGCCGGCTTGTAGACCGGGAGCGGCTGGTAGGTCTCCGGGTCGAACTCGATCTCCGTCAACTGGACGTCGATCGGCAGATCGATGAGGACGGGGCCGGGGCGGGCGGAGCGCATGAGGTGGAAGGCCTGCTGGAAGACGCCGGGGACCTGGGCCGCCTCCAGGACGGTGACCGCCATCTTCGTCACCGGCCGCGCGATGGAGGCGATGTCGACGGCCTGGAAGTCCTCCTTGTGGATCACGGCGGTCGGGGCCTGGCCCGTGATGCACAGGATCGGGACGGAGTCGCCGGTCGCGGAGTACAGGCCGGTGATCATGTCGGTGCCGGCGGGTCCCGACGTGCCGATGCAGACACCGATGTTGTCCGCCCGGGTGCGGGTGTAGCCCTCGGCCATGTGCGAGGCGCCCTCGACATGGCGGGCGAGGGTGTGGTGGATGCCCCCGGAGGCCTTGAGCGCCGCGTAGAAGGGGTTGATCGCCGCGCCGGGGACACCGAACGCGTCCGTGACACCTTCGCGCTTGAGGATCTCAACTGCCGCGCGGGCAGCGGTCATGCGAGCCATCGAGTACTCCTGCTTCGACTGCTTCAACTGCTTCGGCTGTCGGATGCGTACTCCCGTCGCGCCCCGCGGTGAGCACTTCCGTATAGTGGAATAAGTTTTCTACTATCTGGAAGTAATCTAGGTGGGCGGGTGAAGACCGTCAAGAGGCGGACAACCGGGCACGCCCTGGAGGACGATGAGCCCATGTCCGAGAGCGTGTCGGTGCGCTGTCCGGTCTGCCGGCGCGAGCACCTCTACGCGGCGCCGTCGTACCCGTGCGAGTGCGGCGCCCCTGTCTGTCCGCCACTGGACCGGCACGGCGTGCCCACGGCCGTCGCCCACCAGGTGTGGGAGGAGGCGTGGGTTGCCGTGGAGTGCGCCGGCTGCGGCCGCAAGGCCGAGTGGCCGCAGCCGGAGCTGGGCTGTGTCTGCGGGACGGTCCTGAGGATTCCGGTGGCCGGGGGCACCTGCCCCGAGAGGGAGCCGGACGAGGATGCCTCCGCTCCCCCGCGCCGCGCCTTCCAGCCGATCACGATCCGCACCGCGCGCGACGCGGTCACCGTCGCCGCGCTGTATCTGCGCTGGCTCGGCTACCAGGACATCCGGCGCGCGGACCAGCGTCCGCCGTCCGGGATCGGCCTCGCGGCCCGCGGGCTGCTGGCCCAGGTGGACCCGACCGTGCGGCCGGCCTCGCTGCGGGACGTGGAGTGCCTGTGGCTGACGGCCATGACGGAGTCCGCGCACTGCGTGTACTTCTCACTGGCCGGCTACACCACCGAGGCCCGCGCCCGCGCCGACGCCCTCGGCGTCCCGCTGTTCGTCCTGGACCTGACCGGCACGCCCCAACCGGTGAACAGCCCGGCCGACGAACTGGGAGGGTAGGTCGCCGGCGGTTCGGACCGACTCGGCGACGGCCGCGCCCGATGAACGGCCGGCCGATCCCGGCCCCCGTCTGCGGGCCGCATACCGCGCGGACAAGCGGCAGGTGTCCTGCACGGAGGCGCGGCCGGCGCCGGGAGCCGTCCGGCCACTGCTCGGCGACCGCCGCGCCTGACGAACGGCCGACTGATCCCGGCCGCCCGGGACCTCTCCCCCGACCGGGAGCGCTCGCGGCTTCCGGCTCACGGCGCCGCGCGGGATGCCTGCGGCCCAACCCGCCGGACGCGTCGGCCAACTCCACCACGCCCAGTGCGACCACCGATACCGACGTGTACCCAGCGGCGACCGCATCCGACCCAGCCCGCCAGAACCAGCCCCAGGCACGGGACACGCGAACCTGCGGCCCAACCCACCGGACGCGGCCCCCGACACCGGCGCCGCCCGACAACCCGATCCGGCGCCCCCACTGGCGCCCCGCCCAAGCCAGCGCACGCGTTCGCGCAAGCGGCCCGTCGTGGCGCGCGAGGTGGGGTCGGTCCGGCGTGGCGCCGGGTGACTGCAACTCCCCAGGGGCGCGGGGCTGTATCGATGTGCGGCTACCGCCGCGCGGGCGCGACCAGCCCCCACCGGCCCGCACCCGCCCGACAACCCGACCCGGCCCCCCCGCAAACGAGCCGGTGACAGCCGCACCCGCCCCAAGCCACCAGAACCACCCCCAGGCGCACGACACAAGGCGTGGCCGGTGCGCGTCGGCGGGCGGGGCGCCGGCCGGCGGTGTTCTCACCCCTCCGCGTACGTCTCCCGCAGCTCGACCTTGCGCACCTTCCCGGACACCGTCATCGGGAAGGCGTCGAGGATCCTCAACCGGCTCGGGATCTTGTAGTGGGCCAGCCGCCCCTCGCAGAAGCCGCGGAGATCCTCCAGCGTCGGCGGGTGCTCCGGGTCCCGTGGGATGACGCAGGCCAGCACCTCCTCGCCGTAGCGCTCATGAGGCACCCCGACGACCTGGACGTCCGCGATCTTCGGGTGGCCGTAGAGGAACTCCTCGATCTCGCGCGGGTAGATGTTCTCGCCACCCCGGATGATCATGTCCTTGATGCGGCCGACGATCTCGACGTAGCCGTCCTCGCGCATCGTCGCCAGGTCACCGGTGTGCATCCAGCGTCCGGCGTCCACGGCCTCCGCCGTCTTCTCGGGCTCGTCCCAGTAGCCGAGCATCACGCTGTAGCCGCGCGTGCACAACTCCCCTGCCGTGCCACGGGGTTGGGTGACCCCGGTCGCCGGGTCGACGACCTTGACCTCGATGTGCGGCAGGACGCGGCCGACCGTGCCGGTGCGGTGCTCGAGGTCGTCGTCCCTGCGGGTCTGCAGGGACACCGGGGACGTCTCGGTCATGCCGTAGCAGATGGACACCTCCGCCATGTGCATCTCGGCGACCACCCGCTTCATCACCTCCACCGGACAGGGCGAGCCCGCCATGATGCCGGTGCGCAGGGAGGAGAGGTCGTACGTCGCGAAGTCGGGGTGGTTCAACTCCGCGATGAACATGGTCGGAACGCCGTAGAGCGAGGTGCAGCGCTCCTGCTGGACCGCGCGCAGGGTCGCCGCCGGGTCGAAGGACGGGGCCGGGATGACCACGCAGGCGCCGTGCGAGGTCGCCGCCAGGTTGCCCATCACCATGCCGAAGCAGTGGTAGAAGGGCACCGGGACGCAGACCCGGTCCTGCTCGCTGTAGGCGATCAACTCGCCCACGAAGTAACCGTTGTTGAGGATGTTGTGGTGAGAGAGGGTGGCCCCCTTGGGGAAGCCCGTCGTGCCCGAGGTGTACTGGATGTTGATCGGGTCGTCGCAGGACAGTTCCGGGTACGCCGCGTATCGGCCGCCGCCGCGCCCCAGCAACTCCCCCCAGCTCGGATGGCCGAAGTACACGACCTGCCGCAACTCCCGGCACCTGCCGCGCACTTCGTCGACCATCGCCCGGTAGTCGCTGCTCTTGTGGCTGAGCGAGGCGAACAGCAGGGAAACCCCTGCCTGGTTGAGGACGTACTCGACCTCGTGGGTGCGGTACGCCGGGTTGATGTTCACCATGACCGCGCCGATGCGGGCGGTGGCGTACTGGACCAGCACCCACTCGGGGCAGTTGACCGCCCAGATCCCCACCCGGTCGCCCTTGGCGACCCCGGAGGCGAGCAGCGCGGACGCCAACTCGTCGACATCGGCGCCGAATCGGGCGTACGTCCAGCGCCGCCCGGACGGCACGTCGACGAGCGCCTCGCGTTCCGGCCAGGTGGCCACGGCCCGGTCCAGGTTGGCGCCGATGGTGTCGCCGAGCAGCTCCGTCGTGCTCACGCCGTGCGTGTACGAGTTCACCGGAAGTCCTCCTCGCGGTACTCGGCGTCCGACCCCGCCGCCGTCGCCTCACGCAGTTCGATCCGCCGGATCTTGCCGGAGACCGTCTTGGGCAGCTCCGCGAACTCCAGCCGCCGGATCCGCTTGTACGGCGCCAGCGACTCCCGGGAGTGCTCGAACAGCACCTTGGCGGTGTCGGGACCGGGCTCCCAGCCCTCCGCAAGGACGACGTACGCCTTCGGGACCGCGAGCCGCAGCTCGTCCGGCGCGGGCACGACGGCCGCCTCGGCCACCGCCTCGTGTTCGAGGAGCGCGCTCTCCAGCTCGAAGGGGCTGATCTTGTAGTCGGAGGCCTTGAAGACGTCGTCGCTGCGTCCGATGTAGGTCAGGTACCCCTCGTCGTCCCTCGACGCCACGTCGCCTGTCCGGTAGTAACCGCCCGCCATCGCCTCCGCCGTGCGGTCCGGGTCGCCGTGGTAGCCGGTCATCAGGCCGACCGGCCGGGCCGACAGGTCCAGGGCGATCTCGCCCTCGGCCGCGCCGGGCGCGCCGGACACCGGGTCGAGGAGCTCCACCTTGTAGCCGGGGCTCGGGCGGCCCATGGAACCGGTCTTCAGCACCTGACCAGGGCTGTTGGAGACCTGGACGGCCGTCTCGGTCTGGCCGAAGCCGTCCCGGATGGTGATGCCCCAGGCCCGTCGGACCTGCTCGATGACCTCGGGGTTCAGGGGTTCACCGGCCGCGACCACCTCCCGGGGCGGCGTGCGCAGCTGGGTCAGGTCGGCCTGGATGAGCATGCGCCACACGGTCGGCGGGGCACAGAAGGTCGTGACCCCCGCCCGGTCCATCTCGGACATCAGCCGGCCCGCGTCGAAGCGCGTGTAGTTGTGGATGAAGACGGTCGCCTCAGCGTTCCACGGCGCGAACAGGTTGGACCAGGCGTGCTTGGCCCAGCCGGGCGAGGAGATGTTCAGATGCACGTCGCCGGGCTTGAGGCCGATCCAGTACATGGTCGCCAGGTGCCCGATCGGGTACGAGGTGTGGGTGTGCTCGACGAGCTTGGGGCGGGCCGTCGTACCGGAGGTGAAGTACAGCATCAGCGGGTCGTCGGCGAGGGTCGGGCCGTCGGGGAGGAACTCCTCGGGGGCGGTGTACGCGTCCTCGTACGGCTGCCAGCCCTCCGGTACGCCGCCGACGGCGGTGCGCGTGTAGTCGCCGGGCACCTCGTCGAACTTTCCGGTGTCCTCGGCCCTCACCAGGACGTGCCGCACCCGGCCGCGCTCGACGCGGTCGCGCAGGTCGGCGGGGCCGAGCAGCGGGGTCGCCGGGATGACGACGGCACGCAGCTTCATGGCCGCGAGGGCCGTCTCCCACAGCTCCGCCTGGTTGCCCAGCATGACGAGGATCCGGTCCTCGGCCTCCACCCCGCGCTCGCGCAGCAGGTTGGCGACCCGGTTGGACCGTTCGGCCATCTCGGCGAAGGAGAGGCGGATCTCGCTGCCGTCCTCCTCGACGATGTGCAGGGCCGTGCGGTCGTTGCCCTCGGCGATGACGTCGAACCAGTCGAGCGCCCAGTTGAAGTGCTGCGGGCGGGGCCAGGCGAAGCCCTCGTACGCCGTCGCGTAGTCCTCGCGGTGCTGGAGCAGGAAGTCCCGCGCCCCGCGGAAGTCCTCCGTAGCCGTCATCTTGCGTCCTCCTTGGTGCCGGACCATTGCCGGGCGGCTCTCTGCCATCGTGTAATCCGTGATGCAGGTCTCACTACCCCCGAACGGGGGTGTGTGCCGCAGCGAAGGGACGAGCAGGTGTCGGTGAACCCGGGCGGAGCAGTGGAGATCGGGCGTGCACTCGTGCGGCTGCGGCGCACGACGGGGCTTCCGGTCGCCTTCGGCGGCCTGGTCGAGCCCGACCGGTCACGGATCCGGATCAGCGAACTGAGCGGTACGGCCACCACCTCGCTCCTCGCGCTCGCGGTGACCTCGGGCAACGGCCTCGGTGGCAAGGCGGTCGCGCTGGCCCGCCCGTGCGCTGTGGCGGACTACTCCATGTCCCGGCAGATCAGCCATGAGTACGACGCCGCCGTCGCCACCGAGGGGCTGCGCTCGGTGCTGGCCGTGCCGGTGGTCGTACGGCGCCGGGTGCGCGGCGTCCTGTACGGCGCGCTGCGGGACGCCCGGCCGCTCGGCGACCGATTGCTGACGGCGGCGGTCGACGCGGCGCGGGACGTGGAGCAGGCGCTGGTCGTCGACGACGAGGCGCGGGACGTGCTGGTGGCGGCGCGGGCCGAGCCGCGGCGCGACGACACCTCCACGTGGGAGCAGGTCCGGGAGGCGCACGCGGCGCTGCGGGCGCTGGCCCCGCGGATCGGCGACCCGGCGCTGCGGGCCGACCTGCTCGACGCCTGCGCGCTCCTGACCCCGGACGCAGGGGCCTCGAAAGGCATCGCCCTCGCACCGCGCGAGCTGGACGTCCTGGCCTGTGTGGCGGCCGGGGCGACGAACGCCGCGGCGGCGGACAGACTGGGCGTGAGAGCCGAGACGGTCAAGGCGTACCTGCGGTCGGCCATGCGGAAACTCGGGGCCAGGACCCGTGGAGAGGCGGTGGTCGCCGCACGCCGGGCGGGACTGCTCCCGTGACAACCCGGCTCCTCCCGTAACATTCGTAGACATCTCATTCATTCACGGGTGCTTTGAATTTTTCCATGCGGAACCGGTTGTTATTTCCCTCACCACCTCTTCCCGCCGAATTCCAGAGCACCTTGCCTAATATTGGCCAGGACACGACACAGGGAGGGGAGCGGTGACCGTGCCACGCGACTTCCAGGAGCCCGCGAGATGCCGCCCTGACCTGGTCATCGGCCGGGACGAGCTGTTCGGCCAGGCCCGTGAGCAGCTGGCCCGCGGCGGCAGCGTGCTGCTGCACGGACCGGCCGGAATAGGAAAGTCGACCGTCCTGCGGGCCCTGGCCGCGGAATACGGCGCGGCGGCCCACACCGTGTTGCGCTGCTCGGCCACCGAGTCGGAATCCCACCTCCCCTTCCTGGCCCTGGCCGACCTCTTCGGTCTGGTCCTCGACGACGTCTCCGACAAGCTGCCCGCCGCCCAGCGCACCGCGCTCGAGTCGGCGCTCACCGGACGCGGTGAGTCCACCCTGCAGCGCGACGGCCTCGCCCTGCGCCTGGCCGTGCTGTCGGCGCTGCGCGCCCTCGCCGCCGAGGGACCCGTCCTGGTCGTCGCCGACGACGTCCAGTGGCTGGATCCCGCCAGCCTGGAACTGCTCGGCTTCGCCGCCCGGCGGCTCGGCGACATTCCGGTGCGGATGCTGTGCGCGGTCCGGACCGACGGCCCGGAGTACGACCGTCATCTACGCGCGTTGCCCCCGGACAGTCTCGCCGTCCGCTTCAACCCGCTCACCCGCGCCCAGGTGGCCGCGCTGCTCGACCACCGCGGCTACACCGGCCTGCAGCGCTCCACCGTCCGGGACATCCACCGCACCAGCGGCGGCAACCCGTTCTACGCCCTGGAACTCGGCCGCGCACTCACCGAGAACCCGACCCCGCCCCGCCCCGGTGAGCCGCTGCCGGTGCCCACCTCGCTCCGTGCCCTGGTGCTCAGCCGCCTGGAGATGCTGTCCGAGGAGGCCCGCCGCACCCTCCTGGTGGCGAGCGCGGGCGCCCGCCCCACCCCGGCCCTGCTGCACGCGGCCGGCCGCACGGACGCCGAGGCGGAGATGGCCCAGGCGGCCGCGCTGGGCCTGCTCGCGACGGAGGCCGAGGGACCCGCCGTACGGTTCGCGCATCCGCTGATCTCGGCCGCGCTGTACGCGGAAGCGCCCGCGCAGGACCGGCGGAACGCGCACCGGGCACTGTCCACGGCCGCCTCCGACCCCATCGAGCGGGCCCGCCATCTCGCCCTCGCGACCACCGGCACCGACCCGGAGGTGGCCGCCCGGCTCGCCGAGGCCGCGGCCCTGGCCCGGGACCGGGGCGCACCCTCGATGGCCGCCTCCCTGGAGCTGCTGTCGGCCCGGCACACCCCGGCCGACACCGTGCCCGCCCCGGACGTACGGCGGCTCGCGGCGGCCGAGGACGCGATCACGGCCGGTGAGCTGGACCTCGCCCGGGACATCGCCCGGGACGTGCTCACCCGGGCCACCGTGCCCGCGGACCGGGTGCGGGCCTGGATCATCGTGATCGACACCGCGGGTCACGCCATGACGGAGGTCGACGCGGTCTTCCCGCAGGCGCTGGCCGACGCGGGCGACGACCCGGAACTGCTCGCCCTGATCCGCTACCAGCTGGCCTGGCGGGCGCTGCTCGTCGAGGGCGACTTCGACGAGGCCCGCGGGGAGGCCGCGCACTCGGCGGCCCTGGCCGCGCGGGCCGGCGACCGCTACAACGAACTGATGGCGCTGTCCTTCCAGGCCCAGCTGGAGACGCTCATGGGCCATCCGGACGCCCCCGCGACCATCAAGCGCGCCCTGAAGGAGCCCCAGGACCCGCGGGTGGCCTGCCATCACAACGGCGCCGGGTACTCCCGCTTCCGCTGGCTGATCATGAGCGACCAGCTGCCCGAGGCGCGCGCGACGGTCACCGCGCTGCTGCGCGAGGTGCGGCGGCGCGGTTCGGTCGAGAGCGAGGTGCACTTCCTGCGCGGGGTGGCCGAGACCGAACTGCGCTCAGGGCACTGCGGGCGTGCGCTCGACCTGGCCCGGGAGAGCCTGATGATGGCCCGCGACACCGGGATCGGCGAGGTGGCCTCGGCCGTGCTCGCCTCCATCGCGGAGGCCTCGGGCGGCAGTGTCGAGCGGGCGCTCGAACTGGCCCGGGAGGCGGTCGACCACGCCGAGGAGAACGGCGACCAGATGTACGAGTCCCGGGGCCTGGCCGCCCTCGGGTACGCCCAGCTCGTCGCCGGGGACGCGCAGGGCGCGGTGCGTTCGCTGCGTCGGGTGCGTGAGCTGGAGCAGGGGCTCGGCATCACGGACCCGGCGCGCGGCCGCTGGCAGGGCGACCTCGCCGAGGCCCTCGTACGCATCGGGGAGACCGGCGAGGCGCAGGACGTCATCGACGTGACGCGGGTGAACGCGCTCCGGCTGGGCCGGGAGAGCGTGCTCGCCGTACTGGACCGGGCCGAGGCACTGGTGCGGGCGGCGCGCGGTGAACACGAGGCGGCGCTGGTCCAGTTGACGTCGGTGCAGGATCGTCTCGCCAAGCTGGGCTACGGCCTGGAGGAGGCGCGCGCCGCCTTCGCCCTGGCCCAGCTGCGCACCCGACGCCCGGGGCCGACGTCGTACGACGAGGCGGCCCGGCTCTTCCGGCGCTGCCGGGCGCTGCCCTGGCTGCGCCAGGTGGAGGCGGCCGCACTGGTCCGGCCGGAGGAGCCGGAGCCCGCGCACACCACCGCGCCGGACGGTCTGGAAGGGCTCCAGGGGCTCGAAGGGCTGGCCTCGATGGAGCGTCAGGTGGCCGCGCTCGTCATGGAGGGCGCCACCAACCGGGAGATAGCCGCGCGGCTGTTCATCAGCGTGAAAACGGTCGAGGCGACCCTCACCCGGGTCTACCGCAAGCTCGGGATCCGCTCCCGGGTGGACATCGTCCGGCTGGCGGCGGGGCGCCGACCGTAGCCGACGGGCCGTCAGAAACGCTCTTCTCAGGGCGGACCGAGGGTTTTCCCTGCCCAACTCCCCTAGGGGGTTCCCTCATTGGGAAGGGGAACTTCCGGGTTCTAGCTTATGAACATGCCGCTCGCCCGGGCATACGGGGGTCGGTCCCGCGACCCCCGTGTACACCCCCACACCCGCGCGACCCCCCACCGGCAACCCTGAGGAGACTCACTGATGTTCGGTCTCACCCGTGCGAGAAAGGCCACCGGCGTCGCCCTGGCGACCGCCGCTGCCGCCGCCACCGCGTTGCTCGGCGCCCCCACCGCCGTCGCCGCTCCCCAGCCCATCGTCGGGGGTACGACGACGACCACGACCTCGTACCCGTTCATGATGCAGATCACGGACGCCTCGCAGAACCAGTTCTGCGGCGGCACCCTGGTCTCCGCGACCAAGGTGGTCACCGCGGCCCACTGCATGGTCGGCGAGACCACCAGCAGCGTGAGAGTCGTCGGCGGCCGCACCTACCTCAACGGCACCAACGGCACGGTCAGCCGGGTCAGCAAGATCTGGATCAACCCGGACTACACGGACGCCACCAACGGCGACGACGTGGCCGTACTGACGCTGTCGACGTCGATGCCGTACACCACGGCGTCCTACGTCTCCTCGTCCCAGACCAGCGTGTACGCGGCCGGCACCACGGCCCGCATCGTCGGCTGGGGCACCACCTCGGAGAGCGGCAGCTCCTCCAACCAGCTGCGGACCGCGACCGTGCCGATCGTGTCCAACTCCAGCTGTGCCAGTTCCTACGGCTCCGACTTCGTCGCGAGCGACATGGTTTGCGCCGGATACACATCCGGCGGCGTAGACACCTGCCAGGGCGACAGCGGCGGTCCCCTGCTCATCGGGGGCGTCCTGGCAGGTATCACTTCCTGGGGAGAGGGGTGTGCGGAGGCCGGTTACCCGGGTGTCTACACCCGGCTGACCACCTTCTCCAGCCTCGTGACCACGCAGGTCAACTCATAGGTCCCCAGAGGTTCTCCTGAGCATCGCTCAGGTGAGAAGCCGGGGGCGTTGCGGGCCACCACGAGCGGCCCGCAGCGCCCCCGTCCATGTGTGCGATCCGTGCTTGAATGACCGCCATGGTGTCCACGGACCGTGTCCTCGCCTTCGCCGCGATGTCCCTGCTGGTCATCGTCATCCCGGGGCCCAGCGTGCTGTTCGTCATCGGCCGGGCCCTCGCGCACGGCAGGCGTACCGCGGTGGCGACGGCGGTCGGCAACGTCGTCGGTTCCTACCTGCTCGTCGTGGCGGTCGCGGTCGGGGTCGGTTCCCTGGTGGAGCGGTCGGTGGCCGTCTATCTGGCGGTGAAGTTGGCGGGCGCCGCGTATCTCGTCCTCCTCGGCGTGCAGGCCTTCCGCCACCGGGGCGAGCTGAAGGCGTCGGCGATCACCTCCCGGTCCGCGGGGTCGGCGCGCGGCGATCTGCGGACGGTGCTCGACGGCGCCCTCGTCGGCGTCACCAACCCCAAGGGCATCGTCTTCTTCGCGGCCGTGCTCCCGCAGTTCGTGGACCACTCGGCGGGTCACGTACCGGCGCAGATGCTGCTGCTCGGCCTGGTCCCGATCACCATCGGCCTGGTCACGGACACCCTGTGGGGCCTGACCGCGTCGGCCGCCCGCACCTGGTTCGCCGTCCCCCAGTTCTCGGCTTCGCTCGAACCGGGGGGACCCCCATCGACCGCCGCCTTGCGATGATCGGCGGGGCGGGCGGGTTCACGATGATCGGGCTGGGCCTGACGGTGGCGGTGACGGGGCGGGCGGACTGAGGGTCACGGGATCACGGTCCCGAACCGGATGTCGTACGGCGTCCCCGGGTGCAGCGTGGCGAGCATCCGCTCCCCCTCTTCCAGGACGTCCTCCCGCTGGGCCTTGGTGAGCCGGTCGAAGGGCTCGACGACGAGCGTGTCCTCGGTGAGCTTCCAGACGCCCGCGAGGAAGCCGTCGACGAGGAGCGTGCGGTAGGCCTGGTTGCCCTGCCAGCTGCGGCCCCAGTACTCCTTGGGCACCACGCGGGTGCGGTCGGCGTGGGAGAGCAGCAGGTTGTCGAACTCCGGCAGGAAGCGGGGCGGGGCGGGCGTGTCCTCGGCGGGACGGGACGCGTCGGGGAGGTCGAAGAGCTCGACGCCGTTCTCGTCGCGGAAGATCCGCAGCCGGGGCCGGAGCCCCTCGAAGGCGTCACGGAGGCGGGTGAGTCCGGCCCAGGTCTGCATGTCCTTGACGGAGGCGGGGCCGAAGGCGGCGAGGTAGCGCAGGACGACGTCCTCCGGCGCGGGGGCGGGTTCGGCCGGGCGGCCCAGCCAGTGCTCGGCCGTGGTGAGCGCGACCTGGCCGCTTCTGCCCCACAGCCCGCGGGGGGTGACCTGGACGAGGGGGAGCTTGCAGCGGGCGGCGATGGCGAGGGCCTGTGGATCGGCGTCCGGCCACTCGGCGAGGAGGGCCTCGCGCAGTTGCTTCATGGTGCGCGGCTCGGCCTCGACGAGTTCCCGGGCGAGGACGGCGAGGCGGTCGAGGTCGACGCCCTGAAGTCCCCTGCGGAAGTTGATGAGTTCGCGGTCGCGGGCGGGCTGCACGAGGGGCCGCAGGGTGAGGCAGTCCTCGGCGGTGTGGGTGTGGATGGTCGAGCGCATGGTGACGATCCGGACGACCTCGCGGTCGGCCATCAGCTCCGACAGCTGCTCGGGGGTGAACCCGTCGAGGCGGGCGGCGAGCGCGTAGTACGGCGGCCTGACGTTCTGGGCCTGGAGGCCGAGCAGATGTCCGACGGCGGCCTTCGCGGTCAGGCCGGACCGGCGCAGGAGCAGCTGCCGGTCGAGGGTCGCGCGATTGAGGGCGCGGGAGCTGAGCACAGGGGCCGACTCGGTCGTCTTGGTCATACCGGACACGCTAGAGGTGCTTGCGGACAGGTTCGGTCCGCAACTCCCGCCGAAGTCGGGTGGCGTCCCCCCTACGATGTCATTTGCCCCGTATACCCTGCTCCGTGATCACGCCGACATCGGCTCGACCCGAGAGCGAGAGGCAGCCACGATGTCCGAGCGACGCGCCCGCCCCGCCGCGAAGAGCTCCGCCGCCAAGGGTTCCAGGAAGTCCGCCTGGCGCCGTGCCCTGACCCCGCCTGCCGCCCCGCCCCGGGCTCCGGCGACCGACGCCGAACCACCCGCCGCCGAGACGGCCGAGCCGCCGAGCATCGTCCAGGCGGCTCTCTACCGCGACGGCGTGCGCGTCTCCTCCCCCGCGACCCTCGCGGACACCTTCCGCGAACTGCGCGAACAGCCGTCCGGAATGGCCTGGATCGGCCTGGCCCGCCCCACGGAGAGCGAACTCCTCTCCCTGGCCGCGGAGTTCGACCTGCATCCACTGTCAGTCGAGGACGCGATGGAGGCCCACCAGCGGCCGAAGCTGGAGCGCTACGGCGACACGCTCTTCGTGGTGCTCCGAGCGGCCCGCTATCTGGACGCCCCCGAGGAGGTCGACTTCGGCGAGCTGCACGTGTTCGTGGGCCCGGACTTCGTGATCACGGTCCGGCACGGGGCGGCCCCTGACCTCTCGGCGGTCCGTCGCCGCATGGAGGAGGCACCGGAGCTGCTGAGCCTGGGTCCCGAGGCCGTCCTCTACGCCATCCTGGACACGGTGGTCGACGGCTACGCGCCGGTCGTCGAGGGCGTCCAGAACGACATCGACGAGATCGAGACGGAGGTCTTCCGCGGCGACCCGGAGGTCTCCCGCCGTATCTACGAACTCTCCCGCGAAATGGTCGAGTTCCAGCGCGCCACCCGCCCTCTGGTCGGCATGCTGCACGCCTTGATGGCCGGCTTCGCGAAGTACGGCACGGACGAGGAACTGCAACGCTACCTACGGGACGTCGCCGACCACGTCACCCACACCAGCGAACGAGTCGACGGCTTCCGCCAGGCCCTCACCGACATCCTCACGGTCAACGCGACCCTGGTCACCCAGCAACAGAACGCGGAGATGCGGGCGTTGGCGGAGGCGGGGTTCGAACAGAACGAGGAGATCAAGAAGATCTCGAGCTGGGCGGCGATTCTCTTTGCTCCCACGTTGGTCGGAACCATCTACGGCATGAACTTCGAGGACATGCCTGAGTTGGGCTGGCGCTTCGGATACCCCTTCGCGATCGGCCTGATGGGGGTGGTTTGCGTGAGTTTGTACGTGATTTTCAAGCGACGGGACTGGCTCTAGGGTTGAGTACTCCGCCTCACGGAGCTTGCGCGGTTTACTCTCGCACCTTCCAAAAGTGGTGCCCTGACGAGTTCCGGGGAGTCCCTGGGGAGAAGTGATGCGGGTGATCTCCTCGTCCTGCCAGAACCATGCCTCTGACCTGGCTATTTGAGCACTTGTCCGCGCTGGGGAGAATCCGGGGAGAATCGAATGCCACTCCCTACCACCGCCCGACGCGACGAACCCGCCTGGCCTCCCTGTCGCCAGAGTCTGCCGGACCGACTGCCCATGTGACACATCACGGACAGTGACACCAGTGCGCCGCCTCAAGCACATAAGAACGTCACGAGCACCAGCATCAAGAGATCGCCCACAACACCCACACCACACGCAACGCCCACAAACAGAGCTACAGGTCAAAGCCTCTCGACCGGTTCGAGGATCTCGACACGCTCCACGTGGTGCGTCATCGGCAACACGTCGGCCCACTGCTCACGCGCGCGTCACCGTCCGCCTCGACGCTCCGGTCCATCGGGACTCCAACCCCTGAGAAATGGCATGAGTTCCTCACGCGTGGACTCACGGGTGTGCGGCAGTTCTGGAAGCATGCGGCCCGGCAAGATGAGCCAATAGACCGACACCCTTTACATCCTCGGCGGTTGGCGCCGTTTGGACGAGGTCGCGTTCCAGTTCATCCAGCGCCTAGCGAGCCGTTGCCATCTGCTCCAATAGCCGATCCTGCCCTGCCTGGAGACTGCCGGATGCGGCGGCGCTTCTGTTACCTCCTCCTTCTCGATCCCCGGGCCTCGTCGAGGGAGGTGATGAGCACCCATGTGAGAATGTTGTATCTTCCTTCGCCTTCGTCCTGGGCGTCACGCTCGGCGTCGTCGTCCGCCGAACTGTCCCGGCGATGGCGGCCACCCTGGCCACGTCCACTGCGCTCCAGATCGTCATGCCCCTGTGGATCCGACTGCATCTGGCGACGCCGTCCACCGTCACCGTCCCTTTCCGGCCGGGCACGATGGCCAACCTCCGGCTCGACTCCGTCTCCCAGGTCGACATCGGCGGGCCCGACTCCTGGGTCGTCGCGGAAAAGACCCTCAACGCCACGGGCCATCCAGCGGCGCACCTTCCGGAGTCGTACGCCGACTGCGACTCCCCAAGGGCCTGCCTCACCGCCCTCGCGAAGGCCGGCTACCACCAGAGGGTCACCTACCAGCCCGCAGGAAACTTCTGGATCCTCCAGTGGGCCGAGACCGGCGCCTATGCCGCCCTTGTCGCGGTCGTGGGGCCTTCTGCTTCTGGTGGTGCCGTCGCCGAGTGAACTGCCGAAGTGACCTGTCGAGGGCAGCACCGAGGTCCGGTCCACGAGCCGTGGACCTGACCTCAGTGATCAACTGCTCACGTGGCGGCCGGTGCTGGACCCACCAACTCGGACAGGACGTCCTCCATGGTCACGAACCCGAGGACCGTGCCCGTCTCCCCCGTCACCGCGGCCAGGTGGCTGCCGTCGGCGCGCAGGGCGGTGAGGGTGTCGTCCAGTGGGGTGTCGATGCGGACCCGGGTGACCGGATGCAGCGCCTCGCGCGGGAACGGCCGCTCGCGGTCCGCGATCCCGAGGGTGTCCTTGATGTGAAGGTAGCCGAGCAGGGTCCCCTCGCTGCCGGTGACCGGGAAGCGGGAGTAGCCCGCATCGGCGGCCATCCGTTCCAGCCTTGCCGGGGTGACCGTCTCCTCGACGGTTCGCATCTTCTGTGCGGGCACGAGGATCTCACCGACCGGCCGGGTGCCCAGCTCCAGCGCGTCCCGCAGCCGCTCGCCGTCGGCGTGCGACAGGAGCCCCGCCTCACCGGCCTCGACGACCATGCGGGCGAGCTGGTCGTCGGTGAACGCCGACTCGACCTCGTCCTTGGGCTCCACGTGCAGCAGCTTCAGCAGGGTGTTGGCGAAAGCGTTGATGCCGAACACGAACGGCTTCAACGCCCGCGTGAGGGCCACGAGAGGCGGTCCGAGCAGCAGGGCGGTCGGCACGGGGGCGGCGAGCGCGATGTTCTTCGGGACCATCTCGCCGATCAGCATGTGCAGATACGTGGCCAGCGACAGGGCGATGACGAACGCGATCGGGTGGATGAGGCCCTGCGGGATGTGCGCCGCGTGGAAGCCGGGCTCCAGCAGGTGCGCGATGGCCGGCTCGGCGACCGCGCCCAGCACTAGGGAGGAGACGGTGATGCCGAGCTGGGCGGTCGCCAGCATGGCCGAGAGGTGTTCCAGACCCCACAGGGCCATGCGGGCCCGCTTGTTGCCCGCCTGGGCACGCGGCTCGATCTGGCTGCGGCGCACGGAGATCAGGGCGAACTCGCCGCCCACGAAGAACGCGTTGGTCAACAGGGTCAGAGCGCCAATGGTGAGCTGGAGGACGGTCATCGGGGCTCCTCCCCTTCCTGGGCGGGTTCCTGGACCGGCTTCGTGACACGTACGCGGTCGGCACGGTGGTGCTCGATCTCCAGCACGACGAACTGCCAGCCGCCGACATCGACGGTGTCTCCCTTGGCGGGGATGCGCTCAAGGTGAGTGGCGATCAGGCCGGCCACGGTCTCGTAGGGTCCTTCCGGCGCGGCCAGTCCTATGCCGGCGAGTTCGTCCAGGCGGACGCTTCCGTCCGCCTCCCAGACCTCGCGGCCCTCCGGGTCCGGGGAAGCGGACGCGATGCCGGGCGCTTCGACGGGGTCGTGCTCGTCGCGGACCTCGCCCACGACCTCCTCGACGATGTCCTCCACCGTCGCCACTCCTGCCGTGCCGCCGTACTCGTCGATGACGACGGCCATGGTGCGCCGCTCCCGCATCCGCTCCAAAAGCCGGTCCGCCGTCAGCGAGGAGGGGACCAGCAGGGGTGCGGTGGCCAGCTCGGTGACCGGCGTGACAGCCCGCTTCTCGGGCTCCAGGGCGAGCACATCACGGATGTGCACGGTGCCGATGACCTCGTCCAGGCTGTCCCGATAGACCGGGAAGCGGGACAGGCCGGTCGCGTGCGACAGGTTCGCCGCGTCCACGGCCGTCGCGTGCGCCTCCAGCGCCTGGACATCCACCCTGGGCGTCATGACGTTCTCCGCGGTCAGCTCGCCCAGGTGCAGGGTGCGCACGAACAGTTCGGCGGAGTCGGCCTCCAGAGCGCCCTCGGCGGCCGAGCGCCTCGCGAGCGCGACCAGCTCCTCCGGTGTGCGGGCGGAGGCCAGCTCCTCGGCGGGCTCCAGGCCGAAGCGCCGTACGACACGGTTCGCGGTGTTGTTCAGATGCCGGATGAACGGGCCGAAGGCGGCCGTGAAACCGCGCTGCGGACCCGCGACCACCTTGGCGACGGCCAGCGGGCGGGAGATCGCCCAGTTCTTCGGCACCAGTTCGCCCACCACCATCAGCACGACGGTGGAGATGGCGACACCCAGAACGCTGGCCACGGACGAGGCCGCGCCCCCGAGTCCGACGGCTTCCAGCGGGCCTTTCAGCAGGGCTGCCAGGGAGGGTTCGGCGAGCATGCCGATCACCAGCGAGGTGACCGTGATGCCGAGCTGGGCGCCGGAGAGCTGGAGGGTCAGACGACGTACGGCGGCCAGGGCGCCCTCGGCGCCGCGTTCCCCGGCCTCGGCGGCTCGTTCGAGGTCACCGCGCTCGACGGTGGTCAGGGAGAACTCGGCCGCGACGAACACGGCACAGGCCAGGGTGAGGAGGAGGGCCAGCAGGAGGAGCAGGATCTCGGTCACCGGGCCACCCCCACTCCCCGGGGCGGGCAGAAAAGGGCAGAGCTGGTACTGGGAGGCTCACCCATGGCGGGACTGTGGCTCCTTGTCGAAACGCATGTGAACAGTGGGGAGGCAAGCAAGGTCGCTTGTCTCTACACCCACTGTAAAGGAGCCGCAAAGAGCATCACCCAGCCAGTGCGTCGGCACCTCGCTGGTCAGGACGAGAAGCCATTTTCGGCCGTTTCCGCCACACCCGCGCGGACCTCACTCGTCCGCGCTTCCGAGGCACCTATGCTTCTACGCACCTGTAGAAGGCTCGTACGGAAAGGGCCTCAGGGGAAGACACGCACGTTTAAGGAGTGGACGCCACGATGGTGTTCAAACGACTGCTCGGATCGCTCGGCGTGGGCGGGCCCACGGTGGACACGGTCCTCGAGCCGGGCGCCGCCCGCCCCGGCTTCACGCTGACCGGACAGGTCCATCTCAGGGGCGGTGACACCGACTTCGACATCGACCACATCACCCTGGAGCTGGTGGCGCGAGTCGAGGCCGAGCACGAGGACGGCGAGAGCGAGGGCGTCGTCGTCTTCGACCGGTTCACGATCGGCGGCGGCTTCCGGCTCGCGGCGGGAGAGCTGCGCAGCGTTCCGTTCAGCGCGATGCTGCCGTGGGAGACGCCGATCACCGAGCTGTACGGGCAGGGGCTGGGCATCGTGCTCGGCGTGCGGACCGAACTGGCCGTCGCCGGCGCCAAGGACAAGGGCGACCTCGACCAGCTGAACATCGCCCCGCTGCCGGTCCAGGAAGCGATCCTGGAGGCCCTCGGACAGCTCGGCTTCGGCTTCAGGTCGGCCGACCTCGAATACGGCCACATCCGCGGCACCGGCCAGCGACTGCCCTTCTACCAGGAGATCGAGCTCACTCCGGCGCCGCAGTACGCCCACCAGGTCAACGAGATCGAGGTGACCTTCCTGGCAGGACCGGCCGGGATGGAGGTCGTCCTGGAGGCCGACAAGCGCGGCGGCCTCTTCTCCGAGGGACATGACGCTGTCACCCGCTTCACGGTCGGCCACCACGACGTCCGCGACTGGAACACCGAAGTCGACGGCTGGATCCGGCAGTTGGTGGAGCACCGGGCCTCGTACGGTTCGCACGCCGCCCAGGGACACGACCCGTACGGGCACGGCGGCCACTACGGCCACGGTGAGCACCACCACGACGAGGGCCACCGTTCCGCACCCGGCATGGGCACCGCGATCGCCGCGGGCGCGGCCGGCCTGGCCGTCGGCGTGGTCGGCGGGATGGTCGCGGCCGAAGTGGTCGACGAGATCGGGGACTTCTTCGAGGGCGAGGAGGAAGAGGAGGACTGACCGGTCCGGGGCCCGGAGGGCCGGTCGACTGCCGGTCATCCGCTGATCGCGGTCAAGCGGAAGCCGGCCGCGGGCGGGCGACGGCCGGCGACGAGAAACCGTCGGCGCCCGACCCGGGAGCGCAGTTCCGGCCGGACGCCGTCGCACCTCCCGGCTTCAGCCGCCCCTTACCAGTCAGACCGAATCTCGCGAACACACCAGGAACTTATCCGACCCACCGCTAGTTTCTACGTCACTGTAGATATCAAGGGGAGCACGGGCCGCCGACGAGGCGGACCGGCCGCAACCGAACTTATGGAGTTCTCATGGCCCTGTGGGACCGCGTCAAGGAGTCCGCATCGACGATGCAGACCCAGCTGGTGGCGAAGAAGAACGACCTCAAGAGCGGCGCCTTCCGCGACGCGAGCATGGCCATGTGCGCCCTGGTCGCGGCCGCTGACGGCACCGTCGACCCGTCCGAGCGGCAGCGGGTGGCCCAGCTGATCTCGACCAACGAGGTGCTCCAGAACTTCCCCGCCGACGACCTGCGCCGCCGCTTCGAGGAGAACCTGAACAAGCTGACCGCCGATTTCGACTTCGGCAAGGTCAGCGTGCTCCAGGAGATCGCGAAGGCCAAGAAGAAGCCCGCCGAGGCGCGCGCCGTCATTCAGATCGGCATCGTCATCGGCGGCGCCGACGGCGACTTCGACAAGGACGAGCAGGCCGTGGTCCGAGAGGCGTGCTTCGCCCTCGATCTGCCGCCGCACGAGTTCGACCTCTGAACCGACAAATGGAGCACGTGTGCCGGGCAGGACCGTCAGCGAACTGCCCGGCACGCCGCACTCAACGGCCCCCGCCCACTCAAAGAGGAGTGGCGGCATGCAGGATGAAAAGCAGGGTCACGGCGGAGTTCGCGGACGACATCGCGGAGACGGCCGTGCCCGCAGCCGCGCCCCAGGCCGCCGGGCCCATAGCCGTGAACACCGACGGCCAGCTGCGCACCGCGGGCGCCGGACCGAGCAGAGCCGCCACACGGCGCGGCACCGGCCCGGGTGCGGCGAACCCCGCGAGCGTCGCCGTCGGAGCGCCACGATCCACCAGGGCCGCCTTGCCGATCGCACGCGCCACCGTACGACGGCTGCCGACCGCCTGCGCCGCCTCCTCGTCCGCCCACCGCTCCGCCGTGTACGACACGGCTGTCCGCAGCGGCCACAGCAACGGGTTGGCCTGCGAGGCGAGTTGGACGGCGAGGAGGAAGCGGTGGTGCCGGGCGGCCAGATGGGCGCGCTCGTGGGCGAACAGCGCCCGGCGCTCGGCGGGCTCCAGACACTCCAGCAGCGCAGTGGTCACCACCACGCGGTCCCGGCGGCCACCCGGCAGCGCGTACGCGTACGGCGTGGCGTCGGGCAGTACGACCACCCCCGTCTCCGCCAGCCCGGCCAGCGCCCGGTGCGCCCGGCGCCGCATCCGGCCGTGCCGCCACACCATCTGCCCGCATGCCGCCAGCACGGCGAGCAGCGCGGGGATGGCGGCCTTCCCGGCCACCTCGTCGAACGGCACGGCCTCGCGCACTTCCGGGTCGGACCAGCCGTCAGGCAGCGGGTTGCCCGGCAGTTGGGCCGTCCCGACCACCATCACCAGCCCGAGACACACCGTGCTGCACATCGCCATGGCCACCGCCACGCCGGTCAGCAGCCTGGTCGCGGTGCGCGGATGCAGATGCTGCTCCGCCAGACGGGCCACCGGCCACGCCGTCAGCGGCAGGACCAGCGGCAGAAAGACAAACACCCCCATGAGGCTTCAGTCTTCCCCTTCACCCCGCGCACGACCCAGCAATTCCCGCAGCAGCCGCTCGTCGTCCGGCCCGAGGCCGGTGACGAAGCTGGCCAGCACCGCCTCCCGGTCGGCTTCCCCGTCCAGCACCTTGCGCATCCGGTGCGCCGCGAGGCCGGCCTCGTCCGAGGCGGGCGTCCAGGCGAAGGACCGCCCCGCCCGCTCCCGGGTCACCACACCCTTGGCCAGCAGCCGGGTCAGGATCGTGATCACCGTCGTGTAGGCGAGACCGGTACCGAGGCGCTCCTGCACCCAGCCGGCGGTCGCCGGTCCGTCCGCCTCACGCAGCGCCGACAGGACCTGCATCTCCAGCTCACCCTGCCCCCGCCGCCGGGGACTGTGCCGGTGTTGCGTCACACCCTGTCTCCTCTCCGCGCCCGCCTGTTTCCCGACCCGACATCGTATAGACACCCGGCCGGCCGTCTTTCGCACAGGAGTTGCGGCGACACGAAGGCCACCGCTCGACCGACCTCAATTTTCTACAGTGTTGTAGATTTTAACCCGGGATCCGTGATGCGGACCCGAACCGACTGTGTGTGGAGGAATGAACCATGGGTGTTTCCCTGTCCAAGGGTGGCAACGTCTCGCTGAGCAAGGAGGCGCCGGGACTGACCGCCGTCGTGGTCGGCCTGGGCTGGGACGTCCGCACCACCACCGGCGCCGACTTCGACCTCGACGCCTCCGCCCTGCTCCTGAACACCTCGGGCAAGGTCGCCTCGGACCAGCATTTCGTCTTCTACAACAACCTCACCAGCCCGGACGGTTCGGTCGAGCACACCGGCGACAACCTCACCGGTGAGGGCGAGGGCGACGACGAGAGCATCAAGGTGAACCTCGCCGCCGTACCCTCCGAGATCGACCGGATCGCCTTCCCCGTGTCGATCCACGACGCCGAGACCCGCGGGCAGAGCTTCGGACAGATCCGCAACGCCTTCATCCGCGTGGTGAACCAGGCCGGCGGCACCGAACTCGCCCGCTACGACCTGTCCGAGGACGCCTCGACCGAGACCGCGATGGTCTTCGGCGAGCTGTACCGCAACGGCGCCGAGTGGAAGTTCCGCGCGGTCGGCCAGGGCTACGCCTCCGGACTGGCCGGTATCGCCGCGGACTTCGGCGTGAACGTCTGAGACCGCCACCCCGCTCCGCCGGGTCCGCCCTTCCGGACGCGGACCCGGCCCCGGACATGACACCCCACCCAGGAGGCCATGTGACCGCCCCGTTCCGCCTGCGCCCCGGGGACCGGCCGGACTTCGAGGCCGTCCTGCACCTGGCGCTCAACACATCCGACATCCGCACCGCCCTGGCCGCCGACCCCACCGGCCGGACAGCCGCCCTGCTGCGTCTGCGCGCGCTCACGGACGCCGACGAGATCGCGGCCGCGGCGCGGGACGAGTACGACACCTACCTCGCGCTCCACTCTCCAGTCCACGAGAACGACGAGGACCGACCCGCCGACAACAGCCTGCTGCCGGCCCTGGCCCTGCTGACACCAGCCGTGGCCGGTACGTCCGGCGCTGTCCTGCTCATGCTCGGCTACGTACTCCGGCTGACCGACGCACAACGCTCCTTGGCCGACTCACTGATCACTGCGGGCTGGATCCTGGCCCTGATCGCGGCGCGGGGCACGCTCATAGCCTTCGCCGCCCTGCTGACCCATGCGGTACGGCGACAGGGCGGGCCTCGACAGTCCGCCCACCTGAAACAAGCGCGGCTGAACTGGCAGCAGGAGCTGCTGACACAGGGAATGCTGCCTCGCCTGTGTCACTACATGAGCGAGGCCACTTCCCGCTCCGCAGCGCCCGAGTCACACCCACCGACCGGCGACGGTCTCCCCCACACCAGCTAGCAGTCCATCGGCACCACGAACCCGCGAGCGAGAGGCTCCCCCCATGTCGATCAACCTGAACAAGGGCCAGCAGATCAGTCTCCAGAAGGCCGACGGCAGCGCCCTCACCACCGTCCGTATGGGCCTGGGCTGGCAGGCCGCACCCCGCAAGGGATTCCTGGCCAAGCTCACCGGAGGGGGCCAGATCGACCTGGACGCCTCCGCCGTGCTCTTCGCCGGCAGTGAGCCCGCAGACGTCGTCTTCTTCCAGCACCTGGCCAGCGACGACGGCTCGGTACGACACACCGGGGACAACCTCACCGGCGGCGCCGGCACCGGCGGGGACGACGAGTCGATCGTCGTCGACCTGACCCGTGTCCCCGCCCGCGTCGACCAGATCGTATTCACCGTCAACTCGTTCACCGGCCAGACCTTCGCCGAGGTCCAGAACGCCTTCTGCCGTCTGGTCGACGAGACGACGGGCACGGAGCTCGCCCGCTACACCCTCACCGGCGGCGGCCGGCACACCGCGCAGATCATGGCCAAGGTCCGACGCGGCGCCGGCGGCTGGGAGATGAAGGCGATCGGCGAACCCGCCACGGGCCGCACCTTCCAGGACCTGCTGCCCGCGATCAAGCCGTACCTGTAGAACGCGGCACTCTTTATCTTCCTCATACATGGGGCGGAATGGTCTCGGTTCGAACGGGCACTCGCACGCCATCAACGACTGAACCGAGGGGCGGGCAGACCACTCATGGAGATCTCAGGCATCATCAGCGCGATCGTCATCGGCATCGTGATCGGTGTCCTCGGCCGGCTCGTCGTCCCCGGACGTCAGCGCATCGGCATCCTCTGGACGATCGCTATCGGCATCATCGCCGCGTTCATCGGAACCGGCATTGCTGCCGGCCTCGATGTCGCCGACACCAAGGGCGTCGACTGGATCGAGTGGCTCATCCAGATCGCCCTCGCCGCCGTCGGCGTCGCCGCGGTCAGCAAGGTGAAGGTCCGCCACTGACCGCGATCCGGAATCCGTTCCGCCTCCGTCCGGTTCACAGCACCTGACGGAACCCTGGCAGCCGGCGCAGGCCCGCCGCCAGGAGGAAGGACACTGGGACGACGAGCACGCACACGACCGCCCAAGCGCCGGCCGCGGACAATCCGCGGCCGGCCAGGCAGTACTGGACGGTGACCGCCAGCGGCAGGTGGACGATGTACACGGCATAGGAGCAGGCCGCCAGCTCTCCCGCCAGTCGCGTGCGATGCGTCACCGCCTCGCGGAACAGCGTCAGCAACCCGATGCATAGCGCCACGCACAACACGCTCTCGTACGCCGCCCATAGCGCCGACGGCCCGTCGAAGCCGCCGCTCCCGAAGCAGCCGGCGTCCGATCCCACCGCGAACAGCAGTGCCACCCCGGCCAGACCCCCGCTCAGCCACACCCACCCGACTCGGGCGTCGAACCGCCGAAGCCAGTCGTGGCGGTGCGCGAGCACCCCGAGCGTGAAGAACGCCGCGTACTGCGGCACCCGGGCGGGCTCGACCTGGAGGAAGTCCAGGACCGGGACCCACTCGTCCAGCGGGTAGCGCAGCCGTACCAGGAAGGTGGCCACCGAGATCCCGGCCGTCAGCCCCAGCAGCGCTGCGTGCCCTGGAACACGCGCTTCCCGCCGCGGGCCGGGCCGCCGCTTCAGCAGGTGGCACGCCTTGCGGCACAGGACGTAGAGCACGACGTACGCCAGCAGGTTCTGGATGAACCACAGGTGCCCGAACTGGAGGTCCGGCCACGACGGCCCACTCCAGTCCGCGGGCTTGTCGCCCAACCCGAGGTAGACGTCGGTGAAGTAGCGGGGGAAGGAGATCAGCGGATAGCCGCGGTAGTGGACGTAGTAGGTGTACATCAGGCCCGGCACGATCGTCAGCGCGCCCACCACGACCGGGACGCCGAGCCGGACCAGCCGGCCCTTCAGGAACGGCCACGTCCCGCGCCGCTCGTAGGAGTCGGGCACGAAGACCGCCGAGACGAAGAAGAACAGGCTCATGAAGAAGGCCCCGTCGACCGCGGAGAGGGCGGCGAGGGCCGGGGTCCGCGGTTGCCCCTTGACGTACCACCAGTCGGCGGGGCCGTACGCCTGTGCCGCGTGGTGGACGACGACCAGGACGGTCAGGGCGATGCGTAAGTTGTCCAGCCAGCCCCAGCGAAGACGGCCGGTCGGGTGGGTGGTGGGCGGCGGGGCGCCGGAGTCGGTTGTGTACATGCGTTCAGCTTCCTCAACACTTGTACACAACGCACTGGTGCCAGCCCCCGTCTCACTCTCCGGTAAGCCGTAGGAGCCCAGCGCCTTTCGGGCAGCTAGATGTCCTCATGGAATTCTTATCCGTCACCCATGGTGAACCCAGGTGCACGCCACAGTATGGTCAAGTCTTCAACGGGAGGGTCTGGTTCCACTCCGGGGAGACAGGGAGGCACGGCGATGGTTTCACCCGGTACAGAAGTCCGCCGCGTGGCACGCGGAGTGCGACGACGACTGCGAAGACTCTCGGAACCGCCCGTGGCGCAGTCGGCCGGCCGTCTGGTACCCGACCCGGTGTTCGTCATCTCCTCCATACGCTCCGGGTCGACGCTGCTGCGGGTGCTGCTCAACAGCCACCCCCAGATCCGGGCCCCGCACGAGATGCACCTACGCACGCTCTCCGTGGACCTCACCAAGCCGTACACCAAGAAAGCGATGGACGAACTCGGCCTCGACCAGCGGGAGTTGGAGTACCTGCTGTGGGACCGGATCCTGCACCGCGAACTCGTGCTCAGCGGCAAGCAGATCATCGTCGACAAGACACCGGGCAATGCGGGCGTGTGGGAGCGGCTGCACGAGGGCTGGCCGAAAGCCCGCTACCTCTTCTTGCTCCGCCACCCGGCGTCGATGGTCAGCTCGCTGATCAATAACCGTCCGGACCGCGAGTTGCATGCGACCGTGCGCGAGGTGCGCATGTACATCGACGCGGTGGAGGCCGCCCGCAAGGGTCTGGAAGGGCTGACAGTCCGCTACGAAGATCTGACAGAGCAACCCGCCGACGTCACGCGGAAGATCTGCGGGTATCTCGGCGTGCCATGGACACCGAGGATGCTCGAATACCGTAAGGGCGATCACGGGCCCTTCGTACCGTTCATCGGTGACTGGAGCGAGAACATCAAGTCCGGACGGATTCAGAGGGCACGGCCGCTGCCGGCCCCGGAAGAGGTACCCGAGGCGCTGCGCGACATCACCCGCACCTGGGGGTACCGATGTTGAAGGACGTGAAGTGCCGATGCACCTGCGCCGGCGCGACGGTGTGGGTGACAGGGCGGTCGCCGGCCGACCGGCGGGCCGCCGCCTACGCGATGGCCGAGCGGTTGGCTGCCGAAGGACGCCGGGTGCAGGTGCTCGACCGGTTCGACGGCTCGGGTGCTCGCACTGAGCGCACGGGTGTCACGGCTGAGGTGCTGGCCCGCAACGGGATCGTGGCAATCGTTCCGTGCGCCACGGCAGGCGCCGTCACGGTTCGGGCACGCCACGAGGCAAGCGGTACCCGATACGTCGAGATGTCCGTCACCGGGAAAGACGCCCCACAGGAGTCCGCCGCGATGGTGAAGGCGCTGCTCATCGGCGGCGTTGATCACCAACCATGAGCCTGTCAGCTCGCGCTTCCCCCGTCGGCACCGCCCTTCAGGGACCCGAAGAATCCCTGAAGCAAAAGCCGTTGGTTGGCCACGCTCCGGCGTGCCAGTACCTCGGGCGCGAACATCGGCTCGTCCAGGTTGGGCTGCATCACCCGCTCCAGCAGCAGCGGCCCGAGGATCAGGCAAAGCATCTGGAGCGGCGCCCACTCGTCGTCGGACCCCTGCCCGCCGTATGCACCGGACAGCCGTACCACTTCCGCACGCGCACCGGCCAGCAGGCGCCCGAACAGTTCTGAGCTGGCCTCGCTGTCCTCCAGGAGCACGTGCCGCAGGTAGCCGCGCAGCACTGGATCGGCGCCGAAGACGTGTGCCGAGACCTCGCCCAGCGAGGCCATCAGCCCCTTGTCCGGGTCGAGGTCATGCAGTTGCTCGGTGATGCGGTCCAGGACGTATTCGTCAACCGCGGCGCGCAGGCCCTCTTTGGAGCCGAAGTGCCGGGTGACCAAGGCCGGCGAGAGACCGGCCGCGGCCGCCACAGCCCGGGTCGAGGTCGCCTCGAACCCCCGCTCGGCGAACAGCTCCAGCGCCGTCTCGCGCAGCCTGGCCCGCCCCGTCAGATCACTCTTCGCCGGTGTCCGCATGACCGCAGCGTAGCCAGCGACATGACACCGCTCCTCACAGCCATCCGGGACGCCCAGCGGACACCGTCCCGTTGCAGGGCGCCGAGCGCAGCTGGCCGCCGATGATCTGAAGCCGTGACCTGGGCTATCACTTCGCGCGAGCGAAGCCGAACTGGAGGAGTGGGAGCGGCCTGGCTCAGCGAGGAACTCAGTACGTGGGCCTGCTACCTCAGCGACCAGATGAAGTCCATCGAGTCGAACCTAGCGATGGCCGCCCGGCGCCCGCGCTGACAGCTCTGCGCCGCCGGACGCTCGCCGAGAGATCAGGAGTCCAGGGTCCCTGTCCACGCGTCCGCAGCCTCCCCACACGGGCCGGACCCCATTGCCTGATGGGCGAACCCCGCTACCCCTCCGACATGGCCGACGCAGAATGGGCGCTGATCGAGCCGCTGTTGCCCGTCCCAGCCTGCCAGAGACCGAGCGGCGGGCACCCCGAAGCCCACCCACGGCGGGAGATCGTCGACGCCATCCGCTACCTCGTCGACAACGGCATCAAGTGGCGCGCAATGCCCGCGGACTACCCGCCATGGCGGACGATTTATGGCTTTGCCCGGCGCTGGGCCGCCGCTGGGATCATAGAAAAGGCATCTGATCTGCGACAACAGGAGCCTGGTGCTGCTGGTGATTACCGCGGCCAACGTGACTGACCGCGACGCGGCCAAGGAGCTGCTGTTCCGCCTCGCGCTCATGCACCCCGAGATCGCCATCGTCTGGGCCGACTCCGCCTACGCCGGAAAGCTGGTGACCTGGGCCAAGACCTACCTCGGCATCACCATCAAGACCGTCCGCCGCCCGCCGGACGCGAAGGGCTTGTCGTCCTCCCGCGCAGGTGGGTGGTCGAACGCTCCTGGTCGTGAATCATGCGGGCCAGACGGCGCTGCCGGGACCATGAACGGCTCCCCGAGATGAGCGAGTCATTGATCACCTGGGCCGCGATCACGCTGAAGACCAGGCGGCTCACCCGCCGCAAGCCCAGCCCGCCGCCCGCCGCGACGTCACCCCGTACTACCTGGCGCAGGCGGCCTGACAGCCGGTCCCGAGCTCCGACCCGCTCCCGTGCCCTTACATCGGTTCCGGCCGTCCTCACCGTGGCATGTTGACCACGCACCAGACTAGGAGGCTAAAATACTAGGCATCTAGATAAATGGAGGAACTGGTGATTGAGTTCCACCTGAACGACCGCTCCGGCGCGTCCCCCTACCAGCAGCTGGTCCAGCAGGTACGCCACGCGCTGCGGCTGGGCCTGCTCGAGGAGGGGGACCGGCTCCCCACGGTCAAGGAGGTGGCCCGGCAGGTGGCGGTCAACCCGAACACCGTGCTCAAGGCGTACCGGGAGCTGGAGCACGAGGGACTGGTGGCCGCCCGGCCAGGGGTGGGGACGTTCGTGACCCGGACGCTGGCCGACGCCTCGCTCGCCGCCCACGGCCCGCTCCAGAAGGACCTGCGGCGCTGGCTGGCCAAGGCCCGCCTGGCCGGCCTTGACGACGAGTCGATCGAGGCCCTGTTCATGACCACCTTTCGGACCGCCGCTGGAGAGGACGTAGCGTGAGCGCCGTCTTACGGGCCCAGGCCCTGGGCAAGAGATACAAGCACCGCTGGGCGCTGCAGAACTGCGACCTGGACGTGCCCGCCGGGCGGGTCGTCGGCCTGGTCGGGCCCAACGGGGCAGGCAAGTCCACCCTGTTGAACCTCGCATCCGGCATGCTGACGCCGACCACCGGAACGATCGAGGTGTGCGGCGGCCGTCCCGCCACCGGCCCCGCGCAGCTGGCCAAGGTCGGCTTCGTCGCCCAGGACACCCCGACCTATGCCGCCCTGAGCATCGCCGACCATCTACGGATGGGCGCCCGCCTCAACCCCGGCTGGGACGATGCCCTGGCCCGCGAGCGGATCCGGCGGCTCGGTCTGGACCTCAAACAAAGGGCCGGGAGGCTGTCCGGCGGCCAGCGCGCGCAGCTCGCTCTCACCCTGGGCATCGCCAAACGGCCCGAGCTGCTCATCCTGGATGAGCCGGTCGCGGCCCTGGACCCGCTCGCCCGGCGGGAGTTCATGCAGGACCTGATGGAGGCCGTCGCCGAGCAAGAGCTGAGCGTCGTGCTCTCCTCCCACCTGGTCTCCGACGTGGAGCGGGCCTGCGACTACGTCATCGTCCTGGTCGACTCACGAGTGCAAGTGGCTGGCGACATCGACGACCTGGTCGCCTGCCACCACCGGCTCACCGGACCGCGCCGCGACCCGGACACGCTCCCGGCCGGACAGCACGTCATCACCGCCAGTCACACCGACCGTCAGACCACCCTGCTGGTGCGCACCGACACCGCGGTCCACGATCCGTCCTGGAGCGTCAGCCCGCTCGGTCTGGAAGACATCGTCCTGGCCTACATGACCCGGCCCGCCGATGCGGTACGCGACACCCGGCCCGCACTGGAGGTCCTTCGATGATCTGGCTGACCTGGCGCCAGTTCCGCACCCAGGCCGCCGTGGTGTTCGCCGCCGTAGCTGCCCTCGCCGCCGCCCTCGCGGTCACCGGCCCGCAGCTGGCCGACCTCTACCAAACTGCCGGCAGCAGCCTGGTGGACCAGGTCTCCAGTTCGGACCAGAGCGTCTACTACGCCGGACTGCTGGTCGTGCTTGCCGTGCCGGCGGTCATCGGGATGTTCTGGGGCGCTCCGCTGATCTCCCGTGAACTGGAGACCGGTACCCACTACCTTGCGTGGAACCAGGGCGTCACCCGCACCCGCTGGCTGGCGACCAAGCTGGGCCTTGGTGCGGCGGCCGCCATGACCGCCGCCGGGCTGACCAGCCTCGCGGTGAGCTGGTGGAGCAGCCCCATCGACCGGGCTGTCAACGGCGGTGGCGCGACGGACACGTACTTCCCGCGGATCGACCCCGTGGCCTTCGCCGCACGGGGTGTCGTCCCGATGGCCTATGCCGCCTTCGCCTTCGTCCTGGGCGTCGCCCTCGGTCTGGTCATCCGCCGCACCCTGCCCGCGATGGCCACCACGCTCGTCGTCTACGCCGCCGTCCAGATCTCCGTACCGTTGTGGCTTCGGCCTCATCTGGCCGCTACGGAGCGGACCACCGTGCCGATCGAGCCCGACGGCGCCCCCATCAGCATCCAGGAGGGCGCCCAACAGATCGTCACGCACCCCGACGTGCCGGGGGCCTGGGTCACCTCCCAACAGACGCTGAACGCCGCCGGTCAGCCGGTCCCAGTGCCGTCGTCCTTCGCCGACTGCCTGCGCACCGAGTCGGGCCCGCCCACCCTGCAGCAATTCGACCGCTGCCTCGCCGACCTCGGCGCCCGGGGCTACAAGCAGCAGGTGACCTACCATCCCGCCAGCAATTTCTGGGCCCTTCAATGGGCCGAGACCGGGCTCTACCTCGGCCTCGCCCTGGTCCTGACCGGGTTCTGCGCCTGGTGGATCCGCCGCCGACTGACCTGACCAGGCGGCAGGGCCGGAGCGCGACACCGAACCGCTGAAGCAGGTGCGAGGGGCAGCCGGGATCCGGATCCGGCTGCCCTGTCGCGTCCTGCCTCTGGTCCCTCTACCTGCGCATACTGTCACTTGATGTATCGCGCGACGCCCGTCGCGCCGTTAAGCACGTACTCCAGCGGACCACGTCGAAACCGCCGGGCCCAGAAGACAGCGAGGACCATGGCGGCGGCGATGGCGCAAGTCAGGGCCAGCAGCGCCGGTCCCGTCTCCTCCTCCATGCCGACGGCGGCGATGGCGAGGACGTGCAGGACGTAGGCGGTCAGCGCGATCATGCCGACCGCGCTCACCGGGGTGGCCAGGCGGGTCACGCGCGGGAGACTTTCCGTGGCGGCGACGCATGCGGCGATGACGGCGAACGCGACGCCGGTGTTGCCGAGGATGGAGAACGTCGTCTGGCTGTGCGGAACGCCCACTAGGAGCCAAGTGGCCGGCGCCCCATCGCTGAGGTAGCCAACCGTGTCGGACCACCAGGCGGAGGCCCCGGAGTCCCCTTCGGTGGCGGCGGCGATGCTGCTTTGCGCGCCGGGCACGAGACTCAGTGCCAGCCAGGAGCCACCGTAGCCGAGGACAGCCAGTGCACCGCCGGTGAGAGCCAGTTGCAATCGCACTCGGCCCCGGGTGAGGTCGAGCCGGGCCACCGCCATGCCGGCGATCAGAAACGGCGCCCAGGTCAGGACGGGGTACTCGCCAGTGAAGAGCAACTCGACCAGTCCGTCCGTGCCGCTGAGCCGGGCCACCGGGTCGTAGGCGATGATCGTGTCCGCCCACTCCCCGTTGTAGATCGACTCGCGTATCACGTAAAGCACTTGGGGCATGACCAGCGCGCAGGCGGTGGCGATGACGGCGAGGGTGCGAGCCCGGAGCCGGTACAGCGGGAGGACCGCTAGGAAGAGGGCGCCGTAGAAGGCGAGGATCACGTCGACGTCGGTGCCGAGGGCGGTCAGGGCGAAGCCCAGCGGGATCAGGACCAGGGAGCGGATGACGATCCGGCCCACCGCCTGCCGCCCGGCACTCCCGGTGCGGGGCTGCGGGCGGCCGGTGATCAGCACCAGGCTGAAGCCGGCGAGCAGCGCGAAGAGCGTGGCGGAGCGGCCACGCGCCCACTCCATGACGAAGCCCAACGGTCCGCCGATGGCGGGGTCCGGGCCGAAGTGGGCAGCGTACATGGAGCGGGGACGGTAGTCGAGGAGACGGCTCCGGAGGGGCTCGCCTCCATGATGGGCGTCGGGGGCTCGGTCGATGTCGTGTCCGGGGTCATGTGTTCCAGAGTTGAGGGCGTCGCCCCCGTCGGCCCATCCGGCGAACGGCCGGAACCACCCCGCCAACCGGCCGGAGCGCGACCGCCGTCCGGCTGGATCCTCGCTCGCCGGGTTGCGCGACCCGGAGCGCGGAGGAACCTGGGAGCAACCCCCCGACGTCGTAGCAGTCCAAAGGTGGTCCGGCGACGAGCGGAGCACAGGTGATCCGGGTAGTGGTGGTCGACGACGAGGCTCTGATCCGTATGGGCTTCACGCACATTCTCAACACCGCGGACGACATCGAGGTCGTGGCAGCGGTGCCGGCGGCCAAGCGGTCCGCACGGTGCGGGAGTTGCGTCCGGAGGTCGTGCTGCTCGACATCCGGATGCCGGACGTCGACGGGCTGACGGTTCTCGCCGATCTTCGCCTGCTGTCGGACCCGCCCGTGGTGGCCATGCTCACCACCTTCAACATGGACGAGTACGTGGCGACAGCCCTGCGCTCGGGGGCTGCCGGGTTTCTCCTCAAGGACACCGACCCCGAGCAACTGCCGCACCTTGTCCGCGCCTTGGCCGACGGCGGTGTCGTGCTGTCGTCGAAGGTCACCCGCACGGTCGTGGACGGTTACCTGGCGGGGAGCCGTTGGGAGGCGGCCGCCGAGGTCGTGGGGCGACTGACCGATCGTGAGCGCCGTGTCCTCGTCCTCATCACCGAGGGCCTGTCCAACACCGACATCGGCAGCCGTATGCATCTGAGCACCGGCACCGTGAAGGACCATGTCAGCGCTCTCCTCGCCAAACTGGAGGTGAGTACTCGCGTCCAGACCGCCCTGCTCGCCGAACGTGCGGGCCTGCTCAGGCCGCAGGAGCAGGAGCACCACCCATGAGAACGCGCCCCCTGCTGCTGGACGCCACTCTGATCGTGGTTTCGCTGCTGGACGTCTGGGTCCACGTCGACACCGAGGAGCGCGGCCGCCTGGCCTGCGCCCTGCTCGCCGCCGTCTCCCTCACGCTGCGCCGCCGTCTGCCGTGGCTCACCTTTCTGCTCGCGCTGCCGGCCACGCTGGCCTGCGCCCTCATCTGCCGGAGGCGGCTGAAGAAGCACCGATCATGATCGTGTTGCGAGGTCATAGCGCCCTGTGTCCACGCGACGTTTCCGGGGGGCGACCTGGCTGTCAAGGTGCTCGATATGCCGTGCCGAACGAGGATGATTGAGGCCGGTGCGATGCACCACATCAACCCAAGCTGATAAGCCGCAGCCGGACCGCCCCGCGGTCAGGGCTGGTCATACCAGGCAAACGCTGCGATCCGCCAGCCCTCGGAGGTGCGGACGAACTGGATGGTCTTGGTCCCGTCTCCCTCGAACGGCTCACCATCCAAGATCCCGGACTTGCGGTACTCGCCGAACCGCGACGCGATATCGCCCGCGATCTCTGTCCTTTCAGAGGTTTCCCACTCGGAGAACTCGACCAGCCGACCGTCGGTCAGCAGCCGCCGGCGAGGCTCGATGAACTCGTCCACGGTGTAGACCGTGAACTCCGGGCCGGTCTTGACGATCACGCCACCCGGAAGAATCAGCTGGCGGATCCGGGCCACGTCGGCAGCCTTGCCGCCCCGGTTGTCAAAGGCATCGAAGAACTCGGCGGTCACGACGTCTATCTCGATCTTGGACATGGCGCGACAGTAACAGCGAAGGGGTGGCGGACATCGTCGGTCTCGACGGGCTGCCGAATGTCGTCGAGGCAGACCCTCACGCGCCAGTTCAAGCGCCTCGCAGTCCGCCGGCAGACGGCTCGGCCTCCACAACGCCATAGTCTCCTGGGCCTGCGGACTGATCTGCTGGAGACGACTCAACAACCCTTCACCATGATCGTGTTACGAGCTCAAAGCCTGGTCAAAACAGCTTCCTATTTCGGGGATTTGCCGTGCCTTGAGGGAATCTTGTGGTGATCAAGAGACGCGGTTTCCCGATCACGGGGTCGATGCCGATTAGTGTGCGATCCGCTCCGGGCGCCCGGGATGACGGAAGAACCCTGCCACACCGCGTGGGGCGGGGCGGCGACGGTCAGGCGCGTCAGTGCGGCGGTCTTGCCACGTCGGAGCACACATCGTTTTCGGCCGGTGCGCCGCCCGGGTGCCGAATGCCGTGATCGCGAATTGGGGTGGGGATGTCCAGCCATCGGCTGTCCAAGAAGTGCCGCTACGCCGCCTGGGCGACGGCGGGCGTCGCCGTCGTAGGCCATCGCCACCGCGGCCGGCAATTCCCGCTTGCCGGGCGACCTCTGGTACGCACTGTCGGACAAGCAGTACACCACCGACGCGGACTGGCCGTGGAGCTCCACAAGTTCACCAACCACAGCCGCGGCCACCAGTACATGGTCAACGGCAAGGAGACCCGCGGCGGTTGCACCATCACCGTCGACCGGGACGCCTGGAACGCGCCCGCCGCGATCACCGGCTGAAGCGCATTTCGCCCGGCTGCCTGCGGCGCCTTCTCACCGCTCACGCAGTCCTCGTATCCGAACCCATTGCGGCTCCGGCCTGCTTCTCACCCGCCCGGACCGCTTCCGAAGGCTCGGCAGCGCCGTGCCGTCGACCCACGAAGGACAGAGCATGCCCCTTTCCCAGCACACCGCCAGAGCAGCACGCGTCATCGGCACGTCGGCCGCCGCGGCCGCACTCGCCCTCGGTGCCGCCCACACTGCGCTCGCGTGCAGCATCGGTGACTTCTCGGCAGCGGCCGTGTGCGACACGGGCGGCCATGGCGTCATCCGCGTCACCGACAAGGACTCCTCCGGCACCCCGGCCACCGTCAGCCTGTATGTGCAGCTGAGCATGCCCGGCGGCGAACGGCTCGTCGACACCAAGACGATCGAGCACCCGACGGCCCAGGGCTCCACCGTGGACCTGGCCCCCCTGGACTGGTACGCCGGGGAAACCTTCCGAATCCACGTCAAGGCCGGCGATCAGGTCGACGACGACATCCAGCCCCAGGTCGTCGTACCGAACGAAACCTGCGCGCCCTCCAGCTCCCCTTCGGCACCAGCCGTCCCTTCCGGCCAGCCCTCGTCGACATCGGCGCACCCCTCCCCGACCTCCTCCACAGCCGCGACCACAGGGCCGAACCCGGCGCAGAGCGGCAGCGCGACCCCGGCGCGGGATGCGAGCAGCGCCGCATCGCCCGCAGGCAGTGGCACCGATCTGGCCGAGACCGGCGGGGGCACCGGCACCACCGTGATCGCCGGCGCCGCCACCGCGCTGGTCGTGTCCGGCGGTGGCATCGTCCTCGCCCTCCGTCGCCGATCGGCACACCGTTCTCGCTGACAGGTTCCTGTCTCACCTGAACACGCCGGCGATGTGACCCATAGGGCCGTGGTCACAACACAACAACATGGGGGGATCCGCGTGAAACGTCGATGGGTGAAGGTGCTGGTGATCGCGGTCCTGGTGATCGCCGCACTCTTCATAGCGGTCGATCGCACAGCCGTGCACTACGCGAACGACGAAGCCGCGCAGCTCGCGAAGCAGAAGTACGGCTATGGCAACACCACCGACGGATACCTGGACGTGGCGATCGAGGGCTTTCCGTTCCTTGCCCAGGCGGCAGACGGCGACTTCGGGCACGTGACCCTGACCGCGGGCGGGTTCTCCATCGACACCACGACCAATACGCAGGGCGGCTATCTGCACATCGACCGTCTCCACCTGGATTTGCGCGATGTGCAGGTGACGTCGCTGACAGCGCGCAGCGCCGAAGCGAACCTGGCCACCGGCACCCTGACACTCTCGTACAAGGAACTGTCCGGTGTGGTGACTCGGCTCGCCGGCAGCGGCGGCCCGCTGCAGGTCTCGCAGCCACCGGGGTCGAGCGGCCAGGCGGCACGCGTCAAGGTCTCGGGCACTGCCGGTGGCACGGCGTTGAACACCACGGGGACGCTCCTGGCTCAGGGAACGGAGCTCTCCCTGACCGTCCCCGGTGCCGAGAGGGCCAGTACCGTCTGGCGGGTCGGTCTCCCGGCAGGCGTCGACTTCACGGCGGCGCGTGCCACCGCGGACGGCATCGAGATCAGCCTCGTCGGTCACCAGGTGACGCTCGGTTCGTCGCGCTACGGCCAGTGAGACGCCCCTCAATGGCGTCCTCCACGGCGATCATCCTCTGCCGTAACCGCGGCGGCGACGGTGCTTCACCACCCGCGACCCTCACTCGGCGTCCGGTCCAGGGGCGCATGGGCCGGGTGCCAGAGCATGTTCTGGATCACGATCCAGCTCGGGCGGCACCACTCCAGCTGCCCCTCTTGGCGAGGACCGTGTACGTCGTTTCCTCCTCGAGGAGCGCACTCGCTACGGCGGGAGGTCTTCCCGATGCGGCGGTGCAGGAGCGGTGTGTGCTCGACCTGTTGATGGCGGCGGCCTCATGTCCGGACCGAACCGGGTGAGCCGCCGAGCAGCAGCGGCCACACGCTGGGCATCTCGGGCACCGGTACCTCGATCAGCGAGGGTCCCTGTTCGCCGAGGCATTCCTTGAGAGCCCCGGTGAGGTGAGCGGGGGTCTCGGCGCGGACGGCGGGGATCCCGAAGGACTCCGCCAGCCGTACGAAGTCGGGGCTGGTCAGGTCGCTGCCGATGAAACGGCCCTCGAACTCGTCCGCCTGGATGCGCCGTACGTTTCCGTAGGCGTTGTCGTTGAAGACGACCGCGATGACCCCGATGCCGTACTTGCGGGCGGTCGCCAGTTCCTGCATGTTCCAGCAGAATCCGCCGTCGCCGTTGATAGAGACGACCGCCCGGTCCGGGTTGCCCACCTTGACGCCCAGTGCCGATGGGTAGCCGTACCCCAAGGTGCCCTGGTAGCCGGGCGTGAGGAAGGTCCCGGGATGGTGGACGGGGTAGCCGACCGCGGCCAGATAGCCGACCTGGGTCAGCTCGTTGACCAGGAACCCGTCGTCCGGGATCGCCTCGCGCAGAGCGCGGACGTACGACCATTGCGGTTCCACGCTCTCGACCTTCCGGGCACACTCGGCGCGTACGTCGGCCAGCTCGCCGGAGGACCACCCGGTCTCCGGCCCGGACAGCCCAGCTCGGCCGGCTCGGCCCGTGCTCAGCACGGCACGCAGACTCTCCAGCGCCGTCCGGGCGTCGTCACACACGCTGAGCTCGGCCCGGCGGGGTGGTCCCAGGTCGGCCGGGTCCGCGTTGACCAGGACGACGGTTGCCGCGTGGGCGGTCGGCATGGCCGTGCCGCGCGGAGTCACAAAGCGGCTGCCCACGACCAGGACCACGTCGGCCGAGGGCAGCAGCCGCGGTGCGGCAAGGCTGGGGAAGGCGAGTCGGTGGTACGACGGGACGGCCCCGCCCGCGTTGCGGCTCATGACGACCGGGGCGGACAACTCCTCGGCCAGGGCGGTCAGTACGGCGCCGGCCCGCGAGGCGAGGACTCCCCCGCCGGCGTAGAGCAGGGGGCGGCGGGCCCCTCGTAGGACTGTGGCGATCTCTGTGAGGACGTCCCGCTCCGATTCAGCAGACTGGGCGGAGCGGACATCCTCCGATCTCGGACCGGCGACATCAGCACCTTCCAGGTCCTCCTTCGCTCGACCGCCGGCAGAACCCTCCAGATCCGTCTCCGCCCGTGCGGCCAACACATCCGCCGGGGTGGTCAACGCCACGGGTCTGGGACGCCCGGACCGTGACCGCCGTATCGCCTCCCGTACCAGGCCGGGAATGCGGCCCGGCGCGTCGGCGCGAGCCGACCACTTCGTGACCGAGGCCAACACCCGGTCCTGATCCGGCAGTTCGTGCAGCATTCCCAGCCCCCGGCCCGCGAGCGGCGACGGAATGTCGGCCGCCAGGCACAGCATCGGCGAGGAGCAGGCGTATCCCGTGGCCACGGCGGGCAGTGCGTTCAGCACACCAGGACCGGGGACGACCAGGCAGACGCCGGGCCGGCCGGTGGTGCGTGCGTACGCCTCCGCCATGTGGGCGGCGCCCTGTTCGTGCCGGGCGGTGGTGTACTCGATCGGTCCTCCGGCGGAGCGGGCGCGGGCCAAGGCGTCCAGGATGTGGTCGAGTTGGACGCCGGGCACGCCGAAGATGTGGCGTACGCCCTCCCGCTCCAGTTGGCCCACCAGCGCCTGTGCCCCGCTCAACTCCACGTCGCTGCCGCCTTCTTGTTCTCGGGCTCCGCGTCGCCGGGCGCCTGCGCCCTGGCATCGCGGCGGTCCAGCCAACTCAGCACCGGCACCGTCATGACCGTGGTGATCAGGGCGACGAGGACCAGCGCGGTGAACAACTCCTCGCTGACAATGCCCGCCGTCAGTCCGACGTTGAGCGCGATGAGCTGCATCAGGCCGCGGGCGTTCATCAGTGCGCCGACCCGGACGGCCACTGGGCCCGGCTCGCCGCGTAGTCGGGCCGCGGCCCAGCAGCCGCCGAACTTGCCCGCCACCGCCAGCACGACCGCGGCCGCGCCGAATGCCATCACGGACGGGTCGGCGAAGACGTCGAAGCGGGTGTTCAGGCCGGAGTAGGTGAAGAACATCGGGACGAAGACGACCTGGGTCACGGACTGGGTGGTGCGCACCAGCCGTTCGGACGCCTCGCCGCGTGGCATGGCCATCCCGACGCAGAACGCGCCGAAGACGGCGTAGAGGTCGATGATGTCGGTGAACCAGGCGGCGCAGAACAGTACGGCGACGGTGAACAGCAGGCGGGTGTCGTCGCCGAGTCCGGGCCGGTTCACGATCCACACCAGCATGCGCCGGCCCAGCAGGAACAGGACGGCCACGAACAGCAGGGAGCCGCCGACCGCCGTCAGGACGGGCCCGGCCTCGCCGGAGGCGGCGCTCAGTACCCCCGCGAGCAGGATCCAGGCGATGGCGTCGTCGGTGGCCCCGGACGCGAGGGAGAGGGAGCCGAACCGGGTACCGGACAGCCCGCGTTCGGTGATGATCCGGGCCAGCATAGGGAAGGCGGTGATGGCGAGGGCAACGCCGACGAAGGCCGCCGTCACCCAGACCGAGACCCCGTCGACGAAGATGCCGACGTGGCCGTGGGCCACGAGGGTCAGGCCCACGCCCAGTGCCAGCGGGATCGCCACCCCGGCCGAGGAGACCGCGACGGCGGTACCGGCCAGCCCGCGCCCGGCGTGCGCCCGGAACTCGTATCCGGCGGCGAACATGAGGGCGACCAGGCCGATCTGCCCGGCCACGTACAGCACCGGCTTCAGTTCCGGCGGGAAGACCTCCTCCGACAGGCCCGGGGCCAACAGCCCGAACAGCGAGGGGCCGAGCAGCACCCCGGCGATCATCTCGCCGACCACAGGCGGCTGTCCGAACCGGCCCATCACCAGGACGACCACACGACACGTCAGCAGAATCACGACGACGGCCAGGAAGAAGGCGGGAGCGAGCTCCACGGGAGTCATGGTCGCGTTCCTCTCAACGGCCTGCGGCGACGGACGGGGCGGAACCACCGGACGAGGCGGCGAAGTAGTTCCGGCACAGCCCCTGGCGGCGGGCGTCCCACACCATGTAGCTGCCGAGGACGAGTTGGACGAGGCTGCGCGGGACGGCAGCCCAGCGGTCGGCCAGCCGCAGCGCCGAGAGGCGGATCCGCCGGCCGACGGGGCTCCACAAGGCTCCGGTGCGCGGGACGAGCAGACAGGGACCGCGGCTGGGCAGCGAACGGGTGTGCTCCACCGAGGACTCCAGCCGAAACCGCCGTAGCGTCTCCTCGGCCGCGACCCGCATGGTCAGGACGGCGAAGCCACGGGCCGGGCAAGGGCGGTTGGCCGTAACTCCGAACGGGATGAAGGCGGATGGCCTGGTGTCCGGGGACAGCCACCGGTCGGGGTCGAACCGCGCGCCGTCCGAGCCTTGGTATTCGGGGTAGTTGAACAGCAGGACCGATCCGGCGGGGATCGGGTCCCGTCCGTCCCGGGGGATGGCATCGGACGTGATCCGGTGGGCCACACCGAACAGCGGGAAGTGCTGCAAGGTCTCGTTGATCACCCGGTCCAGGAAGTCGGCATCCTCCTCGCCGGCCGCCAGACGGTCCTGCACCGGCCGGTGTGTGGCCAACGCCAGCAGCAGGTGGGCCATCGCCTCCGACATCTGCACCACGGCCGTGTTGAAGAACGTCCCTTGCAGGTAGTACGCCCTCTCGCGCTCGGAGAGCGTGGACGGAAGCGGCACCGGTGGCGGGTCGTGCGCGAGCCGGTCCCGCAGATAGGCGGTGAGCCGGGACCGGCGGTCCATGTGGCGCAGCCGGGTGCACTTCAGGGCGCTCACCACGTCGTCCGCGTTGCCGACGATCAGGTCACGGGCGTAGCGCGGGCACCGCTCGCGGAAGACGACCTCGTGGTAGACCTCGGCCCACACCGGCATCATCAGGTCGCGCAGCCGGACGCGCTGCACATCGGTGGTGTCGTCCAGTTCGTCGAGCACGCGCCGGGTGCAGCGGCCGACCAACTCCGTCCACTGCTCACGGGAAAGTCCCGCGAGGATCTGCCGCGTGGTCCGGGCTACGTCGTCGTAGCGCGGCCCGGGTTCCAGGTGCTCCTGGTGTATCTCCGCTCCCGGCGAGAGCCAGTACCAGAACAGGTCGGACAGCGCGGCTCCCCGGCTGCGGCCGTTGGCCGCGGGATGCCCGTACACCTGCTTGAACTCCGCGGCGGGCACCTCCCGACCGGGCGCCTGGATGCCCTCCTCGCCACCGACCCGGGCGAAGATCCGGACCCGTAGCGCGATCACCGTGCGCGGCAGCCAGTACGGCAGGCTCGCGACCACGGCCAGGGTGAGGGCGAGGGTCGTCCATCCCTGGGCGCTCATGACACGGCTCCCCCGAAGAGCCGCCCGGACCAGGCCGGCCGGACGAGGTCGGGGGTGAGCTCGTCCAGACCGGATGCCCCGCACAGGGCGACGGTGTCGTCGAGTTCCTCGCGCAGCAGCTCCAGCAGCCGCCGCACGCCCTTCTCACCGCCCTCGGCCAGGGCCCACATCACGGGCCGTCCGATCCCGACGGCGGCCGCGCCGAGCGCCAGCGCCTTGACGACGTCGGTGCCGCGTCGCACTCCCCCGTCGAGGAGGACGGGGATCCGTCCGGCGACGACGGCGGTGATCTCGGGGAGCATTTCGAGGGTGGCGGGTACGGTGTCCAACTGCCGTCCGCCGTGGTTGGAGAGCAGCAGCCCGTCCACGCCGTGGCGCAGGGCGAGGCGGGCGTCCTCGGGATGCAGCACCCCCTTGAGGAGGATCGGCAGCGAGGTGGTCCGGCGGAGCCAGTCGATGTGCTCCCAGTTGAGTTCGGCGGACATGACGATCTGCCGTACGTGGCCGCTCTCGCCGTCTCGCAGGTCGCGCAGGTTCTCGCAGCGCAGGCCGGCCGGGAGGTCGTGGAAACCGTTGCGCCGGTTGCGTTCGTTGGCGCCCAGCACCGGGGAGTCCACGGTGACGACGAGGGCGCTGCACCCGGCCTCGGTGGCCCGCCGGACCAGGGTCTCGGTGATCTCCAGGTCGGGCTGGATGTAGAGCTGGAACCACAGCGGCACGCTCGCGCCCCCGGCCGCGCGGGCCGCGTCGGCGATCTCTCCGACCGCCACCGTCGATGCCATGGACACGATCATGATCGCGCCGGCGCCGGCAGCGGCCCGGGCGGTGGCCACCTCCCCTTCCGGATCGACCAGTTTGTGGAAGGCGGTCGGCGACAGCAGGATCGGCATGCCGGCCCGGTCACCGAACAGCCGTACCTCCAGCTTCCGTTCGGCACTGCCACGCAGCACCCTGGGCAGCAGCCGCAGCCCGCTGAACGCAGCCTCGTTGGCTCGTACGGTGATCTCGTCCCGTGCGCCTCCGGCGATGAAGTCGGCGTAGACGGGGTCGAGTTTGGCGCGGGCCGCGGTCTCGAAGTCCTGGACACTCAGCATCATGGCGTCCGTCACCGTCCGGCCGTGACCGCGGTGGGGTACTGGATGTCGAGTTCGCGGGCGAAGAACTCGGAGAGCGGGGCGTGGTGGACCTCGGGGTGGTCCCACTCGTTCTCCAGGTTCTCGGCCAGGTGATGGGTGCCGAGGAGCTCGCCGTCGCGGTAGTGGCGGATCACCGGGTGGAGGTACGCGGCGTCGAAGGCGTCGTCGACCGAGTTCTGCGCGGTGCGGCGCACGGTGATGTCGAAGGGGTCGACCTTGTCGTGGTCGGGCCCGTATTCCAGGGTGATAGTGAAGTAGTCGCCACTTTCGGCGAGTTGGCTTTCCGGTGCGTACGCGACGGGGACTTCCTCGTGGTAGCGGGCCGGTTCGCCGGGTGCGGTGACGATGAGGTCGCCGATCACGCCGAACTGCTGCCACAGCGCCGAGCTGCGGTTGACCCGGGCCACCACGGCGTCCGCCAGTGCGGTCGGGGTCGCGTCCAGCGGCTGGTGCGGCCAGGGCCGGTCGTGGTGGCGTTCGTCGAGAATGCGGGTCAAGGCCCGCACGGCGTACCGGAATCCGTGGATGAAACCGCCGGTGGACTTCTTGAAGTCACGCTGCTGCATCAGGGTTCCGGCGAAGTACAGGCCGGGCACGTTCACCGACTCGTAGGCCGGGGAGAGGGCGGCGAAGCGGTCGTTGATGACCAGTTCGGGTTGGCAGTCGGGGTCGAAGACCGAGGCGTCGAAGCGGAAACCGGTGCACACGATGACCCGGTCGTAGTTCAGCTCCTTCACCACCTCGTCGGCTCGGGAGAAGCTGAAGCGGACCCGGTAGCGCCCGTCGTCGTCCTTCTCGATGGACAGCGCATCGCCGTCCAACAGGGCGTTCTGCGACTTGAGTTGGTAAGTGTCGAGGAAGTTGTTGTTCACCGCGCGCAGATGACCGACGAAGTGGGTGTTCCAGGCCATCCGTATCGAGTGCGGGCCCGCGACATGGATCACCGCGGCGGTCTCGACAAGGTTGTCAGCGGTCTCCAGAGCGGAGTTGCCCTTGCCGAGGATCAGTACGCGCTGGTCGATGAAGTCGTCCGGGTCCACCGAGACCACTGAGTAGTCCTCGGCGGTCTCGATGCCGGGGATGTCCGGCGTGTTGGGCCGGGTCAATCCGGTGGCCATGATCAGGCGTCGGGAGTGGTGCGACTGCCCGTGCTGGTCGGTGACGGAGAAGCCGTCCTCGTCGCGCCGGATCCGTACCGCCCGGGTGTCGTAGGCGATGTCCAGCTTGAACGTCTCGGCGAAGTCGGCCAGATAGCGCACCAAGTCGTCGGCGTGCGGGAAGTAGCGCTTGCTGTAACGGGCGAACAGCAGCCCGGGGTCCGGGGACAGCAGGGAGTTCCAGTCCATCCGGAGGTTCAGCTCGGGGTCGTCGGTGCCGTTGTGGACCTTGTTGATGGAGATCAGCTTGCGGTGGCGGGGGAAGGTACGGAAGAAGGTTCCGGGCGCTCGGCCGCTTTCGAGGATCCGGTATCCGTGCCCTGCCGCCTGCAGTAACTGTCCGAGCTGGAGTCCGGCGGGGCCGCCGCCGACCACGAGGTAATCGAGCCGCTCACTGTGCATGGTCGCTCCTTCTGCTCCGGGCGGAGCAGGCCCGGAGACGGGTGGGGGGAGACAAGCCGGCGTCCAGGCATCAGCCGTAGTGGGTCGGCCGGCCGGTCGGAACGGGAGTGCTGCGCAGACGGGGTGAGCATTTCCGGCGACGGCCGCAAGGGCAGCGGGGGACAGGACGACCCGTGCGATATGACATGGGCATGCCAATCCCTTCCATCGGATTCTCCCTTTGAAAGCTCAACGAGCACGGTAGTCAGCGGCAGCGGCCATGGAAACAGGGCATCGGCGATGACAGCGATTCGACAGGTGCACGTGAGCGGCGCGTCCGCCTTGATCGGTCTGACGGCGTTCGTCCTCAACGTCGTGGTCACCGCGGTCTCTTCTGGGACATCTGCCCACGAGGGTGCCTGAGGGCTGCGCGCCGGCACATTCCCTCCGCCAGTGCACCGGCATCCTCCTTCTGGCATCGCTCACGAAGGGTGACCGGCACACCTGTCATCCGGCAGCCATCGTGGGGAGATTCTGGGGAGATGAGCCGCGCTGGGCAGCACGTGGGGAGAACCGACAATGCAACGCGGCACGATCCCGAAAGGATCTGAAAGAACCATCCGCGCAGGTCAGAATCGGCAATCATCGCATAGTCGCCGGTCAGCGAGTGAGTTTGTACGTGATTTCAAGCGACGGGACTGACTCTAGCCATGCCCAGCCGACCGTGTCCCCTTTCCACGTGAACCATCAAGATCGGGCTCCACGAAGCTCCGGGCAGCTCACACAGTCAGTGGAGACCATGACAGGGCAGTACGCCACTGGTCGTCGTCGCGTGCCCAGCTCTTGACGACATCGGCGGCCAGATCATGCCCGTGCATGGCATAGGGGGCGGGGATGCGGGCCTGACAGTGGGCGTGGGGGCCGCCGTCGCGGTACTCGACGAGGCAGCTGTGGTCGTCCTCCAAGTACACCTGGATGTAGTGCTGCCCGGGGTCGGGTGAGTCGGTCCGCTCGACGATCAGGAAGCGGTGGACGAGGTTGAGCTCGCTGAGGAGGTCGTACAGCGTGTCCTCGTCGGGGTCGTCCCAGGTGTCGCCGTTCCACGCCTTCGCCCGAATCCTGGTCACGTGGTCTCGCCGGCGTGAACGACGGACTGTTCGGCGAGGCCGAGCAGTTCCTCGGTGGTGACACCGCGGTCGCCGGCCGCGGTGTGCAGGGTGAGGCCGGTCGCGGGGTCGGCCTGGGCCTTGAGGACCTCGCCAAGACGGTTTTCCCACTCGACCCAGCTGCCGGGGGCGCCCTCCAGCAGGGACAGTTCGTTCAGCAGGACGGGCAGGGGGGCGATGCCGCGCTCAGGGCCGGTGCTGTGGCTCTGGGTGCGGGTGTTGGTGTAGCGCATCCGCAGGAACGGGACACGCTCGCGGTCGAGCTTGGTCGGCTGGAGCGCCAGGCGGAACAGGTGGATGGCTTCTTCCTCCGTCTCCGTCCCGGAGAACTCGCAGCGGTAGCCGGGGAAGAGGGTCCAGGTGGCCTTGTGGAGGTCGGCGTCGTCCTGGGCATGGTTGTCGTGGACGCCGGGACCGACGGCCGCGACGGTGTCGAACTCCCAGCCGGGGCAGGTGAATCCGCCCAGGGCCACGAGTGGCCGGCCACTGTCGGTGATGTCCGTGCTGTGCTCGCGTGCGAAGGCCAGCACGGCCTGCGCCAGGGTCGCGTCGTATCGGCCCATGACCCGCATCTCCAGCAGGTGCTCGTGGTCCGGGGTGAGAACGGCGTCGAAGTTGAAGATCATGCGTGACCAGTGCCAGGCGTCGGGCAGGCCCTCGATGGGGGCGGCTCCGGGCTGGGCGGCCACCTTCGACGTCAGGTCCATCGTCTGGCTCTCTTCCTGTTGCTCACTGTTGTGCTTCTCAGTGTGTCTGCTGCCGGAGCGGGTCAGGAGCAGGAGTAGTTGGGTCCGGTGTCCTGCCGGTACGTCGCCGTCATCCGTCCGCCGCCCGCGGAGTTCTGGCTGCGGGTCATGGGCACCAGGTTATTCGTGTCGTTGTAGTAGTCGTTGCGGGTGCCGCGGTCGGTGTTGTATCCGGTCTGGTTCCAGTGCTGGACGACCGGGTGCACATGCTCGTAGGTCAGCTGGTCGCTGGGGACCGGGTTGCCGTTGGAGTCGAACCAGTTCAGCTGGTCCCGGGGGATGCGCTGGCCCGCGTTGGCGTGTCCGGCCGGGTAGACGGGGACGCCGCCCTGCGTCTGGCCCTCCACGGTCCACTGCGAGGCCATGGCGTCGTGGGTGGACTGCCGGTAGCTGCTGGGGTACTCCGTGTCGCGGTTGTGCTGGATGATCGGCGCGTTGGGGTCGCGCATCCACCAGCCGTTCGGGCCGTGGATGGCGGGCATGAGGCCGAGCGGGTCGGCGATCGTGAACGGGTTGTCGACGTAGGCGTAGTCGTTGGGGGCCGCGGCCAGGCCGAGGGGGTCGTGGCTGAGATAGCGGGCCGTTTCCGGGTCGTAGTGCCGGAAGTAGTTGTAGTGCCAGCCGGTCTCCTCGTCGGCGTACTGGCCGGGAAAGCGCAGCGGGCAGTCGGTGGCACCGGTGGCCGGGCTGTCCGGGGCGGCGGGCAGGGGCAGCCCCCAGACGGTCGTGCGGCCGCGCCAGGCGACGGTGCCGTCCGGGGTGACGAGTTCGGTGGGCGCGCCGGACAGGTCGGTGACGACGGCGTGGAAGCGGGGGTCGGCTGCGGGGTGCCGGTCGAGCTGGGTGAGCGGGCGGTGGGTGCCGGAGTGGTAGTCCCAGGTGGTGGTTCTTCCCGCCTGGGTGGTCTGTTCGGACAGCCGGGTGCCGTCCCAGGCGAAGAGGGTCTCCTCGGCGACGTGCCCGTCCGTGTCGAGCCGCCGCTTGGCGGTACGTCGGCCCGCTGCGTCGTACTCGTAGACCCAGCGGGCGCCGTCGGCGGTCGTGGTGCCCGTCAGGTGGTCGTCGCTGTCCCAGGTGTAGGTGTGGGTCTTGGTCTGGCCGTTGAGGAGGCGGGTGTGGCGGCGGACCAGGCGCCCGTTGCCGTCGTACTCGCAGGTCGTACGGCCGAAGCGGCGCAGCCGGTTGCCGTCGTACTCGCCGGTGGTGGCGTCCGGGTCGGTGCCGGGCCGGGCGGCGCGGGTGAGGTTGCCGGCGGTGTCGTAGGCGTACGACTCGCTCCAGCCGGTGCCGTGGACGGAGGTGACCCGCCCGGCGGGGGTGAGGTCGAAGCGACGGCTGCTGCCGGTCAGGTCCTGGATCTCGGTCAGGAATCCGTCCGGGCGGTAGCTGTAGCGCCGGTGCTCCAGCAGCTGCTCGCCGTGGGACAGCTGCTGGGCGCCGAGGCGGCCGTTGGTGTCCCAGTCGTGGGTGAGGCTGAGGCCGGGCCCCAGGCCCCGCAGGATCTCGCGGCCGGTGGCGTCGAAGGTGAAGTCGATCCGGTGGCCTTCGGTGTCCAGGGCGGTGGGTCGGCCCGCGGCGTCATAGCTCCAGGTGGAGACGGTGCCCGACGGGGTGCGGCGCTCGATGCGGCGGCCGAGGACGTCGTACGCCCAGGTGGTGGTGCGGCCGTTGACGGTCTCGGACAGCTTGCGGCCCAGCAGGTCGTAGGTGTGCTCCACGGTGGTGGTGGCGTTGGCGGAACGCAGCAGGGCGCCGGAGAGGTCGTAGGAGAAGGTGCTGACACCGTCGGCGCGGTGCTCCTCGACGGGGCGGCCCAGGACGTCCCGCACGTAGGTAGTCGTCTCGCCCGCGCCGTTGGTGCGGGCGGCGAGCGCGCCGGTCGGGTCGGGCCGGTAGGTGAGGGTACGGCCCGCGAAGTCCCTCTCGCGGATCAGGCGTCCGGCTGCGTCGTACGCGTACTCCCAGACGCGGCCGGCCGGGGCCGCGACACCGGTCAGGCGCAGTTCGGTGTCGTGGTGGAAGGTGTGACGGACGCCGTCGGGTGTGGTGCGGGAGGCGGGGAGGTGGAAGTGGGTGAAGGTGAAGCAGGAGGTGTTCCCGGCCCGGTCGGTGGCGGCGACGAGGTTGCCCTCACCGTCCCATTCCCACATCTCCAGGGCGCCGTCGGCCAGTTCGCGCCAGGCGGGCCGGCCTTCCGTCGTCCAGCCGAACCTCTCGGTGCGGCCGTCGGCGTCGGTGAAGGTGCGCACGCGGCCGAAGGCGTCCCGCTCGACGGTGGTGGTGTGGCCGAGGGCGTCGGTGAGCGCCACGGGCAGTCCGGCCGCGTTGGCCGCGATCCGGCGGGTGTGGCCCAGGGCGTCGGTGATCGCGGTCGGCCTGCCCTGCTCGTCGTAGTTGTAGTGGGTGGCGGCACCGGCCGGGTCGGTGGCCGAGAGCCGGTTGCCCCGCTCGTCGTAGGTGTACCGCCAGGTGGCGCCGTCCTCCTCGGTGATCTCGACCGGCAGGCCGAGGTCGTCGTAGAGCGCGCGCATGACGTGTCCGTCGGGGCGGACGACGGCGGTGGTGTTCCCGGCGTCGTCGTACTCGTAACGGGTGATACGGCCCAGGGCATCGGTGACGGAGGCAAGGCGCCCCGGCCCGTCCCACGTGCGGTGGACGGTGTTGCCCTCGGCGTCGGTCCAGCCGGTCAGCTGCCGGTGCTCGTCGTAGCGGTAGACGGTGGTGTGGCCGAGGGAATCGGTGTACCGGGTGGCGCGGCCGAGCAGGTCGTAGTCGAGGGTGCAGGAGAGGAAGCCGTCGGCGCCGGTGCCGCGGACGCAGCGGTCCGAACTGTCGTACTCCCAGCGGTACCAGCCGCCGTTGCGGTCGGTGCGCTCGACGATGCGGCCGTTGCCGTCGTAGGTGAAGCGGGCGGCGTGGCCCAAGGCGTCGACGACCTCGACGAGGTCGCCGTGCACGTCGTACCCGTACCGGCGCAGTGCCGTGCCCTCGGGGCCGCCGTCCTCGGTGTCGAGCAGCCGCAGCGCGGTGATCCGGTTGTCGTCGGTGTCGACGGCGATCCGGTAGCCGCCGCTGTGCCAGACCTCGACGGGGGTGCCGGACTCGGTGCGGTCGATCTCCAGGCGGTGGCCGTTGCGGTCGGAGACCCCGGACAGCGGCAGGGTCATCCGGTGGGCGGCCGGGGTGCCGGGGGCGGGCGCCGGGATGGGAGCGAAGTGGAAGGTGTGACCGGTGGCCGGGTCGGTGACGTGGATCTCCCCGCCCGGTGTGCCGTCCCAGGTCAGCGGCCAGCGGGGGCCGTGGGCCGGCAGGACCGGCTCGTCGGGGCGCGGAACCGGGTAGACCAGCAGCATGCCGTCGGCGGCGGCCAGGACGAGCCCGTCGCCATCGGCCTCCAGCCGCTGATCGAGCGTGGAGGCCCAGGAACGGCCGAACCACTGACCGCAGCGGTACGACGACACGTGCGTGCGCTCGACGACCAGGGGCAGCAGACCGGGCAGACTCACGTCGGTCTCGGTGAGGATCATCTCGCCGGATATCAAGTCGATCGGGTCGCCGCCCTTGCAGCGGCCGTTGGCCGGCTGTGCGGTCCCCAGCCCGTCGCCGCCCGCGCCGTCCCGCAAGGGGCTCGACGAGTCGCCGCCGCGCGGCCCCGTTCCCGTCCCTGTGGAGGCCAGGGATGTGCCGGGGCCGGACTTGGGGGACCCTGCGCTGCCGTCGCCGCCCTTGCGGAGGCCGTCGAAGTGGTCGGCGAGACCACGGTCGTTGTCCTGGTGATTGCGGGCCATCTGCTTCAGACCGCGCGTCATGCTGTCGTCGAGGTGCTTGGCGGACTTCTTGACGGCCTCCTCGATGCCGTCGATCACCTTGTCCAGCACGGCGTTCGCCGTATCGGCGATCGCGTCCTTGCCCTTCGTACGCCCGTAGTGGCCCTTGGCCTTGCCGATCCTGCCCCCGGCTCGGTTGCGGAAGACGCCCCCCGCGCTGGTCAGACTGGTGGAAGCCCGGTCGTACTCATCGGGGTCGAAAGTGAACGAACCACTACCCGCCCCTCCACCACCGCCACCGCCACCGCCACTGCCTCCGCCTCCGCCGGCGCTGGCCAGTTTCATTTGGCCCTTGGTGGCGTCGGCCCCCTCGCTGAGACCGGTCTTGCCCGCCCGCGCGGTCTGGCTCAGGTCGACACCGTTCTGCACTCCGAGGGCGTTGCCGCCCAGTTGGACCACGAGGTCCCCGACCATGGCACCCAGCGCCTGTTCCACCGGGGCCAGCGCCAAGCCGACCACCTGCTCGGCGGCCTGCTCGGCGGCCTCCTTGAACAGGCGCTTCAGTATCAGCCGGGTTGCCTGGGTGGCCCCGAGCGCGCCCAACTCCGACAGCCCCAACGTCAGGGGCGCCGCGGCTTGGGCCGCGGCGACCTCCGCTGCGAGGATGCCCAGTTGGACCACGGCCGCGGCCTTGGCGCCCTCAATGACCACCGCCACACCGTCCAGCGCGGTCGCCGCCAGCCGGCCGCACTCGGCCAGGTTCTCCAGATGCTTGCCGCGGATCTTCCCCCAATGGGCATCGAGCGCCTCCGCGGCCAACGAGCCGCCGGAAGAAGCGACCAGCGCCTGGATCCCCTGATGGGCGGTCGCCGTGCCGTCCTTGATGTCGTCAGCGAACTCCCGCATGGCATCTGCCATCTGCCGGTAGTCGTCCTCGTCCACATTCGGCCAGGACACGCCGATCAGGTCCAGCAGCTCATCCGCCCACCCAGGCAGCACCACACCCATGACTGCGACTCCCCCGTCAACTCTCCATCAACAACGGCCACTTCCTCGCCATGAGACACCTACTAAAATAGCGTTTCGGATTCGAATGTGTCTGCTGGCTACGTGTGGGATGTGGCGCGGCCTTCGCCAAGACCTCGCGCAGCGAGCACAGCGAAGACCCGCGACCCGCACGGCAGACCGGCACCGGAGACCAAGCGCGCCGAGATCCTCACTCAGCGCACTCTTGTCGGCGAACTCCACGGCGAAGTCCCCGACTTGGGGCCCGGAGGGACCGGGGAGGCAATGCGGCGGATCTCCACCGAGAACGCCACACTCGAGCAGCGGGTCCGGCCACTGATCGCCGACAGCGGCCTACCGCCTGGGCGATTCCAGCAATTCGGGTGAGCGCGAGACGCCGCGCCCAGCGGTGGCCGTAGCCACGGCCCGCACCGCTTTCCTTGCATGCCGCTCAGTGGGGGCCGGGCCGCGCGAACCACGGCGGGGCCCTCCCCGCCGGCGGGTGCCCCAGGCCAACGAGGGCAACTCCCAGGCGGCGGCGACGTCATGGGTCTCCAAACCAGGACCTCGAGCCAGCGGCCTCGTCGTGATCGCCGCGGCGGCCGGTGCGGACGAGGCACCGTGGACCCGGTTGCCCTGCCCGCCGCTTTCCACCGAGCAGCGGGCCAGTTCGCGTTCAGCGGCGAGGACGACGTCGACGCGGTGGTTCGGGCAGGAGGCGAGGATGCCGGCGAGCGCGGTCTGCTCGGCAGGCTGGATCGCGAGCGGCCACCGGGTCTTGATGGCGACTCAGTCGGTGGCGTGGGTGCAGCGGTAGCCTGCCGCAGGTGGCTCCAGGCGGCTGGGTCCTGACGCCTGCCACAACCGGTACGAACGGCAGGCCGGTCTTAGGCGGGGTGGATAGAATTTCTGGACCGGTGGCGAGTCGCGTCTGTCATCTTCTCCGCGTTGGCACTGCTGAGCGCAGGGTGTGGCCTGGTGCCCTCGGATCCGGCCGATCCGCCGATGTTCGGAGCCCGGGTCGAAGACGAGACCATCGTCGTCAAAATCCCGATGTGCCCCACGGACGAGATCCGGCGGGTCGAGGTCTACGACTCCGGTGATGCCGAGCACGACGATCCGCGCATCGCGTGGTCGGCCTCCGAACCCACATCGGAGTGGGCCCGGAACGGGATCGTCGATCCCTGGTCCGGCGAGGGGTTCACAAAGCACTCGAACCCACCGGCCGAGTCCGCCGCCCCCAGCGACATCGGAGTGAGCTACACGGATCCGACCAATGACGGGCGCGATGATGTCTTCGACCTGCGGACCATCTCAACGGGTGGGTGCCAGGCCCAGGCGCGGCACCCACCCGTTCCCCAATCCGCTAGGTACCCCATTCTCGACGGTAAAGGTATCGCAAGCAAACACAAAGGATGGCCGAAGGTACTAGACAGTGAAAGCGCTTACGTTAAGCTTAGGCATCGCTTGACTCCTTCGTTATCGGTCGTGGTTCGGGACGGCTGGATGCCAAGCGGCATTCAGCCCTCCATGCAGGCCCTTCCGGGAGCAGATCGATGCGCCGACGTCACCACGACCGGTCTCACAGGCTTTTGACGCCGGCCCTGCCGGATGCGATTGCCATCACAAATCGGGAAGCAGCAACTCTTATAGAAGTTCTCGAGCACGCCCATGCTCGCATTGTCGAACTCAGCGAGGTGGACAAAGAAACCCTCACCAAGGCCAGTGGTTCCGGTCTGATACCGATACTTTATGCGCGCGCCGGTTTTGCCTCGATCAAAGGGCGTCGCAGCATTCCTTTGCTCGCCGACGAGATCAGCCTTCTCGAGGCTGCGGTGATTAACCTGGAGTCGTATCAAGGGAGGGAGGTCGTTTTGTGCGCCGGCTATCAATTGTTGGATGATTTCGCGAACCGTAAACGGAACGCCTACCCTGTGTGCCACGTGCACGGAATCCTGGCCTTCGCCGGTGAAGCAGAGGACACGACCAGTGGATCGGCAACCCCCTCCCTGGCATGACAGCGAAGGCCACTGAGACACTCAGACCTTCCACCCGTAGCCCGTCGGAGGCGTACTCGATGCGGACGGTGGCACTGGCCCCGGACGCGTGTTTGACTGTGTTGGTCAGCGCCCAGCCCTTCAGTACGGGAAAGGACCGCACGCGCGGATCGTCGCGCGGCTGCCCGGCATCGCCGAGTACCTCCAGCAGCACCTCTCCCCCACCGATCACGGCTATTGGCCCTCGTCTCCCACGGTGGGCACCGTCGTACCCCCGAGCCGGCGCTGCGCCGACATCGCCGAGATCGAGCCGACAACCGCGCCGCCATGGCCGACATCCTGGCGTCCAGGCAGGTTGCCGGCCTGGTCGCTGATCTGGACACGGTCATGACGGCCGTGCACGCATTCACTCCTCCTCCCTCGACAGCCAGTTCGGCGACCTTCGGGGTCACTGTCCCTCCACCGTCCACGACGGCCACACTGCTCAGCCCGTCGCCACCAAGAGCCGTGCAGTGGACGAGACAAGTCCCGGCCGGCGGGCGGACCGACCGTGATGTCGCCGGTCGCAGCGTCCGCCGACGCCTCGCCTGCCGGGGCCACAGGTCGCGCGAGCAGGTCCGCGACCATGAGCGGCCAGTTGTGTCAGGATCAGATGAGGCCGTTCGCGCGAAGCGACCGCGGGGAGGTGCAGGCCATGTCCGGCGACGATCTGCTGGGCGGCGGAGACGCCGGGGAAGAGACGGACATCGAGCGTGCCCGCATCACTCAACGGCTCATCGCCGACGTGCGCGGACTGCCTCCGCAGGAGGTGCCGGACGCGCTGTGCCGAGCCTGCGTCGGGCTGCTTCCCCCAGGCCTGGGACTCTCGGTGTCGGTGCTCGGGGACAACCCGGACACCGGAGTCGTGCTGTGTGCCAGCAACGACGTCTCCACACGGCTGGCGGAGCTTCAGTACACGCTCGGCGAGGGACCGTGCCGGGAGGCGGTCCGGCTGTCCGCGCCCGTACTGGCCTCAGATCTGGCTCGCACCCCGGATGCCGACCGCTGGCCGCTGTTCTCCGTTCAAGCCGTCAAGGCGGGGGCACGGGCGGTCTTCTCCGCACCACTGACGGGTGCCGGGAGCGCACTGGGCACACTTGATCTGTATCGGGACACTCCGGGCTCTCTGAGCAGTGATCATGTGCGGACCATGCTCCTGGTCGCCGACGCGGTCACCCTGGCGGTGCTCGCTCTTGATCAGGCTTCCCCGGACTTCGAAGGAGTCGTAACGTGGCTGTCAGGAGCGGAATCGGACCGGGAGGAGGTGCATCAGGCCACCGGGATGATCATGATGCAGCTGGGCGTGAGCGCCGAGGAAGCGCTGCTACGCCTGCGTGCGCGGGCCTTCACCCAGGGCCGCACCGCCACCGAAGTGGCCCGGGCGGTCATCGAGCGCACCATGGACCTCCGCGATGACTGAGCGGCCGGCACCCGTGCCGGTACCCGTAACCACAGCGCCGGGGAGGCGACCATGAACCGCGAGCGACAGCTGGCGCAGGCTTTCCTCGCCCTGTCGGACACCTACGCCGCGGAGTTCGACCCACTGCACCTCTTCCACAACCTGGTCCACGCCTGCCACGACCTGCTCGACATCGACGCGGCAGCCGTCATGATCGCCGACGCACGAGGCGGCCTCAGGACGATGGCCTCCACCCACGAGGACGCCGCCTTCACCGAACTCCTCCAACTGCAGAACGGCCACGGCCCCTGCATGGACAGCTACCGCATCGGCGAACCCGTGAGCGTCCCCGACATGGCCGCGGAGCGCGAACGCCGGCCCGAACTGGCCACTGCCATGATCGAAGCCGGCTACGGCTGCCTGCAGGCGATCCCGATGCGTCTGCAGGACCGACCACTGGGAGCACTCACGCTGCTGCGGCGACACCATGGCCGCCTGAACGACGACGACGTCCATCTGGCGCAGGCCCTCGCGGACTCCGCGGCCCTGGCCCTGATGCACTGGTCCAGCGAGCCCGCCCGGGCCGACGACGTCATCACCCGCGTGCAGAGCGTCATCGCCTCCAAGGCCACCCTGGAGATCGCCAAGGGCATGATCGCGCAGTACGCGGACACCACCATCGCCGAAGCCTCGCACCTGCTCACCGCCTATGCCAAGCAGCGGCGACTCCGCCTCACCGAGACCGTCCAAGCCCTGGTCACCCGCGACATGAACCCGGCCGCCGTCGTCGAGGCCAAGCCCCGGACGTGACGCGCACCCGTGTCAACCGCGGGGTTGATCGACGGACAGCGGGCGTGGCGTGGCAGGTCTCCCGGCGGTCTCGCCGATAGCGTCGCCGACGCCGGTGTCCGGCCGGTTTCCCGCCGCTCTGCCAGGGCACTCGCATGCCGCTTCTCCGCTCCACGGCATGGCTCTCGGGGTGCCTCCGGTCCCAAGGCATCCCGTCGAGGAGGACGATGACCGAGCTCTCTGAACGTGCCGATCAGGCCGAGTCTCCGACCGCCTCCCACCACTCGGTCGGCCATACGCTGTTGCGCTTGACCCAGACGACGGATCACAAGGAGATCGGTCGCCTCTACATGGTCACGGCCTTCGGCTTCTTCCTGCTCGCCGGCTTGCTGGCGCTGGCCATGCGGGCCGAACTCGCCCGCCCCGGGCTGCAGTTCGTGAACGAGCACACCTACAACCAGCTCTTCACGATCCACGGCACGATCATGATGCTGCTCTTCGCGACCCCGATGTTCGCGGGGTTCGCCAATGCCGTGATGCCCCTGCAGATCGGGGCGCCGGACGTCGCGTTCCCCCGGCTGAACGCCCTGTCCTACTGGATGTACCTCTTCGGCGGACTGATGGTCGTGTCGGGCTTCGTGGTGCCGGGCGGCGCCGCCGCGTTCGGCTGGTTCGCGTACGCCCCGCTGAACAGTTCCTACCACTCCCCCGGGGCGGGCGCCGACCTGTGGGTGATGGGTCTGGTCGTGACCGGTGTGTCGACGACACTCGGCGCGGTCAACTTCATCACCACCATCCTGTGTCTGCGGGCTCCCGGAATGACGATGTTCCGGATGCCGATCTTCACCTGGAACATCCTGTTCACGTCGATCCTGGTGCTGCCCGCCTTCCCGGTCCTGACCGCCGCGCTGCTCGCCCTGGAGGCGGACCGGAAGTTCGGCGCCCATGTCTTCGACCCGGCGAACGGGGGCTCCCTGCTGTGGCAGCACCTCTTCTGGTTCTTCGGCCATCCGGAGGTCTACATCGTCGCGCTGCCGTTCTTCGGGATCATCTCCGAGATCCTGCCGGTGTTCTCACGCAAGCCCCTGTGGGGGTATCTGCCACTGATCGGGGCGACGATCGCGATCACCATGCTGTCGTCGGTGGTGTGGGCGCACCACATGTTCGCCACCGGCGCGGTACTGCTGCCGTTCTTCTCCCTGATGTCGTTCCTCATCGCGGTGCCGACCGGAATCAAGTTCTTCGCGTGGATCGGCACGATGGTCAACGGGTCGATCTCGTTCGAGACGCCGATGCTGTGGTCGCTGGGCTTCCTGGTGTCGTTCCTGCTCGGCGGCCTGAGCGGCGTGCTCATCGCCTCCCCGCCGCTCGACTTCCACCTCACCGACTCGTACTTCATCGTGGCCCATCTGCACTACGTGCTGTTCGGCACCGTCGTCTTCGCGATGTTCGCCGGGTTCTACTTCTGGTGGCCCAAGTTCACCGGGAAGATGCTCGACGAGCGGCTCGGCAAACTGCACTTCTGGCTGCTGTTCCCCGCGTTCCACCTCACCTTCCTGGTGCAGCACTGGCTCGGTGAGGAGGGCATGCCGCGCCGGTACGCCGACTACCTGGCCGCCGACGGCTTCACGCTCCTCAACACCCTCTCGTCGGCGGGGGCGTTCCTGCTCGGCGTCTCCACGCTGCCCTTCCTGTACAACGTCTGGCACACCGCCAGGCACGGACAGCAGGTCACCGAGGACGATCCCTGGGGGTACGGACGCGGCCTGGAGTGGGCGACGTCCTGTCCGCCGCCGCGCCACAACTTCGTGGCGCTCCCCCGTGTCCGCTCGGAGTCCCCCGCGTTCGACCTGCATCATCCCGACATCGCCCAGCAGGCGAAGAAGGAGGGCATGCGATGAAGGTGGAGGCGCTCCTCTTCGGCGGCGTGGCCGCGTTCTTCGCGGGTGCCGCCGCGCTCTACGGCTGGTGGTCCCGCGATCCCGCCGGGACGGCGGCGCTGGTGGTCGCCTTCCTGATGGGCGCCCTGGTGAGCTTCTTCTGCGCCGTGCAGTACCGGCGCAAGGGCCGGCGCCCGCAGGACCGTACGGACGCGGAAGTGGTGGACGCGGCCGGGCCGTTGGAGTTCTTCCCGCCGAAGAGCCCGTGGCCGGTCGTCACCGCGCTCGGCTTCGCGATCGCGTCCACCGGAGTGGTCTACGGACTGTGGCTCTTCCTCATCGGCTTCGGGGTGCTGGCTCGGGGTGTTCTCGGGTTGGTGTTCCAGTACGCCCGTCGGCAGAGCTGATCGGGGCCCGGGGAGCCCCGGGCCGGACGTGGTCGACGGGGCGGTGTCCGCTCTCGTATCCGCCCGCCACGTTCTGGCGCACCTCACCGGTCTCCTCGCCCTCCTCCAGCGTCTCGCGTTCGGCGTCCAGGAGGGCGTGGCAGAGCCGACGCGTGAGCAGGAAGACCAGCACCGGCGCCACCACCAGGGCGATGCGCAGCACCCAGGTGAGCGTGTTCAGTGAGATCCGGAAGGTCTGGGCCACGACGTCGTTGCCGCCGGCCAGCAGCAGAACGCCGTAGAAGGTGATCCCGGCGGCACCGAGACCGGTACGGACGGGACGTTCCCGCGGCCGGTCGCACAGGTGCTGCTCCTGCCTCCGTTCCCCGGTCAGCCGCTGCTCGACGAAGGGGTACAGATACAGCACCAGGAACAGCAGCGCGGGCAGGACGACCGCCGGGAGCAGCACGTTCCACATGAGGGTGTGTCCGGCGAGGGTCGTCTCCCACGGGGGTACGAGCCGTAGCGCGCCCTCCAGGAAACCGACGTACCAGTCGGGCTGGGAACCGGTCGACGCCTGGTCCGGCCGGTAGGGGCCGTACACCCACACCGGGTTGACCTGGGCGACGCCGCCGAGCAGCGCCAGGACCCCGAAGACCATGAGGAACAGGCCACCGGAGGAGGCCATGAACTGCGGGTAGAACGGCTTGCCGACCGCATTGCGGTTCGAGTGTCCGGGGCCTCGCCACTGGGTGTGCTTCAGGTAGAACACCAGGATCAGATGCACCGTGACCAGGGCGATCAACGCCCCGGGCAACAGCAGGATGTGCATGCCGTACAGCCGCGGGACGATGTCCTCGCCGGGGTACTCGGCGCCGAACACGAACATGCTCACATACGTGCCCACCACCGGGATCGACAGCATGATGCCCTGCGCGATGCGCAGCCCCGTGCCGGACAGCAGGTCGTCGGGGAGCGAGTAGCCCGCGAAGCCCTCGGCGAGCGCGAGCACGAACAGCGTGACGCCGATGACCCAGTTCACCTCCCGGGGCCTGCGGAAGGCCCCGGTGAAGAAGATCCGCAGCAGATGCAGGCCGATCGCGGCGACGAAGACGAGCGCCGCCCAGTGATGCGTCTGCCGGACGAGGAGCCCGCCACGTACGTCGAAGCTGATGTGCAGGGTGGAGTCGAAGGCCGCGGACATCCGCACGCCGCGCAGAGGCACGTACTGCCCCTGGTACACCACCTCTCTCATCTCCGGGTGGAAGAAGAACGTCAGCCAGACCCCGGTGAGCACCAGGACGATCAGGCTGTAGAGCGCGATCTCACCCAGGAGGAACGACCAGTGGTCGGGGAACGCCTTGCGCAGCATCCGCCCGCCACCGTCGAGCACGGGCAGGCGCCCGTCGGCCGCGTCCACGAGGCGCTCCCCGGGCCGGCGGACCCGGCCGTCCGCCCGCCGCGCGGACGAGGGCGGTGCCGGCCGACGCCGTGTCGTCCTCATCCGTCCTCCCGGCCGGACCCGCAACGCATCCGCTCCACGCGAACCGCTCCTTCTGCCACCCACCGGACTCGCTCGCTCGCGGCGCCGGCACAGCCGCCGTTCTGTCTGTGCCCCGCCGGAACGGTCGGCGAGTACCCAGCGGCGGCGAAACACTCCTCAGCGGGCACACAGCACCCGATCGGAGGCGGCCGCCTTTCGGGCCGAGGGGCGAGCCCGGGGCCGCTCGGCGTCCGGCCGTGAAGGACTGGGGTGTCACCCCGGTTCGAACGCGCCGAAACTCGGGTTGTGTGAGCCACTGTCGCAACGGCACGTCGCCACGCAGGAGGACTGAGCCATGACCATGCCGATCCCCGTCTACTTCATCCACGGGCTGTGGCTGCACAGCGCCTCATGGCAGCCGTGGATCGACCTGTTCCGCAAGGAGGGCTACGACCCGTCCGCCCCGGGCTGGCCGGGCGACCCCGACACCGTCGCCGAGGCCCGGGCGAACCCGGAGAGCATCGCCGACCACGGCATCGACGACGTCGTGGAGCACTACGCGGCACTGATCGCCGAGCTGCCCGTGCCGCCCGTCCTGATCGGTCACTCCTTCGGCGGCATGATCGCGCAGAAGCTGCTCGGCCAGGACCGCGCCGCCGCGGCCGTCGCGATCGACGCCGCGCAGATCAAGGGCGTCCTGCCGGTGCCGCTTTCGGCGCTCAGGGCCACCCTCCCGGTGTTCAGGAACCCCGCCAACAAGCGCCGCGCGGTGTCCTTGACCGCTGAGCAGTTCCGGTTCGCCTTCGGCAACGCGGTCTCCGAGGAGGAGTCCGCGGCGCTGTACGAACGCTGGACCATCCCGGCCCCCGGCAAGCCGCTCTACGAGGCGGCCTCCGCCAACTTCAACCCGCACTCCGCGGCGAAGGTCGCCACCGGGAACAACGGACGGGGCCCGCTGCTGCTGATCTCGGGCGGCAAGGACCACACCGTTCCCGAGACCGTCACCCGCGCGACCCTCAAGCAGTACCGGCACTCCGACGCCGTCACCGACATCATCGGCTTCCCCGATCGCGGGCACTCCCTGACCATCGACAGCGGCTGGCGCGAGGTGGCCGAGACGGTCCTGGCCTGGCTGGGCCGGCAGAACCTGGGGGACGCGCGATGACGTCGAGCACCTTCGGGCCCGCCGCCTTCGACCTCGGTCTGGCCGGGCGCAGTGCCGTGGTCACAGGGGCCGGGCGCGGGATCGGCCTGGCGGTCGTCGAGGCGCTCCTCGGCGCCGGCGCCCGCGTCGTCGCGGGGTCGAGACGACGTACCGACGGCCTCGACGCTCTGGTCAAGGGCGGCGCCGAACTCACCGTCGTGGAGCTGGACCTGACCGAGCCCGGCGCCCCGGCCGCGCTGGTGGCGGAGGCGGTCGCCGGGTACGGCGGCGTCGACGTGCTGGTGAACAACGTCGGCGCGGTGCGTCCGCGCGTCGACGGTTTCCAGGCCGTGTCCGACGCCGACTGGGACTGGGCCTTCACGATCAACTTCAGGGCCGCCGTGCGGGCCACGCGTGCCGCGCTCCCTCACCTGATCGCGAGTGGCGACGGACGGATCGTCACCGTCTCCTCGGTCAACGCCCGCCTGCCCGATCCGCTGGTCATCGACTACAGCGCCGCCAAAGCGGCGCTGACGAACTTCTGCAAGGCCCTGTCCAAGCAGGTCGGGCCGGACGGCGTCCGCGTCAACACGGTGAGTCCCGGGCCGGTCGAGACCGCGCTGTGGAAGGGCGCGGGCGGTGTCGCCGACACCGTCGGGCAGTCACTGGGCGTCGATCCGGGCGAGGTCGCCCGCAACGCCGCCGGGGCGGCCGCCACCGGGCGCTTCAGCACCCCGGCCGAGGTCGCCGACCTCGTCCTCTACCTGGCGAGCCGGCGCTCGGGGAACATCACCGGCGCGGACTTCCTGATCGACGGCGGCATGATCGACGCCCTCTGACGGACTCCTTCCCTGACACCGGGCCAGGTGGCCCACGGACCGTGCGGAGACCGGATCCGAGGCGCCGTACGGACACCGCCTTTTTCGGAGCAGTACTCTGACCTTCCAGACAGACCGGGTCCCGGGGACCCGGCTGATGGGGGGAACGTGGAGCTCATCGGTCGGGACGACCAGCTGGATCTGTTGCGCCGGTTGCTTGCCGATCCGCGGAGCCACGGGAGCGCGCTGCTGGTCCGTGGGGCGCCCGGAATCGGGAAGACGGCGTTGCTCGCCGAGGCCGCCGCTCTCGCCGAGAGGCTCGGCTACCGGATTCTGCGCACCAGCGGTGTCGAGGCCGAGAGCGACATCCCCTACGCCGGTCTGCAACTGGTTCTCCGCCCGTTGGCCGCGGGAGCCGCCGAGCTCGCCGCGCCGCACCGGCAGGCCCTGGACACCGCCCTCGGGCACGCCGGGGCCGCTGTCCCGGACGTCTTCCTGGTCGGTCTGGCGGTTCTCAACCTCCTGGCCGACGCCGCCGCCGTCGCCCCGGTGCTGGTCCTGGCCGACGACGTCCAGTGGCTCGACGACGCCACGGCCGGCGTGCTGGCCTTCGTGGCGCGCAGGGCCGGTACGGAGCCGGTGGTCATGGTGGGAGCCGCACGCGACGGCTACCGGTCGCGTCTGAGCCCCGACGAACTCACCTCCGTGACCCTGGCCCCGCTCACCGACGGCCAGGCCGCGGAACTCCTGGCGGACCACGCTCCCGACCTGCGTCCGACGGCACATCGCCGACTGCTGGCCGAGGCAGCCGGGAACCCCTTGGCCCTGACGGAGCTGTCGCGCACCCTCGGCGCGTCGGCCGATCCGCACGTCTCCCACCTGCCCCTCACCGAGCGGCTCGAGCGGGCCTTCACCGACCGCCTGGAGACCCTGCCGGACCTCACCCGAGCCCTGCTGCGGATCGCGGCTCTCGACGACAGTCCGTCGCTTCCCGAGATCTACGCCGCGACCCGCCGGCTGACCGGTGCGACGGTCTCGGCCGCGGAGCTCGACCCGGCCGTGCGTGCCCGGCTCGTCCACGTCGTCGGCACCGAGCTGCGCTTCGGGCATCCGCTGATGCGGTCGGCGATCCAGCAGACCATGCCCGGCGGCGTCCGCCGCGCCGCGCACGCCGCCCTCTGCGCCGTACTCGATCAGGAACCGGACCGGCAGATACGTCACCGGGCGGCCGCGGCCGAAGGCCCGGCGGAGGCGGTCGCCGCCGCGTTGGAGGAGGCCGCTCACCGGGCCGCGCGCCGCGGCGGCGTCGCGGCGGCCGTCACGGCCCTCGAACAGGCCGCCGCGCTCAGCGAGGACATCGGCCACCGAGCGGAACGGCTGTTGCGGGCGGCCGACTTCGCCGTCGAGCTCGGCCGGCCCGAGACCGTGACCCGGCTCCTTGACCAGGCGCTCACCGGCCCGCTGTCGCGGCGGCAGCACGCCACGGTCGTCTGGCTGCGCGGTAGCTTCGACGAGGGACTGCACGGCCACGCGTCCGGCGCCGTCTCCCTGACGGCACTCGCCGAGGAGATGGCCGCGGAGGACCGCCCGCTGGCGCTGCGGATCCTGTGGAGCGCCGCGCAATTGTGCTTCTGGTCCGAACCGGGGGCGGAGGGACGCCGCGGGGTCCTTCGGGCCGTGGAGCGGATGGGGTTGGACGAACTCGATCCGTGGCGGCTGGCCATCTGTGCCTACGCCGCGCCGGTCGACCGCGGCGCCTTCGTCCTGGACCGTGCCCGGCACGTCGCGTTGAAAGACGGTGACGACGGCCGCGCCTACCGCATGCTCAGCACCGCCTCGCTGCTCGTCGGCGGCTACGACCTGGCCCGGGCGTTCTCGGCGGCCGGCGGTGCGCCGCTGCGTGTCCAGGGACGGCTGGGGCTGTTGGCCCGCACGGTCGGTGCGGACGCGTGGAGCGCCCTGGTGGTGGGCGACCTCGGTGCGGCCATCGCGGCGACCGAGGAATCACGGAGGCTGGCGCGCGAGACCAGCCAGACGATGATGTACGCGTTGATGACCGCCACCGCGGCCAAACTGGCCGCGCTGCGGGGTGAGGAGGACTCCGCCCTGCGGCTGGCCGAGGAGGCGGAGGAGATCGGGCTTCCGGCCGGGGCGCGTCCGGTACTGGCCACCGCGACGATGGCACGGGGGCTGGCCGCGTTGGGCGCCGGGCGGTTCGAGGAGGCCCTCGGTCATGTCCGCCGGCTTCACGATCCGGCGGACCCCGCCTACCAGGTCGCCCTGCGGCTGACGACCGTGGGCGACCTCGTGGACGCGGCGACGCACTGCGGGCGGCCGGCAGCCGTGCTCCCGATCGTGGCGGAGCTGGAAGAGGTCGCCCAGGTGACCCCCGCGCCGGTGCTGCACGCCGACCTGCGTCTGGCCCGGGCCCTGCTGGCCTCCGACGAGGACGCCGATCCGCTCTTCACGGCCGCGTTGGGCGCCGATCTCAGCGCCTGGCCACTGATCAGGGCCCGGACCCACCTGGCCTATGGCGAGTGGCTCCGGCGCCGTCGGCGCAGTGTCGAGTCCCGCGACCACCTCCGGGCGGCCCGCGACATGTTCGACGCGCTCGGCGCGATCCCGTGGGGGGAGAAGGCCCGCCGGGAACTGCGGGCCGCGGGTGAGACCAGCCGCCGCCGGGCCCCGGACGCCCGGGACCAGCTGACCGCCCACGAGTTGCAGATCGTCCGGCTCGCCGCCGACGGACTGACCAACCGCGAGATAGGCCAGCGGCTCTACCTGTCGCACCGCACCGTCAGCTCGCATCTCCACCGGATCTTTCCCAAGCTGGGCGTGGTCTCGCGCGCCGAGCTGCGGACGGTGGTCAGCGCACTGTCCTGACCACCGTCACATGACGCTCGCCGCCGACCGTGCGGCGCTCCTAGCGTTCCCCTCACAGGGTCTCGACGAGTCGGGGAGCGGTCCCATGGTGGGGAACGGCATCCAGCAGGCATCCGGGAAGTCCCCGGCCATGGTCGGTCGTCACGCGGAACGGGAGGCCATAGGACGGCTGCTCGACGCCGTGCGCGACGGGCTGAGCGGAGCCCTGGTCCTGACCGGCGAGCCCGGAATCGGCAAGACCCGGCTGCTGGATCACGCCGCGGCCCGGGCCGCGGATCTGCGCGTGGTCCGGCTGACCGCGGTCGAGCAGGAGACCGGTCTTGGCTTCGGCGCGCTGCACCGGCTGCTGCGGCCGTTCCTGCACCGGGCGGCCAGGCTGCCCGAGCCGCAGCGGACCGCGCTGAGCGCGGCTCTGGGCCTGGCGAAGGGGCCGCCCGCGGACCGCTACCTGGTCGGCCTCGCGACGCTGACCCTGTTGTCCGAGGTCGCCGCCGATCAGCCCCTGCTCTTCCTGGTGGACGACGCCCAGTGGCTGGACCGGGAGTCGGCCGAGGCGCTCGCGTTCGCCGCTCGCCGGCTGCATGCCGACTCCCTGGGCCTGATCATCGCCGTCCGCGATGCGCTCGGCGGTGCGGGCCTGTTCGACGCGCTGGGCGCGCACGCCGTGACCGGTCTGCCCGAGTCCGAGGCCAAGGTGCTGCTCTCCTTCGGCACCCGGCGGGTGGACCCGGCCGTGGCCGACCGGATCGTCACCGGCACCGGCGGCAATCCGCTCGCGCTGCTGGAACTGGCCGACGCCCTCGCCCCGGAGCAGCTGTCCGGTATCGCCCCGCTGCCCGATCCGCTGCCGGTGGGCCGCCTGCTGAAGGACCATTTCCAGCGCGTCGTCCGAGCCCTGCCGCAGGAGACCGAAGCCCTGTTGCTGCTGCTCGCGGCGGCTCCCGCGGGAGACACGGGGATGATGTGGCGGGCGGCCGGGAGGCTGGGCCTGTCGGCCCGCGCCGTCGAGCCGGCGGTCCTCGCGGGCATTCTCGGCCGGGGCATGCCGACGGCCTTCCGGCATCCGCTGATCCGCTCCACGGTGTACGCCGGAGCCGAACCCGCGGAGCGCCGCCGGACCCATGCGGCGCTGGCCGCCGCCTGCGACGCCGTACGGGACGCCGACCGCCGTGCCTGGCACCGGGCCGAAGCCACCTCCGGGGGCGTGGACGACGAGGTCGCCGACGATCTGGCGGCCGCCTCCGAGCGAGCCCGCTCCCGCGGCGGTCACTCCCAGCAGGCGCTGTTCCTGTCGCGTGCCGCCGACTTCACCGGTGACCCGGGCAAGCGGGCCGAGCGGCTGCTCGACGCGGCGCAGGCCCATCTGGTCTCGGGCGACGCGTCGGCGGCACGGACCGCCCTTGATCTGGCCGGCGCCGACATCCGTGGCCCGGTGATGCGCACGCGCGAGCTGCGGATACGGGCGACCGCGCAGATGTTCGGGGTCGTCGTCGCCGATGTCCCCGCGATGCTGATGGACGCCGTGACCGGCCTCGGTCCGCAGGACCCGCGGCTGACCTGGGAGCTGCTCTGTGAGGCGCTGCACGCCGCGCTGGTCGCCCACGGCTGTACGCAGGGCACGTCGTTGACCGAGGTCGCGGCCGCCGTTGCCGCCGCCCGGCAGCGTCCGGACACCGTCGCGTACGGCCGTGACCTGCTGATGGAGGGTCTGGCCCGGCGCGTGGCCGGGGGCTACGAACACGGCGCGCCCGTGCTGCGCACCGCCCTGGACCGGCTGCGGAACGCCGACGAGATCGGCGACGCGAACAGTCCGTTCGCGGTGATGCTGTCCATGGCCTGCGACGATCTGTGGGACGTCCAGGCCGAGCGCGACATCGCCGGCCGTCTGGCGGCGGCGGACCGCGACGCCGGCGCGCTGTACGCACTGGGCATGACGCTGCTCGTCGAGGCGCGCTGCGACCTCTGGGACGGACGGTTCGCGGAGGCGGAGGTCCGCTACGCCGAGTTCGAGGACATAGCGGCCGACACCGGCTTCCGCGGCGGCGGAGACATCAACCGGCTCCACCTCTTCGCGCTGACCGGCAGGGAGGCGGAGTTGCGGGCGGCGGTGCGCCGGACGACGGAGATGAGGGGCATCGGCCATGGCCTGCTCCAGCTCCTGGCGCAGCACGCGCTGACCCTGTTCGAGCTGGGGCGGGGCCGCTACCGGCAGGCGCTGGAGCAGGCGCGGGCGGTTTTTGACGGCGACCCCTTGGCCTGCGGCAGTCTCGTTCTCCCGCTGCTGGTGGAGGCCTGTGTGCGCGCCGGCGACCGAGCCGGTGCCGACGAGGCCATGGCCCGGCTGGAGGAACGCGCCCCGCTCGCCGGCACCCCATGGGCACTGGGCACCCTGGCGCTCGGCCGGGCGCTGACAGCCGACGGCGGCGAAGCCGAGAAGTACTACCAGGAGTCGGTCGACCTGCTGGGGCAGGTTCCCGTGGCGCTGGAGCGGGCCCGGGCCCGGCTGCTGTTCGGTGAGTGGCTGCGCCGGGGCAGGCGGCGTTCCGATGCCAGGACACAGCTGCGTGCCGCGTACGAGAGCTTCGACGCCTTCGGCGCGCTGCCGTACGCCGAACGGGCCCGGATCGAGTTGCTGGCCACCGGTGAGACGGCCCGCAGGCGGACGGAGGAGACCAGGTTCGATCTCACGCCCCGGGAACGGCAGGTGGCCTCCATGGCCGTTTCGGGGCTGACGAACGCGGAGATCGCGACGCGGTTGTTCGTGACCACGTCGACCGTGGAGTTCCACATGAACAAGGTGTTCCGCAAGCTCGGCGTGACCTCTCGCAAGCAGATACCTCGCGCGATCGGCGCACCGGGGTCCGGTCCCGGTGCGAGCGGCACATGACGGTGTCGCGCTCGCCGTCCGTGACGTCGGGACTCCGCCTGCCGGGGCCCGCGAGACCGGGGTCACATTCTCGTTGCGGGCAAGGTCACAGCCGTGCCCCCTCCTGCTCCTTTGGGGGTCTGGCCTAGCATCCGAGCATGACGGTCCTGCCTGACGACGGGCTCTCGCTGGCCGCCGAGTTCCCTGACGCGAACCTTGAACAGTGGCACGGCCTGGTGGCGGGTGTCCTGCGCAAGTCGGGCAAGGAAGTCTCCGGCACGGCAGCTGAGGACGCCCTGTCCACCGCGCTCGAGGACGGGCTGCGCACCCGCCCCCTGTACACCGCGCACGATGTCGCGCCCCACCCCGGTTTCCCCGGCTTCGCACCCTTCGTGCGCGGCGCCCGCGCCGAGGGGAACACCACCGGCGGCTGGGACGTACGGCAGCGGCACGCGGTCGCCGACAACACCGCGGTGCTCACGGACCTGGAGAACGGCGTCACCTCGCTGTGGCTGGTCGCGGGCGAGGGCGGCATCCCGGTCGCCTCGCTCGGCAAGGTCCTCGACGGCGTCTACCTCGACCTCGCGCCGATCGCCCTGGACGCCGGCAGCCAAGTCGCCTCCGCCGCACAGGAGTTGCTGCGGCTCTACGACGAGCGCGGCATCGACAGGAAGGCCGCGCGCGGCACCCTCGGCGCCGACCCGCTGGGCCACCAGGCGCGTACGGGCGAGGCGTCGGACCTCGCGCCGGTCGTCCCGCTCGCACGCCGGTGCGCCGAGGAGTACCCCGGGCTGCGGGCGATGACCGTGGACGCGCTGCCGTACCACGAGGCCGGCGGTTCGGCCGCGCAGGAGCTGGGCGCCTCGATCGCCACCGGGGTCGCCTATCTGCGGGAGCTGACCGAGGCCGGACTGAGTGTGGAACAGGCCTGCGCCCAGCTGGAGTTCCGGTACGCGGCGACGGCCGACCAGTTCCTGACGATCGCCAAGCTGCGGGCCGCGCGCCGGCTGTGGGCGCGGGTCGCCGAGGTGTGCGGTGCGCCCGGCGCCGGAGCGCAGGCGCAGCACGCCGTGGTGTCGCCGGTGATGATGACCCGTCGCGACCCGTGGGTGAACATGCTGCGCGCGACGATCGCCACCCTGGCCGCCGGGGTCGGCGGGGCCGACGCCGTCACCGTGCTGTCCTTCGACCACGCGCTCGGTCTGCCGGACGCCTTCGCCCGGCGGATCGCCCGCAACACCTCGACGATCCTGGTCGAGGAGTCCCACCTGTCCCGGGTGATCGACCCGGCGGGCGGCTCCTGGTACGTGGAGCGGCTCACCGACGAACTCGCCGAGGCCGCCTGGCGGTTCTTCCGGACGATCGAACGCGACGGCGGCCAGGCGGCCGTCCTGCGCTCCGGCCGCCTCCGCACGGACCTGGCGACGACGTGGGCGCAGCGCTCCAAGAAGCTCGCGACGCGCCGCGAACCCGTCACCGGCGTCAGCGAGTTCCCCTTCCTGTCCGAGAAGCCGGTCGTGCGGGACCCCGCCCCCGAGCAGCCGGCGGGCGGTCTGCCCCGCGTGCGGCGCGACGAGGCGTACGAGGAGCTGCGCGCCCGCTCCGACGCCCACCTCGCGGCGACCGGGTCCCGGCCGCGGGTCTTCCTGGCCGCGATCGGCCCCGCCGCCGCCCACACCGCCCGCACGACCTTCGCCGCCAACCTCTTCCAGGCCGGCGGCATCGAGCCCGTCACCGAGGGCACCTTCGAGGAGAGCGGCGCGACCGAGGTCTGCCTGTGCTCCAGCGACGCGCTGTACGAGGAACGGGCCGACGACGTCGCCGGGACCCTGAAGGCGGCAGGCGCACGGCACGTGTTCCTCGCCGGGCGGCCCGGGCAGTACTCCGGCGTGGACTCCTACGTCTTCGCGGGCTGCGACGCTGTCGCCGTGCTCACCGCCACCCTCGACCGCATGGGAGTGTCCTGATGACCGCCCCTGTTGGCCCGTCCATCCCCGACTTCGCCGGGATCGAGCTGGGAACCCCGGCCACCGACGGCAGCGCCGACGAGTGGCGTACGGCCGTCAAGAACGCCACCGAGGGCGCGGAGCCGGTCTGGGAGACGCCGGAGGGCATCGAGGTCAAGCCGCTCTACACCGGCGCCGACCTGGAGGGCCTGGACTTCCTGGAGACGTACCCGGGTGTGGCCCCGTATCTGCGCGGGCCGTATCCGACGATGTACGTCAACCAGCCCTGGACGATCCGCCAGTACGCGGGCTTCTCCACCGCCGAGGAGTCCAACGCGTTCTACCGGCGCAACCTCGCGGCCGGCCAGAAGGGCCTGTCGGTCGCCTTCGACCTGCCCACGCACCGCGGTTACGACAGCGACCACCCGCGGGTGACCGGTGACGTCGGCATGGCGGGGGTCGCCATCGACTCGATCCTCGACATGCGGCAGCTCTTCGACGGCATCCCGCTGGACAAGATGTCCGTGTCGATGACGATGAACGGTGCCGTGCTGCCGGTGCTGGCGCTGTACATCGTCGCCGCGGAGGAACAGGGCGTACCGCCCGAGAAGTTGGCCGGGACCATCCAGAACGACATCCTCAAGGAGTTCATGGTCCGTAACACCTACATCTATCCGCCGAAGCCGTCGATGCGGATCATCTCCGACATCTTCGCCTACAGCTCGCAGCGGATGCCCCGCTACAACTCGATCTCCATCTCGGGCTACCACATCCAGGAGGCCGGTGCCACGGCCGACCTGGAGCTGGCGTACACCCTCGCGGACGGCGTGGAGTACCTCCGGGCGGGGCGTGAAGTCGGCCTGGACGTGGACGCGTTCGCGCCCCGGCTGTCCTTCTTCTGGGCGATCGGCATGAACTTCTTCATGGAGATCGCCAAGCTGCGCGCGGCGCGCCTGCTGTGGGCCAAGCTGGTCCGGCAGTTCGACCCGCAGAACCCCAAGTCCCTCTCCCTGCGCACCCATTCGCAGACCTCGGGCTGGTCGCTGACCGCGCAGGACGTCTTCAACAACGTGACGCGCACCTGCGTCGAGGCGATGGCGGCGACGCAGGGCCACACCCAGTCGCTGCACACCAACGCCCTCGACGAGGCACTGGCGTTGCCCACCGACTTCTCCGCGCGCATCGCCCGCAACACCCAGCTCCTGATCCAGCAGGAGTCCGGCACCACCCGGGTCATCGACCCGTGGGGCGGCAGCGCGTACGTGGAGAGGCTGACCTACGACCTTGCGCGCAAGGCCTGGCAGCACATCCAGGAGGTGGAGGCGGCCGGCGGGATGGCCAAGGCGATCGACGCCGGCATCCCCAAGCTGCGCATCGAGGAGGCCGCGGCCCGCACCCAGGCCCGCATCGACTCCGGACGCCAGCCGGTGATCGGCGTCAACAAGTACCGGGTCGAGACCGACGAGGCGATCGACGTCCTCAAGGTCGACAACTCCTCCGTGCGGACCCAGCAGATCGAGAAGCTGCGGCGGCTGCGCGCCGAGCGGGACGAGACCGCGTGCCGGGACGCGCTGGACGCGCTGACCCGGGCCGCCGACGGCGACGGCAACCTGCTGGAGCTGGCCGTGCACGCGGCCCGTGCGAAGGCCACCGTCGGCGAGATCTCCGACGCCCTGGAGAAGGTGTACGGCCGGCACGCGAGCCAGATCCGTACGATCTCCGGCGTGTACCGCAACGAAGCAGGGGAGTCCCCGAACGTGGACCGCACCCGCGCGCTCGTGGACGCCTTCGGCGAGGCCGAGGGCCGCCGTCCGCGCATCCTGGTCGCCAAGATGGGCCAGGACGGCCACGACCGCGGCCAGAAGGTGATCGCCACCGCCTTCGCCGACCTCGGCTTCGACGTCGATGTCGGCCCGCTGTTCCAGACGCCGGGCGAGGTGGCCCGGCAGGCCGTGGAGGCGGACGTGCACATCGTCGGCGTCTCGTCCCTGGCCGCGGGGCACCTCACCCTCGTACCGGCGCTGCGCGAGGCGCTCGCCGAGGAGGGCCGGGAGGACATCATGATCGTGGTGGGCGGGGTCATCCCGCCGCAGGACGTACCGACCCTCCTGGAGATGGGCGCGGCGGCCGTGTTCCCGCCGGGGACGGTGATCCCGGACGCGGCGTACGACCTGGTCGAGCGTCTGTCGGCCGACCTCGGGCACGGGCAGTGATCGATCTCGACGCGTATGTGAAGGGCGTGCTCGACGGGAAGCGGGCGATCGTGGCCCGCGCGATCACACTCGTCGAGTCCACGCACCCCCGACACCGGTCGCAGGCACAGGAGTTGCTCACCGAGCTGCTCCCGCACAGCGGCCGGGCCCGGCGGATCGGGGTGAGCGGGGTGCCGGGCGTGGGCAAGTCGACGTTCATCGACGCGTTCGGCACGATGCTGACCTCGCTGGGGCACCGAGTGGCCGTCCTCGCCGTGGACCCCTCCTCCAGCCGCACCGGTGGCTCGATCCTCGGGGACAAGACCCGGATGGAGCGCCTGGCCGTCGACCCGGCCGCCTTCGTACGGCCCTCCCCCAGCGCGGGCACGCTCGGCGGAGTGGCGAAGGCGACCCGGGAGTCGATGGTCGTGATGGAGGCCGCCGGTTACGACGTGATCCTGGTCGAGACCGTCGGCGTCGGGCAGTCGGAGACCGCGGTCGCCGACATGGTCGACTCCTTCCTGCTGCTGAGCCTGGCCCGCACCGGCGATCAGCTCCAGGGCATCAAGAAGGGTGTCCTGGAACTCGCCGACGTGATCGCGGTCAACAAGGCGGACGGCCCGCACGAGCGCGACGCCCGCTCGGCCGCACGTGAACTGGCGGGCGCACTGCGGCTCATGCACGGCAAGGACGCCTTCTGGACTCCCCCGGTGCTCAGTTGCAGTGCCCGCGAGTCGACCGGCCTGGACGTGGTGTGGGAGCGGCTCGAGCAGCACCGGACGCTCCTCGACTCCGCCGGGCGGCTCACCGCCAAGCGGCGGGACCAGCAGGTCGGCTGGGCCTGGGCGATGGTGCGGGACGAGCTCCTCGGCCGCCTGCACGCCGACCCGGCCGTGCGGTCCCTCGCCCCGGACCTCGAACAGCAGGTCAGGGAGGGCCGGTTGACGGCCACGCTGGCCGCCGAGCGGATCCTCGAGGCGTTCGGTCAGGACACCGAGCGCAGGTAGGTGTCCCAGCCGGGCGATCGCCGACGGGCTGCGGGGGCTCTCGACGAGGTCGACGTGGTCGGGGACGAAGATCCGCCGGTGCTCGACAGCGGAGCCGCCCCGCAACGGGCCGTAGAAGAGCCGGTTCTGGCGGTCAGGCCCGTGGAATGTCCCTGCCGGTCGGCCGGTACTCCAGCAGCACAACCCGCCCGTCCAGGACCCGGTGGCCGATCAGGGCCAGGTCGGCAGAGGCGATGCCCGCGAAGAACGGCTCGCGGCCCGACGCCCCCAGCAGCAAGGGGAACGTCATGAGCCTGAGCCGGTCGACGAGGCCGGCGCCACACAGCTGCCGTGCCACGGAGAGGCTCCCCATGGTGCGGAGCGGTACGTCACTCTCGCGCTTGAGCCGGCTGACCTCGGCGACGACGTCGTCCCGGCAGACGCGGGTGTTCGGCCACGAGGCCGCCTCCAGTGTCCCCGAGAACACGACCTTGTTCAGCCGGGCCAGCCGATGCGACGACGCGTCCCACGCCTCCTCGGGCAAGCCCGCGAGCGCCTCGTAGGTCCGTCGTCCGAGGATCACGAGTTGCGGCAGGGCGAGTTCGGCGGTGATCCACTCCTCGAGCTCGGGGCCGGGGTATCCGAAGTAGCCGGGCGAGGTCGCCCCGCCGGCCCATCCGTCGACGGAGAGGAACACATCGACGATCAGGGGCTGTGTCCGGGTCTGCATGGCCGGTCCTCCGGGTTCTCGTGTGCCGTGACCCTTGCACCGGATACGTCGGAGCCGAGCCGGACTTCTCGACACGCACCACCCCGCCCACCGCGGCGCCGGGCACGGCGCGGAGCCCGCACCACATCGACCCGTCCCGAAAGGCCGGCGCATACGATCCGGTGGGCCAAGCGGTCGCCCCCGCACCGGAGTTGACGGGTCGGGGGTCGGAGGTCACTCCAGGCGTTCCGCGGTGGCCGCGAGGTGCCGCTCGTCGGCAGCGGTCAGTCGGGGGCTCCTGGACGTCACACAGCCGGTCGGGGCAGGGGGCTCTGAGACTCCGGTCCCGCATCCCGCACCTTGGCGACGGCCACCGCCATCTGCTGTCGCAGCTCCTCCGGCACCTGCGCGCCGTGGACGGCTCCCACCAGGTCCTGCGCGAGGTGGTGCAGCTTGGTGTTGGTGTTCTGGGAGGCGGTGACGAGCACCGTCCAGGCGTCCTCGGCGCTCAGCCCGAAGGTGGCCATGACGATCCCGCGGGCCACGTCGATCGTCGGCCGGGTCCGCATCGCCCGGCGCAGCTGGTCGACCTCCAGGCGCAGCTCCTGGTCGACCTCCACGGCCTGGGACCGCTCGTCGGGGACCGGCGCGTGCTCGGCGGCCGGGGCGTCGGAGTTTCCGGAGTCCTCGGTCACGAACAGCTCCCGGGCTCCGGTCAGGTCGAGCAGGCGTCCGACGGCCGGGCTGTACGCCTGGACGGTGACCGTCTTGCCCTGGGCGAGGGCCTCCCGGCGCAGGTCCAGCAGGAGGTTGAGGCCGCCGCAGTCGCAGAATCCGACTCCGCCCAGATCCAGGTCCACCCCGGTGGCCGAGCGGTCGAGGACGGCGTACAGCTCGGACTGGAGCGCCTGGGCTCCGATGTCGAACTCACCGCGGCAGGTGACGTCCGTCCGTTCCCCGGCCACCACGGCCTCGATCGTGGCCAGACACGGCGGACGCGCGTCCAGCGTGGTGAGGCGCTGCGCCGAGTGCGCAGGTTCCGGCATGTCCCTCTCCCTCATGTGCTCGGCTGCCTCTGCCTCTCAGGCTCTCTCTCCTCACCCACACACGTCAACTAATACATGAAATTACGTTCAGGTTTTTGAATGCGTGAATGTCAGATCGCTAGACTGCTGCCATGGATGGAGTGCCCGAATCTCACACCGGATGGACGTTCGTCACCAATCACGCACGGGTGCTGGCCGTGATCGCCGACAATCACAGCGCCCGGATCCGCGACATCGCGGCGCGCTGCCGCCTCACCGAACGCGCCGTCCAGAAGATCATTTCCGATCTGGAGCAGGACGGATACCTCTCGCACGTACGGGAGGGTCGCACCAACACCTACCGCATCGAGCCGGGCAAGGTCCTGCGCCATCCCGCCGAGGCCGGCCTGACGGTGGCGTCACTGCTCTCCCTGCTCGTCCAGGACGAGGCGGACCGCACCCCGATGCCCGACAGCCGACGGCACAGTCCGGCCTGACGCGCGCACGGGCCCCACCCGCCCCGGCAGATGTCTCGTACAGCGGGAACACGCGCTCGTAGACCTGATGGCAGACGTGGCAGCCCCGTCACGGCGTCGTCGGCAGGCCTGGAGATCGATGGGCCGGATTGTCATGAATAGGGCGTTTCCGGAATCTGCCGACATACGGGCCGATGGCGGCACCCTGCTTCACTCGCGGGCGCCCGCGCCGAACCACCTGGGCAGCCGGTCGAGCAGTTCCCGCTGGTCCTCGCCGGCCCACGCCACATGGCCGTCCGGCCGCAGCAGGACCGCGGGCGCGTCCAGTTCCTCGCTGACGTCGACGACATGGTCGACCCGGTCCGACCAGCCCGCCACCGAGAGCCGGCCGGTCTGGTCGAGCAGCAGTCCGCGGCCGGCGTGCATCAGCCCGTAGAGGCGGCCGCGCTTCAGCGTGAGGTCCCGCAGGCGCCGGCCGAGCAGTTGATGGCCCGCACCGAAGTCGTAGCGGACACCGATCGCGGTGATCTTCTCGATCAGGTACCGGTTCACCTCGTCGAAGTCCATCAGCCGCGCCAGCAGCCGACGCACCGCCTGCGGCCCCGGCTCGGTGGACAACAGCTCCATCTGCGCACGGGTGTTGTCCAGCACGTCGGCGGCCACCGGGTGCCGTTCGGCGTGGTAGCTGTCCAGCAGGTCCCACGGTGCCCAGCCGGCCACCTCGGCGGCCAGTTTCCAGCCGAGGTTGAACGCGTCCTGGATACCGAGGTTGAGGCCCTGCCCGCCCACCGGCGGGTGGACGTGCGCCGCGTCACCGGCCAGCAGCACCCGGCCGACCCGGTAGCGCTCGGCCTGCCGGGTGGCATCGCCGAAGCGGGAGAGCCAGCGTGGTGAGTGCACGCCGAAGTCCGTACCGGCGACCGCCCTGAGCCGACGCTTGAACTCCTCCAGGGTCGGCGCGACCGAGCGGTCCCCGGTCACCGCCTCGGCGGGCACGACGACGCGGTACAGCCCGTCCCCGACGGGTCCGAGGCCGAACAGCTTCTGGGTCCGCCGCACTTCGCTCACCACGGCGGTCACCGTCTCCGGCGGCACGCCCACCTCCATCGCGCCCAGCAGGATCTCCACCTCGGCGGGCGCGCCGGGGAAACCGACACCGAGCAGCTTGCGCACCGTGCTGCGGCCGCCGTCGCAGCCGACGAGATAGCGCGAGCGCAGCCGTGTGCCGTCGGCGAGTTCGGCGCTCACCCCGTCGGCGTCCTGGCTCAACCCGACCAGCTCGCAGCCGCGCCGGATCTCGGTGCCGAGCTCGACGGCGTGCTCGGCCAGCAGGCGGTCGGTGACCGTCTGCGGAATGCCAAGGACATAGGCGTGCGCGCTGTCCAGCCGGGCAGGCCAGGGCTTGTCGATGGCGGCGAAGAAACCGCCTGCCTCCAACCGCCTGCCGTGCGCGAGGAACCGCTCCAGCAGCCCGCGCTGGTCCATCACCTCGATGCTGCGCACGTGCAGACCGAGCGAGCGGACGATCTCGGTCGGCTCCGCGGCCTTCTCCAGCACGACCACCCGCACACCGTGCAACCGCAACTCGGCGGCCAGCATCAGACCGGTCGGTCCGCCACCGGCGATGATCACATCGAACACTGAAGTCCCCCGTTTCCGCAGGTACTGGCCTCGGACAGGGATTGTGCGGCACCCCCGGGGCCTTGCCGCAAGGCCCCCCGTGGGCTATACGTTGAAGAGGGCAAGGAGGTGGACCTCCTTGCCTTTGCTCATGTGTCCACGCGGCTCATGTGTCCACGCCGAGCGCGGCTCAGCCCGACTGCGGTTGCAGGTAACGCGCCAGCAGGTCGTCCAGCGTCACCATGCCCGTGAGCGCGCCCGCCTCGTCGCGTACGACCGCCAGGGAGGCCCGGTTACGGCGGAGGAGGTCGATCGCGTCGGCGACCTTGGTGTCCTCCGTCAGTTCCGGGACCGGGCGGGCGAGGGTGCGCGCGGTGCCGGTGCGGCCCTGGGCGCGGGCGACCAGCGCGTCGCGGGCATGGAGGGAGCCGAGGACAAGGTCGCCCTCACGGACCAGCATGCGGGTGCGGTCGTGGTCGGCGGCCGTGCGCAGGATGGTCTCGAGGTCGGCGGCGCCGACCACCGAGGTGATCTCCGCGGCCGGGATCCGGAGGTCGGCGACGGGGGTCTCGGGCTCGGTGAGCGAGCGGGTGAGCAGCTCCGAGTCGGCCTCGCTGATCAGTCCGAGCCGCTTCGACTCCTCGACCAGGTGGGTGAGTTGCTCCCGGTTGTGCACCGCGGCCAGTTCGTCGCGCGGGGTGACCCGGCACAGCCGTACCAGTGCGTTGCTCATCCTGTTCAGCACCGAGATCAGCGGCCGGACGACCTTGACCACGCCCCGGAAGGGCGGCGCGAGCAGCATCGCGGAACGCTCGGGATGGGCGATCGCCCAGGACTTGGGGGCCATCTCGCCGAGCACCATGTGCAGGAACACCACGACGACCATGGCGACCACGAAGGCCACGCCGTAGCTGACCGCGCTGGGCAGGCCCACGTCGTGCAGCAGGGGGTCGAGTTCGTGGGAGATCGCGGGCTTGGAGACCGAACCGAGGCCCAGGGTGCAGACGGTGATGCCCAGCTGCGCGCCGGCCAGCATCAGCGACAGCTCGCGCATCCCCGCCAGGGCCGCCTTGGCACCGCGCCGGCCTTCCGCCGCGGCCTTCTCCATGCGGTGCCGCTTGGCGGCGACCAGGGCGAACTCCGCAGCGACGAAGAACCCGCTGCCGATCAGCAGCAGGACGGTGACGAAGAGCGCCATCGGGAAGCTCATGCCCGGCCCTCCTCGGTCGACTTCTGGATGCGGACGCGCTCGGGCACATGGCGGTCGAGGGTCCGTACGTCGATCACCGCGTGCCCGCCGTCCGCCAGGTCGACCGTGATCCGGTCGCCGATCGCCGGGAAGCGGCCGAGGCGGTCCACGACGAGTCCTGCGACGGTGTCGTAGTCCTCCTCCTCGGGCAGTTCGACGCCGGTGGCGTCGGCGATCTCGTCGAGGCGGCGGCCCGCGTCGACCAGCCAGCCCTGCCCGTCGGGCACGGCGGGTTCGGTGACGGTGTCGGTCTCGTCGGCGATGTCACCGACCAGCTCCTCGGCGATGTCCTCGTAGGTGACGATGCCGGCGACTCCGCCGTGCTCGTCCAGGACGACCGCGAACTCGTCGTCCCGCTCCCGCATCTGCGCGACCGCCTCCGGCAGCGGAAGTGTGTCGGGCAGCAGCAGCGGGCTGCGGGCGAGGGCGCCCGCGGTGGCCCGGGTCAGCTCATGGGCCGGCAGGCGCATCAGCTCGCGTACGCCCAGAACGCCCGGGACGTCGTCGGGGTGGTGGCCGAGGACGGGGTAGGTGGAGTGGCCGTGCTTGGCGATCAGGTCGACGGCCTCGGCCGCGGTGGCGTCCCCTCGGACGAAGACGGCGTCGACGCGCGGCACCATCACCTCGTCGAGGGTGCGCTCGGAGAACTCCAGGGCGTGGTCGAGGAGTTCGGCGGTATCCCTGGGCAGTTCGCCCTGTTCGTGGGACTCGCCGATGAGGTGGCCGAGTTCCTCGAGGGTGGCGCCGTGGTGGAGTTCCTCGACGGGTTCGATGCCGGCCTTGCGGAGCAGGCGGTTGGCCGCGCCGTCGAAGACGTGGACGAGCGGCCCGACGACCTTGAGGTACCCGAGCGTGGAGGGCGCGAGGGCCTTCGCGAGCCGCTCCGGGACGGCGATCGCGAGGTTCTTCGGGGCCAGCTCGCCCAGCACCATCTGGACGACGGTGGCCAGGACGAAGGCCAGCCCGACGGAGATGCCGCCGACGGCCCCCTCGGGAACGCCCATGCCGGTCAGGGCGGGTTCGAGCAGCGCGGAGACCGACGGTTCGGCGATGAAGCCTACGACCAGGCCGGTGACGGTGATGCCCAGCTGGGCGCCGGAGAGCATGAAGGACAGCCGCTCCAGCACCGTCAGCGCGCGGGCGGCCTTCCGGTCCCCGGCCTCCGCCTCGCGGGACAGGGCGAGCCGGTCCGCGGAGACGTAGGCGAACTCCTGGGCGACGAAGTAGCCGGTGCCGGCGGTCAGCAGGAACACGGCCAACAGGCCGAGGACGGCACTCGTGGTACTCAACGGCGCGTCGATCGTGTCGGGCGGGAGTCCGTCGGTGTGGCGGACACGGGCTTGCTCCTTCGGTAGTGAGGTGCGCTGGGTGAACGCCCGGGGCGAATGCGGCGTTCCCGGATCTGGCATCCGTGCGGCGGGGCCGCCCGGCGGTCAGGCGGCGGCCGGCGTCGGCCCGACCAGCTCGGACAGGACGTCCTCCATGGTCACGAACCCGAGGACGGCCCCCGTCTCCCCCGTCACCGCCGCCAGATGGCTCCCGCCGGCGCGCAGCGCGGTGAGGGTGTCGTCCAGCGGGGTGTCGATGCGGACCCGGGTGACCGGGTGCAGGGCGGCGCGGGGGAAGGGCCGGTCGCGGTCGGTGACGCCGAGGGTGTCCTTGATGTGCAGATAGCCCAGCAGGGTGCCGTCCGGGCCGGTGACCGGGAAGCGGGAGTAGCCCGCCTCGGCGGCGACCCGCTCGAGCCGGGCCGGGGTGACCGAGACGTCCACGGTCCGCATCTTCCGGTTGGGGACGAGGATCTCGCCGACCGGCCGGGTGCCCAGCTCCAGCGCGTCCCGCAGCCGCTCGCCGTCGGCGGGCGAGAGCAGTCCCGCCTCACTGGCGTCGACGACCATGCGGGCAAGCTGGTCGTCGGTGAACACCGACTCGACCTCGTCCTTGGGCTCGACGCGCAGCAGCTTCAACAGGGTGTTGGCGAAAGCGTTGATGCCGAACACGAACGGCTTCAACGCCCGCGTGAGGGCCACGAGAGGCGGTCCGAGCAGCAGGGCGGTCGGCACGGGGGCCGCGAGCGCGATGTTCTTCGGGACCATCTCGCCGATCAGCATGTGCAGATAGGTCGCCAGCGACAGGGCGATGACGAACGCGATCGGGTGGATCAAGCCCTGCGGGATGTGCGCCGCGTGGAAGGCGGGCTCCAGCAGGTGCGCGATGGCCGGTTCGGCGACCGCGCCCAGCACCAGCGAGGAGACGGTGATGCCGAGCTGGGCGGTGGCCATCATCGCGGAGAGGTGTTCGAGACCCCACAGGGTCATCCGGGCCCGCTTGTGGCCGGCACGCGCGCGTGGCTCGATCTGGCTGCGGCGCACGGAGATCAGGGCGAACTCGCCGCCCACGAAGAAGGCGTTGGTCAGCAGCGTCAGGGCGCCGACGAGCAGTTGGACGGCGGTCATCGGGCTTCCTCCCCGGTCCGCACCAGGGACGGTGCGGTGATCCGGACGCGGTCGGCCCGGTGGTGGTCGACCTCGAGGACCTCCAGACGCCAGCCGCCGTCCACCTGGACGTCGTCGCCCTTGGCGGGGATGCGGGCGAGGCGGGTGGCGACCAGTCCGGCCACGGTCTCGTACGGCCCCTCGGGCGCCGTGAGCCCTATCTCGCCGAGCCGGTCGACACGGACCGAGCCCTCCGCCTCCCAGGCCCGCACTCCGGCGGGCCGCAGATCGGGTATCTCCACGGGGTCGTGCTCGTCGCGGACCTCTCCGACGACCTCCTCCACGATGTCCTCGACCGTCGCCACGCCCGCGGTACCGCCGTACTCGTCGATGACGACGGCCATGGTGCGCCGCTCCCGCATCCGCTCCAAAAGGCGGTCCGCCGTCAGCGAGGAGGGGACCAGCAGGGGTGCGGTGGCCAGCTCGGTGACCGGCGTGACGGCCCGCTTCTCCGGCTCCAGGGCGAGCACGTCACGGATGTGCACGGTGCCGATGACCTCGTCCAGGCTGTCCCGGTAGACCGGGAAGCGGGACAGGCCGGTGGCGTGGGTGAGGTTCGCCGCGTCGGCGGCGGTGGCGTGCGCTTCGAGGGCCTTGACGTCGACGCGCGGCGTCATGACGTTCTCGGCGGTCAGCTCGCCCAGGTGCAGGGTGCGCACGAACAGTTCGGCGGAGTCGGCCTCCAGGGCGCCCTCGGCGGCGGAGTGCTCGGCGAGCGCGACCAGTTCCTCGGGGCTTCGGGCGGAGGCCAGCTCCTCGGCGGGCTCCAGGCCGAAACGCCGTACGAAACGGTTCGCGGTGTCGTTGAGATGGCGGATGAAGGGGCCGAAGAGGGCCGTGAAGGCGCTCTGCGGTCCGGCGACCACCTTGGCGACGGCCAGCGGGCGGGAGATCGCCCAGTTCTTCGGGACCAGCTCGCCCACCACCATCAGCACGACGGTGGACAGGGCCACGCCCAGCGCGGTCGCCACCGGCGCGGCGGCTCCGCCGAGGCCGACGCCCTCCAGTGGGCCCCTGAGGAGCACCGCGAGGGAGGGTTCGGCGAGCATGCCGATCACCAGCGAGGTGACCGTGATGCCGAGCTGGGCACCGGAGAGCTGGAGGGTCAGACGGCGTACGGCCTTCAGCGCGCCCTCGGCGCCGCGCTCACCGGCCTCGGCGGCTCGTTCGAGGTCACCGCGCTCGACGGTGGTCAGGGAGAACTCGGCCGCGACGAACACGGCACAGGCCAGCGTGAGGAGCAGGGCCAGGACCAGCAGCAGGATCTCGGTCACCGGTGCACCCCCGCCCGTCCGTGTGGGGGGAACGCGGCGCGGCCGGTACTGGGAGGCTCACCCATTGCGGAACTGTGGCTCCTTCTTGGCGGGGCAGGTCGCTTCCAATAGTAAAGGACGGGCAAAGCAACCTGGGGGCCACGACCACATCGGCTGTATCACCTGGTCTTCCCCTCCGCCCCTGGTCTGCGGGTACGCTGCCGGTCCGGCGGGCGTCTCGTCCGACCCAGGTGCCCACCTCTGACGGAGGCCTTCCCCATGTTCGGACTGAGTGAGCTCGCGATCATCCTGATCGTCGTCATAGCGGTCATCGCCGTCAGGAAGGGTCCGGAACTGACCCGTACCGCGGGCAGGTCGGCACGCATCCTCAAGGCGGAGGCGCGTGCGGCCACGGCGGGCGACCCGGAACCCCAGGTCATCCAGGGAGAGGTCCTCCGGCCCGGGACCGCCGCGGGAACCGAGCAGAGCCCCGGCACACGCTGAGAAGCGGGACGCCGGGAGTACGGGTTTCCCCTGCAGGCCGGCTCCGCGATGCCCCATGATGAGCGGGCCATGTACCTGCCGACCACCACGACTCGCGCGCCTCTGCCCGTTCTGCGGGCCGCGGTGTTCGCCGTCGTCGGTACGGTGCTCGGGGTCAGCGCCCACCATCTGCTCGCCGAGGGCCCGGTGCCCTGGAGACAGGGTGCAGCCGCGACCGCCGTGCTCTTCGCGGTGGGTCTCATCGGTGTGCAGCGGCCCCGCAGCCTGGCGACGGTCGTCGCCTGCAGTGTCGCGGGACAGTCCGGGCTTCATCTGTGGCTGACGCTCAACGCGGCAGGGCATCACCATGGCGGACACCTGCACGACGCCCGCCCTGCGTGGCACGAACGGCTCTACGGCTCCCTCGCCATGACGGCGGCCCACTCGCTGGTCGCCGCGCTCGTCGCCGTGCTGCTGCACCGCGCGGACACGGCCTGCTGGACGGTGGCCCGCGGAGTGACGGCGGCGCTCGACGCGGTCCGGGACCGACTGGCCGCCGCCCGGCTACTGCTCTCCCGGCCCGCGTCACCCGCGCCCCCGGCCGCGGTGGTCGTCGTACCGACGTACGACGAACGGCCGCTCACGGCACGGCCGTTGCTGGCGCACACGGTGGTACGGCGGGGTCCTCCGGCGGCGAGCGCAGCTCTCGCCCACTGACCTCACCGGGGCACGCCGGTCCGGCCCCGCCGGACGGCCGTCCCGCCGTACCACCCTGCCTGGAGACCCGCATGTCCCGAATCACCCTGCCCCGCCTGTGCGTCGCGGCCGCCGGAGCCGCGACCGCCGTCCTCCTGACCGCCGTTCCGGCCGCCGCCCACACCGAGGTCGAGGCCGACAAGGCGCAGGCCCTCGCCGAGAACGTCACCGTCTCCTTCCACGCGGAGGCCGAGTCGGACACCTCCGGGATCAAGGAGGTGCGCGTGGTCCTGCCCGAGGGGATCACGCCGGCCGACGTGACGTACGGCGAGGGACCCAAGGGCTGGAGGTTCAGCGCGACCGAAGACGGCTACAGCGTCAAGGGCGCGGAGCTGAAGACCGGCGAGAGCGCCGAGTACTCCGTCGTCGTACGGCAGTTGCCCGACGCGGAGGAGGTGCCCTTCAAGACCCTCCAGACCTACGGCGACGGGCACGTCGACCGCTGGATCGAGCTCGACGAGAACGGCGAGAACCCGGCGCCGACGCTGAAGCTGAAGGCCGCGGCAGCGGGGGCGAAGCCGGTCAGCCCCGCCCCCAGCGCGTCGGCGTCACCGTCGCCCACCCCTGAGGAGACGACCCCCGCGGCCTCCCCGCAGGCCGCCGACACCGAGAAGGACGACGAGGGCGGGCTGTCCGCGGGTGCCTGGACCGGGATCGGCGCGGGGATCCTCGTCGCGGCGGCGGCCGTGGTCTTCGCGGTACGGCGGCGGGGCGGCGCCGAGGAGTAGGCGCACCGTGTGCAGGGTTTTCCCACCCGTCCTGGATGAATCCCCCGCCTCCGGGTAGGCCAGCCACACGGCGTAACCGGGAGATGGAGTGCCATGACCTGTGCGAACCTCCCTGCACGGCACGGGACCTGGGCGGTGGCCCTGGCTGTCACCGCCCTCGTCCTCACCGGGGCCTGTGACGACAACGACGGCGGTGGGGACGGCGGGGCCACCCGGACGGCCCGGTCCTCCGCCGCGGGGTCACCGGGCGCGACCACGGCCGGCGGCTCCCCGTCGCTCTCCGCCTCCCCGGCTCCGACCGCCACCGCGCCCTCGGATCCACGACAGGCCGAGCAGGACATCCGGGAGGCGTGGACGGTCCTCTTCGACCCGAAGTCCTCCCTGGACCAGCGCAGTGACGTCGTCGAGGACGGCGACGAGAACGCCCTGATGATCGACAACCTGTTCCGCGACCCGAGCGGCAGCAAGCTGCGCGCCGAGGTGACCTCGGTGTCGTACACCTCGGACGTGCGCGCCGAGGTGGCCTACGACCTCACGCGCGAGGGCCGCCGGCTGGACCCCGGCGGCCCGGGAGCGGCCGTGCTCCAGGACGGCGACTGGAAGGTCGCCCTGCGTACGGTCTGCGCGCTGACCCGGCACGCGGAGGACGCCCCCGAGGCCCCGAGCTGCGTGGTACCGCCCTCCAGCCCTGCCCCCGGTGCTGCCTCCAGCCCTGCCGGAACAGGTCGTTGAGCTCCGTCCGGGAGAGCTGATCGGCGGCGTACGCTGCCCACGTCCCACGCGTTGGGGAGCAGAGAGCAGCCCTCCCGGTGACTCTGAACGGAGGGCGGTGCGGAGACGTACCGTACGCCGACGGCCTCGGTGCACTGCCGTGGCACAGCCCTCCCTAGAATGAGCCCGATGACCAGGCCCGACCACCTTCCCGCACGACCGCCCCTGTGGCGGGCGTTGCTCGTGCTCGGGATGCTGGTCGGGGTGCTGGCCATGCACGGGCTGGCTCCAGGGGGCGGGCCTCACGGCCACGAGGGCTCGAGTCCCGCGCACATGACGACCGTCGCGGTCGGCGTCGACGCGACCTGTCACGACGGTTGCGGGTCCGGGCACCTTCACCATGCCGACGCGACCTGCGCCTCGGGCGCCGTGAGCGGTGGGCCGGTGTTGCCCGCGCTCGCTCCCGACCCCGCTTCCACGGCCGTGTCCGAGGACAGCCTGTGCCCCTCGGCGGTCACGTCTCAGGACGGCGCCCGCGCACCGCCCTCCCTCGCGGAACTCCAGCTCCTGCGGATCTAGACACGACGTGCTCCGTCACGTCCAGATCCCTTTCGCACAACAGGAGTTCCAGCATGCGTACCACCCGTTTCGCCGCCCTGACCGTGAGTGCCGTGTTCGCCCTCGCCGCCTGTGGGGGCGGCGACGACAGCGGCTCGGCCGCCTCGTCGCCCTCGGTGTCGGCCGAGGCCTCGGCCGGCGCCCACAACGCCCAGGACGTCTCCTTCGCCCAGGGCATGATCCCGCACCACCAGCAGGCCATCGAGATGGCCGGGCTCGCCGACGGCCGGGCCGCCTCCGCCCAGGTCAAGGACCTCGCCGCCCGCGTCGAGAAGGCGCAGGGGCCGGAGATCTCGACCATGACGGGCTGGCTGAAGACCTGGGGCGAGAAGGTCCCCGAGTCGATGCCCGGCATGGATCACTCCGGCATGGAGGGCATGGAGGGCATGGCCGGGATGATGGACAGCGCCGACATGGACAAGCTGAAGAAGGCCTCCGGCAAGGAGTTCGACTCCATGTTCCTGACCATGATGGTCGAACACCACGAGGGTGCCGTGGAGATGGCCACGACCGAGAAGGCCAAGGGCGAGTACAAGGCCGCCACGGCCATGGCCGGTGACATCGTCACCGCGCAGAACGCCGAGATCAGCGAGATGAAGAAGCTCCTCGGCGAGAGCTGACCCGTCCGCGTGCCGCCACGGTGCCCGCGCCGCTCGGTGCGGGCACCGTGGCCTGTCGGCCTTCCACGCCCGGTGACCGGACGGTTCACGGGTCCTTCTCCGGGCACCCGAAAAGGGACTCTCCGGATCCGCGAGGAGCGACAGTGACGACAGGGCGACTCCCCGATCACGAACAGCGCATTCTGGACGAGGTGGAACGCGCCCTGCGCCGCGACCGCCGACTGGACCGCCGCCTGCGCACCGGGCGGCTGCGCCGACGGCCCGACCTGTCCCGGGTGACGCACTACCGGCCGCACGTCCTGACCGTGGTCCTGCTGCTCGCGGCGTCGGTCGCGCTGCTGGTCACCGGGATCCTCACCTCGCGGCCCGCGGTGATCTGGACCTTCGCGGCCGTTTGGCCGCCGGCCCTGTTCGCGGTGTTCCGGCTGGTGTGCCGGTGGACGGAACGCTGACCGTCAGCCCTCCCCCGGTTCGAAGCCCGGCTCGAAGGCCGACTCGATCGGCCGCTCGTCGACCAGGACCCGCCCCTGCGGCGGCCCGGTGAGCAGCGCGCGGACGGCGGTCAGAACGTCCGGCGCCACATGATCGGCCCGCGCCGTCTCCTCCGGCCGGGTCCGCTCGTCCGGTACGAGGATCCCGTGGGCGCCCGCCCGGGCCGCGGCCTCGGCGTGCGCGGCCGTGCCGACGACCGCGCAGTCCGCCGGCGCGGTGCACACCCGGCCCGCCGCCCAGAGGATCAGGCCCGGTTCGGGCGGACGGCAGTGGCAGCCGTCGTCGGGCCCGTGCGGGCACACTCCCCAGATGTCGAAGGGGCCGAGGAGGTCGTCGACGCGGTGGTTGACGGCCCGTACGTCGGCGTCGCTGAGCCGTCCGTGCCCGGCACCCGGTTGCAGGGCGACGAACCCGGTGCGGACACCGTGCAGGCGCAGCATGCCGAGCGCCTCCTGGGCACCGGGCGCCGGCCGCACTCCGTCGGGGCCGGGCGGGTCTTCGGCGAGGATGCTGTCTCGGTCGAACAGCACCGTACGCACGCGCGTCATCCGGCCACCTCCCGGCTCTCGTGTGCGCTTCTTCCTCTCCGCGAGTAACCGCGCGGGACCGGTCCATGCGGCGCGGCGCGATCTACCAGGTCAGGAGGGGGCGCCGGGGCGAGCGGTGGATCATCGTCGACCGCATGCGACCGGCTGCCCGACCGCGAGTCGGAGCCGTCGACAGGGGCAGGGTGCCGGGGCCCCGTCCAGGGCCGGGTTCGCCCGCGGTACGCCGGCTCGCCCGCGTCCCCCTGCGCCAAGTATGTGAGTCCCCTATGAAATCCCCGCTGAGCAGGACCGACTCCCTAAGATCAGCCCGTGGTCACCTTCCTCCTCGAACGCACGGCCCCGCTCTCCCCGGACGAGGCCTGGCGCCGCCTCACCGAGTGGCCCCGCCACGGCGAGGTCGTCCCCCTGACGCGCGTCACCGTCGTGCCGCCGGGCCCGACGACCGAGGGCACGCTCGTCGTCGCCCGTTCGGGGATCGGCCCGCTCGCCTTCGCCGACCCCATGGAGGTCACGGTGTGGCGCCCACCCGCGGAGGGCGTCTCCGGCCTGTGCCGCCTGGAGAAGCGCGGCCGGGTGGTGAGGGGCTGGGCCGAACTGGAGGTGCACCCGGGTCCGGGCGGCCGCGCCCGCGTGATCTGGCGGGAGTCGCTCCGGGTCCCTTTCCTGCCCGGCCTGTTCGCCCCTGTGCTGCGGGGGTCGGCCCGGTCGGTCTTCGGGCGGGCCCTGAACCGGCTGCTGCGGGGCACCTGACGGGCGTGCAAGAGTGGGCGCCATGACGGCAGTTGACGGTACGACCATGCAGGTGGACGAGGTCGAGGAGCTCGCGGTGGACGGGCTGCGGTGGCTGGTGGCCGCCGCGCGGGAGACGGCGGACGGCGGACTCGCCTGGCCGACCGCGCCCTCGCAGGAGAGGACCGACCCGACCCTATACAGCGGGACGGCGGGGATCGTCTCCGTGCTCCTGGAGGCATGGCGGCACCTGGGCGACGACGCCTACGCCGACCTCGCACTGCGCGCGGGCCGTGGCCTGGCCGCCGCCGTCGACGGCCACGAGGACGACTCCCTGTACTTCGGCCGGTCCGGCATGGCCCTCGTCCTGCACACCCTGCGCCACGAGCTCGACGACACCGCCTGCGGTACGGCGGCCGACCACGCGATGGCCCTCGTGCGCTCGCACTTCGACGGGGAGCGCTGGGGCGAGCTGTTCGAGCTGATGGGCGGAAACGGCGGAACGGGCCTGGCCGCGCTGGCGGTCGGCGATCCCGAGTTCGCCGTCCTCGCGGTGGAGCCCTATCTGCGGGCCGCGGAGAAGACCCCGTGGGGCGTCACCTGGCCGCACCGCCCGGGCCCGGAAGCCCGCTTCCACCACATGTCGCACGGCACGCTGGGCATCGCCTACGCCCTCGTCCGGATCGGCCACGCGACGGGCCGATCCGACCTGGTCGACCTGGGTCTTGCGGGGGTCGCGGACGTCGTGGCCCGCGACGAGGGCGGCCCGGACGGCTTCCTGGTCCGGCACTCCACTCCGCAACACCTCCCGGACCTGATCGAACCCATCAGCTACGGCTGGTGCCACGGCCCCAGCGGCGACGCCCAGATGTTCCGGCTGCTGCGCGACACCCAGGGCGACCCGGCCTGGGCCGCGCTCGCCGACCGCTGCTGGCACACGGTCGTCCACTCCGGTCTCCCGCAGCGCCTGCGGCCGGGGTTCTGGGACAACAACGGCCGGTGCTGCGGCACTGCGGGTGTCCTGGCCCTGGCCGGCGACCGGATCGCCGAAGGAGCCGGAGGGCAGGAGGCGTACGACTTCGCCCGGATCCTCGTCGCCGACCTCGCCGCCCGCGCGGTCCGGGACACCGACGGTGCCCGCTGGTCCAACGTCGAGCACCGGGCCACCCCGAGCAACCTCGAACCCCGCACCGACTGGGCGCAGGGCGGTGCGGGCATCGTGCGGGAACTGCTGCGCTTCGTCCGGCTGAGCCGGGGCGGTGATCCGAGGTACGCGTTCACGTGGCCGGACCAGCCCCTGGTGTCCGCTCAGGCCACCGACCCGATCCGGCGGACCGGTTCCGAGGTCACGTCGTGATGGATCGGCGTGTGCGCGCCGGTGAGGGAGACCCCGCTGCCGCCCCGCCGGCTCGCGACGATCTCCGCGGCGATCGACAGGGCCGTCTCCTCGGGCGTCCGCGCGCCGAGATCCAGGCCGATGGGTGACCGCAGCCGCGCCAACTCCAGCTCGGTCACGCCGACTTCGCGCAGGCGCTCGTTGCGGTCGAGGTGGGTGCGGCGGGAGCCCATGGCGCCCACGTAGGCGACCGGGAGGCGCAAGGCCAGCTGGAGCAGGGGGACATCGAACTTCGCGTCGTGGGTCAGCACGCACAGGACCGTCCGGGCGTCGACCTCCGTACGCTCCAAGTACTTGTGCGGCCACTCGACGACTATCTCGTCGGCCTCCGGGAAGCGCGCCTCGGTCGCGAAGACGGGGCGCGCGTCGCACACGGTGACCCGGTAGCCGAGGAACGTGCCGATCCGCACCAGCGCCGACGCGAAGTCGATCGCGCCGAAGACGATCATCCGGGGCGGCGGCACGGAGGACTCGACGAGCACGGTGAGCGGGGCGCCGCAGCGCGAGCCCTGTTCGCCGATCTCCAGGGTGCCGGTGCGGCCCGCCTCCAGGAAGGCGCCGGCCTCGGCGGCGATCGTGCGGTCCAGCTCGGGATGGGCGCCGAAGCCGCCGTAACCGGATACGTCCTCGGGTCGTACGACGAGCGCGCGGCCGACGAGTTCCCGCGGCCCGGAGACGATCCGCGCCAGCGCCGCCGCCCGGCCCCGCGCCGCGGTTTCGAGAGCGGCCGCGAGCACCGGGCGGACGGGGTCGTGGGCCCGGACCGGGGTGACGAGGATGTCGATGACGCCGCCGCAGGTCAGGCCGATGGCGAAGGCGTCCTCGTCGCTGTAGCCGAAGCGCTCGAGGACCGACTCCCCGTCCTCCAGAGCCTGTTGGCACAGTGCGTAGACCGCGCCCTCCACACAACCGCCGGAGACCGAGCCGATCGCCGTGCCGTCGGCGTCCACCGCGAGGGCGGCGCCGGGCCGGCGGGGCGCGCTGCCGCCGACGGCCACGACGGTGGCCACGGCGAAGTCGCGTCCCTGCTCGACCCACCGGTTGAGCTCGTCGGCGATGTCCAGCATGTCTCGGTCTCCTTCACAGCGGTTGCGTACAACAGCGGTTGCGTACGGGTGCGTTCGAGCGGCTAGTGCACGCCCATCCAACTCTCGATCGGGTTGAGGGCGTAGTACACCAGGAAGATCGCCGTCAGTCCCCACATGAAGGCGCCGATCTCCCGCGCCTTGCTCTGCGCGACCTTGATCGCGACGTACGAGATGACGCCGGCGGCGACGCCCGCTGTGATCGAGTAGGTGAACGGCATGATCACGACGGTCAGGAAGACCGGGATCGCGGTGGCGCGGTCGGCCCAGTCGACATGGCGGGCGTTCATCATCATCATCGCGCCGATCACCACCAGTGCGGCGGCCGCGACCTCGCCCGGCACGATCGCCGTGAGCGGGGTGAAGAACAGACAGGCCGCGAAGAACAGCCCGGTGACGACGGAGGACAGGCCGGTACGGGCGCCCTCGCCCACTCCGGTCGCCGACTCGACGAACACGGTCTGGCCGGAGGCACCGGCCACACCGCCGATCGCACCGCCCGCGCCGTCGATGAACAGGGCCTTGGACAGGCCCGGCATCCGGCCCTGCGCGTCGGCCAGTTTCGCCTCGGTGCCGACGCCGATGATGGTGGCCATCGCGTCGAAGAATCCGGCGAGAACCAGCGTGAACACGATCATGCCGACCGTCATCGCGCCGACCTCGCCCCAGCCGCCGAACTCGACGTTCCCGAAGATCGAGAAGTCGGGCATGGAGACCGCGCTGCCGTGCAGTTCGGGGGCGCCGCTCGCCCACTGCTTCGGGTCGACGGCACCGGTGGCGTTGAGGATCACGGCCAGTACGGTTCCCCCTAGGATGCCGATCAGGATCGCTCCGGGGACGCCTCGCGCCTGCAGCATGAAGATCGCGAGGAGGGTGAGGGCGAACAACAGGACGGGCCAGCCCGCGAGTTCACCCGTGGGGCCGAGCGTCACCGGGGTGGCCTTGCCCTGGTGGACGAAACCGGCCTTGTAGAAGCCGATCAGGGCGACGAACAGGCCGATGCCCATGGTGATCGCGTGCTTGAGGGCCAGCGGGATCGCGTTCATGATCATCTCGCGCAGGCCGGTGACGACCAGCAGCATGATGACCACGCCGTACATCACGCACATGCCCATGGCCTGCGGCCAGGTCATCGCGGGCGCGACCTGTGAGGACAGCACGCCGGAGACGGACAGGCCGGCGGCGAGGGCGAGGGGCACCTTGCCGAAGAAGCCCATCAGCAGCGTGGTGAAGGCCGCCGCGAACGCGGTCGCGGTGATGAGTGCCTTCTGGCCGAGCGTGTCCCCCGCCGCGTCCTTGCCGGACAGGATCAGGGGGTTGAGCAGGAGGATGTACGCCATCGCCATGAAGGTGGTGACGCCGCCGCGCAGTTCACGCGCGACCGTGGATCCTCGCCGGGATATGTGGAAGTACCGGTCGAGCCAGGACCTGCCGGCCGGGACGCGGGTGCCTTCTCCCGCGTCGTCGGCGACGGTCGCCGGCTCCAGTGACTGCTGGGTCATGTGGGCCTACTCCCAAGGTTCACAGGGGCACCCGTCAACCGCCTTTACGGCTGCGGGATTTGGGAAGGTGTTTCGGCCGCACGACCCGGGGGACGGCCCGAGACGAACGAACTGGGTACTCCGGGCGGCGCGGCGAGGTGTGACGTTCCCGGTGCCGCCCGGAGAGACCTGCTATGCCATGCCCGTGAGGTGTTCCGGGCGTACCGGCGTCCTGTTCAGCTCCAGCCCCGTCGCGTTGCGGATCGCCGCGAGCACGGCCGGGGTCGAGGACAGGGTGGGTGCCTCACCGACGCCGCGCAGCCCGTACGGCGCGTGGTCGTCGGCGAGTTCGAGCACGTCGACGGGGATGGTCGGCGTGTCGAGGATCGTGGGGATCAGGTAGTCCGTGAAGGAGGGGTTCCTGACCTTCGCCGTCTTCGGGTCGACGATGATCTCCTCCATCACCGCGACGCCCAGGCCCTGGGTCGTACCGCCCTGGATCTGGCCGATGACGGACAGCGGGTTCAGCGCCTTGCCGACGTCCTGCGCACAGGCCAGCTCGATCACCTTGACCAGCCCGAGCTCGGTGTCGACCTCGACGACCGCGCGGTGGGCGGCGAAGGAGTACTGGACGTGTCCGAAGCCCTGCCCCGTCCGCAGGTCGAAGGGCTCGGTCGGCCGGTGCCGCCACTCCGCCTCGACCTCGACGCTCTCGCCCTCGAGCACGTCGACCAGGTCCGCGAGGACCTCCCCGCCGTCGGTGACGACCTTGCCGCCCTCCAGGAGCAGCTCGGCGGTGGCCCAAGCGGGGTGGTACGAACCGAACTTGCGGCGCCCGAGCTCCAGCACCTTCTCCCGGACGAGTTCGCAGGAGTTCTTGACGGCGCCGCCGGTGACGTACGTCTGACGGGAGGCCGAGGTCGAACCCGCCGAGCCCACCTGCGTGTCGGCGGGACGGATGGTCACCTGCGTGACGCCGAGCTCGGTGCGGGCGATCTGCGCGTGGACGGTGACCCCGCCCTGCCCGACCTCCGCCATGGCGGTGTGCACGGTGGCGACGGGCTCGCCGCCGACCACCTCCATGCGCACACGCGCGGTCGAGTAGTCGTCGAAGCCCTCGGAGAAACCGACGTTCTTGATGCCGACCGCGTAGCCGATACCGCGGACGACGCCTTCGCCGTGCGTGGTGTTGGACAGACCGCCCGGCAGCTGCCGTACGTCGGCCGCCTCGCCGGCCGCGAGCCACTGCTGCTCCGGAGGAAGCGGCATCGCCTTGACGCGGCGCAGGAGTTCGGCGACGGGCGCCGGAGAGTCGACGGGCTGGCCGGTCGGCATGATCGTGCCCTGTTCCATGGCGTTCAGCTGCCGGAACTCCACCCGGTCCATGCCGACCGCGTCGGCGAGCTTGTCCATCTGCGCCTCGTAGGCGAAGCACGCCTGGACCGCGCCGAAGCCGCGCATCGCGCCGCAGGGCGGGTTGTTGGTGTAGAGGGCGATGGCCTCGATCTCGACGTCGTCGACGACGTACGGCCCGACGCCGAGCGAGGCGGCGTTGCCGACGACCGCCGGCGAGGCGGAGGCGTACGCGCCGCCGTCGAGGACGATCCGGCACTTCACGTGGGTCAACTTGCCCTCGCGCGTGGCCCCGTGCTCGTAGTACAGCTTGGCCGGGTGCCGGTGGACGTGCCCGAAGAAGGACTCGAACCGGTTGTAGACGATCTTGACGGGCTTGCCGGTGCGCAGTGCCAGCAGACAGGCGTGGATCTGCATCGACAGGTCCTCGCGGCCGCCGAAGGCCCCGCCGACGCCGGACAGCGTCATGCGCACCTTGCGCTCGGGCAGGCCGAGGACGGGCGCGATCTGGCGCAGGTCGGAGTGCAGCCACTGGGTGGCGATGTAGAGGTGGACGCCACCGTCCTCGTCCGGCACGGCGAGACCCGACTCGGGACCGAGGAAGGCCTGGTCCTGCATGCCGAAGGTGTACTCGCCCTTGACGACGAAGTCGGCCTTCTTCGCGGCCTCTTGGACGTCACCGCGGAGGATGGGCTGCCGGTGCACGATGTTCGGGTGCGGGACGTGTCCGACGTGGTGGTCGTCGCGGCCCTCGTGGACGAGGATCGCGTCGGGGGCGGTCGCGGAGGCCTCGTCGGTGATGACGGGCAGCTCGCGGTACTCGACCTTGATCTTGGCGGCGGCGCGGCGGGCCGTCTCCGGGTGGTCGGCGGCGACGATCGCGACCGGCTCGCCGTGGTGGCGGACCTTGCCGTGGGCGAGGACCGGGGTGTCCTGGATCTCCAGACCGTAGTTCTTCACCTCGGTCGGCAGGTCGTCGTACGTCATGACGGCGTACACGCCGGGCAGGGCGAGGGCCTCGCTGGTGTCGATGGACACGATCTCGGCGTGCGCGACGGTCGAGCGGAGGATCTGCCCCCAGAGCATGTCCTCGTGCCACATGTCGGACGAGTACGCGAACTCACCGGTGACCTTGAGGGTGCCGTCCGGGCGGAGGGTGGACTCGCCGATGCCGCCCTTGGTCTTCGAACCCTGGGTGATTTTGGTGGGGGTGCCGTTAGGAGTGGACACGTCAGACCGCCTCTCCCTGCCGGGCGGCCGCGAGGCGGACCGCGTCCATGATCTTCTCGTAGCCGGTGCAGCGGCACAGGTTGCCCGAGAGCGCCTCACGGATGTCCGCGTCGCTCGGGTTGGGATTGCGCTCCAGCATCTCGTCGGCGGCGACCAGCAGCCCCGGCGTGCAGAAGCCGCACTGGACGGCGCCGGCGTCGATGAACGCCTGCTGAACGGGGGAGAGTTCGGTGCCCTCACCAGTGTGGGAGTCCTTCTGGGAGTCCTGACCCTCCAGCGCCCGGTGCCCGCACGACCGCTGCTTCGCGTAGTCCGCGAGTCCCTCGACGGTCACGACCTCGCGCCCCTCGACCTGCCCGGCGGCGACGAGGCACGAGCACACCGGGACGCCGTCCAGCCGGACCGTGCAGGACCCGCACTCGCCCTGCTCACAGGCGTTCTTCGAACCGGGCAGCCCCAGCCGCTCGCGCAGCACGTACAGGAGGGACTCGCCCTCCCACACGTCGTCGGCTTCCTGCGGACGTCCGTTGACAGTGAAGTTGACGCGCATTACGCAGCTCCCTCCGTGCCGGCGGCGGTGCCGCGGTACGACTCCCAGGTCCAGGTCAGCGTGCGGCGGGCCATGATGCCGACCGCGTGGCGGCGGTAGCTCGCCGTGCCTCTGACGTCGTCGATCGGGCTGCAGGAGGCGGCGCACAGGTCCGCGAACTGCTTGGCGACCGAAGGGGTGATGATCTTCCCGTTGTCCCAGAACCCGCCCTCCTCGAGAGCGGCGTTCAGGAACTCCTCGGCGGCCTTGGCCCGAACGGGCGTGGGAGCGGCCGAACCGATCCCCGTCCGCACGGTCCGCGTCTCGGGATGCAGGGCGAGCCCGAACGCGCACACGGCGATGACCATGGCGTTCCTCGTCCCCACCTTGCTGAACTGCTGGGGTCCGTCGGCTTTCTTGATGTGCACGGCGCGAATGAGCTCGTCGGCGGCCAGCGCGTTGCGCTTCACGCCGGTGTAGAACGCGTCGATCGGGATGAGCCGTGATCCGCGCACCGACTCGACCTCGACCTCGGCGCCGGCCGCGAGGAGGGCGGGGTGGGCGTCACCGGCCGGCGAGGCGGTACCCAGGTTGCCGCCGACACCGCCGCGGTTCCGGATCTGCGGAGAGGCCACGGTGTGCGAGGCGAGGGCCAGGCCCGGGAGCTCGCCGCGCAGGCTCTCCATGATCCGGGTGTACGGCACGGAGGCGCCGAGCCGCACGGTGTCCTCGCCGACCTCCCACTCGGTGAGGTCGCCGACGCGGTTCAGGTCGAGCAGGTACTCGGGCCGCCGATGGTCGAAGTTGATCTCGACCATCACGTCGGTGCCGCCCGCGATGGGCACAGCGGTGGGGTGCTCGGCCTTTGCGGCGAGCGCCTCCTCCCAGCTGGCGGGGCGAAGGAAGTCCATGACCGGCTCTCTTCTTCGTCTTGGGGGTCGTACGGATCGAGCCAGATCGTGTGCGGCGGGCCCGGCTCGTTCATGTGCTGTTCACGCGGAATGGAGCCAGTACACAGCGGTGTACTCCGACGGGGTCAGTCACGGAAACCATGAAGGAGTTGGCTGGTCGGGGGCATCATCTTGTAGATTCATATGAACGGAGGTCCTCAGTAACCTCCATGTTTTCCTGCGGAAACGTGCGACACACCCCACGTGACCTGGGACACAGCCCCGGAGACGGCGAGAAGCCGCTCCCCCTCCCCCGACCCCTCCCCTCCATCGTAGATTTCAAGACAAGGAACGGCGGCGACGAGAATGCGGCTGCGCGCACTGCTGGACACCGACGCGCTGGGCCTGCGGCTGCTCGGCGGCGAGGACGAACTGGATCGCACCGTGCGCGGGGTGATGACGACGGACCTGCGCGACCCGAGCCGCTACCTCTCGGGCGGGGAACTGGTCCTGACGGGCCTCGCCTGGCGCCGGGACGCCGCCGACTCGGAGCCTTTCGTACGGCTCCTCGTGCAGGCCGGAGTGGCCGGGCTTGCGGCCGGTGAGGCGGAACTGGGCAATGTCCCCGAGGACCTGGTGGTCGCCTGCGTCCGGCACCGCCTCCCGCTGTTCGCGGTGCACGAGTCGGTGGCCTTCGCGACGATCACCGAGCATGTCGTACGGCAGGTCTCGGGGGAGCGGGCCGGCGACCTGGCGGCCGTGGTGGACCGCCACCGTCGCATGATGACCTCGGGTCCGGCGGGCGGCGGCCCGGACGTGGTCCTCGACCTCCTGGGCTCCGACCTGGACCTGCGCGCCTGGGTCCTGTCCCCCACCGGCCGCCTGATCGCCGGCCCGAAGGTGGCGGGCCCCGGCCTCCCGGCGGACACGTGCGCGAAGCTCGCGGCGGAACACCTGGCCGCGGCCCGCACAGGCCGCCGGGGCCCCCACAGAGTCACGCTCGGCACAGCAACGTACTCGCTCTTCCCGGTCCGCAGCAGCGGCCGCTCCCCCCAAGCCTCAAGGGACGTGCGCGAAACCGTCCTCTCGGACTGGCTGCTGGCGGTGGAGGCGGACGCAGGCGACTGGCCGGAGGAACGCCTGGACCTCCTCCGGGGCGTCACCCAGCTGATCGCGGTCGAGCGGGACCGCAGGGACGCGGCCCGCACGGTCCGCCGCCGCCTGGCCCAGGAGGTCCTGGAACTGGTCCAGACGGGAGCGGCACCGGCCGAGATCGCCGCCCGCCTCAGGGTGGCCGCCCCGGTCCTCCTCCCCGGCCTGGGAACGGCCCCCCACTGGCAGGTCGTGGTGGCGAAGGTCGAATGGCAGGACGGCGACCTGGAGGGCGGCGCCATGGCCCAGTCCCTCCTGGAGGAGATCCTGGTGGACCCGCAGGCGACCGGCCCCGAACCCTCCGACCGCATAGCGGTGGCCCACACCGGCGACGAGGCGATCGCGCTGGTCCCCCTCCCCGCGGTCCCGACCGAACACGACGGCTCGGAGACGGGCATCCTGGCGGACGCCCTCCTGGAGTCGGTCCGGGACCCCCTCGCGGCCGGCCTGGACGACGACGGCAGGGTCACCCTGGGCGTCAGCGCGTCGGTCCACTCGGCGGAGGGCCTCAGAGGCGCCCTGGAGGAGGCCCGCCACGCCCGCAGGGTGGCGGCGGCCCGCGCCGGCCGGGTCTGCGCGGCAGGCCACCAGGAACTCGCTTCGCACGTCCTGCTGCTCCCCTTCGTCCCCGACGACGTACGCCGTGCCTTCACTGCCCGCCTCCTCGACCCGCTCCGCGACTACGACCGCCGCCACCGGGCCGAACTGATCCCCACGCTGGAGGCCTTCCTGGACTGCGACGGCTCCTGGACCCGCTGCGCGACCCGTCTCCACCTGCACGTCAACACGCTGCGCTACCGCGTCGGGCGGATCGAGCAGTTGACGAGCCGGGACCTCTCACGCCTCGAGGACAAGCTGGATTTCTTCCTGGCACTGCGGATGAGCTGACGTCCGCGACCCCCCGGACTCCCCCGACTTTGTGAATTCCTTCACCCACCCCCTTGGCCGGGCCCTCCGTTTCGTGCTGAGATGCCGCCACCACTCATAGCTCGACGGCGCGCTCGGGGAGGGCAACGTGGCGCATACCGCCATGTCCGGTAACGGAACGACCGCCGGTGACGATCCACTCCAGACCGCGGTATGGCGGCTGCGCTCCCGGGCCTGCTGGACCGACGCGGCCGCCCTGCTCCAACCGGTCACCGCGCAGGCGGCTCTGCAGAGAGCGGCACTTCTGGTGGAACGCTGCCTGTACACGGAACAGGGCTGGCCGGAGGCGGAGGACGCACTGCGCACCGCGGAGGCGCTGGCCCACAGCGACGGCGAAAGGGGAGCGGCCGCTTGTGAACGAGGGCAACTTGCGTACGCCTCGACTCTCCACGGGGTCCGTGACCGCGCGGACGAGGCGAGGGCGGCGCTGGGCCGTGCGGCGGCGCTGATCCCTCCGGGGGTGGAGGCGAGGGCACTGCTGGACTTCCGCCGGGGCCTGCTGGCGGAGAACCTGGCCCACGCTCCCCAGGCGGCCCGAGCGGCCTACCGCCGCGCCCACGCGGGCGCCACGGCGCACTCCGATCCCCTGCTGCTGTCCTTCACTTGGCGCCACCTCGCCGGACTCGCCCTGCGGGACGGCGAGTTGGCCGAGGCACGGCACGGTTTCGCCGAATCACTCCGGATCCGGGAGGAGTTGGGCTACCTCGTGGGAACGGCACCGGCCCTCGCATCCCTCGCCGACGCGGAGGTGGAACCGGAGGCATCCCGGCTCCGCGAGGAGGCGAGGCGGTTGTACCGCTTGCTGGGGGGCGTACCCACGTGGCTGGCACGGCAGTTGACCCCACCGGCGGCCACGGCGTGAGGTGACCGGGGACGCCTACGAGGGTGCCGGGTCAGGTAGTCGGGCGGCTGCGGGCCGGTGGGGGCTGGTCGCGCAGTTCCCCGCGGGCCGCGTGCGCGGGGCTTGAGCCGGGCGCCTATGGGAGTGCCGGGTCAGGTAATCGGGCGGCTGCGGGCCGGTGGGGGCTGGTCGCGCAGTTCCCCGCGCCCCTAGGGGGTTGCAGTCATCCCCGCCACGACGGACCGTTCGCCGCATCGCGCGGCACGACGGGCCGCAAGCCGCGTACGGCGGCAAGGGGCCGGGGTGGGGGGTGTCCGCCCGCAGCGGCCGGCGTCCGTCACCGAGCCCTGTTAAAGCAACCGAGCCGCCGGACCGAGGACGGACACCC
>NZ_JBITGI010000007.1:0-448484 GCF_044456945.1 Streptomyces sp. NPDC050759 | reverse complement strand
AGCGTGAGGGAAACGCCCGGTTACATTCCGAACCCGGAAGCTAAGCCTTACAGCGCCGATGGTACTGCAGGGGGGACCCTGTGGGAGAGTAGGACGCCGCCGAACAATATTTGGAGGACCCCTGGTCCCAGCGTTCAGCTGGGACCAGGGGTCCTTTTGTTTTTAGAATGCTTGCTGTACCGAAGACAGGAGTCACCATGTCCACCAACTCTCCCGACGACCGACCGGAGCGCGACCAGCGGCGACGGGACAGTGGTGAGCGTGGCGGTTTCCGCCGCGACGACAACCGCGGTGCCGGCGACCGTGGCGGCAATGAGCGCGGCGGTAATCGCGGTGGCGGCTACGGCCGCCGTGACGACCGACGGAGCGATGACCGCGGTGATCGTGGTGGTTTCCGCCGTGACGACAGCCGTGGTGGGGACAACCGTGGTGGCGGCTATGGCCGGCGTGACGACCGTGACCGTGGGCCTCGTGGGGACGATCGTGGGCCTCGCCCTGCGTTCCGTCGTGACGACCGGCCGACCGGTCCCCGCCGTGACGATCGCGATCGCGACCGTGGGTTCCGACGCGATGGTGATCGGCCTGCCTTCCGCCGTGACGACCGAGGCGACCGGGGTGAGCGTGTAGAGCGCCGCGACAACGACCGTGGCGGCTTCCGCCGCGATGACCGCGGTGATCGCGGTGGTTTCCGCCGTGACGACAACCGCGGTGGCGACAACCGCGGTGGCGGTTACGCCCGGCGTGACGACCGTGACCGTGGGCCTCGTGGGGACGATCGTGGGCCTCGCCCTGCGTTCCGTCGTGACGACCGGCCGACTGGTCCCCGCCGTGACGATCGCGACCGTGGGTTCCGACGCGATGGCGACCGGCCTGCCTTCCGCCGTGACGACCGAGGCGACCGCGGCGACCGCGGCGACCGGGGTGAGCGTGTAGAGCGCCGCGACAACGACCGTGGCGGCTTCCGCCGCGATGACCGCGGTGATCGCGGTGGTTTCCGCCGTGACGACAACCGCGGCAGCTACGAGCGCCGCGACGATCGGCGGGATGACCGCCGTGACGACCGCCGGAGCGATGACCGCGGTGATCGTGGCGGCTTCCGCCGCGACAACGACCGGCATGACGACAACCGGCGTGACGACAGCCGAGGCGACCGGGGTGGCTTCCGGCGTGACGACAGCCGGGACGACCGTGGTGGCTTCCGCCGGGACAGCGATCGGCGTGACGATCGTGGCGGGCGCGGTGGGCCGCGTAGGGACGACCGGGGTGGGCGGCCCGGCGGGTTCCGTGGGCGGGACGACCGGCGAGGTAGCGACGACCGGCGTGGCGGCGGGCGTTTCCGCGACGAGCGGGAGCGCGATCGTGAGCCGATCAAGCGGCTGCCGATCCCCGAGGACGTCACGGGCGACGAGATCGACAAGGACGTACGGCAGGAGCTGCAGAGCCTGCCGAAGGGGCTCGCGGAGGATGTCGCCAAGAACCTGGTGATGGTCGCCCGGCTCATCGACGAAGACCCCGAGGGTGCCTACGGCTACTCCAAGGTGGCCCTGCGGCTGGCGTCGCGTGTCGCCGCCGTACGAGAGGCGGCCGGGTTCGCGGCGTACGCCACCCAGAAGTACAGCGAGGCGCTCGCCGAGTTCCGGGCCGCGCGGCGGATGACCGGGAGCGTGGAGCTGTGGCCGGTCATGGCCGACTGCGAGCGTGGGCTCGGGCGGCCGGAGAAGGCGCTGGACATGGCCGGGGCGCCCGAGGTGCACAAGCTCGACAAGGCCGGACAGGTGGAGATGCGGCTCGTCGTCGCCGGTGCCCGGCGTGACATGGGGCAGCTGGACGCGGCCATCGTGACGCTGCAGAGTCCCGAGCTGGCCTCCAACTCGGTGCAGCCGTGGACTGCGCGGCTGCGCTACGCGTATGCCGACGCGCTGCTCGCGGCCGGTCGGGAGAGCGAGGCGCGGGAGTGGTTCGCCAAGGCCGTGGAGTCCGACAAGGACGGCAGCACGGACGCCTCCGACCGGCTCGCCGAGCTGGACGGGGTCGAGTTCGTCGACGCCTTCGCGGACGACGAGGATGACGCGGACGAGCCTGGCGGCGAGGCTGCCGAGAAGGTCGCAGAAGAGGTCGAGGACGGCGAGGGCGTTGAGGACGGCGACCTCAAGGACTGACATGTGTTGACGGTGACAAAGGGGCGGGATCCCGGGATCCCGCCCCTTTGCGCGTTACACGTCCAGTGCGCGCAGGACCAGCCCCGACGCCGGCTTCGGACCGAACGACGTCGACTTTCGGGGCATCGTGACGCCCTGGCGGGCGAGGTCGCGTACGACCTCCTCGCGGACCGGGTGCATCAGGACGGCTGTTCCGCCGTCGCGTTCCGCCTTCTCGACCGTGGCGGCCGTGTCGTGGATGTAGGCGATGCGGGTGGGGTCGTCCTCGGGGATGTGCCAGACGTGGGCCAGGAGCGTGGCGTGCAGGACCGTGGCGTCCAGGGTGCGCCAGGCGATGGGACGGTCCGTGGGGACTGTGCGGGACAGGAGGTCCGGGTCGGGGCGGTCCACCAGGTGGAAGGCGCCGTCTCCGGCGAGGAGGAAGGCGTTGCCCGCGCAGGCCGAGTCGGCGAGGGCGTCCAGGGCCTCGGAGAGGGGCACGTCGAGGTGCTGTACCCGGAAGAGGCCGTCGAGGAGCGCCAGGGACCGGGCCACCGGGACGCCGTGCAGCAGGCGGTGGATGGCTCGGACGCGGAGAGGGTAGCGGGCCGTGTCCACGAGGAGGACCAGGCCGTGGTCCCAGGGGCTGGGGGAGGGGTGCTCCGCGCGCAGGCGGCGGTAGGTCGCCCAGCGGTGGTGGCCGTCGGCGATCAGGGCCTGGTGCCGGGTCAGGTCGGACCGGATGCGGGCCACTTCGGCGGGGTCGGTGATCGACCACAGGCGGTGGCTGTAGCCGTCCTCGGTGGTGGTGGCCAGGAGCGGGGGCTGCCCGGCCATGCGTTCGATCGCCGTCGTCGTGACGGACTCCGAGCCGTTGCCGCGGTAGGTGAGGAGCAGGGGCTCCAGATTCGCCGAGGTGGCGCGCATGAGGGCCGCGCGGTCGGCGACGACATGCGGCATGACGTCCTCGTGCGGCAGGACCACGCCCTCCGACGGCTCCGACAGGCGCAGGGTGCCGATGATCCCGCGCTGGAGCAGGCCGGCTCCGTCCTGCTGTTCGTAGACGTACAGGCCGGGCTCGGGGTCGGCGGTCAGGATGCCCTCGGAGAGCCAGCCGCGCAGGGTGCGGGCCGCCTGCTCGTTGCGTTCGGCCGGGGTCGTCGCCTGCGGGAGGATCAGCCGGACGATGTTGTACGGGTCGTTGGACTGGAGCTGGTGCAGGCCGTCGGGGCGGACCACGACGTCGTACGGCGGTGATGTCACGGCGGCCAGGCTGCCGACCCGGTCGGGGTCGTAGCGCAGGCCTCGGAACGGGGTGAGTTCCAGGCCTCGGCGCGCCGTTGCTTCCGGGTGACCTGCTGTGTTCATCCCGGCATCGTACGGGTGTCAGTGGCATGGGGGATGATCGGGGGAAAGCCGTCGAACGAGGAGCGATGCGGAATGAGCCAGGGCGTGAGGACGAGGCCCGAGGGCAGTGGGCAGGCCCTGAGCGAGGCGTACGACACCGCACTGCTCGACCTCGACGGGGTGGTGTACGCGGGCGGGAACGCGATCGCGCACGCCGTCGACTCGCTCGCCACCGCGCGCGAGGGGGGTATGCACCTCGCCTACGTCACCAACAACGCGCTGCGTACGCCCGACACCGTAGCGGAGCACCTCACCGAGTTGGGGATACCGACGGGCGCCGATGACGTCATCACCTCCGCCCAGGCGGTCGCGCGGCTGATCAGCGAGCAGGTGCCGGCCGGTGCGCGGGTACTCGTGATCGGTGGCGAGGGGCTGCGGGTCGCGCTGCGCGAGCGGGGTCTTGAGCCCGTGGAGTCGGCGGACGACGATCCGGCGGCGGTCGTGCAGGGCTTCGGTGGGCCGGACCTGCCCTGGGGGCGGTTCGCGGAGGCCAGTTATGCCGTTGCGCGCGGGGTGCCCTGGTTCGCCTCCAACACCGACCTGACGATTCCGAGCGGGCGCGGGATCGCACCGGGCAACGGAGCCGCGGTGGAGGTCGTACGGATAGCGACCGGTGCCGAGCCGCAGGTCGCGGGCAAGCCGTTGCCTCCCATGCACCGCGAGACGATCCTGCGGACCGGTGCGAAGCGGCCGTTGGTGGTCGGGGACCGGCTGGACACCGACATCGAGGGTGCGTTCAACGGCGAGGTGGACTCGCTGCTCGTGCTCACCGGCGTCACCGACGGCGCCCAACTGCTCGCCGCGCCGCCGCAGCACCGGCCGACCTATGTGGACGCCGATCTGCGGGGGATGCTCACCGGACAGCCCGAGGTCACCGAGGCGGGAGAAGGCTTCCGGTGCGGTGGCTGGACTGCGAGGGCCGGCGAGGAGCGACTGGAACTCGACGGTGACGGCGAGGCCCTGGACGGGCTGCGGGCGCTGTGCGCGGCGGCCTGGACGGCGGCCGGAGACGGTGTGTGCGAGCTGGACGGGGGGAAGGCACTCGCCAGGCTGGGGTTGTGAGTCGTAGGGGCGGGCAGGCGTTCCTGTGGGTCCGGGGACGTTCGGACCTCGGGATCGTGGCTGGTTGGCAGGGTAGGCTAACCTAACTGCGTGTTGGTCGACAGTCCTCCCGAACAGCGCGCGGAGACCGCCCCCGCGCCCCCAACCCGCCGGGCGATACGCGTCCTTGGGCTCCTCGTGTCCGTCGTGCTCCTGGTGCTCGTCGCGACGGCGAGCATCGCGGTCGGGGCGAAAGGGCTGTCCGTGGCGCAGGTCTGGCACGGCCTGTTCCAGGACACGGGTACCTATGGCGACGTCGTGGTGGCCGACCGGCTGTCGCGGACCGTCCTCGGCCTGCTGGCCGGTGCCGCGCTCGGTCTGTCCGGGGCGGTACTGCAGGCGCTCACCCGTAATCCGCTGGCCGATCCCGGGCTGCTCGGCATCAACGCGGGCGCGTCCGCCGCGGTCGTCACCGCGATCACCTTCTTCGGTGTCACCTCGCTCAGCGGCTATGTCTGGTTCGCCTTTCTGGGTGCGGCCGCGGTGGGCGCCCTGGTCTGGTTCCTCGGCGGCAGCCGGGGTGCCACTCCGGTACGGCTCGCGCTGGCCGGTACGGCGATCAGCGCGGCGTTGTACGGCTATCTCCAGGCCGTGATGATCACCGATGACCAGGCGCTCAACAAGATGCGGTTCTGGACGGTCGGTTCGCTGTCCTCGGCGAGCAACTCGACCATCCTCCAGGTGCTGCCGTTCCTCGCGGCCGGCTCGCTCCTCGCCCTCGCGCTGGCGCGGCCGCTCAACGCGATGGAGATGGGCGACGACACGGCCAAGGCCCTCGGTGCCAACCTCAACCGCACCCGGGCGCTGGCCATGCTCTCCGCGACCGTGCTGTGCGGGGCCGCGACCGCCGCCTGCGGGCCGATCGTGTTCGTCGGTCTGATGGTGCCGCACATCGTGCGCTCCTTCACCGGCCCCGATCTGCGCTGGATCCTGCCGTACGCGACCGTCCTGTCGCCCGTGCTGCTGCTGGGCTCCGACGTCGTCGGGCGCCTCGTCGCGCGGCCCGCGGAGCTCCAGGTCGGCATCGTCACCGCGCTCATCGGCGGGCCGGTCTTCATCTTTCTCGTACGACGGCGGAGGACGGCCCAGCTGTGAGGACCAACCGTGCCATCAGGACCCCCGGCGGGCTTTCCCTCCGGCTGGACGTCCGGGCCACCGTCGTCGTCGGCCTGATACTCCTTGCCGCGCTCACCGCGAGCGTCGTGCTCATCGGCACCGGCGACTTCCCGATCCCCGCCGGGGACGTGCTGAAGACGCTGCTCGGGAACGGCAACGCCGGGCAGGAGTTCATCATCAACGAGCTGCGGCTGCCGAGAGTCCTCGTCGGGCTCCTGGTCGGCGCCTCGCTCGGGCTCGGGGGCGCGCTGTTCCAGGCCATCTCCCGCAATCCGCTGGGCAGTCCGGACGTGCTCGGGCTCAGCCAGGGGGCGACGGCCGGGGCGCTCACGATGATCGTGCTGTTCTCCGGGAGCGCGGCCCAGGTCACCCTGGGCGCGCTCGTGGGTGGACTCGTGACCGGGTTCGCCATCTATCTGCTCGCCTGGAAGCAGGGCGTGCACGGATACCGGCTGGTCCTGGTCGGCATCGGTGTCTCCGCGATCGTCACGGCGGTCAACGGCTATCTGCTGACCAGGTCCACCCTCACCGAGGCCGCCCAAGCGGTCGTCTGGATGACCGGCTCGCTCAGCGGCCGGGACTGGACGCAGGTCTGGCCACTGCTGTGGCTGTGCGCCGTCCTCGTCCCGCTCGTCCTGGCCAACGCGCGGGGCCTCAGGATGATGGAGATGGGCGACGACGTGTCGAACGCCCTCGGGGTGCGTGTCGAACGCGTACGGCTGCTGCTGTTGGTCGCCGCCGTCCTGCTCACCGCCGCCGCCACCGCGGCCGCCGGACCGGTCAGCTTCGTCGCGCTCACCGCTCCGCAGCTGGCCCGCCGCCTCACCCGCTCGCCCGGCCCCAACCTGCTGCCGTCCCTGTGCATGGGCGCCACCCTCCTGGTCACCGCCGACTGGGTCTCGCAGAAGGTCTTCGGCGCGGACCAGCTGCCCGTCGGCGTGGTCACCGGAGTCCTCGGCGGCGTGTACCTGCTGTGGCTCCTGGTCACCGAGCGCAGGGCGGGCCGGATATGACCGCCGAGACCGTCCTCACCAGCGGACTGAACAACCCAGGGAGCACCGTGAACCGCCTGTCCGCCGACACCGTCACCCTCGCCTACGACCAGCGGGTCATCGCCGAGCAGTTGTCGGTGGAGATACCCGACAACTCCTTCACGGTGATCGTCGGCCCCAACGCGTGCGGCAAGTCCACGCTCCTGCGGGCCCTCTCGCGGATGCTCAAGCCCAGCCAGGGCAAGGTGCTGCTCGACGGGCAGGTCATCCAGTCGATGCCGGCGAAGAAGGTCGCCCGCACCCTGGGTCTGCTCCCGCAGTCGTCGATCGCGCCGGACGGGATCACCGTCGCCGACCTGGTCGGCCGCGGCCGCTATCCCCACCAGGGCATCCTGCGCCAGTGGTCCACCGAGGACGAGCGGGTCGTCCAGGAGTCCATGCGGCAGACCGGGGTCGCGGAACTCGCCGAGCGGTACGTCGACGAACTGTCCGGCGGCCAGCGGCAGCGGGTGTGGATCGCGATGGCGCTCGCCCAGCAGACCCCACTGCTGCTCCTCGACGAGCCGACGACCTACCTCGACATCCAGCACCAGATCGATGTCCTCGATCTGTGCGCCGAGCTGCACGAGGAGCAGGGCCGCACGCTGGTGGCCGTCCTGCACGACCTCAACCACGCCGCCCGGTACGCCACGCATCTCATCGCGCTGAAGAGCGGGAAGATCATCGCCGAGGGGCGCCCGAACGACATCGTCACGGCCGAGCTGGTCGAGGAGGTCTTCGGGCTGCGCTGCCAGGTGATCGACGACCCGGAGACGGGGACGCCGCTGGTGGTGCCGGCAGCGCGCAAGGCACGCGCGCGCGTGGAGGCCGCTACAGAAGCTTCCTGAGCTGGAACAGATCCCTGAGGCCCGCCTCCAGCTTCACCCGGCCCGAGCCCCAGGCCTTGGCGAAGTTCAGCTCGCCGTTCACCAGGGCCACCAGGTCGTCACCGGACATGGTGAGCCTGATCTGGGCCTTCTCCTTCGGAGGGCCCTGCAGGGTGTCGTGCACCACGATCCGGCCGCCGGTCATCCGGCCGACGAAGGTGACGTCGAGATCGGTGATACGGCAGCTCACCGAGCGGTCCATGGACGCCGCCGTGGCGGCATCCCCCTCGGCGTTCCGCATGTTGTCGGAGAGCTTTTCGAGTGCGGCACGGCACTCCTCGATCGTGGCCATCGCGCTCGACGGTACCCCAGCCGTTCGGGGTAGCGTCTGGGCATGAGCGACGCAGTTCCAGAGCCTTCACAAGAGGGCCCGGTCGAACCCGGGTACGACCCGGCTGCCCCCGCCCCTCTGAACGTCCCTCGCACCCCCACCGGCAACGCCGAGGTGGACGCTCAGCTGGAGCGGCTGGGCGACGCCGACCACCTCGCCACGGACGGACACATCGAGGTGTACGAGGATGTACACCGGGGGCTGCGCGACGCGCTCACCGCGCTCGACGCCCGCCCGGGACCTCCGGCGCCCTCACCGTCGTATGACCAGAGGGCACCCTCACCCTCGTATGGCACTAGGAGCTGAACCGAACGTGGCAGGAGTCGCACGCCGCCGTCTGGACGCGGAGCTGGTCCGCCGGAAGCTGGCGCGCTCGCGCGAGCATGCCGGCCAGCTGATCGCGGCCGGGCGGGTCACCGTCGGCAAGACCATCGCGACCAAGTCCGCCACCCAGGTGGAGACCGCGGCCGCGATCGTGGTGCAGAGCGACGACAGCGACCCCGGCTACGTGTCCCGGGGCGGGCACAAGCTCGCGGGCGCCCTTCAGGCGTTCGTGCCGCGGGGGCTCGTCGTCGAGGGGCGGCGGGCGCTGGACGCCGGGGCCTCCACCGGCGGTTTCACCGATGTGCTGCTGCGGGAGGGGGCGTCACACGTGGTCGCCGTCGACGTCGGCTACGGACAACTCGCGTGGTCTCTTCGGAGCGATGAACGCGTCACCGTCAAGGACCGTACGAACGTACGCGAGTTGACGCTCGAAGCGATCGATGGGGAACCAGTGGATCTTGTCGTGGGGGATCTGTCCTTCATCCCGCTCGGACTGGTACTGCCCGCCCTGGTGCGGTGCGTGAAACCGGACGCCGATCTGGTGATGATGGTGAAGCCGCAGTTCGAGGTGGGTAAGGAGCGGCTGGGCAGTGGGGGAGTCGTACGCAGCACGCAGCTGCGCGCCGAGGCCGTGCGCGGTGTCGCCGCGAAGGCGGCGGAACTCGGGCTCGGGGTGAACGGGGTCACGGCCAGTCCGTTGCCCGGACCCTCCGGAAATGTCGAATACTTTCTGTGGCTGCGTGCCGGGGCGCCCGCCCTGGACCCGGCCGATGTCGACCGTGCAGTTGCGGAGGGGCCGCGTTGAGCCAGAACCGAGCTCGTACTGTTTTTCTGCTCGCCCACACCGGGCGGCCCGCGGCCATTCGCAGTGCCGAGCTGGTCGTCAAGGGGCTGATGCAGTCGGAGATCGGCGTGCGCGTCCTGGAGTACGAGGCGGCCGACCTGCCGCTGCCGCCCGAGGTGGAACTCGTCAAGGAAGCGACACCGCAGTGCCTCGAAGGGTGCGAGCTGCTCATCGTGCTCGGCGGCGACGGGACGCTGCTGCGCGGCGCCGAGTTCGCCCGGGCATCCGGGGTGCCGATGCTGGGCGTCAACCTGGGCAGTGTCGGCTTCCTCGCGGAGGCCGAGCGGGACGATCTCGACAAGGTCGTCGACCGGGTGGTGACCAAGGCGTACGAGGTCGAGGAGCGGATGACCGTCGATGTCGTCGTTCACCGCAACGGGGACATCGTTCATACGGACTGGGCGCTGAACGAGGCGGCCGTGCAGAAGGCCGGCGCGGAGAAACTGCTCGAAGTCGTGCTCGAGATCGACGGGCGGCCGGTGACGGGCTTCGGGTGTGACGGGATCGTGCTGTCCACGCCCACCGGGTCCACGGCCTATGCGTTCTCCGCGGGTGGGCCGGTGGTGTGGCCCGAGGTGGAGGCGCTGCTGATGGTGCCGATCTCCGCGCATGCGCTGTTCGCGAAGCCGCTGGTGACCTCGCCGAACTCGGTGCTGGCGGTGGAGTTGCTGCCGCATATTCCGCCGGGTGTGCTGTGGTGCGACGGGCGGCGGACCTTCGAGTTGCCGCCCGGGGCGCGGGTGGAGGTGCGGCGGGGGGCTGTGCCGGTGCGGTTGGCTCGGCTGCATCACGCTTCGTTCACGGATCGGCTCGTGGCGAAGTTCGCGTTGCCGGTTTCCGGGTGGCGGGGGGCGCCGCATTAGCGCTGCGTAGGGGGTGGCTCGGGAGAGTTGTGCGACTCACCGCCGTCTGTGGCTGATCGCGCCCACGCGGCGGAGCCGCAAATCGATACAGCCCCGCGCCCCTGCAGGGCGCTTCCCTCCCCTGGGTGACAGGGTGCCTCGCACAGAGACACCCGGACCTCGTAAGGTCTTCATCGTGCTGGAAGAGATGCGGATACGGTCGCTCGGAGTCATCGATGACGCCGTCGTCGAGTTGTCGCCCGGGTTCACCGCTGTCACCGGTGAGACCGGTGCGGGCAAGACCATGGTGGTCACCAGCCTGGGGCTGCTGCTCGGTGGGCGGGCTGACGCGGCGCTCGTGCGGATCGGGGCCGAGAAGGCGGTGGTGGAGGGGCGGATCACGGTGTCCGCCGGCGACTCCGTCGTCGTACGGGCCGAGGAGGCCGGGGCGGAGCTCGACGACGGGGCGCTGTTGATCAGCCGTACCGTTTCCGCCGAAGGGCGGTCCCGGGCGCACCTGGGTGGGCGGTCCGTGCCGGTGGGCGTGCTCGCCGAACTCGCCGACGAGCTGGTCGCCGTGCACGGGCAGACCGATCAGCAGGGGCTGCTCAAGCTGACCCGGCAGCGGCAGGCACTCGACCGGTACGCGGGTGATGCCGTCGCCGTGCCGCTGGCCAAGTACACCGAGGCCTACCGGCGGCTGCGGGCCGTCTCCGTCGAACTGGACGAGATCGTCACGCGCGCGCGTGAGCGGGCCCAGGAAGCCGACATGCTGCGCTACGGGCTCGACGAGATCGCCGGCGTGGACCCTCGGGCAGGGGAGGACGTCGAGCTGGCCGAGGAGGCCGAGCGACTCGGGCACGCCGAGGCTCTGTCGTCGGCCGCCACGGCCGCCCACGCCGCCCTCGCCGGGAACCCCGAGGACCCCGAGGGCATCGATGCCGCGACGCTCGTGGCGGGCGCTCAGCGGGCTCTGGAAGCCGTACGGTCGCACGATCCGGCTCTGGCGGCGCTCGCCGACCGGATCGGGGAGATCGGGATCCTGCTGGGCGATGTGGCCGGGGAGCTGGCGGGGTACGCCGACGACCTGGACGCCGATCCGCTGCGGCTGTCGGCCGTCGAGGAGCGGCGGGCGGCCCTCACCGCGCTGACGCGGAAGTACGGCGAGGACGTCGCCACCGTGCTCACCTGGGCCGAGCAGAGTGCCGCGAGGCTCACCGAACTGGACGGCGACGACGAGCGGATCGACGAGCTGACCGCCGAGCGGGACGCGCTCAGGACCGAACTGGGCGGCCTGGCGCAGGCGCTGACGGACGCGCGTACGGAGGCCGCGGAGAGGTTTGCCGCCGCGGTGACCGCAGAGCTGGCCTCGCTGGCGATGCCCCACGCGCGCGTGTCCTTCGCCATCCGGCAGACCGAGGACCCGGAGGGTGTCGAGGTCGGCGGGCGCGCGGTCGCCTACGGGCCGGCCGGTGCCGACGAGGTCGAGCTGCTGCTCGCCCCGCATCCGGGTGCGCCGGCGCGGCCCATCGCCAAGGGCGCGTCCGGTGGTGAGCTCTCGCGCGTGATGCTGGCCGTCGAGGTCGTGTTCGCGGGGACGGACCCCGTGCCGACCTATCTCTTCGACGAGGTCGACGCCGGGGTCGGCGGCAAGGCCGCGGTCGAGATCGGGCGGCGGCTCGCGCGCCTCGCGAGGACCGCGCAGGTCGTGGTCGTGACCCATCTGCCTCAGGTCGCCGCCTTCGCCGACCGGCAGTTGCTGGTCGAGAAGACGAACGACGGGTCCGTCACCCGGTCCGGTGTGAAGGTCCTGGAGGGCGAGGAACGGGTCCGGGAGCTGTCCCGGATGCTCGCCGGACAGGAGGACTCGGAGACGGCCCGCGCGCATGCGGAGGAGTTGCTGGCCACGGCTCGGGCGGACGCGTGAGGGGTGCGTCCCTGGGAATCACCGCTGCGATGACGCGCGTCGGCATGACCGCTCTTCGGGCGGTGGCGCCGGGTGGGCGGGAGCGGTGGGAGCGGACGAACTACGCAGGGCGGACGGTCGAGTTGTACGCCGGGCCCGCGAGCGCCCTGGCGGTGGCCCTGGGGGCGGGACGGGTACGGCCCGCCGCGGGAATGGCCGTTGCCGTCGCCGGGCTCTGTGGGGCGTACGACGACCTCGCCGGCGATCATCGGCGGGGGTTCCGGGCGCATCTCGCCGCGCTGCGTCAGGGTGAAGTGACCAGCGGAGCCGTCAAGTTGTTCGGGATATCGGCGGCCGGGCTACTCGCGGGGGCGCTGATGAAGGAGCGCGTCGTCGACAAGGTACTGGCCGGAGTAGTGATCGCCGGGGCCGCGCATTTCGTCAACCTCGTGGATGTACGGCCCGGTCGGGCGGCCGGTGTCGTGGTGGCGCTGGGGGCGCCGGGGATGGTGCGGTCGGAGTTGGCCGCGGTGGCGGTGGGCGCGGCGGGGGCCGTATTGCCGGACGACCTTGGTGAGCGCGTGATGATCGGGGATGTGGGGGCACATGCGTGGGGCGCGGCTCTGGGGGCCGCGGTGGTCGAGGGCAACGGACGGCTGGGGTTGGTTGCGCATGCGGCCGCGGTTGTTGCTGCCGCTGTACGTGGGGCCGCGGTAAGTCGTGTGTCGGCTGCGGGCCGGTGGGGGGTTCTCGCGCCCCGCGGCGGAGCCGCAGATCGATACAGCCCCGCGCCCCTCAGGTCGGACACCTTCAGGTCGGAACAGGCTTACCGTCACTCTTGTGAGTGACCTCGACTCGCCGCACACGCCGTTCCCCCGTTCTCCCCATTCACGGAACACCCGTACGTCCTGGCATCCTTGGCAGAGAACCCATCACGCGTAGGAAGCGCGCGGTACACCCCTCCGCTCGACACCTTCTGTACGTTTCCTCGTGACCGTCCGACCCGAACCAGGAGCCCCGGCCACGTGACCCCCGTGAGCAGCCACTCACCGCACGGCCAGTCGCCGCTGCGCACCGTGCAGGTGCTGGGCGGAGGCAATGCCGGCAGCAGCGCGCATGTGCGCTCCCTGACCTCGGGGCTTGTCGCGCGGGGCGTGCGGGTCACGGTGTGCGCCCCCGCCGAGGCCGATCGGGCCTACGACTTCTCCGGGGCCGGTGCCGAGCATGTGCACGTGCCCCGCAGCAGCGACCCCACCTCCGTGGCCGTGCTGCGGGCGGCATGCGCGGACGCCGATCTCGTGCACGCGCACGGGCTGCACGCCTCGTTCCGCGCGGTGTTGGCGCTCAGCGGGCGGCGCACTCCGCTCGTCGTCACCTGGCACGACCGGGCGTACGCGGAGGGCGCGCGGGCTCATTTCGTGCGCCTTCTCGAACGCCGGGTGGTGAAGGCCGCCTCCGTCGTGCTCGGATCCACCTCGGCGCTCGTGGACCGGGCGCGCAGGACCGGTGCCCGGGACGCGCGACTCGCCGCCGTCGCCCTGCCCGGGCCGCGCGCAGTCGCCGAGCAGGAGGACCCGGACCGGCTGCGGCCCAAGGTGCGGGCCGAACTCGGGGCCACCGGGCGTCCGTTGCTGATGGCGGTCGGCTCCCTGGACCGGTATCGGGGCTACGAGACCCTGCTGGACGCCACACGCGCCTGGCGCCTTCTCGACCCCGTGCCGCTGGTCGTCATCGCGGGGGAGGGGCCGCTGCGGGCGGTCCTGCAGGGCCGTATCGAGGACGAGGGGCTGCCCGTTCGGCTGATCGGGCGGCGCGACGACATCTCCGAACTGCTCGCTGCCGCCGATCTCGCACTCCTGCCCAGCCGCTGGGAGGCGCGCTCGCTCCTGGCCCAGGAGGCCTTCCACGCGCGCGTGCCGCTCGTCGCGACCGAGGTCGGCGGCATCCCCGAACTCGTCGGCGACGCGGCCGAACTCGTCCCGTACGGCGATCCGGAGGCCCTCGCCGAGGCCGTCGTACGGCTGCTCGGGGATCCCGAGCGCCGGGAGCTGCTGAAGGAGCGGGGGGCGCGGCAGGCGGCGACCTGGCCGACCGAGGACGAGACGGTCGCGCAAGTGCTGAGCGTCTACGACGAGTTGACCCAGCCCCGGCCGCTCATCTGAAAGCCCCGAACCGGGCTAGGGCAGGTGCCGGCGTGCCCGTAGTGCCAGGCTCAACGCCAGAACCGTCTGCGGGTCGTCGAGGTCCGTGCCCAGCAACTCGCCGATGCGGGCAAGGCGGTTGTAGAGGGTCTGCCGGTTGAGGTGGAGTTCACGGGCCGTCTCCGCCTTGCGGCCCGCGTGCGCCAGATAGGTCTGCAGGGTGGGCAGCAGCGGCGGCTTGGAGCGGTCGTCGTGGGCGCGCAACGGGCCGATGGCGCGGTCCACGAAGGCCGCCAGGTCCGGGTGGTCGCGCAGCCGCCACAGGAGCAGGTCGATGTCGAGGCGGCGAGCGTCGTACCAGGGGCGGTCCGACAGGCCCTGCGCCGCGGTCGCCGTCTCGGCCGCGTGCCGCAGGCCCGCGGAGGCCGCCGCCCAGCTGCCGGCGACTCCGACGACCACGACCGGCGGCTGGGCGCCCGGGCGTTGCATCCCGGCCCGCTCCACGCCCGCCCGCAGCGCAGCCGCGACCCGGTCCGCCACCGTCGACCGCTCCGACTCCGAGCGCAGACCGAGCAGGACGAGCACACGGCCCTCGACGGGCCGTACGCCGAGAAGGACGGGCACGCCCAGCGAGGCCAGCTCCTCGGAGACCGCCCGGGCCAGTACCGCCCAGCCTCCCCCCGCGGTGGAGAGCGTGTCGCCCAGTCGCATCACCACGGGCAGCAGCGGGCCGGTGCCCGGCCTGAAGCCCAGCACGCGTGCCTGTGCCGGAGCGTCCTGCGCGGTGATGCGGCCCTCGGCGAGGTCGGTCAGGAAGTCGCCGCGTCCGCGTGCCGCGAGCTCCTCCTCCTGGCGGGCCTGCATCAGGACGACGGCCAGGATGCCCGCCGCGCGCTCGGCCGCCATGCGGTGCACGGGTGCCAGCGGCGCCCGTACGGGAAGCAGGACCAGCCGGGCCCGTACCGAACCCGCGCCGGGCCCGCCCCCGGGCACGTCCACGAGGACCGAGCCGGACGTCGGTGTGTCCTGGTGCTGGCCGCGCAGCCCTTCCCAGACCTGGAGCGGGTCGGCGCCCTCGGGTCCCTCCCCGGCGGCGTACAGGAGCCGGCCGTCCGTCGTCTCCAGGAACACCGGGTTGCCGCTGAAGTCGGCCAGGATACCGAGGGCCTGCGGGACACCGCCGCCGCCCAGCAGGGCCTCCGTGCAGCGGCGGTGCACTTCCTCCGCGCGCTGGAGCAGCGCGTAGTGCCCGTTGACGATCTCGGTGTGGATCTCCTCGGTGACCGCCACGAACGGCACTTCGCGATGCAACTGGACGAGCGGAAGGCCGGTCGCGCGAGCGGTGTCGACCAGGGCGGCGGGGAGACGGGTGAAACGCGGGCCGAGTTCGACGACCAGGGCCGCGATGCCGCGCTCGGCCAGGGTGCGGACGAACGCGCGCTGGTCGGCGGGACGGGTGCCGAGACCGTAGCCCGTGGTCAGCAGCAGCTCGCCGCCCTTCAGCAGGGAAGCGATGTGCGGGACCTCGCCCGCGTGCACCCAGCGCACGGTCCGGTCCAGCCGGTCCGCGCCCGCGAGAATCTCCGGGAGCCCGCTGCGCAGACCGGGCAGCTCCAGCGCGCGCTGCACGGTGATCCCGGCGCCCTGGGTGTCGAAACCGCTGTTCGTAGCGCTGTCCATGAGCCGGACGCTACCCGAGGCGTGACCGGCGCCGCGGCGGGGTAGCGGCCGGTGCATGGACTTCAGCGTGGTCGCCGTGGCACGGGAGGACGACAGTCCGGTCGAGGAGCCGCTCAGGGTGGCAACGGCCGCCGACCGGCTCGGATACCGGGAGGTGTGGGCGGGGGAAGGGCCGACGTGGGACGCGTTCGTGCTCGCCGCGGCGATCGGGCGGGCCACCGAGCGGGTCGCGCTGACCGCGGGCCCGGTCCCGGTCTCGGTACGCGACCCGTACACCTCGGCCCGGGGCGCCGCCTCGGTCGCGGCACTCGTCGGCCGCCCGGTCGGGGTGGCGCTGGGCACGTCCAGCAAACGGGTGGTCGAGGACGTGCACAACCGGCCCCGGGTGCGGCCCGCGGCCGTACTGGAGGAGCAGGCGGCAGCCGTACGACGGTTTCTGCACGCTTCTCCGGGCGAACCGGTCGTGCCCGGCAGCCCCTTCCACAGGCGTCTGCCGCCGCCCGGCGGCCCGCTGACGGTGGCCGCGTTCGGGCCCCGCGCGATCGCCACGGCCGCCGCGCACGCCGACCGCATGCTGCTGGACGTGGTCTCCCCGGAGCAGGTGCGGGCGCTCCGCGCGCGGCTGGACGCGGCGGCCCGGGAGGCGGGCCGGACGCCGCCCACGCTCGCCGCCTGGCTGCCGGCGGCCGTCGACCCCGACCCGCGGTCGCTCGCGCAGGTGCTGGGCAGCATCGCCGGATACCTGACCGTGCCGGGCTACAGCGAGGTGTTCGCCGAGGCGGGGTTCGGGGAGGCGGTGGAGCTCGCCGCGAGCGGGGCGGACCGGGAGACCCTGGTGCGGGCCCTGCCCGCGGCGGCCGCGGGCACGGTCGGACTGGTGGGCGACCTGGACGCCGTACGGGCCCGTGTCGACGCCTATACGCAGGCCGGGCTCGACGAGATCGCCCTGGTGCCGGCGACGGCGGGGGACCCGGGCGGCGAGCGCACGCTGACCGCGCTCAGGCCGGCGTGATGTTGTGGTTGAAGCGGAACACATTGTCCGGGTCGTACCGGCGCTTCACCTCGGAAAGCCGCCGGGTGTTCTCGGCGCCGACACCGGCCACCACCCGGTCCGCGCCCTCGTCGCCGATGAAGTTGAGGTAGACCGCGCCGGTGCTCCACGGCCGGACGTCGGCGCGCACGTCCCGGACCCACTGGACGCAGCGCTCGTCGTCCGCCGGGTCCTCCCAGATCCCGAAGGGGTGCACGACCCACCGCGCGTCCCGGTACGGCACCGGGAACTCGCGTGGCCCGTCGGCGATCGCCCCACCGAGCGGGAAGAGGACGTGCTGGGTGCCGGTCGGCACCGGCAGGGCGTCCGCGCGAGCGCAGAACGCGTCCACGAAGTCGTCCGGCGCGCCGGTGAGGTACTCCGCCGACCAGTAGTTCCGCATCCCGGCCGGATCGTCGAGCATGCACTGGACATCGGCGTACGGCATCGCCCCGACGATCTCCGTCACATGCGGCAGCGCCAGCAGCGGCTCGGCCGTCTTGCGCAGATCCGCCTCCCCGCCGGCGTACGTCAGCAGGGCACCGCACAGGAGGGTGCCGACCAGGTGCGGCGGTACGAACTCCTCGGGCGGGCCGGTGAAATAGAGCACACCGCCGGACGCCTCGTCCGGTCCTGCCGCGATGACGTCGCGGAAGGTGCGTGTGACCTCGGGGCCGAACTCCGGGAGGTACAGCAGCAGGGCGATGGAGAACTCGGGCAGTGCGTGCAGCTTCAGCGTCAGCGCGGTGGCGACGCCGAAGTTGCCGCCACCGCCGTGCAGGGCCCAGAACAGGTCCGGGTGGTCGTCGGCGCTCGCGTGGACGCGCTCGCCGTCCGCGGTGACCAGTTCCACACCGAGCAGATTGTCGACGGCCAGTCCGCACCACCGGTCGAGCCAGCCGCTGCCGCCGCCCAGGACGAAGCCGCTGACGCCGGTGGTCGAGGCCCGGCCGCCGGTGGTGGCGAGGCCGTGCGGCTGGCAGGCGCGGTCCAGGTCGCTCATCATGGCGCCACCGGCGACGCGCACCGCCTCGGCCCCGGGATCGATGGTCACCGCCCGCAGGTGGCGCAGGTCGATGACCAGCCCGCCGTCGTTGACCGCCATGCCCGCCACGCTGTGACCGCCGCCGCGCACCGCGATCGGCAGGTCGATGTCACGGGCGAAGCGGACGGCCCGTACGACGTCGTCCTCGTTCACGCACTGTGCGATCACCGCGGGCCGGCGGTCGATCATCGCGTTGAAGACGGTCCGGGCCTCGTCGTAGCCCGGATCGTCCGGGGCGAACACGTCGCCGGACAGATCCTCGCGCAACGCGGACAGCGCCGCGCCCGCCTTCGACGGGGATGCCATGAGGCGCCCCCTTTCGTGCAGGGGCTGATGAGATCCCAGCCTAGGCGGGCCCGGCGCTCAGGTCCTGTTCAGCCGCCGTACGCCCCCGACGCCGTCAGGCGCAGGGCCGTGTCGATGAGCGGAACGTGGCTGAAGGCCTGCGGGAAGTTGCCCACCTGGCGCTTCTGGCGGGGGTCCCACTCCTCGGCGAGCAGACCGAGGTCGTTGCGGAGCGCGAGGAGCTTTTCGAAGAGCTTCCTCGCCTCGTCCACGCGGCCGATCATCGCGAGGTCGTCCGCCATCCAGAACGAGCAGGCCAGGAAGGCCCCTTCGTCACCCGGCAGGCCGTCGACGTTCTCGTCACCGCCGGAGGTCGGGTAGCGCAGGATGAAACCGTCCGAGGTCGAGAGCTCCCGCTGGATCGCCTCGATGGTGCCGATCACGCGCTTGTCGTCCGGGGGCAGGAAGCCCATCTGCGGGATCAGGAGCAGGCTCGCGTCCAGCTCCTTCGAGCCGTAGGACTGCGTGAAGGTGTTGCGCTCCTTGTCGTAGCCCTTCTCGCACACGTCCCGGTGAATGTCGTCGCGCAGCTCGCGCCACTTCTCCAGCGGGCCGTCCGCGTCACCGGACTCGATGAGCTTGATGGTGCGGTCCACGGCGACCCAGGCCATCACCTTGGAGTGCACGAAGTGCCGGCGGGGGCCGCGCACCTCCCAGATGCCCTCGTCCGGCTCGTCCCAGTGCTGCTCCAGGTAGCGGATCAGCTTGAGCTGGAGCAGGGAGGCGTAGTCGTTGCGGGCCAGGCCCGTCATGTGACCGAGATGCAGCGCCTCGGTGACCTCGCCGTACACGTCCAGCTGGAGCTGGTGCGCGGCGCCGTTGCCGACCCGGACCGGGGCGGAGTTCTCGTAGCCGGGCAGCCAGTCGAGCTCGGCCTCGCCCAGCTCCCGCTCGCCCGCGATGCCGTACATGATCTGCAGGTTCTCGGGGTCGCCGGCCACTGCCCTGAGCAGCCACTCGCGCCAGGCGCGGGCCTCCTCGCGGTAGCCGGTGCGCAGCAGCGAGGACAGGGTGATGGCCGCGTCGCGCAGCCAGGTGTAGCGGTAGTCCCAGTTGCGGACGCCGCCGACGTCCTCGGGCAGCGAGGTCGTCGGCGCGGCCACGATGCCGCCGGTGGGGGCGTACGTCAGCGCCTTGAGGGTGATCAGCGAGCGGATGACGGCCTCGCGGTAGGGGCCGTGGTACGTACAGTGCTCGACCCACTCACGCCAGAAGTCCTCGGTGGCCTCCAGCGACTGCTCCGGCTCCGGCAGCGGCGGCGGCTGCTTGTGCGAGGGCTCCCAGGAGATCGTGAACGCGATCCGGTCACCCGGGGCGACCGTGAAGTCCGAGTACGTCGTCAGGGACTTGCCGTAGGTCTCGCAGTCGGTGTCGAACCACACCGAGTCCGGGCCCGCCACGGCGACCGTGCGCCCCTCGTGCTTGTGGACCCACGGGACGACACGGCCGTAGGAGAACCGCATGCGCAGGGCCGAGCGCATCGGGACGCGGCCCGAGACGCCTTCCACGATCCGGATGAGCTGCGGGGCGCCGTCACGCGGGGGCATGAAATCGGTCACTCTGACCGTGCCGCGCGGGGTGTCCCACTCGGATTCGAGGATGAGGGAGTCGCCGCGGTAGGTGCGCCGGGCCGCCCTGGGGGGCTGGGCGTCGGCCGCGTGGGCGGGGCCGATCCGCCAGAATCCGTGTTCCTCGGTGCCCAGCAGGCCGGCGAAGATGGCATGCGAGTCGAAGCGGGGCAGGCACAGCCAGTCCACCGTGCCGTCCCGGCAGACCAGGGCTGCGGTCTGCATGTCTCCGATGAGTGCGTAATCTTCGATGCGCCCGGCCACGTGCAACTCCAGTCGAACGGCCACGTCACCCCCTGCAGGAAAAGGGGGCTGTCGCTTGGTGCGGTCAAGGGGGTCGTTGTAATGCGTCGTTGAGCGGTGAAGCAAAACAGTCCTGCCGCTGTGAGGCAAAACGACAACTGTTGCTCAACGAACTGACGAGCTCTCGTTGTTCCGGCGCTTACGGGTGGGGGTGGTCCCGAGTTTCCGGCCGGGCTCGGCAGCGAGTGTCCGAGCAGGATACGACGCACGTAGATGATCTGCGTGCCGCTCCGGGCAACGCGGGTGGGCCGAACGGGTGAGCAACGGGTGAGAAACGGGTGTGTTGGTGCGGGTCCGTGTCGGCGTGTGCGCGGAGCGTGGCCGGAAGCCATCTCCCCGAGGCGCTGATACCCTGGTAGCCCGTGGACCGGTGGGCGTCTGACCCCCGAACCGCACCTCCAGATCGCGACCACGGGAGCCCCCTCTTGGCCATGACCGCTGCTTTTCGAAACAGCACAGCCACGACGACCAAGCACATCTTCGTCACTGGGGGTGTCGCCTCCTCGCTCGGCAAGGGTCTGACGGCCTCCAGCCTCGGCATGCTGCTCAAGGCGCGGGGCCTGCGCGTCGTGATGCAGAAGCTCGACCCGTACCTCAACGTCGACCCGGGCACGATGAACCCCTTCCAGCACGGTGAGGTGTTCGTCACCAACGACGGCGCCGAGACCGACCTGGACATCGGCCACTACGAGCGTTTCCTCGACCGTGACCTCGACGGCTCCGCCAACGTCACCACCGGCCAGGTGTACAACACGGTGATCGCCAAGGAGCGGCGCGGTGAGTACCTGGGCGACACCGTGCAGGTCATCCCGCACATCACCAACGAGATCAAGCACCGCATCCGCCGCATGGCGACGGACGAGGTGGACGTCGTGATCACGGAGGTCGGCGGCACGGTCGGCGACATCGAGTCGCTGCCGTTCCTGGAGACGGTCCGCCAGGTGAGGCACGAGGTCGGCCGTGACAACGTCTTCGTCGTCCACATTTCCCTCCTGCCGTACATCGGCCCGTCGGGGGAGCTGAAGACGAAGCCGACCCAGCACTCGGTTGCGGCTCTGCGGAACATCGGTATCCAGCCGGACGCGATCGTGCTGCGGTCCGACCGTGAGGTCCCGACCGCGATCAAGCGCAAGATCTCCCTGATGTGCGACGTCGACGAGGCCGCGGTGGTCGCCTGCCCCGACGCCCGCTCGATCTACGACATCCCCAAGACCGTGCACAGCGAGGGCCTGGACGCCTATGTCGTCCGCAAGCTGGACCTGCCATTCCGGGACGTGGACTGGACGACCTGGGACGACCTGCTCGACCGCGTCCACAACCCCGACCACGAGATCACCCTCGCCCTGGTCGGCAAGTACATCGACCTGCCCGACGCCTACCTCTCGGTCACCGAGGCGCTGCGCGCCGGCGGTTTCGCCAACAAGGCCCGCGTCAAGATCAAGTGGGTCACCTCCGACGACTGCAAGACCCCGGCCGGCGCGAAGGCGCAGCTCGAGGACGTCGACGGCATCTGCATCCCGGGCGGCTTCGGCGACCGGGGCGTGCTCGGGAAGGTCGGCGCGATCCAGTACGCCCGCGAGAACCGGATCCCGTTGCTGGGTCTCTGTCTGGGCCTGCAGTGCATCGTGATCGAGGCCGCGCGCAACCTCGCGGACATCCCGGACGCCAACTCCACCGAGTTCGACTCGGCCACCGGCCACCCGGTCATCTCCACGATGGCCGAGCAGCTCGACATCGTCGCCGGCGAGGGCGACATGGGCGGGACCATGCGGCTCGGCATGTACCCGGCCAAGCTCGCCGAGGGCTCCATCGTCCGTGAGGTGTACGACGGCAAGGAGTACGTCGAGGAGCGGCACCGTCACCGTTACGAGGTGAACAACGCCTACCGCGCCGAGCTCGAGAAGAAGGCGGGCATCCTGTTTTCCGGCACCTCGCCGGACGGCAAGCTCGTCGAGTACGTCGAGTACCCGCGCGACGTCCACCCCTATCTGGTCGCCACGCAGGCCCACCCCGAGCTGCGCTCGCGCCCGACCAGGCCGCACCCGCTGTTCGCCGGCCTGGTGAAGGCCGCGGTCGAGCGGCAGAGTTCCCACTAGCACGACAGTTGTACGGTGGCCGGGGCACACGCATTCAAAGGCGAGTGCCCCGGCTTCTTTTTTGCGCACGTGGGGAAGGACAGGGAATGACGATCAAGGACGCCCCGGAGGAGTGGGAGATCCGGGCGACGGAGACCCCCTTCGTGGGCAACAAGACCTCCGTCCGCACGGACGAGGTGGTCATGCCCGACGGGTCGGTGGTCCGCAGGGACTACCAGGTCCACCCGGGTTCCGTGGCCGTCCTCGCCCTCGACGACGAGGACCGGGTCCTGCTCATCCGGCAGTACCGGCATCCCGTACGGCAGAAGCTGTGGGAGATCCCCGCGGGGCTGCTGGACGTGCCCGGTGAGAATCCGCTGCATGCGGCCCAGCGGGAGCTGTACGAGGAGGCGCACGTCAAGGCGGAGGACTGGCGGGTGCTGACCGATATCTACACGTCGCCGGGGGGCTGTGACGAGGCGATCCGGATCTTCCTGGCCCGGGGGCTGTCCGAGGCCGAGGAGGAGCGGTTCGCTGCCGAGGACGAGGAGATCGATCTCGAGTACGCGCGCGTGCCGGTGTCCGAGTTGGTGCGGGGGGTGCTTGCCGGGGAGCTGCACAACGCCAGTCTGGTGGTGGGGGTGCTTTCACTCGTTGCCGCGCGGGCCTCCGGCGGGGTGGAGGGATTGCGGTTGGCCGATGCGGAGTGGCCTGCGCGGCCGTTCGAGGCGTGAGGTTTTACGGGGTGCGCCGTTGCTCCGGGGGTTCGTTGCGGGGTGATGGTCGCGCTGTGGCTGGTCGCGCAGTTCCCCGCGCCCCTATCTACCGGAACCGCTGAACCCGGTGATCATATGAACCGTTGATCCGATCGAGGGACTCCCGCGGCCTCGCCGCCGTGCTCTGCCAGGGCCGTTGCGCAGGGTGAACTAGGCTCTGAAAAGCCCGAACCGGGGTCACCGGCGGGCTTTGCGCGTGCGGTGGGACGGGAGTGTGGCCCGTGACGGATCAGGCGGTGGACACAGGCGGCGTACGGCTGTCGGGCGAGGGCCGATTCCTGGGGCGCACGCGGGAGTTGAAGGAGCTGCTCGCCGACATCGAGCGGGCGGGACTCGACACGCTGTCCGGCAAGAAGGCACCCCGCGCGCGGGTGCTGCTCATCGCGGGGCGCCCCGGATCAGGCCGTACCGCACTCGCCGAGGAACTCGTCCGGGCGGTAGCTGACCGTTACGGCGACGGGTTGCTGCGCACCCGGCTGAGCCGGCCCGACGGCACCCCGGTGCCGGTCGGGCACTCCGCTCGCGAACTGCTCACCGCGCTCGACGTGGCGGCGCCCGCGGGGGCCGCCGAGGACGACCTCACGGCGGTGCTGCGCGAGGCGCTCGCGGACCGTCGCTCGGTGCTCCTGCTCGACGACGCGGTGGCCGCGGAACAGGTGGACGCCCTGCTTCCGGATGCCCCGGAATGCCTGGTCGTGGCCGTTTCAGGAGGCCCGCTGACCGGGATCGCGGACGTTCGCCCGTGCACCCTTGGCGGCCTCGACACCAAGGCCGCGCTGGAGTTGCTGTCCCGGCACACCGGGTCGGTCCGCATCACCGTCGACCCGCGCGCCGCCGAGGGCCTGGTCGAGGAGTGCCAGGGCCACCCCGCCGCGCTGATGCTGGCGGGAGGCTGGCTCGCCGCGCGCCCCAAGGCGGCCGTCGCCGACCTGGCCAAGCAACTGCACACGGAGAGTGTTGAAGGGAGTCCCCTCAGCCGGGTCTTCAAGCTCGCCTACACGTCCCTTCCCGCGCCGGCCGCCCGGATACTGCGACTGCTCTCGCTGGCCCCGGCCGGCCTCGTCGATCCGCACACCGCCTCCGCGCTCGCCGGCTGCTCGGTGAGCGGCGCCCGCTCCACCCTGGACGACTTCGTCGCCCTCGGTCTGCTGCACGCCGTGGAGTCACCGCTGCCGCAGTACGAGGTACCCGGCTGTCTGTACCCCCTGCTCAAGGCCCTCGCCGACACCCAGGACCGCCCGGCCGAGCTGCAGCTGGCCCGGGCTCGCATGCTGGAGCGGACCGTACGGCTGCTCCAGTCCTCCCGCGCGATCACCGAGACCGACAGCCCCGACGCCCGCGAGAAGCTCCAGGGCATGCCGCCCTCGGTGCGCTTCCCGAGCCCCAGGGCGGCCGAGGACTGGCTGCGCATCCGCAGGCCGGCCCTGCTCGCCGCGGCCCGCCACGCGGTCGCCGACGGGGAGCTGGACACCCTGGCCCGGCGCCTGATGTCGCAGCTCGTGCGCGCGATGGTGGCCCACTTCGGCATGAAGGCCGCCGCCCCCGACCTCTACGACATCCACGGCCTCGTCCTCGACGTGGCCGAGCGGCGTGCCCTGCCGCGCGAGCGGGCCGCCGCCCTGCTGAACCTCGCCGACCTGGACGCCCAGACCGGCCGGACCCGGGAGGCACTGGCACGCTATCGGGCGGCCCTGGACGCCGGACGGGAAGCCAATGACCCGTACGCGACCGGCCGCGCGATGGAATCCGTAGGCGGCGCGCACCTGGAGCTCGGGGACTACGACCGGGCCGCCGACTGGTTCGGCCGGGCCCTCGCCCAGCGGCTGGCCCGGGACGAGCGCGCGGAGGCCGCCCGGCTGTACGGCCGTATCGCCGCCACGCACACCTACGCGGGCCGCTACGGCGAGGCGGTCAGGAACTGGCGGGCCGCGCTCGCCGGACACCGCAAGAACGGCGATGTGGCCGCGCACGCACGGGCGTTGAGCGAGCTCGCCCGCGTCCAGGAGTACGCCGGACACCCCGAGGAGTGCCTGCGTACCTGCCAGGAGGCCGTGGAGTGGGCGCGGCGCGCCGAGGACGTCCGGCTGCAGGCCGCGCTCCAGCTGCGGCTCGCCGACACGCTGGACCGTCTCGGCGATCCCGCCGCCGCCCAGCTGCACCGCGGCGCCGCCGAGCGGCTGCTGGGCGAGGAGGTTTCCGAGGAGGAACCCGGCTCTCAGCAGGTCGACGAGGCGAAACATGACGCTGATGCCTGCGAAATCCGTAGTACATCCGCAGAAGATTGATGCAATGAAAGGCTAGACAGCGGGAACACCTTCATTAGACTGGCTCTACCGCACCTTCTCCTGCGGTGTCTCCTGGTGTGCTCACGCATGCCCGGGTATGTGTTGTATTGCCCTACACACTCTGAGCCAAGGACCGTGATCCACGTGAAGGTCGGCATCCCCCGCGAGGTCAAGAACAACGAGTTCCGGGTGGCCATTACCCCCGCCGGTGTGCACGAGCTGGTGCGCCACGGCCACCAGGTCGTCATCGAGCGGGGCGCCGGCGTCGGCTCCTCCATCCCGGACGAGGAGTACGTCGCCGAGGGCGCCCAGATCCTGGACACCGCCGACGAGGTGTGGGCCGGCGCCGACCTGCTGCTGAAGGTCAAGGAGCCCGTCGCGGAGGAGTACCACCGCCTCCGCAAGGACCAGACGCTCTTCACCTACCTGCACCTGGCCGCCTCCAAGGAGTGCACCGACGCGCTGATCGAGTCCGGCACCACGGCGATCGCCTACGAGACCGTCGAGCTGCCCTCGCGGGCGCTCCCGCTGCTCGCCCCGATGTCCGAGGTCGCGGGCCGGCTCGCCCCGCAGGTCGGCGCCTACCACCTCATGCGCTCGGTCGGCGGCCGCGGTGTCCTCCCCGGCGGTGTCCCCGGCACCCAGCCCGCGCGGGCCGTCGTCATCGGCGGCGGTGTCTCCGGCTGGAACGCCACGCAGATCGCCGTCGGCATGGGATTCCACGTCACGCTGCTCGACCGCGACATCAACAAGCTCCGCGAGGCCGACAAGGTCTTCGGCACCAAGGTCCGGGCGATCATGTCCAACGCCTTCGAACTGGAGAAGGCCGTCCTGGACGCCGACCTCGTCATCGGCGCCGTCCTCATCCCGGGCGCCAAGGCGCCGAAGCTCGTCACCAACGAGCTCGTCTCGCGAATGAAGCCCGGAAGTGTCCTTGTCGACATCGCGATCGACCAGGGCGGCTGCTTCGAGGACTCGCGCCCGACCACCCACGCCGAGCCGACCTTCCAGGTCCACGACTCGGTCTTCTACTGCGTCGCCAACATGCCCGGCGCGGTGCCCAACACCTCCACCTACGCGCTCACCAACGCGACCCTGCCGTTCATCGTCGAACTGGCCGACCGGGGCTGGGTGGAGGCGCTGCGCCGCGACCCCGCGCTCGCCAAGGGGCTCAACACCCATGACGGCAAGGTCGTTTACCGGGAGGTCGCGGAGGCCCACGGCCTGGAGCACGTGGAGCTCGAGACGCTGCTCGGCTGAGCCTGTGACCTGCTCCGATAGCTAAGTCACCTTTTCGTAAAGGCGATACGTCAACAAGGCGCGTCAACGAGGCACATGCGGCCGGACCTTGCCCCGCAAGGTCCGGCCGGATGTGTGTATGGTCACTTTGCGACTCTCGGTCAACTCGCGTCGAACGTAACCCTTGAACCGATTCGTACACCGGCGAAACCTGCCGTGCGACTGCCGTACGCCCTTGACAGCGGGATGTTTCATTGCCGACACATCCTGCCGGGTCCGGCGGATTGTGTTGCTGTGAACACCCGACACGCCATAGAGTCGCCAACCGTCGGCATGGTGCCACGCTGACCTTGTCTAGAAGTTTCCTGGTCTCCAAGGAGGTAAGACGACTTGTGAATGAGTCGACATTTTCTCCCGGGGGTGGTCAACCAGGAATGCCTGCCGGGGCCCAGAGCCCCGCGGGGTTCGAGGCTGTCGGCTCCGTCGCGGTGCGCACCTTCGCAGCCCGTCAGAGTCCGCAGTCCCTGCGGACAGCACACCAGAGCATGGATGGCCATCACGTGAACGCCATGGCCGGCGACGGAAGTGGCGCGCCCCACAACCACTTCGCCGACTACGACGAACTGCCCGAGGGGCACTTCTACGACCCCGACGCCGAGTACGAGCCCGATCCGGAGTACGCGGCCACGCTCGCGCCCGATGCGGCCCGCCAGCGCCGTGAGCGCGTCGGTCCGACCGGACGCCCGCTGCCGTACTTCCCGATCCCGGGCCCGCTGACCGACCACGGCCCCGCGAAGATCATCGCGATGTGCAACCAGAAGGGCGGCGTGGGCAAGACGACGTCGACCATCAACCTGGGTGCCGCGCTCGCGGAGTACGGCCGGCGCGTGCTGCTCGTGGACTTCGACCCGCAGGGCGCGCTGTCGGTGGGTCTCGGTGTCAACCCGATGGAGCTCGACCTCACGGTCTACAACCTGCTCATGGAGCGGGGCATGGCGGCCGACGAGGTCCTGCTGAAGACCGCGGTCCCCAACATGGACCTGCTGCCGAGCAATATCGACTTGTCGGCGGCGGAGGTCCAGCTGGTCTCCGAGGTCGCACGCGAGTCGACATTGCAGCGTGCCCTCAAGCCGCTCATGGCCGACTACGACTACATCGTGATCGACTGTCAGCCCTCGCTCGGCCTCCTCACGGTCAACGCCCTGACGGCCGCGCACAAGGTGATAGTCCCTCTGGAGTGCGAGTTCTTCGCCCTGCGTGGTGTCGCACTGCTGACGGAGACCATCGAGAAGGTCCAGGAGCGGCTCAACCCCGACCTGGAGCTCGACGGGATCCTCGCCACGATGTACGACTCGCGCACCGTGCACAGCCGTGAGGTGCTCGCGCGCGTCGTCGAGGCGTTCGACGATCACGTCTACCACACGGTCATCGGACGCACGGTCCGCTTCCCGGAGACCACGGTCGCCGGTGAGCCGATCACCACCTACGCCTCCAACTCCGTCGGTGCCGCCGCCTATCGCCAGCTCGCCAGGGAGGTGCTCGCCCGGTGTCACGCCGAGTGAGTCTGCCGGGGGCCGACGAACTGTTCCGTACGACAGGGGGGATGGCGCTCCAGGCGTCCACTCCCCGGCGGGGGACCAACGGCGAGGCCCGGGTGCCGGCTCCCGCGGGGGAGTCGGACGGGGCGGCGGCCGAGGACGCGCCGCAGTCCGTGCCCGCGCAGGGCGGGGACGGTGACGGGGCGGAGCACGTCGCGGCCGACGCCGAGGCGGGCGAGTCCCGTAGCCGGGCCGCCACCGCGGAGCGCTCCGGGCCACGTCAGGAGGCGCAGGAAGGTTCTGCCCAGGCCTCCGGTGGCCAGCAGCGCGGCAAGCGCGGTCGCTCTCCCTCGCGGCGGCCCAGCGGGCGGGAACGGCACGACGAGAAGATCACCGTGTACGTGTCCGCCGAGGAGCTCATGGATCTGGAGCACGCGCGTCTGGTGCTCCGGGGTGAGCACGGGCTCGCGGTGGACCGCGGTCGGATCGTGCGGGAGGCGGTCGCCGTGGTGCTGGCGGACCTGGAGTCCCGCGGGGACGCGAGCATTCTCGTCCGCCGGCTGCGTGGGCGGTAGCGGTAGCCTGCGGGGGCTATGACCTCGAACGACGTTCCCGTGCCCGGCGGCTCCGCCGGCCGTCGGCGTGTGCTCGGCCGGGGGCCGGGGGCCGAGCCGGTCGCCTCACCGGTCGAGGTGGAGACCGAGCCGGTTGGGGTGGAGACCGAGCCCGTTGGGGTGGAGACCGAGCCGGTCGATGTGGCGACCGAGCCCGTTGGGGTGGCGACCGAGCCGGTCGCCGAGGCCGGGGCTCCGGCCGGGATCGGCGAGCGGGAAGAGGCCTCCGACGGTGTCTTCAAGGTTCGGCTGGCCAACTTCGAGGGGCCCTTCGACCTGCTGCTCCAGCTGATCTCGAAGCACAAGCTCGACGTCACCGAGGTGGCGCTCTCCAAGGTCACCGACGAGTTCATGGCGTACATCCGCGCCATGGGCCCGGACTGGGATCTCGACGAGACGACCGAGTTCCTCGTCGTCGCCGCCACTCTCCTCGACCTCAAGGCGGCTCGGCTGCTGCCGGCCGCCCAGGTGGAGGACGAGGCCGACCTGGCACTCCTCGAAGCGCGGGACCTGCTCTTCGCGCGGCTCCTGCAGTACCGCGCGTACAAACAGATCGCCGACATCTTCAACCGGCGTCTCGACGAGGAAGCCCGGCGTTACCCCCGTACCGTCGGCCTCGAACCGCACCACGCCGAGCTGCTGCCCGAGGTCGTCATCAGCATCGGGGCGGAGGGATTCGCGAAGCTCGCCGTGAAGGCGATGCAGCCCAGGCCCAAGCCGCAGGTGTACGTCGACCACATCCACGCGCCCCTGGTGAGCGTCCAAGAGCAGGCGGGGATCGTGGTCGCGCGGCTCAGGGAGCTCGGTGAGGCCAGCTTCCGGGTGCTGGTGGAGGATGCCGACGGCACCCTGACCGTCGTGGCGCGCTTTCTGGCGCTGCTGGAGCTGTATCGGGAGAAGGCCGTGGCGCTGGACCAGGAGACCGCGCTCGGGGAGCTGGTCGTGCGGTGGACCGGCGGTGCGCTGGAGGCCGAGCCGGTGGTGACCGACGAGTTCGACCGACCGCCCGAGCCGCCCAAGGAGGACAAGGCGTGAGCGAGGAGACCACCGAAGCGCCGGCGGGGCCGCCGGCCGTCGCCGACCTCGATCTGAAGCCGGCGCTGGAGGCCGTCCTGATGGTCGTGGACGAGCCCGCGACCGAGGAACACCTGTCGAAGATCCTGGAGCGGCCCAAGCGGCAGATCGCGAAGGCGCTCAGGGAGCTGGCCGACGACTACACCGTGCAGCGGCGCGGTTTCGAGTTGCGGTACGTCGCCGGCGGCTGGCGTTTCTACACCCGCGCCGAGTACGCACCGGCCGTGGAGCGGTTCGTCCTGGACGGCCAGCAGGCCCGGCTCACCCAGGCGGCACTGGAGACGCTGGCGGTGGTCGCGTACCGCCAGCCGGTCAGCCGCAGCCGGGTCTCCGCGGTGCGCGGGGTGAACTGTGACGGCGTGATGCGCACCCTTCTCCAGCGGGGTCTGGTCGCGGAGGCGGGCACGGAACCCGAAACAGGTGCGATCCTGTACGTGACGACGAACTACTTTCTGGAGCGGATGGGCCTGCGCGGTCTGGACGAGCTCCCGGAGCTCGCGCCCTTCCTCCCGGAGGCGGAGGCGATCGAGGCCGAGACCCAGGAAGCCGTACCGTCGTTCGATCCGGACGCCCCGGATTCCGAGGACGCAGACGACAAGACGGAACTTTGATGCGAAGCAGCAGCGGCAGGAACAGCAGCGGAAACAACGGCGGGAGCCGTGGTGGCAACAGCGGCGGCCGCGGCGGGAGCAGCGGTGGTCGTGGGGGGAGCGGCGGTGGCCGCGGTAACTTCCGCGGTGCCGGGAACGACCGCGACGACAAGCAGGGCGGCCGGCCGAAGAACCCGCGCCCCGAGGAGCGCCGCTACGACGTGGGACCCGGCGCCACCCACGAGGGACCGAAGTCCGGGCGCGGTGCCTCCGCGCGCGGCGGTGCCAAGGGCGGGCCGAAGCAGGGCCAGAACACCGGGCGCGGCCGTTCGGTGCCGGCGACCTCCCGCGAGTACGAGGCGCGGGCCGAGGAGCGCAACCGTGAGCGGTACGCCGGCAAGAAGGACGTGAAGCCGCCGAAGACCTTCCCGGGCGCCGAGCAGGAGGGCGAGCGGCTGCAGAAGATCCTCGCGCGCGCGGGCTACGGCTCGCGCCGGGCCTGCGAGGAGCTCATCGAGCAGGCGCGGGTCGAGGTCAACGGCGAGATCGTCCTGGAGCAGGGCAAGCGGGTCGACCCGGAGAAGGACGAGGTCAGGGTCGACGGCCTGACCGTGGCGACGCAGTCGTACCAGTTCTTCTCGCTGAACAAGCCCGCCGGTGTCGTCTCGACGATGGAGGACAACGAGGGCCGGCAGTGCCTCGGGGACTACGTCACCAACCGTGAGACGCGGCTCTTCCACGTGGGGCGGCTCGACACCGAGACCGAGGGCGTCATCCTGCTCACCAACCACGGCGAGCTGGCCCACCGGCTGACCCACCCCAAGTACGGCGTGAAGAAGGTCTACCTCGCGCACATCGTGGGCCCGATCCCGCGCGACCTGGGCAAGCAGCTCAAGGACGGCATCCAGCTGGAGGACGGGTACGCGAAGGCGGACCACTTCCGGGTCGTCGAGCAGACCGGCAAGAACTACCTCGTCGAGGTCACCCTCCACGAGGGCCGCAAGCACATCGTCCGCCGCATGCTCGCCGAGGCGGGCTTCCCGGTCGACAAGCTCGTGCGAGTCGCCTTCGGCCCCATCACCCTGGGCGACCAGAAGTCGGGCTGGCTGCGGCGGCTGTCGAACACCGAGGTCGGCATGCTGATGAAGGAAGTCGACCTGTAGTCCCCACGGACACACACGCGCGTGCGGCCGGTTCCGGAAGTCTCCGGGCCGGCCGATGCGTTTTCGCCCTCCCCGCGGTCTGTATCCGTGACGGACGGCTGGAGTGGGGTAGTGGGGATGGACGGAGTGGGCATGGACGCGAGGACCAGGATCCGTGACGAAGCGTGTCAGGTAGTGCTGGAGGGCCCTGTGCGGCCTTCGCGGCCCTGCGGGTCACCGCGGACCCGGCAGGCCCCTGTGGGGTCGCTGAGGGGCTGCTGTGGCGTTCTGGCGGAGGTGTTGTCATGAGCGCCGGGGAGCTGCTGGAGCGCTCGCTCGCCTATTCGCTGGGCAGCGTGGCGGGGACGAAGGCCGTGAGCCTCGCCAGTGCCACGCCGTGTGCCGGGTGGACTCTCGAGGAGTTGCTGGGCCATCTCGACGACTCCCTGGACGCGCTGTACGAGGGGCTGACCGGCGGACGGATCGGGCCGCTCCCGCACGCCGACCGGGTCTGCGGCTTCCGCACGCGCGCGTGTGCCGTGCTCGGCGCCTGGGCCGCCGGTCCGCCGGAGGACGTACTGGTGGGAGATAAGCCGCTGGACGTGCGGGTGATGGCCGCCGTCGGCGCCGTCGAGATCACCGTGCACGGGTGGGACGTGGCCCGGGCCTGCGGACGGCAGTGGCCCATTCCGGAGGGCCTCGCATCGGAACTGCTGTCCGTCGCCCAGTGCGTGGTGGGGGAGGAGGACCGGGGGGTGCGGTTCGCGCAACCGGTCGCCGTGCCGTCACGCGCGCGGCCTGAGACACGGCTTCTCGCCTTCCTGGGGCGGCACCTCTAGGGGCTTGTGGAACACCCTCGCGCTCTTTATAGTCGTAAGGACTATTAGTCATGCTGACCATAAAGGGGGCGAGCGCGAGTGGACTACGACAAGTACGCCCACGAACCCTTCGCCGTCACCGTCGACCTCGCCGTCCTCACCGTCACGGAAGGCGCCCTGCACGCGCTGCTCGTCGAGCGGGGGCAGGAGCCTTACGCCGGACACTGGGCGCTGCCCGGCGGGTTCGTGCACCCGGACGAGTCCGCCGAGACGGCGGCCCGGCGCGAACTCGCCGAGGAGACCGGGCTGTCGGACGTCTCCGGGCTGCATCTGGAGCAGCTGCGGACCTACAGCGAGCCCGACCGCGACCCCCGGATGCGGGTCGTCTCCGTCGCGTTCGCCGCGCTGCTCCCCGACCCTCCCGAGCCGCACGGCGGCAGCGACGCGGCCGAGGCCCGCTGGGTGCCGTACGACACGGCGGGGCCGCTCGCCTTCGACCACGACCGCATCCTGGCGGACGCCCATGAACTCGTCGGGGCCAAGCTCGAGTACACCTGCCTCGCCACCGCTTTCTGTGGGACGGCGTTCACTCTCGGCGAGCTCCAGCAGGTGTACGAGACCGTGTGGGGCACCACCCTCGACCGGCCCAACTTCCGCCGCAAGGTGCTCGCGACGCCCGGTTTCGTCGAGGCCGTCCCCGGCGCCGCCCGTCTCACCGGCGGCCGCGGCAAACCGGCCGCGCTCTACCGGGCGGGACCGGCCACCGCCCTGCACCCCCCTCTCCTCCGCCCGTCCCCGGAAGGACGCCCCGCATGACCACGACCGTGACCAAACGCGCCGCCACCGGAACACTCGTCGGCCTCGCCCTCGGGGACGCCCTCGGCTTCCCGACCGAGTTCAACGACGTGCCGTCGATCCTCGCCAAGTGCGGACCCTGGCGGGAGATGGAGCTGCGGACCCCGGCGATCGTCAGCGACGACACGCAGATGACGCTGGCGGTGGGCAGGGGGCTGCGCGCGGCGATGGACCGGGGTGTGCTCGGGCCCGAGATGGCGGAACCGGTCCGGCGGGAGTTCATCGCGTGGAACCGCTCCCCGGAGAACAACCGCGCCCCCGGCAACACCTGTCTCAGGGCCTGCGACCTGCTGGAGCGCACCGATCTGCCCTGGCAGCACGCCAGCCAGATCGGCTCCAAGGGCTGCGGCGCCAATATGCGCGTGGCCCCCGTCGGACTCGTTCCCGGCCTCAGTGACGAACAGCGCGCGGGCGCCGCCCAGTTGCAGTCCGGGCTCACCCACGGGCACCCGACCGCGCTCGCCGCGTCCGACCTCACCGTGCGTGCCGTGCGGCTGCTCACTCAGGGGGCCGAGCCGGGTGAACTGGTCGGTCTGCTGCGGTCGTACGCCATGGTGAACCGGGGGCAGTACCACGAGCGTTGGCTCGGCGACCTGTGGACCCGCAGCCAGGATGCGACGCCCGGGCAGTTCATCGCGCGTGGCTGGGACGAGTGCCTGGCGATCCTCGACCGGCTCGACGACGCCGTGCGCACCGCCTCGCCCGAGGAGGACCCGTGTCTGGCCACCGGGGCGGGCTGGATCGCCGAAGAGGCCCTGGCGACCGGGCTGTTGTGCTTCCTGCAGTTCCCTGACGAGCCGCTGACGGCCCTGCGGCGGGCCGCGTGCAGCTCCGGCGACTCCGACTCGATCGCCTGCCTGACCGGCGCCTTCGCAGGCGCCCACCTGGGGGCGGACGCCTGGCCGGTCGAGTGGGCCGACCGGATCGAGTACGGCAGTGAACTGGTGACGCTCGGGGCGCTCTGGGACGCCTAGGGTCTATCCGGCGGATCAGGCCCTAGGCGAGCTGGATCGAGTCGCCGCTGACCTTGATCTGCTTCTCGGGCAGCGGTTTGTTGGCCGGTGGGTTGGCCACCGAGCCGTCCGTGATGTGGAACTTGCTGCCGTGGCAGGGGCAGTTGATGGTGCCGCCGGACACGCTGGTCACCTGGCAGCCCTGGTGGGTGCAGATGTCCGAGAAGGCCTTGAACTCGCCCTCCTTGGGCTGGGTGACAACGACCTTCTCGTCCTTGAAGATCTTCCCGCCGCCGACGGGGATATCAGCGGTCTTCGCCAGTTCGGTGCCGGCCTCCACCGAACTGGACCCGGAGTCGCTGTTCTCGTTGCCGTACTCGCCGCAGCCGACGGTCAGCGTGGCCGCGCCCGTCGTGAGAAGGATCGTGCGCCGCGTCGGGCTGTGCGTCATGTCGTGACTCCGAAGGTGCGGAAGAACCAGAGGGCCGAGGTCAGCCAGAGGATTGTGAGAGCGGTGAAGACGAGCCCGCCGACGATCGGCAGCAGCCAGCCGGGAAGTCGCTCCGAGCGGAGCAGCAGCATCTTGGCACTGAACACACCGAAGAAGAAGCAACCCAGGAGGGAGTGCCACAGAACGCGTGATTCGTACGACTGGAAGCCCAGCGCGTACAGACAGTGCACCGCGACCGGCACCGCGACCAGGAAGGCCACACGGCCGGACCAGCGGTGCAGGGTGGCGGACCAGCTCGGGCCCGGCAGCTTGCCGTACACCATCAGGGCCGAGACGAGCTGCACGAGCGCGAAGAAGAACGCGACCGTCGCGAGCCACGACTTCACCGCGCCCGTGCTGCTGAAGCCGGCGAGGTTGAAGGCCGTCCCCGTCGGGTCGTGGACCTTGCCGTACGCGCCCAGGGCGACCGCCACAGCGGCGGCCACGAGGGCGGGGATCAGATAGCGGGCCGGGCCGGGGCGGCGCTCGGGTTCGGGCGAGGGCCAGCTCTGGGTCGCCGCGTTCGGGTCGACGGTCATGATCGGCTCCTTAGGACCCTGGGTCAGGGAGTTACCGGACGGGCCGTGAGCTGCTGTCCGTCGACCGTCACCGCACCGGTCTCGGGGTCGATCTCCGGCGCCGGGGAGGGCTTGCCGTCGCGCTTGAGGATGCCGACCTGCTCGCCGTCCGGAAGGACGATCCAGCCGCCTTCGATCTTCGCGCCGGCCACCGTGCTGTTCGCCCGGTAGAGCCCGGACGACTTGTTCGTCTTCCCGATGGTGAAGGCGTAGCTCCCGCTGCCGACGTGGGCCGTGCCGCGGATCTCCTTGCTCCCCTTCACCGTGCCGTCCAGGCTCGCGCCGCCCTTGCCGGTCAGCCGCAGGCTGCCGTCGTCCTTCACGTCACCCTGCAGCCACGACTCGATGTTGTGGCCGTCGCAGACGTACGCGATCGCCTTGTCGTCGCGCACGGTGATCGCGACCGCGGAGGAGTCGTCGTCGGTACGGCCCGTGTAGACGCCCTCGGCCACGGGGGTCCGTGACGGGGACGGGCTGGGCGACGCGGACGTCCGTGCCGGTGCGGGGCTCGCTGACGCCTTGGTGCTGGGCGACGGCTTCACGTACGACGACGTGGGTTTCTCCCCCGTGGTGGCGTTGAGCGAGAGCATGAACAGGCCGACCAGCAATCCCGCGAGCAGTGTCAGCAACGGTCCGGAGCGCTTCATGTAAGGGGCCTCCCCCGAGGCGAAGTTCCTGCCATCAGAGCGGACCCGGGGCCCCGAGTCCAGAGGCGCACAGGTGTGTTTTCACCCCAAGTAGCGGAACTGGGACATTCGGGTGACATTGGCACGGTCCGGAAGCCGTCTCAGGGTGCGGTCGCCGCGCACCTGCCCCGCATGGGCTGACTAGGCTGGACGGTCAAGAGCCGAACGCACATCAGCAAGGAGCAACGCCGTGGCGGTACGAGCGGTCCGGGGCGCCGTCCAACTCGAAAAGGACGAGGCCGGCCACATGGACGAGCAGGTCGGGGCGCTGCTCACCGCCATCATGGAGCGGAACGAGCTGACGGCGGACGACCTGATCAGCATCTGGTTCACGGCCACGCCCGACCTGCACAGCGACTTCCCCGCGGCCGCGGCACGCAAGCTCGGCACCGGCTTCGCCGACGTACCGCTGATCTGCGCCCAGGAACTCGACATCGAGGGAGCCATGCCCCGCGTCGTCCGTGTTCTCGCGCACATAGAGTCCGACCGGCCCCGCGCCGACATCGCGCACGTCTACCTCGGCGCCGCGGCAGCCCTGCGCAAGGACATCGCGCAGTGAGGACCGCACTCGTCGTCGGGACCGGGCTGATCGGAACGTCCGCCGCGCTGGCGCTGGCGGGGAGGGGCGTCATCGTCCACCTCGCCGACCACGACCCCGAGCAGGCCCGTACGGCCGCCGCGCTCGGAGCCGGTACCGACGAGGCGCCCGAGGGGCCCGTCGACCTCGCGATCGTCGCCGCGCCGCCCGCGCATGTGGCCGGAGTGCTCGCCGACGCGATGCGACGCGGGGTGGCTCGCGGATACATCGACGTGGCCAGCGTGAAGGGCGGGCCGCGGCGGGAGCTGGAGGCGCTGGGGCTCGACCTCTCCTCGTACATCGGTACGCATCCGATGTCCGGAAGGGAGAAGTCCGGACCGCTGGCCGCCTCCGGGGACCTCTTCGAGGGACGGCCCTGGGTGCTGACCCCCACCCGGGACACCGACACCGAGGTGCTGAACCTCGCGCTGGAGCTGGTCTCGCACTGCCGCGCGGTGCCGGTGGTCATGGACGCCGACGCCCACGACCGTGCCGTGGCGCTTGTCTCGCACATGCCGCATCTGGTGTCCAGCATGGTCGCCGCGCGGCTCCAGCACGCCGAGGAGGCCGCCGTACGCCTGTGCGGTCAGGGGATTCGGGACGTGACCCGGATCGCCGCGTCGGATCCCGGGATGTGGATCGACATCCTCTCCGCGAATCCGGGACCGGTGGCCGATCTGCTCACCGATGTCGCCGGGGACCTGGAGGAGACGGTGCGGGCGCTGCGGGCGTTGCAGTCCGCGGACGAGGCGAAGCGGCTCGAGGGCACGTCCGGGATCGAGGACATGCTGCGGCGGGGGAACGCCGGGCAGGTCCGGGTGCCCGGGAAACACGGGTCCGCTCCTCGGGCGTACGAGGTCGTGGCCGTGCTCATCGACGACCAGCCGGGGCAGCTGGCCCGGATCTTCGCGGACGCCGGGCGGGCGGGCGTCAATATCGAGGATGTGCGGATCGAGCATGCGACCGGGCAGCAGGCGGGGCTGGTGCAGCTGATGGTCGAGCCGTCGGCGGCGCCGGTACTGGCGGCGTCGTTGCGGGAGCGGGGCTGGGCCATTCGGCAGTAGGGCCGGCGTCGGGACGAGGGCGTCCGGACGAGTGACGCGCACCCAGTAACCTTGTGCGGGGCACAGTCGCGCCCCCACACCACTCGCCAGACCGCACCCGAAAGGTGTCCCCCCGTGGAAAACGGCGCCGCCCAGCCCGTGATTGTCGCCATAGACGGCCCCTCCGGCACGGGCAAGTCGAGCACCTCGAAGGCTGTCGCCGCGCAGCTGGGGCTGAGCTACCTGGACACCGGGGCCCAGTACCGGGCGATCACCTGGTGGATGGTGACCAACGGGATCGACATCGACGACCCCTCCGCGATCGCCGCCGTGGCGGGCAAGGCGGAGATCGTCTCCGGTACCGATCCGGAGAACCCGACGATCACCGTGGACGGGACCGATGTGGCAGGTCCCATCCGGACCCAGGAGGTCACCTCCAAGGTGAGCGCGGTGAGCGCGGTGCCCGAGGTACGGGCCCGGATCACCGAGCTGCAGCGGTCGCTGGCGGCCTCGACCGAGAAGGGCATCGTCGTCGAGGGGCGGGACATCGGTACGACCGTGCTGCCCGACGCCGACCTCAAGATCTTTCTCACCGCTTCGCCCGAGGCCCGCGCCGCGCGCCGCAGCGGGGAGCTCAAGGGTGCCGACGTCAACGCCACCCGAGAGGCGCTGATCAAGCGGGACGCGGCCGACTCCAGCCGGAAGACCTCGCCGCTCGCCAAGGCGGACGACGCGGTCGAGGTGGACACCACCAAGCTCACCCTCGCGCAGGTCATCGAGTGTGTCGTCACCCTTGTCGAGGAGAAGCGGGCGGGGAAGTGAGTACGGACTCCGCCGGCAGGGCTGCTTCGCAGAAGGGCGCCGAGGTCGGGCGGCGGATCGGCGTCGGGCTGATGTACGGGCTGTGGAAGCCGCGTGTGCTCGGCGCCTGGCGGATGCCCGCGACCGGGCCCGCGATCCTCGCCGTCAACCACTCCCACAACATCGACGGCCCGATGGTCATGGGCGTGTCACCCCGGCCGACGCACTTCCTGATCAAGAAGGAAGCGTTCATCGGCCCGCTGGATCCCTTCCTGACGGCCATCGGACAGGTCAAGGTGGACCGCTCGGTGGCCGACCGCGGGGCGATCACCCGAGCGCTCGATGTCCTCAAGGCCGGCGGGGTGCTCGGTATCTTTCCGGAGGGCACCCGGGGCGAGGGCGACTTCGCCTCCCTGCGGGCCGGACTCGCGTACTTCGCGGTGCGCAGCGGGGCACCGGTCGTTCCGGTCGCCGTGCTGGGAAGCTCCGAGAAGCCGGGACGGTTGATAAAGGGGCTGCCTCCGCTGCGCAGCCGCGTCGACGTCGTCTTCGGCGACCCCTTCGAGGCGGGCGACGGCAGCGGACGGCGTACCCGCAAGGCGCTGGACGAGGCGACCGAGCGCATCCAGAAGCAGCTCAGCACCCACCTGGAAAACGCCAGGCGCCTGACCGGGCGCTAGGCGACACTGAGTAGTGGATCAGTCCGGCGGAACAGCCGGGGGTCCACCGATCACCACGATGAACGAGGTACGGACTTCATGAACGACCACATCCACTCCGAGGGCTCGGGCGAGGAGCACGACCACGGGGCGCTTGGCGATGCCGAGTACGCGGAGTTCATGGAGCTCGCCGCGGAAGAGGGCTTCGACGTCGAGGACGTCGAGGGGGCCATCGAGGCGGCCGGGCACGGTCCGCTGCCCGTGCTCGCCGTCGTCGGCCGCCCCAATGTCGGCAAGTCGACTCTGGTGAACCGCATCATCGGGCGCCGCGAGGCCGTCGTGGAGGACAAGCCCGGCGTCACCCGCGACCGTGTCACCTACGAGGCCGAGTGGGCGGGGCGCCGCTTCAAGGTCGTCGACACCGGCGGCTGGGAGCAGGACGTCCTCGGCATCGACGCCTCCGTGGCCGCGCAGGCCGAGTACGCGATCGAGGCCGCCGACGCCGTCGTGTTCGTCGTCGACGCCAAGGTCGGCGCGACCGACACCGACGAGGCGGTCGTACGACTGCTGCGCAAGGCCGGTAAGCCGGTGGTGCTGGCCGCCAACAAGGTCGACGGCCTGAGCGGCGAGTCCGACGCGGCGTACCTGTGGTCCCTGGGCCTCGGCGAGCCGCACCCGGTCTCGGCGCTGCACGGCCGGGGCACCGGCGACATGCTGGACGCCGTTCTGGAGGCGCTGCCGGAGGCGCCCGAGCAGAGCTTCGGCACCGCGATCGGCGGGCCGCGCCGCATCGCTCTGATCGGCCGCCCGAACGTCGGCAAGTCCTCGCTGCTGAACAAGGTGGCCGGCGAGGAGCGGGTCGTCGTCAACGAGGTGGCCGGCACCACCCGTGACCCGGTCGACGAACTCATCGAGCTCGGCGGTGTCACCTGGAAGTTCGTCGACACCGCCGGTATCCGCAAGCGGGTCCACCTCCAGCAGGGCGCCGACTACTACGCCTCGCTGCGTACCGCCGCCGCCGTCGAGAAGGCCGAGGTGGCGGTCATCCTGATCGACGGCTCCGAGTCCATCTCGGTCCAGGACCAGCGGATCGTCACCATGGCCGTGGATGCGGGCCGCGCGATCGTCCTCGCCTACAACAAGTGGGACACCCTCGACGAGGAGCGCCGCTACTACCTGGAGCGGGAGATCGAGACCGAACTCGGCCAGGTCGCCTGGGCGCCGCGCGTCAACGTCTCGGCGCGCACCGGCCGCCACATGGAGAAGCTGGTCCCCGCGATCGAGACGGCTCTCGCGGGCTGGGAGACGCGTGTCCCGACCGGCCGCCTCAACGCCTTCCTCGGCGAGCTGGTGGCCGCCCACCCGCACCCCGTCCGGGGCGGCAAGCAGCCGCGCATCCTCTTCGGCACCCAGGCCGGCACCAAGCCGCCGCGGTTCGTGCTCTTCGCCTCCGGGTTCATCGAGGCGGGCTACCGGCGCTTCATCGAGCGCCGGCTGCGCGAGGAGTTCGGCTTCGACGGCACCCCGATCCATATCTCGGTGCGGGTGCGCGAGAAGCGCGGCGCGAAGAAGAAGTGACGTACGCATGAGGAAGGGCGGCCCCCACCGGGGCCGCCCTTCCTCATGCGTCACATCCCTCTGCGCGGAGGTGGCAGCGCCGCCGGGACATGACGCATCCCGGTGTGCTGCTGCCCGATGTGTCCCACCCGCTGCCACTGCGACTGCTGGCGGGCGCTGAACGCACCCGTGCTGTACGAGCTGTACGAGCTGCTGAACGAGCCCGAGGCGTGCGGGGTGTTCCCGAACGCGGTGAAGCCCAGCTCCTCCTCGCCGCTGCGGTCACCCGGCAGCGAACGGAAGGTCTTGACGTACTCGGAGTAGAGCGCGTCGTAGATCGGCGTGGCCGATGGTCCGCCGGGAAACCGGCGCGGAGCGTCGTATGGGTGCACGTATGTCCAAACGACACCGGGACCCCGGGGATGCGGTCCGGCGTGATCCTTCAGCCGGTTGTCAGGTCCCGGCGAGCGGCATCGCGGCCGCGACCAGCTTGCCGTTCGCCGCCGCCTTGTCGAGGGCGTCCCGCAGCAGGTCCTCCCGGGGCTGGCGTCCGATCGAGCCCACCGGTGCCGCGAACATCAGCACCTGCTGGTGCTTGTTGGCGGCGGCCCGCCAGGCCTCGGTGACCTGGAGCGGCTGGTGCGCCTGCCACCAGGCCACCGGCTGCCCGCCGTTCGGCGACGGCTGGAGCACGGCGTGCAGCTGGCCCACGGCCAGTAGTACCGACCACCCGTGCAGAACGGACGGCACCGCCTCGATCGCCGTCAGCGGCATGAACCCCTGCTCGATCAGCAGCGGCAGGAAGTCGTCGCCGAGCCCCGTCGCGCCCGGCCGCACGATCGGCCCGGTCGGCTCCACGACCAGCGCCGGGTGCAGCTCTCCGGCGATCAGGATCAGTCCGCTGGTCACCCCGAGCACCGCCTGCTCGGGTACGACCTGGTCCGGGTCCAGGTCGACGGTGTCGCCGGTGATGGACTTCACCGCGCCGCGGAGCTGCTCCTCGGTGACCTGGACGACCTGTGAGGGCAGGCAGCCGGCGTGGGCGAAGGCCAGGACGGCGGTCTCGTCGCCGATGAACAGGACGGTGCTGGTGCGCTCCTGTGCGGAGTCGCCCTGGGTGCGGCAGGACGTGCAGTCGTAGCTGCCGGGGGCGTTCTCTCCGGCGAGCAGCCGGTCGGCTTCTTCGTCGCCGATCTCGGCGCGAACCTCGTCGCTGACGTCGAGCATGCGCGGCACGGGTGACTCCCTCGGGAAGCGGTGCCCGGGTGGGTCCCGGGCTCATGAAGAAGACAACGGGCGATCTGTGGCGGGAGTCACGCCCCAGGGCGAACGGAATCGAACCATCCACCGCGCAGGGTCACCTCGGGTGCGGAATCGGGCACTCAGTGTCAAGTCGTTGGAAGCCCAAGGAAGTTGGTTGCGTGAAGCGGGTCACAGATCGACTGGGCGACTGGTCGACAAATCAGGAAATCAGCGAATGAAGTGGGTGGCCGAAAATTGCCGATACCCGAGGTAACGGCCAACCGGCCTGGAATGACAAGGTGTTGGTTGCTGACGCCTCCACAGGCTCTCTACATTCCTCCGCCGTGTGCAACGAGCACCGCTCGGGACCCCGAGTCCTTCGAGAGGGAAATACATGTCCGAATGTGCTGATACCACGCGCGACAACGCTCGTAAGACCCGAACCACCGCGGCCCTTGCCGGGGCCGCCCTGCTCGCCCCGCTCGGACTGCTGGCCGCGGCCGGCAACTCCGCGGCGGCGGACGGCGGAGTATGGGACCGCATCGCCCAGTGCGAGAGCGGCGGGAACTGGCACATCAACTCCGGAAACGGTTATTACGGCGGACTCCAGTTCTCCGCCGGCACCTGGCGTGCGTACGGCGGTACGGCCTACGCGCCCACCGCCGACCAGGCCACCGAGGCGCAGCAGATCGCGGTGGCCACCAAGGTGCAGCGCGCCCAGGGGTGGGGCGCCTGGCCGACCTGCTCGGCACGCGCCGGGGCGTACGGCAGCGCACCCGCCGCCTCGTCCGGCTCGGCGGGCTCCTCGTCACAGACCAAGGCCGCTCCTTCCAAGCCGGCGAAGACGCCGGCCCGTTCGGAGAGCCACACCAACCGCGGCGCGTCCCGTGGCGACTACACCGTCCGCTCGGGCGACACGCTCAGCAAGGTCGCCGCCCGGCACGGGACCACCTGGCAGAAGGTCTACGCCGCCAACAAGGCCGTCATCGGCGCCGATCCCGACCTGATCGTGCCCGGGCAGCGCCTCGACATCTGAGAGCTCCCCCGTGGGTGCGGCCGGGGCGGTCAGCCCCGCCCCGGCCGCAGCTCCGCCGCTTCTCCGCTGAACACGACCACCCCGCGCCGCAGTTCGTACACGATCGCCGTCCGGTCGTGCAGTGCGGGTGGGAGCCGTTGCTCGGCCACGACCACGCACGCGTCCAGTGCCGCCAGGAGTTCGTACGTGCGGGCGGCGACCGTGGGGGACATGCCTTGCGCGGGTTCGTCGACGAGGACCACGCGTGCGCGTGCCAGGAGAGCTCGGGAGATCGCGAGCATGCGTTGTTCGCCGCCGGAGAGGGTGTCGGCGCGGCGGGGGAGCAGGCGGGCGAGCCGGGGGTAGGCGTCCAGGGCCAGGTCGGGGTCGCGGGCGGCCAGTTCGAGGTTCTCGCGGACCGTGAGAGAGCCGAACACGGACTGGCGTTCGGGGACCAGGCACAGACCGCGGCGGGCCCGCTCGTACGCCGGTACGCGGGTCACGTCCGTGCCGTCCCACACCACGCTGCCGTCGGTGAGCGGCACTGTTCCGGCCAGGGCGCGCAGAGTCGTCGTACGGCCGGAGCCGTTGCGGCCCAGCAGGACGGTGAGGCCGGGGCCCGGCGCGGTGAGGGTGATGCCGTGCAGGGCCTCCAGGGGGCCGTAACGCACGCGCGCGTGCCGGAGCGAGATGGCCGTGACGGCTGTCATACGGCGGTCTCCTGGGCGTCGAGTGTGTCCAGCACGTGGGCCGGAGGGCCGGAGACGATGATGCGGCCCGCGGTCATGACGTGCACGACGTCCGCGAGGTCGGCGACCAGGTCGAGATCGTGTTCGACGACGACGAGGGCGGTGCCGTCGGCTGCGAGGGCCCTGAGGATGCGGGCCAGGGCGGTCACCTCGGCGGTGTCGAGGCCGGCGGCGGGTTCGTCGAGGAGGAGGACGCTCGGGGTGCCGGCGAGGGCTCTGGCGAGTTCCACCCGACGGAGGGTGCCGGTGGGCAGGTCGGCCGCGGGGGCGTCGCGCAGGGGGCCGTCGAGGGCGAACAGTCTCAGGGCGCGGTCCACTGCGGCCGGATCCAGTGACCTGCCCTGTTCGGCTCCGACTCGGACGTTCTCGGCCACGGTCAAGGTGGGGAAGACCGCGAGTTGTTGGAAGGTGCGGGCGATACCCAGGCGGGTGCGGGCGTGGGCGGGGAGGCGCGTGATGTCGCGGTCGCCGTAGCGGACCTGGCCCTGGGAGGGGCGGACCGTTCCTGCCAGGCAGTGGAAGAGCGTGGACTTCCCGGCGCCGTTGGGGCCGATGATCGCGGTGATTCTGCCGGGCGGGACGGCGAGGTCGACTCCGTCGAGTGCGGTGAAGCCGTCGTAGCGGGCCTGGAGGCTGTGTGTGGTGAGGACTGCCCGGCCCTCGGCCGGGTTCGCGCTCCGACCCGCACCACCCGTGCGGATCTCGCGGCCGGGTGCGGGTGGCCCCGGTGGGGGCGGAGCGTCGTCGGCGGCGTGCGGTGCGGGGGCGCGGCTGCGGCGGGACGGGCCTTGTTCGGCACCGTCGGGATCGGTGCGGTGAGGCGTGCCGGGTGTGGCCGAGTGGGGAGTCGCCCTCGGGGTGGTCGCCGTGGTGACGGGGCTCGGCCTGTGGCTGGGTGTCGTGTCGGCGATCGATGCCGTTGCCGCGGGTGCCGCCCGTTGCAGTCGTCTCCGTGCCCGGAGGCCCGCCGCCGTCAGCCTTGCCTCCCGGCGAGGCCGCAGCCTCCGCACCGCCTCGTACGGCCCCCCGGGGAACCGCCCCACCAGCACCGCCAGTACCCCGACCAGTGCGGCCGCCACCCCTCCCCGGGCCCCCGCGTCCAGGCCGACCAGGAGGGCCGCCGCGGTCAGGGCGCCCAGGGTGCTGTCGGCGCCCAGGACGACCACCGCCGCGAACCAGAGGAGGCCCCGGACGGGGTCGTAGGCGGTCGGGTCGAAGGCGCGCAGGCCCATGCCGAGCATTCCGCCGCCGAGCGCGGCCAGGGCGGCGCCCGCCACGAACGCGAGGAGCTTCAGGGCGGGGACCCGGACGCCTGCCGCCGAGGCTCCGGACTCGTGGTCGCGCATGGCGGCCAGCGCCCTGCCGGTACGGCCCCTGCGCAACGCGTGGGTCGTCAGGAGGGCGAGCGTGAGCAGGGTCAACTCCAGGACGTAGTAAGCGCGGTCGCCCTCCAAGCCCGCCGGGCGGTCCAGGGACAGACCGGACGTGGCGTACGGCTGGGCGAAGACGAAGCGGCTCACGCCGACGCCGACCGCGAAGGTCGCGAGGGCCAGCGCCAGACCCCGGCGGGTGATCGCCGGCCAGCCGGTCAGCAGGCCCAGGGGGGCCACCAGGACCACCGCCAGCGCCAGCGCCGCCAGTTCCGGCAGCCGGGGCAGGCCCGGGAAGCGGCCCGCCGCCAGCAGGGCGGTGAACAGGGCGCCCACGCCCGCGTAGGCCGCCTGCCCGAGGGAGATCTGGCCGCCCCGGCCCGTCACGACCACCAGGGAGAGCAGCACGACGCCCAGCGCCGGCACCTGGACCGAGGTGTGCAGGTCCGAGCCCGCGAAACCCAGGGGGATCAGGAAGAGGATCACCGCGACGATCCATGCGCCCTGAGGCGTCGGCACGCGCGCGGTGGCCGTCCGGGGGAGCGCGTCGCGGGTACCGATGCGGGGGAGTGCCAGGCACGCGACGAGGAGGGCCACGACGAACAGATTCGCCCCCACCGCCTGGAGCAACGGTTCGCCCCGGCCCGAGAGGTGCAGCCGGGTCAGCTGGCTCTGGGCCACCCCGACGCCCAGCGCCACCACCACGGCCACCGGCAGGCTGCGCATCCGCGCGGCCACCGCGACCGCCACCACCTCCATGACGAGCAGGGGCAGCCCGTACGGGTCCAGGCGGACGAAGGGGGCCAGCAGAACGCCCGTCAGGCCCGCGGTGAACGCCCCGAACGCCCAGCCGGCCGCCGCCACCCGGTCGGCGTCGATCCCGCCGAGCACGGCCAGCCCGCGGTCGTCCACGACGGCCCGCAGCTCCCGTCCGAAGCGCGTCCAGCGGATCACCGCGCCGACACCGGCCGCCAGGACCAGGACGACCGCCAGCTGCCCCCACGGATCCGCGGACACCAGCTCCGGGGCGTCGTCCCGGGCGCCCTGGCCCCACAGCAGCGCGGCCCCGCCCACCAGCAGCACGAAGACGCCGATGGAGGCCACCAGGGTCTGGGCCGGATCGCCGCCCAGGACGGACAGGGGCCGGAAGACGAAACGCTCCAGCACCACGCCCGTCACCGGCGCCAGGATCAGCAGGGTCACCACCGCCCCGGCCCACAGCGGCCAGCCCCACTCCACCACGCACTGCCGCAGCACGTACGCGCACACCATCGCGATCGCCCCGTGCGCGAAGTTCAGCACCCCGGTCGCGCGGTACGTCACGATCAGGCCGACTCCGGTGAGCGCGGCCGCGCCGCCGACCGACAACCCGGCGAGGGTGAGGTCGTAGGTCAGCGACGACATCAGTCGGTTTCCTCGACGGGCTCGCAGATCGGACAGGGGCCCAGCTCCCCGCTCGCCAGGAGCTTCGCGTCCACCGGGACCGACTCGACCTTCCCGGCGACCAGCGGGCAGTCCGCCCGGTGCCAGAGCGTGCCGCCGGGCACCATCAGCAGGTCCCCGCTGACCGCCAGGGGCGCGCCGGCCGCCGCGGCGGACTCCTCGGCTTCGGTGGGCTCCGCGGCGACCAGGAGGCCGTACAGCTCCTCCACACGCGCGGCGGCGAGCGCGCCCCGGCCGTGGGTGAGCAGGACCGCCCCGGCGACGATCAGCGCGGCGCCGGGCACCGTGCAGGAGGCGAGGTAGGGCAGCTGCCGCTCGGCGTACCGCTCGCCGGAGACGCCGTACCAGCCGAGGACGCACAGCACCGCGCCCGCGGCGAGCGCGGCCCAGCCGGCCCACAGAACGGGGTGCACGGTCCGCAGTCGGGCTGTCCGCATCTGTGGCTCCCACATGTCGCGTGCCTGTCCATGTAAGCCAATCGCTTGCACTATGCCTTCTGGAAGCTGACCCTGAAAGCACCGGGCGCACATGGCCCGGACCGACACCCGGTGGTGAGCCAGATGGTTCTCGGGAGCGACCGCACGTGGGGGAACGGCAGCCGGGGGCTGATGGCGGTGGGGTTCGCCCTCGCCGTGGCCCTCACGGCGTGCAGCGACGACAGCGGCGGCGGCAGCGAGAGCCCGCCGCCGACGCCTTCCGTGGAGCGGACCACACCGTCCGCGTCCCCGTCGCCGAGCGGACCCGCCGACGCGGGCGCCGCCCGGCGGGAGATCAAGGCGAACTGGGAGAAGTTCTTCGACCCGAAGACCTCCACCAAGGACAAACAGGCCGTCCTGGAGAACGGCGACGAGATGGGGCCGGTGCTCCAGGCCTTCAGCGGTGACCAGCGCGGCGGACAGGTGCAGGCGAAGGTCACGGAGATCGGGTTCACCAATCCGACCGCGGCCGACGTGACGTACACCCTGCTGCTGAACGGCGCCACCGCCCTGCCGGACGCTTCCGGGACGGCGGTCAAGGAGGACGGCACCTGGAAGGTGTCCGTCAACACCCTGTGCGCGCTGGTCCAGATGAGCGGCAATGCCACGGCGTCGGCTCTTCCGGGCTGCTGAGGCCGTCCTCGCGGTCCTGCTGCTCACGGTGGGCACGGCGTGCGGCAGCCGGCTGCCGGAGAGCGACTTCGAGCACCGGGAGCGGGCGACCCCCGCGCAGGACGACACCCCGATCCGGGTCGGCATCGTCACCAGCGCCACCAGCCCGGTCGGCGGCAGCGCCTTCACCGGCCCGCGCGACGGCGCCAAGGCGTACTTCGAGCGCCTCAACGCGCGCGGGGGCGTCAGCGGCCGCCGGATCGAGGTGCGCGAGTGCGACGACGGCGGCAGCGGGGTCGGCAACAACACCTGTGTGCACCGGCTGATCGACGAGGACAAGGTGGTCGCCCTGGTCGCGACCACCGCCCTCGACTACGCCGGCGCCTCCCGCGTCTCCCACGCGCGCGTGCCCGACATCGGAGGCCAGCCCCTCGGCGCCGCATACGACACCTGGCCGCACCTCTACGGCATCTACGGCAGCCTCGCGCCCCGGAACGGCACGGCCGGCTGGGGCGGGAAGCAGTACGGCGGCACCGAGGTCTACCGCTATTTCAAGCGCGAGCACGGGGCCCGTACGGCGGCGGTCGTGTCGTACAACCAGGCCGCGTCCGCCGCCTACGCCCGGCTCGTCGAGCAGGGCCTGAAGGCCGAGGGGTACAAGGTCGTCACCGAGCAGGTCGACTTCGCGCTGCCCAACTTCCGTGCCGTGGCGGCCGACCTGAAGGAGCAGGGCGCCGACCTGGTCTTCGACGCCGTCGACAGCCATGGCAACGCCCAGCTGTGCGAGGCGATGGACGCGGCCGGCGTCGAGGTCACCGCCAAGGTCACCAACGTGCAGAACTGGACCTCCACCGTCCCGGACGACTACCAGGACGCCCCGCGCTGCCGCAACGCCCTGTGGGCGACCGGATCCAGTCGCAACTACGAGGACACGGACCATGCGGCCGTACGGGAGTTCAGGGAGGCCACGAAGAGCCTCAAGACGCACTCCCAGTGGCAGCTGGAGGGTTGGGCGGCCGCGATGTGGTTCACGGATGCCGCCAAGTCGTGCGCGGCGGCACAGGGCATCACACGCGCGTGTGTCGACACCTACATGAACCACACCCAGGACTACACCGCGCACGGCCTGCTCCTCCCCGTCCGCTTCGAGCGCCTGGCCGAGCCACCGAGTTCCCGCAGGACCTGTCTCTCGGTGGCCCGCTGGCAGGACGGCCGGGGCTGGATCTCCCAGGGCGACATGAACCGCACCTGCTTCGACGTCCCGCAACTGCCGTATCAGCAGTGAGCCACCGCACGCCCTCACCGCAGTGAACCGAAGAACTCCCTGACGTCACCGGCCAGCAGTTCGGTGACCTCCAGGGCCGCGAAGTGGCCGCCGCGGTCGAACTCCGTCCAGCGGACGAGGGTGTTGGCCTGCTCCGCCCAGCGGCGGATCGCCACGTCCTCGCCGAAGTTGGCCACCGCGGTCGGCACTCCGGAGGTCGCCGTCGGGAACCAGTCCGGCACATGGCTGTTCTCGTAGTACATGCGGGCCGCGGAACCGGCCGTACCGGTCAGCCAGTACAGCATCACGTTGGTGAGCAGGGTGTCCCGGTCGATCGCGTCCTCCGGCAGCGTGGCCGAGGAGTGCGTCCACGCCTGGAACTTCTCCATGATCCAGGCCAGTTGGCCGACCGGCGAGTCGGTGAGGGCGTAGGAGAGAGTCTGCGGACGGGTCGACTGCAGGGCGTTGTAGCCGAAGCCGTCCGTGGTGAACTCGGCGATGCTCGCGAGGCTTCGCCGCTCGCGGTCGGTCAGCCCCTGCTGCGCCTCCTCGTCGACCGGGCCGAGCGGGATGAACCCGACCGAGGCGGCGTTCACATGGACACCGACCACGGACTCCGGAGCGATCCGGGCTAGCGCGGGGGAGATCAGCGCGCCCAGGTCGCCGCCCTGGGCGCCGTAGCGCTTGTAACCGAGCCGGTGCATCAGCTCCGCCCACGCGCGGGCGACCCGGTTGACGTTCCAGCCTTTGGCGCGCGTCGGCCCGGAGAACCCGAAGCCCGGGATGGACGGGATCACCAGATGGAAGTCCTCGCTCAGCGAGCCGATCACACCGAGGAACTCGACGACCGAACCCGGCCAGCCGTGCGTCAGGATCAGCGGGAGCGCGTCCGGCCGGGACGAGCGGACGTGCAGGAAGTACACCTGGGCGCCGTCGATCTCGGTGACGAACTGCGGGAGCTCGTTGAGGGCGGCCTCGTGCTTGCGCCAGTCGTAGGCACCGCGCCAGTACGCGGCGAGTTCGCGGACATACGGCAGGGAGGCGCCGTACTCCCAGCCCGCGTCCGGGAGCTCGTCCGGCCAGCGGGTGAGGTCCAGGCGGGTGTGCAGGTCGTCGAGCTGCGCCTGAGGGATGTCGATCCGGAAGGGGCGGATCTCACGGTTCTCTGTGGTCGCGCTGTTGTCTGCCATGAGTCCACGGTAGGAAGGCTTGCGGACAACTGCTGTCCGCAAGGACTGGCAGACTCGATTTCATGTTGGAGACCTCGGCACGACTCCTGCGCCTGCTCTCGCTCCTGCAGGCCCACCGTGAATGGTCCGGCGCCGACCTGGCCGACCGTCTCGGCGTCACCCCGCGCACCGTGCGCCGGGACGTGGACCGGCTGCGCGAGCTGGGCTATCCCGTCAACGCCAGCCCGGGCACCGGCGGCGGCTACCAGCTGGGCGCGGGCGCCGAGCTGCCGCCGCTGCTCCTGGACGACGACGAGGCGGTCGCGGTCGCCGTCGGCCTGCGCACGGCCGCGGGGCAGGGCATCGAGGGGATCGGCGAGACCTCGGTACGGGCCCTCGCCAAGCTGGAGCAGGTCCTGCCGAGCCGGCTGCGCCGCCGGGTGGGCGCCCTGAACGCCTTCACCGTGCCGATGCTGCGCGGTCCCCAGCCCTCCGCCGTCGACCCGGGCGTCCTCACCGAGCTCGCCAACCTCTGCCGCGACGCCGAGCGGCTGCGCTTCGAGTACAGCGCCCACGGCGGCGCCTCCAGCCGCCGTACCGTCGAACCGCACCGCCTGGTGTGCAGCGAGCGGCGCTGGTACCTGGTCGCCTGGGACGTGGACCGTGACGACTGGCGGACCTTCCGGGTCGACAAAATCACCCCCAGGCCGCCGCACGGTCCCCGGTTCGCTCCGCGCACCCCGCCCGCCGAGGATCTCGCCGCGTACGTCTCGCGAGGCGTCTCCACGCGCGTGTACGCCTCACAGGCGGTCGTGCGGCTGCTGGTGCCCAAGGAACGGGCCGCCGAGCGGATCTCGCCGAGTGCCGGGGTGCTGGAGGCCGAGGGCCCCGACAGCTGCCTCCTGCACACCGGGGCCTCGAGCCTCGACGTGATGGTGATCCACGTGATGATGACCGGCTTCGAGTTCGAGGTGCTGGAGCCGGCCGAGCTGACCGAGGCGATCAGGACGGCTCACGACCGGCTTGCTCGCTCTTTGGCTCGGGCTGCGAAGCCTGGGCCGCGTACTGCGGATGGTGCAGGTCGAACGCCGGGGACTCGGAGCGGATCCGGGGCAGTGCCGTGAAGTTGTGCCGCGGCGGCGGGCAGGAGGTGGCCCACTCCAGGGAGCGGCCGTAGCCCCAGGGGTCGTCGGTGTCCACCTTGACGCCGTACTTGGCGGTCTTCCAGACGTTGTAGAGGAACGGCAGCGTCGAGGCGCCCAGCAGGAACGCCCCGATCGTCGAGATGGTGTTGAGCGCGGTGAAGCCGTCCGCGGCGAGATAGTCCGCGTACCGGCGGGGCATGCCTTCCGCGCCCAGCCAGTGCTGCACCAGGAACGTGGTGTGGAAGCCGACGAACAGCGTCCAGAACTGGATCTTGCCGAGTCGCTCGTCGAGCATCTTCCCGGTGAACTTCGGCCACCAGAAGTACAGCCCGCCGAAGATCGCGAAGACGACCGTGCCGAACACGACGTAGTGGAAGTGCGCCACGACGAAGTAGGTGTCCGAGACATGGAAGTCCAGCGGTGGCGAGGCCAGCAGCACCCCGGTCAGGCCGCCGAACAGGAACGTCATCAGGAAGCCCGTCGCCCACAGCATCGGTGTCTCGAAGGACAGCGAGCCCTTGATCATCGTCCCGGTCCAGTTGAAGAACTTCACGCCCGTCGGGACGGCGATCAGAAAGCTCATGAAGGAGAAGAACGGCAGCAGTACCGCGCCGGTGACGAACATGTGGTGCGCCCACACCACGATCGACAGACCGGTGATCGACATCGTGGCCGCGACCAGCGTCAGATAGCCGAACATCGGCTTGCGGCTGAAGACCGGGATGATCTCCGTGATGATGCCGAAGAACGGCAGCGCGATGATGTACACCTCGGGATGCCCGAAGAACCAGAACAGGTGCTGCCACAGCAGTGCTCCGCCGTTGTCCGCCTCGAAGACCTGCGAGCCGAAGCGCCGGTCCGCCTCCAGGACCAGCAGCGCGGCCGCCAGCACCGGGAACGCGAGCAGGATCAGGATCGACGTGAACAGCGTGTTCCAGGTGAAGATCGGCATCCGGAACATGGTCATGCCGGGCGCGCGCATCCCGATGATCGTGGTGATGAAGTTGACCGCGCCGAGGATCGTGCCGAAGCCGGCCAGCGCGAGGCCCATGATCCACAGGTCGGGGCCGACGCCGGGGGAGTGCGCGGAGTTGTTCAGCGGCGCGTAGGCGAACCAGCCGAAGGCGGCCGGACCCGACGGCACGAGCAGCGAACCCAGCACGATCAGGCCACCGAACAGGAAGAACCAGTAGGACAGCATGTTCAGCCGAGGGAAGGCCACGTCCGGGGCGCCGATCTGCAGCGGCATCAGCTCGTTGGCGAAGCCCGCGAAGCTCGGGGTGGCGAACAGCAGCAGCATGATCGTGCCGTGCATAGTGAACAACTGGTTGTACTGCTGGTTGTCCATGATCTGCAGACCCGGCCGGGCGAGCTCGGCCCGCATCAGCAGGGCCATGACGCCGCCGACCAGGAAGAACACGAACGACGTGATCAGATAGAGGTGACCGATCTTCTTGTGGTCGGTGGTGGTCAACCAGTCGACGACCACCCGCCCGTGCCCCTTGGTCCGCCCGGGTCGTGCCGTCGCGTGCACGGTCTGCGTCCCCATCGCTCGCCCCTTCGCTCGGCTCACGCCATGATGCTCGCGCGGTCGTGCGCGGCGACAGAGGGCGTAAGGGGGTTCTGTGCCGGAACCGTGTATTTCCTATGCGGAGTCAGCTTCCGTGGCCCTGTCCGGAAAGAGTGGGCAAAGGGGCCCGGGCCGGTTCTCGGACAAGCCTTCTCACGGCTCATTCGGTGAAGTCGTACGACACGCGGGAATTGCGTTCGAATACCTGCGGAAGGGTGAGGGAAACGCCCGTCCGTGTGACGCAGCGCGAGGGAAACGCATGTCGTGATCCTGTGACAGAAGCGTGACAGGAGGCGTGCGGGATCCGGACTTCCGCGGCCGCCGGGCAGGGCCTAGCGTGGCGGTATGGCACCCATTCCGACACCGCCCGCCGAACCCCAGGACAGCCCGGACACCTACGTCGGCCTCGACTCCGCCTCCGCCGAGCGCACCGCGCGTGAGCGGGGCTGGTCGACGGTCAGGTCACTGCCGCCGGGGGCGATCATCACGATGGAGTACCGCGCGGGCCGGCTGAACTTCGAGGTGAAGGACGGCCGCGTGGCGCGGGCCTGGAAGGGCTGAACCGCAGGACGCAGGCCCCGGTTCCGTTGGGTGGAACCGGGGCCTGCGTCCTGCGCGGGGTGGTGGTGCGTACCGGCCCCGCCGGGTCCGGGGCGGGATCAGCCGCCGGTCACCGGCCGGGTGGCCGGCGCGTGGGGCGTGCCGCGCACGATCCGGTCCGACTGCGGCGGGCGGCGGCTGCCGACCGGGGTGACCGGGGTGCGCTCCGAGCGGGTGGTGTGCGGGCCCGGGGCCAGGTAGACGGGTGCCCTGGGGCCACGCGCCGGGGTGGTGGCCTCGCGGGCCGCCGTCTCGTTCTGTGGGGCCGTGAGCGGCTTGAGGCGGGCGGGCGCGGGCGCGGTGACGGGGGTGACCGGGGCCGGGGTCCTCGCGCCGCCGCGGGCCCGCCAGCGGTCGCGCAGGTCGAAGGCGTAGGTCTCGGCGCGGGCGATCAGCGGCTCGAACCAGGGCAGCGCGAGCAGGATCAGCAGACCGGCGACCCAGCCCAGTACGACATCGCTCAGCCAGTGCGTACCGAGGTAGACGGTGGCCATGCCGACGCCCAGCGAGGTCACCGCGGAGATGGCCGAAAGCCAGCGGCGGGCCCTCGGGGTGGAGGCCAGATACGCCAGGATCCCCCAGGTCACCACGGCGTTGGCGGTGTGGCCACTGGGAAATATATCGCCGCCCAGGCCCATCTCGTTCGAGCCGATGACGGTCGCGTAGTGCGGTCCGAGTCGTCCCATGCCGTACTTGGCGGCGCCGACCGTGATGTTCAGCAGCAGCAGCGAGGCACCCAGGGTCAGCAGCGGGCGCAGGGTGTGCTGCCGCCAGGAACGCCAGCCCAGCCAGGCCGCGACCATCACCGCGGTCGGGCCGCGCTGGCCCAGCACCACGTAGTAGTCGACGAACCAGTGGATGGACGCCCACTGCTGGTACGGCCGGAAGAACATGACCTGCCAGTCGAGGCGGACCAGCCACGAGGTGGTCACCACGAGCCACACGATCGCCAGGTAGAAGGCCAGGGCGGCGATCACCAGGACGGTCCGGTGCCGGCTCGCCCTGGGCACGCTGAGGTGAGCCGGTCGTTCCGGCTCACGGTCCAGCCTGGCGAACACCCGGTCCAGACGGGTGAGGTTTCGTTCGGTACGCACCCAATCGACGTTACAGCGAGTGAGCTCTGTTCCCTGTCGAATCAGCTGCTTTGTGATGACGATGTGATGTGGGATTCCTCTCAGCCGGGGGTTTATTTCCAGCGATTCCGCAAAAGCGGGTGACCGCGTCCTTCAATTCCTTTGATCATTCCGGGGTCGGGTTTATTGGCCCTTATGAATTCGTTCACCGAATCATGGGGCGGAATTCTCCGGGTGCTCATCGACACCCGGAGTCGATCATGGCGGACCGGAGCCGTTCAGCCAGAAGGCGCCGTACAGGGCGGACGCGGTGGCGATCACGGCGATGACCCAGGCTGACCTGCGGGTCCTTGAGCGCGCGAGGGCCAGGGCGAGGGGGAGCAACAGGGGGAAGGCGGGCATCAGCAGGCGCGGTTTCGAGCCGAAGTAGCTCGACGCGCACAGGGCGAGCGCCGTGACGACCCCGGCGTACACCAGCAGGGGCAGCGGCTGGCCCTGCCGCACGCAGGTGACGTACAGCCACCCGACCAGTCCGACCCCGACGACCAGCCCCACGCCGGCGAGGGCCGACGGGAACGACGTGAACTTGTCGGCAACGAAGCGGGCGAAGGCGTATCCGCCGTCGAATCCGTTGCGCCACCCCGCCTGCACGTCGAGATAGCCGAGCGGCCCTTTGCCGGTGCGGTGACCGACCCACAGGACGTAGGCGGCCGCACCGAGGGGGGCGAGGGCCATGCCCGCGGCCTGCGCGGCGGTCGACCCGGTCGGTGTGACCCGCTGCGATCCGGACCGGGCCCGGTGGCGTCGGTCGCGCACGGAGGCGGCGATCCCGGCTGCCCGCACCGTCGGGGTGAGGATCACGCCTGCGGCCCGTGGGGGTGTCGTCGACCCGGTCGGTGTGACCCGCTCCGACCCGGACGTGGCGCGGTCCCGTCGGTCCCGCAGGAAGGCGGCGATCCCCGCCGCCCACACCGCCGCGACCACGGCGAGGCCCACCGGACGGGTGAGGCCGGCCAGCGAGGCCAGCAGGCCCGCGGTCAGCCAGCGGCCGGTCAGGAGGGCGTAGAGCGACCAGGCGGCGAGCGCGGTGAACAGGGATTCGCTGTACGCCATCGACTGGACGATCCCGACGGGCAGGACCGCCCACAGCAGGACCGCGCAGACGCCGGCCCGGCGGCCGTACACGTGATCCGTCACCGCGAAGACGCCCCAGGCCGCGAACAAGGAGGCGAGCAAGGAGACCGCGAAGCCCGCGTCGGCGTACGAGAGCGGCGTCACCGCGGACAGCAGCCGCTCCAGCCAGGGCAGGAGCGGGAAGAACGCCAGGTTCGAGTGCACGTCGCCGTTGGGCAGCCGCACCTCGTAGCCGTAACCGAGGTCGGCGACCCTCGTGTACCAGAGGGCGTCCCAGCGGGCCGTCAGCAGCGTGTACGCGCTCTTGTCGCGCGCCGCGCTCCACAGGGCCAGGGTGATGAGGCCCAGGGCGCGTACCGCCGCATAGCCGAGCAGCGCCGGGGCGGCTCGGCGCAGGGCCGGTTCGGTGCGCGTTCCAAGATCGGTCACGGGCCCGATTATCGACCGCGCGCCGGACCGGCCCGCCCGCCGGGGCGGGGGACCGGGCGAGAACGTGGTGTACACCACACGTGTTCCGCGTGAAGTCTGAGAGGTCCGCCACTGGGCCGACGCGCGAACTCGCGTACTCTGACGAGTCACCCGCCGTTCGCTGCGCGGGCCGGAGACACCGCTCCTCTCCGGCCGAGATCATGGGGAGTCCCCACCCCGTGTGCCCGCCGAACGCACAGGGAACATCTGGGAGGTACGTACATGTCCGGGACGACCACGGCCGCCGCAGCGCTGCGCCGTCGGGCGGCCGGGGCCGGTGCAAACCGCTGGGTCGTCCTCGTGGTCCTCTGCACGAGCCTGCTTCTGGTCGCCCTCGACGCGACCGTGCTGCACGTGGCGGTACCCGCCGTCACCGAGGACCTCAAGCCCGGCGCGATACAACTGCTCTGGATCGTCGACGTCTATCCCCTCGTCTGCGCCTCGCTGCTGATCCTCTTCGGCACGCTCGGCGACCGCGTGGGCCGCAGGAGAGTCCTCCTCCTCGGCTACGCCCTCTTCGGCGTCGCCTCCGGTGTCGCCGCCCTCGCGGACACCGCCCAGGTGCTGATCCTCGCGCGGGCGCTGCTCGGCGTCGGCGGCGCGATGATCATGCCCGCCACCCTCTCGATCCTTCGCCAGGTCTTCCCCGACCGGCGTGAGCGGGCGCTCGCGATCGGCATCTGGAGCGCGGTCGCCGCCGTCGGCGCGGCTGTCGGCCCCCTGCTCGGCGGCTTCCTCCTCGAGCACTTCTGGTGGGGGTCGGTCTTCCTCGTCAACATTCCGCTGATGCTGGTCAGCCTGCCGGTGGGCCGCCTGCTGCTGCCCGAGTCGAAGGGCAGCGCACACGGTCCCTGGGATGTCGTCGGCGCGCTGATGGCCGCCGCCGGTCTGTTCGGCCTCGTCCTCGGCGTGAAGCAGCTCGGCGCCGGCGAGCTCGACGCGTTCACCGCGGTACCGCTGGTCGTGGGCGCGGTCCTGCTCGTCGCGTTCGTACGGCGGCAGAAGCGGCTCACCCATCCCCTGGTGGACCTGCGGATGTTCGCGCGTCCGGCGTTCAGCACCTCGGTCGGCTGCATCGTCCTGGCGATGCTCGCCCTCGTCGGGCTCGAACTGATCGCGGCGCAGTATCTCCAACTGGTCCTGGACCTGTCCCCGCTGGAGACCGGTCTGCGGCTGCTGCCGCTGACGATCGCCGCGATGGCGGCGGGGCTGGCCGGAGCGCGTCTGCTGCGGAGATTCGGGCCGCGCCGGATGGTCAGTGCCGGGTTCTGCCTCACGGCCGTGGCCGTGCTGCTGCTGACCGCGATGGGCGACGCGGACAACACGGGCCTGCTGCTGTCCGGGTTCGTCCTGCTCGGGTTCGGTCTGGAGACGACGCTTTTCGGGGCGTACGAGTCGATGCTCAGCGAGGCGCCCCCGGAGCAGGCGGGCGGGGCGGCGGCGATCGGCGAGACCTCGTACCAACTCGGTGCGGGCATCGGCATAGCGCTGCTCGGCAGTGTGATGAACGCGGCGTACACGCCCGGCCTCTCCGGCGTGCCGGGTGTCCCGGAGGCGGCGTCCAAGTCGGCCGGGCACTCCCTGGGCGAGGCCTACGAGGTCGCCGGACACCTCGGTGGACCCGCGGGCGTGGCCCTGCGCCGGGCCGCCCAGGACTCCTTCGTGCACGGGCTGCACGTGACCTTGCTGGTGAGTGCGGGGTTGTTGGTCCTGGGCGCGGTGATGGCCCTGCGGTTGCCGCGTGCGATGCAGTGCGGCGAGACCCCGACGGCGGTGGAGCTTCCGTCGCCGCGGGAGGTCGCGGAGTCGCGCGTCTCGGCCTGACCGCCGGTCTGGATGTGCGGGACACCGCGCTGTACCGTCGGCCACGAGGTTTAATTAGCGCTGCTAGTTTCGAGTCGTCCGTCTGCCGGAGGATGTGCCATGCCCCCGTTCGACCCCGCCGACCCTCTTGGTATCGACGACCTGCTGGAGCCGGAGGACCTGGCGATCCGCGCGACCGTGCGGACCTGGGCCGCCGACCGCGTCCTGCCGTATGTCGCGGACTGGTACGAGCGGGGCGAGTTGCCGGAGATCAGGGAACTCGCCCGTGAGCTCGGGGAGATCGGTGCCCTCGGGATGTCCCTGAGCGGCTACGGATGCGCGGGCGCCTCCGCCGTGCAGTACGGGCTCGCCTGTCTGGAGCTGGAGGCCGCCGACTCCGGGATCCGGTCCCTCGTCTCGGTGCAGGGCTCTCTCGCCATGTACGCCATCCACCGCTTCGGCAGCGAGGAGCAGAAGCAGACCTGGCTGCCGCGCATGGCCGCCGGTGAGGTCATCGGCTGCTTCGGGCTCACCGAACCCGATCACGGGTCCGACCCCGGAGCCATGCGGACGTCCGCCAAGCGCGACGGTACGGACTGGGTGCTCAGCGGTCGGAAGATGTGGATCACCAACGGGTCCGTCGCCGGGGTCGCCGTGGTGTGGGCGCAGACCGAGGAGGGGATCCGCGGCTTTGTGGTGCCCACCGACAGCGCCGGATTCTCCGCGCCCGAGATCAAGCACAAGTGGTCACTGCGGGCGAGCGTGACGAGCGAGCTCGTGCTCGACGACGTGCGGCTGCCCGGCGATGCCGTCCTGCCGGAGGTCGCCGGGCTCAAGGGGCCGCTCAGCTGTCTGTCGCACGCCCGGTACGGGATCGTGTGGGGGGCCATGGGGGCGGCGCGGTCGTGTTTCGAGACCGCCGTCGACTACGCGAAGACACGGGAGCAGTTCGGGCGGCCGATCGGGGGCTTCCAGCTCACTCAGGCCAAACTCGCCGACATGGCGGTCGAACTGCACAAGGGGATTCTGCTCGCCCACCATCTGGGGCGGCGCATGGACGCCGGCCGCCTGCGTCCCGAGCAGGTCAGCTTCGGCAAGCTCAACAACGTCCGCGAGGCGATCGAGATCTGCCGTACGGCGCGGACGATCCTCGGTGCCAACGGGATCTCCCTCGAGTACCCCGTCATGCGGCACGCGACGAACCTCGAGTCGGTGCTGACGTACGAGGGCACCGTGGAGATGCATCAGCTGGTGCTGGGCAAGGCGCTCACCGGACTGGACGCCTTCCGGTAGAGCCTCCGGTCGACCCCGCCGCGCGGGGGCAGGGCCGGCGAGCGACCCTGCCTCAGCTCTGGTTGAAGAAGCCGTCCGTGCGGTGCGCGGCCGGGTCGCCGTTCACGATCTCCGTGTTGGCGGGGGACAGCAGGAACACCCGGGTGGACACGCGCTCGATGGAACCGCGCAGTCCGAAGATCAGCCCGGCCGCGAAGTCCACGACGCGCTTGGCGTCGGAGGCCTCCATCGCGGTGAGGTTCATGATGACGGGCACGCCTTCCCGGAACAGTTCGCCGATGGCGCGGGCGTCCCGGAAGCTGTCCGGGGTCACCGTGCCGATCCGGCGGCCTTTCTCCTCGGCGACGTCCGAAGCCACCTTGACCCGCGGGTCGGTGACCCAGGCATCCCCGGGCTCGGTCCCTTCGGAGTATCCGTCGTCGTCGTAGTAACGCTCGTCATCGTTGTCGTCAACGAGGCCCAGCCAGGCACTCGCTTTGCGCACCGATCCCATGGACGCCTCCTCTCACAGCGGTCTCTCTTGCTTCTGTATCCCTATGGTCATCCATGATGCGGATCGCGCGCCAAGTGGATAGCCGCCGCGCGGGGGGTTTGTGACGGTACTGGTGCACAGCGAATACGTCGAGAGGCCAGGTACCCCAAGGGTCGTGTCCCATACGGCTGCTGACTGTGAGTGAAATATGATTCTTCACGGCGTACGGGTGAGAGGTGGGGCGTACGGGTGAACCGGTTCAGCAGCCCTTGGCTTTGACGAAGCCTCAGGTCAGAGCGTTACTTCAGTTCGGGTGGGGAGATGCGGGAGACGGTCGTCGCCGAGCCTGTGGTGCCCCATTTCTTGAGGATCCTGGCGTAGGTGCCGTTTTTGATGAGCTCATTCACCGCCGCCTGGAACGCCTTGGCGAGGGGCGTGCCCTTCTTGAAGGCGAAACCGACGTCCAGGCGGTGGTACTCGTTGAGGAACTTGACGCCCTGCTGGTGGGCCACCGCGTAACGCAGGCCGTTGATCGTGGACATCACGACGTCGCTGCGGCCCTGTTGGAGTGAGGACCAGATCGCGCCCTGCTCGTTGTAGGTCTGCACCTTGTAGGGCTTTGTGCAGAGGTGCTTGTTGTCCTCCAGCGTGGCTTCGAACGTCGTGCCCGCGCCGGTCGCCACGTTCAGACCGCACAGCTGTGTCAGGTCGGTGACCTTGGTGAGCTTGCTGTCGCTGCGGGTGGCGAAGCCCTGGCCGTCGTTGATGTAGGTGACGAAGTCGATCGTCCTGCGGCGCTCGTCGGTCACGCCGAAGTTGCCGACGCCGAGGTCGTACTTGCCGCTGTCGAGGGCCGGCAGGATCGCCTCGAAGCTCGCCTGCTCGGTCTTCAGCCTGATGCCGAGGACCTTGGCGACCGCGTGGGCGAAGTCGACGTCCTGGCCGGCCAGGGTCTTGCCGTCGTCGAGGATCGAGGTGCCCGGCGGCTGGCCGGAGACGCTGACGGCGAGGGTCAGGCTCGTGGTGCCGGACGGCAGCAGCCTGGCCGCCGCGTCGTCCTTCTTGACCGCGGAGACGACGTCGGTGGTGGGGATCGCGTCGGCCCGGGCCGAGGCCGTGGCGGTGTCGTCCGCGCCCGAGCCGCATGCGGTCAGGAGCAGGGTGCCCGCGGTGATGAGGGCGAAGGGGACGATCAGTCCATTTCGGGCATGGGTGAGTGAGCGCACAGTGGGGCGGTCTCCTGGAAGCGAGGAACGCTGAGTGAGGGGAGGGCGCGTGTGAAGGCGGGAAGGATGCGCGAAGGCGAGGAAGGAGAACGCGAAAGGCGCCCTGAACAATCAGGGCGCGCAGTGGGTCAGCTCAACAGGAAGAGGACCACACGCGACCGAAGTCGATGTGGGAGCGCTTGACCAGCCACTGCTGTGGATGCATGGGCCAAGTGGAACAGGCATCCGGTTTGCCGTCAACCGACTTGAGACGTACGGCTCACAGTGTGGACAGCCTTGACAACGAGGGGAAACGCACCCGTAGTCTCGAAGGGCGGCCCTGCTGAGGGGCTCGGCCGCACCCGTGTGAAGGCACCCGTCCGAGTTCTCCCAACTCGATGCCACGGAGCCCTCGCATGTCCTCCGACACCCTCGCCAAAGCCTCCTCCGCGCCCGGCATACCGGAGTACGCGGATTCCCTGCGGATCGTCCCGCGTCGCCGACTCGGCCAGTGGGCGGCCGCCGTCGCCGTTCTCGTACTGCTCGGGCTCGCCGTCAACTCCGTTCTGCGCAACGACGCCTTCCAGTGGGGCGTCGTCGTGGACTACTTCACCACCGACGCGGTGCTGCGCGGGCTGTGGCTCACGCTCTGGCTGACCGCGGTGGTGATGACGCTCGGCTTCGTGCTGGGAGCGCTGCTGGCGGCGGCCCGGCTGTCCGCCAACCCGGTGCTCAGAAGCGTGAGTTGGGGATACGTCTGGCTGTTCCGGTCGATCCCGATCCTGGTGCAGCTGCTGCTGTGGTTCAACATCGGGGCGCTATATCCGCAGATCCTCGGCGTGAAGACGGTCGACCTGCTCGGCCCGGTCACCGTCGCGGTCATCGGCCTGACCCTGCACGAGGCCGCCTACGCCGCCGAGGTCGTGCGCGGCGGGATCCTCTCCGTCGACCGCGGACAGATCGAGGCCGCGCAGGCGCTCGGGCTCAGTCGATGGCGGCGCTGGTGGCGGATCGTGCTGCCGCAGGCGATGCGCTCCATCGTGCCCCCGGCCGGGAACATGCTGATCGGCACGCTCAAGGGCACCTCCATCGTCAGCGTGATCGCCGTGCAGGACCTGCTCTACTCCGTGCAGCTCGTCTACCACCGCACCTACCAGGTCATCCCCCTGCTGATGGTCGCCACCGTCTGGTACACCGTCGTCACCTCGGTGCTCGGCGTCGGCCAGCACCACCTGGAGAAGCACTACGCCCGAGGCTCGGAGCGCACCCGATGAGGCGCTCGCTGGTGATCGTCGGAGCCGGGCCGCGGGGCACCGGTCTGATCGAGCGGATCGCCGCCAACGCCCCCGAGCTGTACGACGGTCAGGGCCTCGACCTGCACCTCGTGGATCCGCACCCGCCCGGCGCCGGACGCATCTGGCGCGATGCGCAGTCGCCGCTGCTGTGGATGAACTCGCACGCCGAGGACGTCACCATGTTCACCGACGAGACCGTGGACATGGCCGGACCCGTGCGCCCCGGCCCCACGCTGCACGAGTGGGCCGGCATCGACGGCCGCGTCTTCGCCGACCGGCCGCTCCAGGGCGCCTATCTGCGCTGGGTGCACGAGCAGGCGGTGGCCGCGCTGCCGGAGGGCGTCGTCGTCCACCACCACCCGTGGCGTGCCGTGCGGGTCAGTGGCCCGCGCGAGGGCCGGCAGGAGGTGTGGCTGGAGGGCCGGCCGCGTCCGCTCCTCGCCGACCTCGTCGTCCTGGCCCTCGGTCACCTGGACGCCGAACTGGACGACGAACAGAGCGCGTTGGCCGCGTATGCCGGGGAGCACGGCCTCGTCCACCTTCCGCCCGACTTCACCGCCGACAGCGACCTGTCCGCGCTCGCGCCCGGCGAACCGGTCCTGGTCCGCGGATTCGGGCTCGCCTTCGTCGACCTGATGGTGCTGCTCACCGAGGGCCGGGGCGGACGGTACGACGGGGACACCTACGTCCCGTCCGGGCGCGAGCCGGTCCTCTACGTCGGATCGCGGCGCGGAGTGCCGTACCACTCGAAGATCGGCTACGACTGGACCGGTGAGCGGCCGCCGCTGCCCCGCTTCCTGGGGCCCGCCGAGATCGACGGGCTGCTGGCCCGGCCGGAGGGCTTCGACTTCAGAGGGGACGTGTGGCCGCTGGTGGTGAAGGAGCTCGGATTCGCGCACTATCACCGGCTGTTCACCGTGCATCCGGAGCGGACCGCGATGTCCTGGACCGACTTCGAGGAGAAGTACGCGGCCGGGAGCGAGACGGACATCCGGGCTCTGGTCGCCTCCGCCGTGCCCGACCCCCGTGACCGGCTCGACCTCGCCGCGCTCGACCGGCCGCTGGAGGGGGTGCGGTACGCGACGCACGAGGAGTTCCAGGAGGGGCTGCGGGAGTATGTCGAGGCCGACCTGGGCCGACGTCATGACCCTTCGTGCAGCCCTGACCTGGCCGTGTTCCTCGGGCTGCTCTCCGTCTACGGGCAGCTGGTCCGGCTCGGGGACATCGGCGGATGGTGGCACGGGTTCTTCAGCTATCTGGCCTCCGGGCCGCCCGGGCCCCGGCTGCGTCAGCTGCTCGCGCTGTCCCGGGCCGGAGTGCTCAGGTTCGTCGGGGCGGACATGGAAGTCCGCGCCGAGGACGGGGTGTTCCGGGCGTCGAGCCCCACCGTGCCGGACTTCTCGGTCGTGGCGCGGGCGCTGGTCGAGGCGCGGCTGCCCGAGCCGACGGTCCGGCGGGCCCTCGATCCGCTGCTGCGCGAGCTGCACGCCGAGGGGGCCGCCGAGACCCCGGACGGGCTGCTGCGCGTGGACCGTGCCGACGGACGGGTCCTTGACCGGTCCGGACGGCCCCACCCGCGGCTCTTCGCGCTCGGGCCGCACACCGACGGCCGTACCCCTGGCGCCTTCACCCGGCCGCGCACCGGCGGACCCGCGTTCCGGCAGAACGACGCGACCGCGCGGGCCGCGCTGCTGTTCCTCGGCGAGCTCGCCGGTCGTGCGGCCGCCTAAGTCACCTGGAAAGCAGGGAAGTTCAGCGATGAGTGTCATGGTCGACATCAGGTCCGTCCACAAGAGCTTCGGGTCACTGGAGGTGCTCAAGGGCATCGACCTCTCCGTGCACACCGGCGAGGTCACCGTGATCCTCGGCCCGTCCGGCTCCGGCAAGTCGACGCTGCTGCGCACCGTCAACCACCTGGAGAAGGTGGACCGGGGCACGATCAGCGTGGACGGGGCCCTGGTCGGATACCGGCGCTCCGGCGACAGGCTGTACGAGCTGCCCGAGCGCGAGGTGCTCAGACAGCGCACGCGGATCGGGTTCGTCTTCCAGAACTTCAACCTGTTCCCGCATCTGACCGTGCTGGACAACGTCGTCGAGGCCCCGGTCTCCGCGCTGAAGCGGCCGCGCAAGGAGGCCGTGGAGGCGGCACGGCGGCTGCTCGACCGGGTGGGGCTCGCCGACAAGGCCGACGCACATCCCCGGCAGCTCTCCGGGGGACAGCAGCAACGGGTCGCGATCGCACGGGCGTTGGCGCTGGAACCACGGCTGCTGCTGTTCGACGAACCGACCTCCGCGCTCGACCCCGAACTGGTCGGGGAAGTCCTCGACGTGATCAAGGACCTGGCCCGCCAGGGCACCACGATGATCGTCGTCACCCACGAGATCGGCTTCGCCCGCGAGGTCGCCGACACCGTGGTGTTCATGGACGACGGACGCATCGTCGAACAGGGCCCGCCGGCCGACGTGTTGGACACGCCGCAGCACGACCGCACGCGGTCCTTTCTCTCGAAGGTGCTGTGATGCTGCATCTGTCCGCCGCCGTCGACCAGCCGTCCGCCTACGACGCCGCCTCCTACCTCACCCTCGCCCGGCTCGCCGAGCGCGGCGGGCTCGACTTCGTGACGCTCGGGGACAGCTTCGCCCGGCCGGGTCCCGACGCGCTCGCCGTGCTGGCCCGCCTCGCGCCCGCCACAAGCCGGATCGGCCTGGTGCCCACCGTCACGACCACGCACACCGAGCCCTTTCACATCCAGGCCGCCGTCGCCACCCTCGACTGGGTCAGCCGGGGCCGGGCGGGCTGGCGGATCGACGTGTCGACCACCGAGGGCGAGGCCCGCCTCTTCGGCCGCCGACAGGCGGCGTCCGCCGACGAGGTGTGGCAGGAGGCGGGTGAAGTCGCCGACGTGGCGGCGAGGTTGTGGGACAGCTGGGAGGACGACGCCGAGATACGGGACGTGGCGACCGGCCGTTTCGTCGACCGGGACAAGCTGCACCACGTCGACTTCCACGGCACGTCCTTCTCCGTCAAGGGCCCCTCGATCGTGCCGCGGCCCCCGCAGGGCCACCCGGTCCGCGTGGTCGACACCACCGACGGTCCCGCCCGCAGGACCGCCGCCCGGTACGCCGACGTGGCCCTCGTCCGCGCCGCGAGTGCCCCGCAGGCCGCCGCCGTACGGGAGCAACTGCGTTCCATGGCCGCGGCTTTCGGGCGTCACCCCGACCAGCTGCGGGTCCTCGCCGGTCTCCTCGTCGACCTCGGCGACGGCGAGCACGCGGCCGATCCGGGGCACGGCGGGGGCGGCCCCCGGCAGACCCCGCAGGGGCCGCTCTACCGCGGCGGCCCCGTGGACCTCGCGGAACTGATCGCCACCTGGCACGGCGAGGGCATCGTCGACGGCTTCCACCTCACGCCCGTCGAACCCCTGCGCGACCTGGAACGGCTCGTCAACGGCACGGTGGCACTGCTCCAGCACCGCGGACTGTTCCGCACCTTCTACCCGGGCAGCTCCCTCAGGGAGCATCTGGGCCTCGCCAGACCCGCCAACCAGTACGCCACCACGGGAGCGCGTCATGAGCCGTAGGCGGATGCATCTGGCCGCGCACTTCCCGGGCGTCAACAACACCACCGTCTGGGCCGATCCGGAGTCGAGGTCCCAGATCGCGTTCTCCTCCTTCGAGCACCTGGCGCGCACCGCCGAACGCGGACTGTTCGACTTCTTCTTCCTCGCCGAGGGTCTGCGGCTGCGCGAACACAAGGGCCGTATCCATGACCTGGACGTCGTCGGACGCCCCGAGTCGATCACCGTGCTCAGCGCGCTCGCCGGTGTCACCGAACACCTGGGGCTCGCCGCCACGGTCAACACGACCTTCAACGAGCCGTTCGAACTCGCCCGCAGGTTCGCGACCTTGGACCACCTGAGCGGAGGCCGGGCCGCCTGGAACGTGGTGACCTCCTCCGACGCCTTCACCGGGGAGAACTTCCGGCGCGGCGGCTTCCTCGACCGCTCCGACCGCTATGCGCGCGCCGCCGAATTCCTGGAGACGGCCAGGGAGTTGTGGGACTCCTGGACACCGGACGGGGTCCCGCGGCCGTTCGCGCACCGCGGGCGGCAGTTCGACATCGCGGGCGAGTTCACCGTGCCGCGCTCGCCGCAGGGGAACCCGGTCGTCATCCAGGCCGGGGACTCCGACGAGGGACGCGAGTTCGCCGCCTCCGCCGCCGACGTGGTCTTCGCACGGCACGGTTCGCTGGAGGAGGGCCGGGTCTTCTACGCCGATGTGAAGCGCCGCCTCGCCAAGTACGGCCGTACGCCAGATGACCTGAAGATCATGCCCGGGATCGGCGTCGTGCTCGGCGACACCGCCGCCGAGGCCCAGGAGAAGGCCGCCGAGATCCGACGGCAGCAGACCTCCCCGCAGACCGCGCTCCGCACGCTGGAGCAGCTCTGGGGCGTCGACCTGTCCTCCTACGACCCGGACGGCCCGCTGCCCGACATCGATCCGGTGGCCGATCCGGCCCTCACCCAGGGGCGCACCCGGCGCGGTGACACGGTCGCGATCGCCGAGAAGTGGGCGGCCCTGTCCCGCGAGAAGGGCCTGTCGATCCGGCAGACCGTGATCGAGGCGGGCGGCCGGCAGCTCCTCATCGGCACCCCGGACGCGGTGGCCACCGAGCTCGACGAGTTCGTGCAGCGCGAGGCCGCCGACGGCTTCGTCCTCGTCCCCCATCTCACCCCGGGCGGCCTCGACGACTTCGTCGACGACGTGGTCCCGCTGCTCCAGGAGCGCGGCGCGTTCCGCACGGAATACCGGGGCACCACCCTGCGCTCCCACCTCGGGCTCCCCGCGCCCGTACGGAAAGGCTGATCACATGACCACCGACGCGTCCGATGCCTGGAAGCTGTGGCACGAGCACCGCGTCGAAGCGGTGTCCGCGCCCTACGGGCCGCTCGCGCTCACCGGCACCCACTGGTTGGACGACCATCCGGGCGGCCGACTCCCGGGCCTCCCCGGCACCTGGGCGCTCGCGGACGACGCCGTGGTGCTGACCGCGACCGGGGCGGACGGCCTGACCGTCGACGGGCGACCCTTCGACGGCGAGATACGGCTGAGCGCCGACGTCGGTCCGGCCGAGGCCGCCCGGGTGGCGTACGGCGAGCGCAGGCTGGTCGTGCTGGTGCGCGAAGGCGTGTGGGGCGTACGGGACTTCGACCCCGCCGCCCCGTCCCGGCGGGCGTTCCGCGGCATCGAGGCCACACCGTACGATCCGCGCTGGGCGGTGCCGGGGCGCTTCACGCCGTACGACGCGCGGCGGACCGTGCGCGTGCCGAACGCGGACGGCGTCGAGCGCGGGCTCGGCCTCGGCGGCGAAGTGACGTTCGTGCTCGACGGACAGGAACTGACGCTGAAGGCCGAGGTCCGGGACGACGGCTCGCTGTGGGCGGTTTTCGGCGATACGACGAGCGGGGACGGCAGCTACCGGTTCCGGTTCCTGTACCCCTCCGCGCCGGACGCCGAAGGCCGTACGACGGTCGACTTCAACCGGGCGCTGCTGCCGCCCTGCGCCTTCGCCGACCACTTCATCTGCCCGTTCCCGCCGCCGGGGAACACCCTGGCCGTCGCCGTCGCCGCGGGGGAGCGCAACTCGGTCCGATGAGCGGCCGGTTCACCCGGACGGCAAAGGTGTTTCAAAGCTTGACGGCCGAAAGGCGCCCTTGCGCCTACCGGCCGTTCGGCCGAATACTCCCCCTCAGCGCTTGTCAGGGGCACGGCGTGTTCGAAATCCGGACGCCGGACCGCTGACTGCGCCTCACGGGCCCCGACCCCACGCGGGCCCCCGACTTCCCCTGGGAGGGAACGAAACGTGAGGATCAAGCGCACCACCCCCCGCAGTGGCATTGCGAGACGGACCCGGCTGATCGCCGGTACCACCGGCCTCGTGGCCGCGGCCGCCATCGCGGTCCCCAGCGCGAACGCGACCGCTGCGACCCCGTTCAGCACCGCCGAACTCAAGAGCGCCAGCAGCTCGGTGCTCAAGGCCGACATCCCCGGTACCGCCTGGGCCGTCGACAGCAAGACCAACCGTGTGGTCGTCACCGTGGACAGCACGGTCTCGCAGGCCGAGATCTCCAAGATCAAGGAGCAGGCGGGCAGCAACGCCGACGCGCTCACGATCAAGCGGACCCCGGGCAAGTTCAACAAGCTGATCTCCGGCGGCGACGCCATCTATGCGAGTAGCTGGCGCTGCTCCCTCGGCTTCAACGTCCGCAGCGGCAGCACCTACTACTTCCTGACCGCCGGTCACTGCACCGACGGTGCGGGCACCTGGTGGTCGAACTCCGGGCACACCACCACGCTCGGTTCGACGGCCGGGTCCAGCTTCCCGACCAACGACTACGGCATCGTCAAGTACTCCAGCAGCTACCCGACCTCGTCGATCTCCGGCACGGTCGGCAGCGTCGACATCACCAGCGCCGCCACCCCGAGCGTGGGCACCACGGTCAACCGCCGCGGCTCCACCACCGGCATCCACAGCGGGCGGGTCACCGCGCTCAACGCGACCGTCAACTACGGCGGCGGTGACGTCGTCTACGGCATGATCCAGACCACGGTCTGCGCCGAGCCCGGCGACTCCGGCGGCCCGCTGTACGGCAGCAACGGCGTCGCCTACGGTCTGACCTCCGGCGGCAGCGGCAACTGCTCCTCCGGCGGCACGACCTTCTTCCAGCCGGTCACCGAGGCCCTGAGCGCTTACGGCGTCAGCGTCTTCTAGGCCCGTAACGGCCCGCATCGCAGCCGGCAGCTGGTGGACCCCCGTATGCATCTGGCGTACGGGGGTTCGCTGTGAGCACGGCGTGGTCTGCTTCGACGTGGTCTGCTTCGGTGGTGCGCAGAGCCGGTCCAGTCGCTGAGCGGGGCGAGGTCGTCGTCGAGCCGGCCGTACGGCGAAGTGCGCAGTGCCTCCCGGGTCCCGCGCGGACGGCAGCAGCGCGGCGCAGGCCAGGGGGTGCGGGGCACCGCGGGGGTGACGCCTTGCCGTCCGGGTCGCCGTACTCCTCGGCCGTCAGCCGGCGGCCGTCCCGTGTCCTGATGCCGTGGACCGCCTGCGTCCTCCGTCTCCCCTTCGTGTACACGGCGGAGTTACCGTCGAAGTGCATACCTTGAGCGCCTGGTTCGGACCCTGGGGGTCGCGATGGTCGAGGAGCTGGTGGCGGCGGGCGTGACGCTCGTGTCCGCCGGAGCGGTGTACGTGATGGCGGCCGCGCGGGTCGTCAAGCAGTACGAACGGGGCGTGGTCTTCCGCCTCGGAAAGCTCCGGCCGGATGTGCGCGGGCCGGGGTTCACGATGATCGTTCCGGGCGTGGACAAGCTCCGGAAGGTCAACATGCAGATCGTGACCATGCCGGTGCCCGGGCAGGAGGGCATCACCCGGGACAACGTCACGGTGCGGGTGGACGCCGTCGTCTACTTCAAGGTGACCTCGCCGGCCGAGGCGGTCGTCCGGGTCGAGGACTACCGGTTCGCGGTCGCGCAGATGGCGCAGACCTCGCTGCGGTCGATCATCGGCAAGAGCGAGCTGGACGATCTGCTGTCCAACCGCGAAAAGCTCAACCAGGGGCTGGAGTTGATGATCGACAGCCCCGCGGTGGAGTGGGGCGTCACGATCGACCGGGTCGAGATCAAGGACGTCTCGCTGCCCGAGACCATGAAGCGGTCCATGGCCCGGCAGGCGGAGGCGGACCGGGAGCGGCGGGCACGGGTCATCAACGCGGACGCGGAGCTCCAGGCGTCGAAGAAGCTGGCCGAGGCGGCCAAGGAGATGTCCGAGCAGCCTGCCGCGCTGCAACTGCGGTTGCTGCAGACGGTGGTGGCGGTGGCGGCGGAGAAGAACTCGACGCTGGTGCTGCCGTTTCCCGTCGAGCTGCTGCGGTTCCTTGAGCGGGCGGCGCCGACGCCGCAGCAACCGGTGCAGGAGCAACGTCCGTCCCTGGAACCCCGGCCGGATCCGGATGCTGAAGGGGCGAATTCAGGACAGGACTAGACCTCACGGGCTGATGGGGTGTTACTCGCTCGTAGTGTTTGCAGCGTGAATGGCCTGGGGTGACCGTGGACTGTCAAAAATGGCGGGGGCGCGCAACCGCGTTCTACGCGCGTCCGGAAGTCACCCTTGTGCGCTCCCTGCGGGGTTCGGAAGAGTAAGGGCTCGTCAACCAGCCTTCCGGCCCATGAGGTCCCCACCATCTCCCGGGCCGACCCCCCACAGGAGGACGCGAGTTGAAGCATCGACGCATACCCAGGCGCCGGATCGTCGTGGCAGGTGCGGGCATCACCGCGCTGGTCGCTGCGGGTGTCACCTTGCAGACTGCGAACGCCAGCGAGACGCCGGCCGCGCCGGACGTCAAGACCCTCTCGGCCCTCGCGGCCGGAAAGCTCGCCTCGACGCTCGGGGCGGATCTCGGCGCGGACGCGGCCGGGACGTTCTACGACGCGAAGACCAAGAGTCTCGTGGTGAACGTGCTCGACGAGGACGCGGCACGGACCGTGTCGGCGGCCGGGGCCTCGGCGAGAATCGTCTCGAACTCCCTCGCCGAGCTGAAGAGCGCGCGCACGACGCTGTCGAGCGACGCGACCATCCCCGGGACGTCCTGGGTGACCGACCCCACCACCAACAAGGTCGTCGTCACCGCCGACCGCACGGTCTCCGCCGCCGAGTGGGCCAAGCTCACGAAGGTGGTCGACGGGCTGGGCTCGGTGGCCGAACTCCAGCGTACGAAGGGGGAGTTCAAGCCCTTCATCGCGGGTGGTGACGCGATCAGCGGATCCGGTGGGCGGTGCTCGCTGGGGTTCAACGTGGTCAAGGGCGGGGAGCCGTACTTCCTCACCGCCGGGCACTGCACCGAGGCGATCTCGACGTGGTCGGACTCGAGCGGGAACCAGATCGGCACCAACTCGCTGTCCAGCTTCCCGGACAACGACTACGGGCTGGTGAAGTACACGTCGGAGGTCGATCACCCCAGTGAGGTGGACCTCTACAACGGGTCCGCGCAGGCGATCACGGGGGCGGCGACCGCGACGGTCGGTCAGTCCGTCACGCGCAGCGGGTCCACGACCCAGGTGCACTCCGGGAAGGTCACCGGGCTGGACGCGACGGTGAACTACGGCAACGGCGACATCGTGAACGGCCTGATCCAGACCGATGTGTGCGCGGAGCCGGGGGACAGCGGCGGGTCGCTGTTCTCGGGGAGCAGCGCGATCGGGCTGACGTCCGGTGGCAGTGGTGACTGCACCTCCGGCGGGGAGACGTTCTTCCAGCCGGTGACGGAGGCGTTGTCGGCGACCGGGGCGTCGATCGGCTGACGGTTCGGTGGTGCGTGGAGTCCCGTCCCCTGTATGGGGGGCGGGACTTTCTCGTGCCCGCCAGCCCGCCAGCCCGCCAACCCGCCGATCTGCCAATCCGCCAACCCGCCGATCTGCCTCAACACCACGTGACTGGTGGGTTGGTGACCGGCCGCCCGACCCGCTACCGGGGCTTACCCTGACCCGGTCAGATGACGTTGACGATGTCGAGGAAGCGGGCGGCGAGTTCGGTGTCGCCGGTGACCGTCACGTCGCTGTCGCGCCAGGACGAGCGCTGCGTGCCCCAGTCGGGGAAGGTCGGCGCGGGGGCGGTGACGTGCGAGGCGACCTTGCCGTCGGAGGGAGCCAGGGCGCCTGCTTCGTCGAACCACCAGGTGCCGCCGCCGGGGCCGGTGAGGGTCAGTGCGACGCGGGCGTCGAGCCCGGTGACCGGGGCCTGCGCGACCTGATTGCTCAGTACGGCGATCATCCACGTCAGGACCGCGCGCATGCGGTCCGCGTCGGTGGGCGGTGCGGGCCGGCCGAGGGCGGGGGCGATGTCGTGGCGCAGGTGGGTGTGGTGGTCGAAGACGAGTGCGCCGCCGATCAACAGGCCCAGGGGGTAGCGTCCGAGTTCGACGAGCGGTATGCGCAGCCGGGTGGCGGGGGTGCGGCGGACGAGGTCGAGGAGCGTCGTCGCTCGGCGGGAGGCGCGGGTGTACTCGGCCATGACCTGTGCCCGGCTCCAGCCGCGGCGCCGGTCGACAGGGCCTTCGTTGAGTCGTTCGAGGCTGGTGGCCCGCAGCGCCTCCCGAGAGGGGGGTGTGTAGAAGTTCCGCGCCGTCGCACCGATGTGGGCGACGACGTCGGCGATGCGCCATCCGGCCGCGGCGCTGGGCGCGGTCCATTCGTCGCCGGTGAGGCTGCTGGTGAAGTTCAGCATCTCGGCGCGCTCGGCGCGCAGGGCGGCGGCCATGTTCGGCAGGTCGGCGGTGGGCAGGCGCTTGCTCATGTCGTTGGCGTCTCTGGTGGTGAGGCGGGGCGGCGGATGGCCTGTACGGCCGTGTCGTAGAGGACGAACTGGTCGATCTCTCCGCCCAGGCGCATCCACTCCTCTGTCGCCGCCTGGAGGCAGGTGATCGCCGAGGCCGCGATCGCGCGGGCCTGCAGAGGGCGATGGTCGGAGTCGGGCAGCCGCGGCTCGATCAGCGGGGCGAACAGGTCCTGCCAGCGGGCCTGCTTCTCGGCGTGGCCGGCGCGCAGGGATTCGTTGCCGAACAGCAGCGTGGTCATCTCGAGCCGGCGCTCGGCGGTGATGTCGATCTCCTGAAGAACCTGGAACGCCGCACGCAGCGATGTCCACGGGTCTTCGTCGGCCGGGCGCTCGGCGAGCCGCGCGGCGATCAGTTCCCCTTGCTCGGACAGGCCGTTGAGGGCGAGGTCTTCCTTGCTGCGGAAGTAGTTGAACAGGGTCCGCTTGGAGACACCGGCCGCGGCGGCGATCTCGTCGAGGGTCGTGTCGTCGTACCCCTTGGCCGCGAACAGCTCGAGGGCGGTTTTGGCGAGGAGCGCGCGAACCACCGAGCGGGTCTGTTCCCGAAGAGGTGTCGGTTTCTGGGCCATGCACCGATGGTATATGTCCTCTCGAGATGCATCTACTTGCACTCAGTGCAACAGCGTGCGTAGAGTGCAGTCGGGAGCAAAATCGACTATCGCCGCCAGACCGTCATCGTCACCGGAGCCAGCTCGGGGCTCGGCGCGGAATTCGCCCGCCAGTTGGCCCGTCGCGGCGCGGATCTCGTACTCGTCGCGCGCCGGGCGGACCGGCTCAAGGACCTGGCCGACGACCTCACCCGCGCCCACCGGGTCACGGTGACCGTCGTCGCCCGTGACCTCGGCCGGCCCGACGCCGGCCGCACGCTGCGCGCCGAACTCGAATCCCGCGGCATCCACGCCACCGGGCTGGTCAACAACGCCAGCTTCGGCACCCACAACGCCCTCGCCGACGAGGACCCGGACCGCCTGCAGAGCATGATCGCGCTGAACGTCAGCGCCCTGGTCGACCTCAGCCGCGCCTACATCGACCCTCTGAACGCCGCCGACACCGGCATCCTGATCAACGTCGCCAGCCTGCTGGGCTTCCAGCCGACCCCGTACCTGAGCGTCTACGGCGCCACCAAGGCCTTCGTCCTCAGCTTCACCGAATCGCTGTGGGAGGAAAACCGTGGCACCGGCCTCCGTGTCCTCGCCGTGTGCCCCGGCGCCACGAAGACCGAGTTCTACGACGCCGCCGGCAGCGAGACGGCCGACTACGGCGCGAAGCGCGTCACCCCCGACTACGTCGTCAAGATGGCCCTGGACACGCTCGACCGCCGCTCCGTGCCCCCGTCGGTGATCACCAACGGCCGCCCGATCGCCCTCGCCGGCAAGATCCTGCCGCGCCGCCAGACCGTCCGGATCATGGGCCGCATGGCCCGCCCCTGACCGGCGCCGCCCCTCCCGACAGCCGCCTCCACCTGTGAGTACATCGAGGTGCGCCGGCTGTACCGGTCGTTCTCGGTACAAGCGGTCAGTTCGCCAGAGCGGCTGGACCTACAGCCCTCGGTCCGAAGCGCCGACGGGCGCGGTCTGCGGCGGCTTCAGCCGCGCGGGCGCGGGCATCGCCGGGGTCCAGAGAGAGCTGGCGATAGGCCCTGCCAGTTGGCAGCAGGTTGTCTGCTCGGATCGCGAAGGCGCGTACTCTCGCTCGCTGCAGTCCGAGACCGGTCAGCAGGCTCAGCGCGTCCGCAGCGAGGGCGGGCGAGTGGTTGGTGGGCTCTGGCAGGGTGCGGGTACGTGTGGTGGAGCTGCGGTCGGCGTACCGGACCGTGAGGGTGAGTCGGCTCGCGATCTGGCTTTCGCCGCGCAGGCGTTGGCCGATCCGGTCGGCCAGTCCCAGAACTGCGCGGTGGTGCTGTGCCGGGTCGAGGCAGTCCCGCTCCAGCACGAGATCGGCGACCAAGTGCCCCGCCGGTTCGGAGGGGGTGACCGGGCGGGGATCATGACCGCGGGCGCGCTCGGCCAACAACCGCGCCTGACCGACGCCGAGGAGCCGTTGCAGGGTCACCGAAGGCAGGTCGGTGATCTGGCCGATGGTGTGCAGGCCGTATCGGTGAAGCGTTTCCGCCGTGGTGCGCCCGACCCCGGGCAGCGCGGTGACGGGCCGCGGGTACAGCCAGTCGGCCACGTCATCAGCGGGGACCCAGGTGGTCTCTCCCGGCGCGGACGCGTCGGCCGCCATGGCCGCCAGCATGCGGTTGCCGGCGAGCCCGGCGCTGCTGTCGATGCCGTAGAGCCCCTTCAGCCTCATCTTCGCCAGCTGAACGACGTCATAGGGGGACAGGTCGAAGTATCTGAGCGCCGAAGTCAGGTCAAGCTGGACTGCGTCGGGCGGGACGGCCTGGACATGGGGCGTGATACCAGACACCAGTTCGATTATGTCGGCGTACTGAGCCTCGGTCAGTGCGGCGTGCAGATGGAGGTGGGCGATGTGCCGCTGACGCGTGGTCATCCCGCACTCCCCGGGCTGCGGTGGCCGAACTTCTTCAGGTCGGCCGAGCGGGTGCCGGCGGGCTGGAGGTCGGCGTACGGGTGGAGGCGGGCGCCGGTGGTGCCGTTGGCCAGGGTTCGCTGCGGTTGGGCCGGGGTCGGGTGCGGGCGGCTCTCGCCGAGCAGGGCGAGTGCGGCCTCGGGGCCGTTGTCGCGGCGGGCGGTGGCGATCTCGTCCAGGTCCCAGGCCATGGTGCCGACGACGGTGCGGCGGGTGCCGCGCACCTGGACCGTGCCGCGCACCAGCAGCAGTCCGCTGTGGAAGACGGTGTGCGCGCAGGCCGGGTGGGAGTCCTCGAAGAAGGCCAGGTCGACCAGGCCGGAGCCGTCCTCCAGGGTGACGAAGATGATGCGCTTGCCGCTGGCGATGGGCGGGGTCTGGGTGGAGGCACGTACGCCGGCGACCAGGACCTGCCGGCCGGCGCGCAGTCCGGCCAGATGTGCGGCGTCGGTCGCGCCGATCTCGCGCAGGAGGCGGTGGTGGTGCTCCATCAGGTGCCTGGAGACGTCGATGCCGAGCGTGCTCAACTCGGCGCTCAGCGCTTCACGTCCGGTCATCTCCGGCAGTCCGCTCGGCTCCGCTCCCCCGACTGCGCCCGCTTCGATGGGAAGTTGGCCCTTGCCCGCGGTCCGGGTGCGGGAGGCCCGGTGGAGTTCGGCGATCTGCAGGAGCAGGTCGCGGCGGGTGAGGCGACCGTCGTGGAGACAGTTCAACGCGCCGATCTCCGCGAGGCGTTCGGCGACCGGCCTGCTGGGGTGGGCCCGCTGCCAGAAGTCGGACAGCGATCCGTACGGCTGGCCATGTTCGATTCGTGCGCACTCCTCCTCGCTGATGCCGTGCACCGCGGACAGCGCGAGCCGCACACCCCACTCCTCCTTCTCGGTCATCTCCACGGTGTGCTTCACCCCGGAGCGGTTGACGTCGACGGGCAGGACCTGGACCCCACGCCGACGGGCGTCGGAGACCAGGACGCGCTTGGGCCACATCCCGGGGTCGTGTTCGAGCAGGCCGGCCAGCAGGTATGCCGGGTGGTGTGCCTTGAGCCAGGCGCTCTGGAGGGCGGGTACGGCGAACGCGACCGCGTGGGCGCGGCAGAAGCCGTAGGCGCCGAAGGCCTCGACGGTCTTCCAGACCTCGTCCCGGACGGCCGCGCTGTAGCCACGCGCGCGTGCCAGGCCGTGGAACCAGTCCCTGAGCTTCGGCAGCCGGTCCTTCTCGCCGAGCGCCCGCCGGGCGACCTCGGCCAGCGCGTAGTCGCAGCCGGTCATGACCGACAGGGTCTCGATGATCTGCTCGTGCCAGATGGTCACGCCGTAGGTGTCGGCTAGCACCGGTTCCAGGTCCGGATGGGCGTACGACGGGGTGCCGCCATGGCGGGCGGCGATGTACCGCTCGGGCATGCCCCCGGCGACCGGTCCGGGACGGAAGAGACTGATGTCGGCGATGACGTCCTGCGGGTCGCGGGGCTGCAGCCGGGACAGCAGGTCCTGCTGGCCGGGCGACTCCAGCTGGAAGAGCCCCAGGGTCTGGCTCTCCTGGATGAGCTTGAACGCGAGGACGTCGTCGAGCGGTACCTGCTTGGGGTCGTCCAGGTCGATGTGGTTGCCGGTCGTCCGTTCGATCTCGGCGACGGCGTGGGCCATCGCGGACTGCATGCGTACGCCCAGCACGTCCAGCTTGATGTTGCCCAGGTCCTCGATCTCCTCCTTCGCCGCCATGGCCATGGGGTAGTCGCCCTGCGGGGTGGGCTGCACCGGCAGCCGGTCCAGGAGGGTCGCGTCGCTGATGACCACGCCGCAGGGGTGCATGGCCATGCCGTGGACCAGGGAGTCGAGGCCTTCGGCGAGCTCCCACAGCGGTCCGTAGCGGTGCGCCTCGGCCGCCAGCTGCCGCAGTTCGGGCAGTTCGGCGAGCGCGCCCGTGATGTCGGAGGCTCTCAGGTGCGGGAAGCTCTTGGCGATCCGGTCGACGTCCGCGGGCGCGATGCCGAGGGCCAGGCCGGTGTCGCGCAGGGCGCGGCGGGCCCGGTAGGTCTCGGGCATGGCGGTGACGGCGACCCGTTCCTTGCCGAACCGGTCGAAGATCGTGTCGTAGCACTCCAGCCGCCTGGCGGACTCCACGTCGATGTCGATGTCGGGCAGTGATCTCCGGCGCACGCTCAGGAAGCGTTCGAACAGCAGACGGTGATCGAGCGGGTTCGCGGTGGCGATGCCCAGCGCGTGGCAGACCATCGAACCGGCGCCCGAGCCGCGGGCCGCGACCCGGATGCCCTTGGCCCGGATGTCGGCCACGACCTGGCCGACGGCAAGGAAGTACGAGTCGTAGTCCAGCGCGGAAATCACCTTGAGTTCCTCGTCCAGCCGGTCGAGGGCCACCCGGTCGCGGTCCAGGCCCCGCCGGGCCATGCCGGCCTCGCACTGCCGGCGCAGCAACTGTGCGGCTCCGCCCGGTCCGGGCTCGGCGCCGAAGAGCGATGCTTCCGGGAAGTGCCGGGTGCCGAGCCCGAGGTCCGCTCCGGGGTCGAGGGCGCACTCGGCCGCGGTGGCAGCGGTGTCCGCCACCAGGCGGCGGGCCCGCCGGGCATCGGCTCCGGCGCATTCGGCGACCAGGTGCGCGACGGCCGTCATCGCCTTCTCGTCCTTGAGCCAGCGCTGTCCGCTGTCCAGGCGGCGCCGGTCGATGGGCCGCAGCAGCCGGGCGGCGTCCAGGACGTCGGCGAGGCGGTGCTGGTCCGGGTCGGCGTAGCGGACGGCGTTGGAGAGCACCGCGGTGGTGTGGGTGCGGTCGGCCAGCGCCAGGGTGCGGGCGGCCAGCCGGAGCGATCCAGGGCCGGTGGAGAAACGTTTATGCACTACGGCTTCCAGCCTGACCCCACTCCCGAAGATCTCCTTCCACGGCGCCAGCAGCTTCATCGCGACGTCCTCCCGGCCCACCGACAGCACCCGCACCGGCTCCGAGAGCGGTCCGAGCAGCACGGTCAGACCGGGACCGCCGTACTCGCGCAGGGCCTCCCACGGCACCACCACCGGTGCCGCGCCGGACGCGGTGCCGACGTGGGCGGCCGACGTGATGCGGCACAGCCGCGCCCATCCTTCCCGGTTCTGCGCGAGCAGCACGAACCGCAGTGGCGGCTCGACGACGTGCGCGCCACCGCGCGCCGGGGTGCGGCGCCGCTGGGTGGGCGGCGGGGGTGCGAGGGCCTCCACTGCCAGGTCGACACCGAAGACCGGCCGGACCCCGGCTCCGGCGCACGCCTGCGCGAACCGGACGGCTCCGGTGACCGTGTCCCGGTCGGTGAGCGCGAGCGCCGTCACACCCCGCTCGGCCGCCCGCAGCACGAGATGCTCGGGATGGGCCGCGCCGTAGCGCTCGGAGTAACCGGACGCGACGTGCAGATGGGCGAAGCCCGCCATGCCGCACCTCCATCACTCCACCCCATTTCGACCCTTTTAGGCCGTATACCCGATATCTCCATCGTACTCTCGTTCGATTACTCTAGCCTCATCGGCCCCGGTCAGTGACATAATTCGAACGCGTCATCGATTTAGTAGCACGGGTGCCCAGTGGTGCGCACCGCGCCTCGGGCTGGGCCGGTGACTGGCCGGGGATCCGACCGGCGGGAGGCGAATCCAAATGCCGACGGGATACGAACTGCATCCATGGGCCGATCTGCGATCGGCGGGTCAAGAGCCTTCGCGGATACGGAAGTTGTGGCACCAGAGCCCGGGGAGTGCGGGATGACCATCCTCTGTGTACGTTTCCAGCTGCCGCCGAGGCGGGAGGCGGCCCTGCCCGAACTGCTCGGCCTCCTCGAGGAGTTCACGCCGGTCGTCGAAGCGCTGCCGCCGGACCGGGCACTGGCCGATCTGCGGGGCGCCGAACGGTACTTCAGGCGGGACGCCGTCGAACTGGCCTCGGTGATCCGGGTCCGCGCCCTCGCCCTGCACGGCGTCGACTGCGCGATCGGCGCCGGGCCCGGGCCGATGCTGGCCCGCATGGCACTGCAGGACGCCCGGCCCGGGGTGACCTGTGCGGTCCCCGGGGAGGCGGTGGCGGACTTCCTCGCCGGCCGGCCCGTCGCCGCGCTCCCCGGCCTCGGCGGCGCGACCGCCCGCGTCCTGTGCGAGTACGGCCTCGACACCCTGGGCCGGGTCGCCGCCGCACCCCTGTCCACGCTCGAGCGCCTGGTCGGCGCCAAGGCCGGCCGCGAACTGCACGAGAAGGCGAACGGCGTGGACCGCGGCCGGGTGGTGCCGAACGGCGTCTCCCTCGCCCACTCTCGGCTTCACTCGAGCGGAGGGACCCCCGTCCTCGCCACCGAACGCCCCTTCACCCGCGACGAGTCGGACCCCGACCGGCACCGCCGCGCCCTGCTCTCCGCCGCCGAGGAACTGGGCGCCCGGCTGCGCGCCCTCGACAAGGTCTGCCGCACCCTGACCCTCACCGTGCGCTACGCCGACCGCACCGCGACCACCCGCAGCCGCACCCTCGGGGAACCCACCGCCCACTCGGCGGCCCTGACCAGGGCGGCGTACGACATGTACGAGGCCCTCCGTCTCCAGCGTGCCCGAGTCCGCTCCATCTCCTTGCGCGCCGAGGGCCTCGACCCCGCCGAACAGGCCTCCCACCAGCTCACCTTCGACCCCACCGACGACAAGCTCCGCCGCATCGAGGAGGCCGCGGACCGCGCCCGGGCGAGGTTCGGGCTGCTCGCGGTGCTGCCGGGGGCGCTGGCGGCGTAGGGCTCAGTTGGCCCACGGTGGAGTGATACGGGTGCCGTCGGCCAGTTCCGCCTCCAGGCCGATGGAGGTCGTGACCCAGGTGAGGGCGGTGTGGTCGGTGGGGTTCTCGACGGCGAAGGTCACCCCGGGGTTGACGATCACCGTGTCGCCCGCGGTGATCCGATGGGCGGTGTCGTCGAGAGTGATCAGGAGTTCGCCGATGAGTAGATGGAAGATCTCCTCGCGGCTGACGGTGTGAGCCGGCGCCTTCGTCCCCGCGGGGATCTCGCCGCGCCAGGCGCAGAGCTCCTTGGCGCCGCTGAGGGGAGTGGCGTACGAGACGAAACGGGCGCCGTGGATCTCGTGGGTGACGGCATCGGACGAGCGGACTACGGGCATGCGGGATCTCCGGATCGTAGATGGTCAAGCAGGTTGACTATATGCAGCCCATGGTCAAGCTGCTTGACCAATTCGTCAAGGGTGTTTCAATGCCTGGGTGCAGAACTCCGAAGCCCTCGCCCTCGCCGCCACCCTGCTCGCCGCCGCCGGTGACCTGACCCAGCGCATCAATGACGGGGTTGTCGCCCGGGGGTTCGAGGCGAGGCCCGCCTGGGGCTTCGCGTTCGCGCGGCTCGCTCCGGACGGGGCCACGGTCACGGAGCTGGCCGGTCATCTCGGCGTGACCAAGCAGGCCGCGAGCCAGTTGGTCGACGAGATCGTGCGCCAGGGGTACGCCGAGCGGCGGCCGCATCCCGTGGACGCGCGGGCCCGGCTGGTCGTGCTGACGGAGCGGGGGTGGGCCTGCACGCGTGCGGCGGAGGAGGCCGCAGCGGAGGCCGTGCGGTCGTGGACCGATGTGCTCGGCGAGAGTGGTGTGCGCGCGTTGGGTGACCGGTTGGGGCGCATTGCTCCCCATGGTCCCATCAGGCCCACCTGGTGACGGTTCATCAGTAGATGCAGGGCGGCGCGGTTAACACTGCAAGTTTTTACTGACGCGTAACTTCACAAGTGCACTACTCGTCCGTAACTTTCGAATTGAACAGCATCCTCGTGATCCGGGTCACAGGGCGTACAGCCATCGCAACTCCCTTGAGCCGCAAGGAGATCACCCGATGCTGCCCTGGAAACGACTGCTCAGACCCCTCGCCGCCCTGCTCCTGACCGCCGCGGTCGCCCTCGTCCCCGCCGCCGGAGTCGCCCAAGCCGCCCAGGCTCCGAGCAGCGGCTGGAACGATTACACGTGCAAGCCCTCCGCCGCGCACCCCCGCCCCATCGTCCTCGTCCACGGCACCTTCGCCAACTCCGTGGACAACTGGCTGGCCCTCGCCCCCTACCTGGAGAACCGCGACTACTGCGTCTTCTCCTTCGACTACGGCCAACTCTCCGGAGTACCCCTCTTCCACGGCCTCGGCCCCATCGACAAGTCGGCGGAGCAGCTGAAGACCTTCGTCGACAAGGTGCTCGCCGCCACCGGCGCCACCGAGACCGACCTCGTCGGTCACTCGCAGGGCGGCCTGATGCCCCGCTACTACCTCAAGTTCCTCGGCGGAGCCGCCAAGGTGAACGCCCTCGTCGGGATCGCCCCCGACAACCACGGCACCACCCTGTCCGGCATCACCAACCTGCTGCCGTACTTCCCGGGCATCCAGGACCTGCTCACCACCCACACCCCGGCCCTCGCCGACCAGGTCGTCGGCTCCCCCTTCCTCACCAGGCTGAACGAGGGCGGTGACACCGTCCCCGGCGTCAAATACACCGTCCTCGCCACCAAGTACGACGAGGTCGTCACGCCGTACCGGAGCCAGTTCCTCAGCGGATCCGGCGTCCACAACGTCCTGCTGCAGGACCTGTGTGCGCTCGATCTCTCCGAGCACGTGGCCATCGGGCTGTTCGACCGGATCGCCTTCCACGAGGTGGCCAACGCCCTCGACCCCACCCACGCCACCCCCACCACCTGCGCGTCGGCGTTCAGTTGACCGACGCCGGGGCCTGTCCGGCCTGAGCCGCCGGTCAGGCCCCGGAGCTCATGCGGTCAACGGCCCTGCCGTCCACCGCCGTTCACCGCGCGCCGGCGCACCGAACCGAACAGGATCGCCGCGCCGGCCGCGAGCGTGGCAGCACCGCCCATCGCGAGATACGACGTGCTGCCGTCCCCACCCGTCTCGGCGAGGTTCTGCGAAGTGCCCGCCGCCTTCACGTCGTTGGCCGGAACGCTCGCCGTCCCGGCCACCGGCTCCGCCGACGTACTGGCGTCGTCGTCACCGTGCCCGTCGTGCTCCACCGTCGACTTGCCGGTGCCGTCCTCGATCTGCTCCTCGGAGGGAACGGAGGCGCTCGGGGCCGGGGCCGGACTGCTCGCCGTACCACCCAAGTCGCCGCCGAACGTCACGTCCGAGCAGGAGTAGAACGCCTCCGGGCTGTCCGAGCGCTGCCAGACCGTATACAGGAGCTGCTTCCCGGAGCGCTCCGGGAGCGTGCCGGAGAACGTGTAGAAGCCGCCCGAGGCGACCGGGTCGGTGGCCGTCGCGACCGGGGCCGACAGATCCAGGTCGTCCCAGCCCAGCGGCTGCGCCGGGTCGTAGCCCGGCTTGGTGAGGTACACCGTGAAGGTGCCCTTGTGCGGAGCCGTCACGCGGTACTTGAAGGTGTACGACCCACTGCTCACGCTCGTCGCCGGCCAGTCCGCGCGGGCCAGGTCGAGCCCCTTGAACTCGTCGTTGTTCGCGCTGCACAGCCGGCCGTCCGGGATCAGCTCCTGGTGCCGTCCGTTCGCGTCGCCGATGCGGACGCCGTTCCAGTCGTAGAGCGCCTGGGTGCCGCCCGCCGCGACCGCCGCCCTGCACGCGGTCGACTTCGGGCTCTCGGGACCCTCCGCGTAGCACTGCGAGACCCGGCTGACCGGGCCGCCCATCGAGCCGTGCGCGGACGCGGGCCCGGCGGCCAGTCCGGTCAGGGCGAGCGGGGTCAGGCCGACGGTGACGACGGCTGCGGCCTTGCGGCGTGCGGGCATGGGGGATCTCCTCGGAACCGGTACTGATGGGTGCCGGATCAAAGAAACCGTGAAATCCCCAGCTTGTGAGGGGCGGTGGCGATCTTTATGGCCCTCTTAAGGGAGTGCTGAGACGGAGATCAGATAGGTAGCGTCTCGTTCATGACGAACGAGGAGATCCGACCCGCCGTCGCGGCCGACGTACCGACCGTGAAAGCCCTGACCGACGCGGCGTACGAGCACTACATCGAGCGCATCGGACGCGTACCGCAGCCCATGGAGCGGGACCACGCGGCGAACGTGGCCGCGGGGCAGGTGTTCGTCACCGGTGACCCGGTGGTCGGGCTCGTGGTCGTCGAGGAGCACCCCGACCACCTCTACCTCGACAACATCGCCGTCCGCCCCGACGCCCAGGGGCAGGGCGTGGGGGGACGGCTGCTGCGGTTCGTCGAGGCACACGCGCGTGCGCTGCGGCTGCCCGAGGTCAGGCTCTACACGAACGCGATGATGTGGGAGAACCAGGAGATATATCCGAAGTTCGGTTATGAGGTCGTGGGACGACGAGTGGACGGGCCGTATGACCGCGTCCACTACCGCAAGCGACTGGTCTGATACGGGGCGCGCCTGCCACCGTCAGCCGTCGGGCCACCAGGTCCGCGCGATGTCCTTGCGGACCTCGGGTCGTCCCGCGGGGCGCTCGTCGGCCTCCTCGGGGAGTCGCCGGGCATCCGTCCTCTTCAGGGGCTTCTGCACGGTGGTACGGCGCATGGCTGCCTCCTTCAGTGCCTACCGAGTTCCGCGTTCTCACGGAGGTAGACCCTTTCGGGGAGAGTTCCTCATCGGTCACCGGTCTGTCAGTGGCGGCTGTCACGATTCGACTGTCAGTGGCGGGTGTCACTCTTGGGCGCATGACGGAGAACAGTGACGGCAGGGGTGACGCGGCGGACGTGGACTGGGACGCCGAAGCGGGGTCCTTCGACGAGGAGCCGGATCATGGGTTGCGGGACCCCGAGGTAAGGGGCGCCTGGGCCGAGCGCCTGCGGGGGTGGCTGCCGGGCAGGGCGTCCGACGTCCTCGATCTCGGGTGCGGGACCGGGAGCCTGTCACTCCTCGCGGCCGAGCAGGGGCATCGGGTGACCGGAGTGGATCTTTCACCGGCCATGGTGGAGCTGGCGCGCGCCAAGCTCGCCGGGCGTGACGCGGTGTTCCTGGTCGGCGACGCCGCGCATCCTCCGGTGGGGGAGCAGCGGTTCGATGTGGTCCTTGGCCGACATGTGCTGTGGGCTCTGCCGGATCCGGGGCGGGTGCTGCGGCGCTGGTGGGGGCTGTTGCGGCCGGGTGGGCGATTGGTGCTGGTGGAGGGGGTCTGGGGGGAGGTCGGGATATCGGCCGAGGTGGTGAGCGGGTTGGTGGCGCCGCTGGGCGGTCATGTGCTCGTGGAGCGGTTGTCGGGGGACTCTCTGCTATGGGGGAGGGACGTGGACGACGAGCGGTATGCGGTGGTGGTGAGGGGCGACTAAAGGGGCGGGAAGGCGCCCCTGGTGGGGTGGGCCATGGCCTCCAGGTCGTCCAGAGCTGCCAGTGCCGCTGACGCCGCTCCTGGGTCCCTCTCCCTCAGACCGCTCTCCTCGAACTCGTCCTCGTCCAGGCGCAGCACCTCCGTGCCGTCGGCCGAGACCCACAGGTCCAGGTCCAGGTCCTCCACGACCAACTCGGCGCCGTTCAGAGCCGCCGGGCGGGTGATGTCGCAGTACCAGCCCTTCAGGGTGCCGTCCGGGGAGCGGACCTCCTTGACGGCGTACCAGCGGTCCCGCCAGTAGTGCTCGGTGAAGACGTCGCCGGGCTCGAAGCGGACGAAGCCGAAGTCGCGGACGCCCTCGCCCGCCCAGGGGGCCCGGACGGTGATGCGTGTGCCGTCGTCGGTGAGGAGCTCGGCCTCGTAACGGATCTTCGTGCGGCCCGCCTTGAGCAGGACGACGTCCACACGCGGCAGTGGTTCAGGTGAGTTCGCGGACATGACGTACCTCCGTGGCGCAGATCTCGTATCCGAACCACTTGTTGATCGCGAGCATGGGTGCGTTGCCGGCGTCGTTGCCGGTGAGGGCCTCCGTGCAGCCGGCGGCGCGGGCGCGGTGCAGGGAGGCGTTCTTGGCGAGCTTGGCGAGACCCCGGCCGCGGAAGGCGCGGGCGGTTCCCGTCATGGCGGTGGCATAGCGGCCGGCGCCGTCGGTGTGGGCGACGCTGAAGGCGGCGGGGCGGCCGTCGACCAGGGCGATCGTGGTCAGGGCATGGTCGAGGAGCGGGTGTTTCCAGTTCTCCTCGATCCACATGTCGTAGTCCGTGAACTCGGTGTCCACATCGCTCGGTTCGTCTCCCACCGTCTCCGCGTCCAGCTCGAAGACGGGGCGCGGGTCGTCGGCGAAGTCGGCGGCGGTGCGCAGTTCCACGCCCGGGGGAGGAGTCCCCAGCGGGGGCAGCGTGCCCTTCGTCAGGTCCCGGCGCAGGAAGTGCGCGGAGCGGCTGGCCCGGTAGCCGTGCCGCTCGGCGAACGTGCGGTTCCGCGGCTCGTCCAGCACCCAGGAGTACAACCTGGTCGCGCCGTGTGCCGCGAGATGCTCCTCGGCGCTGCGGACGAGGAGGGCGCCCGCGCCGCGCCGCGTGCGGTCCGGGCGTACGTAGATGTTGACGTACCCGTGGCCCGGCTCCGGACTGTCGTGGGCGAGGCCGATCTGGGCCGTGCCGATCACCTCACCGTCCTCCTCGGCGACGAGGGAGCGGTAGTGGGCGTCCGGGTGGGTGTGGACCGTACGGTGCACGACGCCGGCCGGGGTCCACAGCACGTGGGGAAGGGCCAGATGGCGGGCGTGCGTGAAGTTCTCGACATCGGCCGGGTCCTGGGGGCGCAGATCGCGCACGATCACGGTCATGAAGGCGGACGTTACGTGGGGTCGTCGCGCGAGTGCCTCTTATTTTCCGGTGGGTGCGGGACAATCGGCTCGTGACCTTGAAGATCCACATCGACGACAGTGCGCCGCCGTACGAGCAGGTGCGGGTGCAGATCTCCGAGCAGGCGCGGGCGGGGGTGCTGCCGGTGGGGTACCGGCTGCCGACCGTGCGCGGGCTCGCCGAGTCGCTCGGGCTCGCCGCGAACACCGTCGCCAAGGCGTACCGGGCGCTGGAGGGTGACGGGGTGATCGAGACGCGGGGGCGCAACGGCACGTTCGTGGCCGCCGCCGGCTCGGCCGCCGAGCGGGAGCTGGCGTCGGCGGCCCAGGCGTACGTCGAGCGGGCCCGGCGACTCGGGCTCACGGAGAGCGACGCGCTGGCAGCCGTACGGGATGCGCTGCGGGCGGCTTACGGGGAGGGCTGAGACTAGGAGCGCTGTGACGGGGAGCGCTGTGACGGGGAGGTCTGTGACGGGGAGGTCTGTGACAGAGAGGCGAACAGCTGCGCGTTCCGTACGGCGGCCCCGTTCGGGTCGTTGTTGAAGTACGCGTACACGTCCTCGTCCCCGGCCCAGGTCCTCTCGATCCGCTCGGCCCAGGTCTCCAGGGACCGCCTGCCGTAGTGCGGCCATGCCCGCGCCCGTCCCTCGTGGAAGCGGACGTATCCCCAGTCGGCGGTGCGCCAGAGCGGGGTCACCGGGCGGGCGCGGACGTCGGCCCAGCACAGGGCCGCGCCGCGGGACTCCAGGACCTTTCGGATCTCCGGCGTCCACCAGGACTCGTGGCGGGGTTCCACCGCGACCCGGGCCGACGACGGAAAACAGGCCAGGCAGGCGTCCAGCAGCTGTGCGTCGGCCCGCAGGGTCGGGGGGAGCTGGAGGAGCACAGGGCCCAGACGCGGACCCAGCCCCTCCGCGTGGCTCATCAGGCGGTGCACCGGCTCCTGAGGGTCCTTCAGCCGCTTGATGTGGGTCAGGTACCGGCTCGCCTTCACCGCCACCACGAAGTCCTCCGGCACCCGCTCCCGCCACGCCTCGAAGGTCTCCCGGGCCGGCAGCCGGTAGAACGCGTTGTTGATCTCGACCGTCGGGAAGTGCTCCGTGTACTGCTCCAGCCAGAGCCGCACGGGGACGCCGTCGGGGTAGAGGACGCCCCGCCAGTCCTTGTACTGCCACCCCGACGTGCCCACGAACAGGGTCATACACCCATCAAAGCACTACAGGTACAGCCCCGCGTCCGCCCCCGGCCGCGGCTCCGGCACCGCCGTCGGTGACGTGCCCCGGCGCAGCGCGTACAACTCCGCCAGGGTCGCTCCCTCACGGCCCACGCCCTCCTCGGTGCCGAGCCAGCCCACCGCCTCCCGGCGGGTCAGCGGGCCCACCTCGATGCGGGCCAGACAGCGGCCGGGGCGGACCACGGCGGGGTGCAGGCGCTCCAGGTCCTCGTTGGTCGTGACGCCCACCAGGACGTTGCGGCCCTGGCCCAGCAGGCCGTCGGTGAGATTCAGCAGGCGCGACAGGGCCTGGCCCGCCGTGTGCTTCGCCTCGCCGCGGATCAGCTCGTCGCAGTCCTCCAGGAGCAGCAGCCGCCAGCGGCCCTTGCCCGTCGAGTCGTCCTCGCCGATCGCGATGTCCATCAGATAGCCGACGTCGCTGAACAGCCGCTCCGGGTCCAGGACGCAGTCCACCTGGCACCAGTCCCGCCAGGAGCGGGCCAGCGTCCGCAGGGCGGAGGTCTTGCCGGTGCCGGGCGGGCCGTGGAGCAGGAGCAGACGGCCCGCGATGTCCTCCGGGGTCGTCTTCATCAGGGTGTCCATCGCGTCCGCGACAGGTGCCGTGTAGTTCTCCCGGACCTCGTCCCAGGTGCCCGCGGAGATCTGGCGGGTCGTGCGGTGCGGGCCGCGCCTGGGGGAGACGTACCAGAAGCCCATTGTGACGTTCTCCGGCTGGGGCTCGGGCTCGTCCGCCGCGCCGTCGGTGGCCTGGTCGAGGACCTTCTTGGCCAGCTCGGGGTCGGTGGCGGTGACGGTGACGTCGGCGCCGCGGTTCCAGCGGGAGATCAGGAGGGTCCAGCCGTCGCCCTCGGCGAGCGTCGCGCTGCGGTCGTCGTCGCGGGCGACGCGCAGCACCCGGGCGCCCGCCGGCAGGAGCGTGGCCCCGGTGCGGACCCGGTCGATGTTGGCCGCGTGGGAGTACGGCTGCTCGCCCGTCGCGAAGCGGCCGAGGAACAGCGCGTCGACGACGTCGGACGGTGAGTCGCTGTCGTCGACGTTGAGCCGGATCGGCAGAGCGTCGTGTGGGTTGGCAGACATGCGGCCATGATCCGGCACAAGCCCCCCACATGCACCCGGTTTCCGTGGTGCGCCGGTTGTGTCGCGTGTGTCCGGTGCTCCCGCTGTGCCCCGCTACCTCCTGTTGCGAAGTTGTGCATCTACGACATCTGCCCGCACAGGCGGGTTCGCGGATACCGTTGCCCTCAATGGGACGTCATGGGTGGAATTCGGGGGCACTGCGGTGGCGGCTCACCGCTCTGCTCGGTGTGGGCGCGGTGGCTCTGGCGCTGGTGGTGACCCTCCTCAACACGCTTCCGGGCAGCGGCGCGGGCACCGACGGCACCTCGCGCAACGGTGACAAGGTCCACGGCACTCCGACGAGCACGCCGGACGCGGAGACCCCGGAGGTGGGCTGGGGGTTCACGCACACCCAGTTCAGCGCCGACGAGGGCAGCTCCGCCGCCACCGAGCGCGTCGAGGGGCTGCTGGCCGACGCCGGCGGAGTCCCGCAGAACCAGCACGTCATGGGCTGGGGCGCCGACAACCCCGAGCCGGTCAAGGGGCGTTACGACTTCGAGGACCTGGACCGGCGCATCGACTTCATCCGCGCCTCCGGCTCCACACCGATCGTGACCCTGTGCTGCGCTCCGGACTGGATGAAGGGCGGCGAGGCCGGCGTCGGCAACACCGACTGGAGCAAGGCGGCACTGGAGACCGCGCCCGATCCCGCGCACTTCAAGGACTACGCCGAGCTCGCCGCGACCGTCGCCAAGCGCTACCCGGACGTACGCCACTTCATCGTCTGGAACGAGTTCAAGGGCTTCTGGAACGACGCGAAGGCCCGCTGGGACTACGAGGGGTACACCCAGCTCTACAACCTGGTCTACAAGGCGCTGAAGAAGGTCAACCCCAAGATCATGGTGGGCGGGCCGTACCTCGTGATGGACAGCGTCGACCCCCGCTCCGAGGACGCCTCCACCGGCCTCAAGGGACCCTGGGGCGCCATGGACCAGCGGATCCTCGACGCCTTCGACTACTGGAACAGGAACAAGACGGGCGCCGACTTCGTGGTCGTGGACGGCTCCAGCTACACCAACGACGACGAGCTGCTGCCGAACGAGTTCGCGGCCACCGACAAGTTCACCGCGGTGAGCCGGTGGGTGCGGCAGCGGACCGGGAACCTGCCGCTGTGGTGGGCCGAGTACTACGTCGAGCCCGCCGACAGCCGGGACGAGCGCGAGGGCTGGTCCGAGAACCGCCGGGTCGCGGTGCAGGCCGCCGGAATGATCGCGCTGGCCAGGGGCGGCACCACCTCCGCCCTCTACTGGAACCCGGAGAACGAGAAGGGCACCGACTGCGCGGGCTGTCTCTGGACGCCGACCAGCGGCAGCGGCGGCGGCCGGAAGCTGCCGATGTTCGACCTCGTCAGCCGGTTCAGCAAGGCCTTCCCGCCGGGGAGCGCGTACGAGAACGTCCCCGTCGCCGCCGACGACGTGCCCAACGTCCGGGTCCTCGCCACCGACAAGACCGTTCTGGTGGTGAACACCCTGAACCGGCAGATCAGCGCCGAGATCGACGGGAAGAAGTTCGACATGCAGGCCTACGAGGTCAAGTGGCTCACCCGCTGAGCCACTTGACCTCCGAGTGACCTCCGAAGGGCGTCACTTCATCGTCAGGAACCGCTGCACCAGCGCCGCCAGGAACACCGCGAGCAGCGGCAGCGCGAACCAGAAGCTGCTCTGCAGCCACCGCAGCTGCCGCACACTCGGCCGCACCGCGACCCGCACCACCTCACGGGCCGACAGCAGCAGGATCAGCGCGAGCGCGGCCAGCGCCCCCACCACCGACCAGGGGGTCCAGGTCACCTGCGGTCCGATCGGCCCGGGATCGGCCTGCGGAACCTTCCCCGCCGGCTGGTCCCGCAGGGCGTACATGGTCACGTCGTCGTTGGTGAGGACCCGCTTGAGCTCCTTGCGGCTGTCGAGGTTGTCGAGCAGCCTCGGCTCCCACGTCCTCGAATAACCCACGTCCAGGCGCAGATACGTGACCTGACTGACGTTGACCATGAGATACGAGTTCGGGCCCGCGTCCTTCAGCGACTTCACCAGCCCGGACACCAGCACCGGGTCGGTCGGCGCGAGCGTCGGCACGTAGGACACCTTCTCCATGTCCTTCGCGCCCCACGGCATCGCCGGCGTCACATTGTTGAGCGTGTCGTTGGACAGCCACAGCACCCGGACCGTCGGATCGTCGTGCGCGTAGACGTAGTCCATGGCGGTGACCTCGCCGGGCTGGATCCGCTCGAACGGCTCGTTGCCCCACCGGGCGACCAGGAAGCCGCCGACGAGCAGCAGACCCGCCATGAGCGCCGCCACCGGAGCGAGACTGACCCGGTCCTTCTCGCGCTCCTTCGCGGTGACCCCGGTGCGCGGGAAGAGCGCGAGGGCGGCCAGCAGACCGGCGCCCGGCAGGGCGAACATGAAGACCCGCAGGGCCATCTCGCCGCCGTACGACTGCATGCCGAAGCCGAGGAACGGCACGAAGGTCAGGACCAGCAGCGCGGCTTCCCGGTACTTGTGGTCGCGCCGCCGCCACCAGCCGTAACAGGCCAGAGCCATGACCCCGCCCGCCAGCAGCACGCGCACGTACAGGACCAGCTTGTGGGTCGAACTGCCGCCCTCGATACGGCCCGAGACCGACGAGGACACATTGCCGCCGACCCCGCCCACCCCGCCGAACAAGTCGTCGAAGTGACCCGACCAGTACGGCTCGGCCATCCAGCCGATCCAGGCGGCCACCATGACGGCGAACAGGATGGGCAGACCGCGCAGTTCGCTGCGGCCGATCATCACGAGCGCCGCGAGCACCCCGAGCATCACGAACGGGGTGAGCTGGTGGGCGGGCACGCTCGCCGCGAACAGGCCGATCAACACCGTGAGCAGGACGGCCCGTTGGCGGCGGTTCGTGGGTTCGACCTCGGCCTCGCCTGGCCGCCGCTTCGTCCAGATCACGCGCGGGGCACGGAACCAGACGAGCAGCACCGCCACGAACACCAGGTACAGCAGATAGGTGAAGCCCTGCGGGGAGAAGTAGTCCTGGCCGACCCAGCCGCTGAGTACGAAGATCCAGATGCCGGTCCACTTGGCCCGCCAGCTCGCCCGCATGTGCCGTACGAGCAGGAACATCGGTACCAGGTAGGCCAGTTGGATCGCTGTCGGCCACCAGCGGATGATCTCGGTGAAGTCCGTGACCCCGCAGGCCTGCGCCACGAACGCGGCCGCCGCGAAGAAGCCCGGCCAGCTCCAGCGGGCGTCCAGGTCGGGCACCGCGGAGCCGGTCCGGTCGATGTAGTCGATGAACCCGAGGTGCTGCCAGGCCGTCGCGAACCGCGGCTCGGCCTCGATCACCGCGGGCAGCGCGTGCAGCGAGAACACGGTCGCCACCAGCGTGACCAGCAGCAGCGCCTTGTGCTCACGGCCCAGCCAGAGCAGCGAGGCGAAGACCACGACCAGGAGGGCCGCGCCGACCAGCGTGGGCAGCGGCAGGACCGAGATCAGCCCGAGCCCGCCCATCCGGTCCAGGTCGGCCTCGCCCAGGCCGAGGGCCGGCACCCAGTACAGGAGCAGCGCGACGGCCAGCAGACAGCCGAGGAACACACCGAGCCAGGTGGGCTGCAGCCGCTCCCGCCAGGACAGCGGCCGCGGCGGCTCCGCGGGCTGTGGCGTCTCCTCCGGTACGGCGGGCTCTTGCGGTACGTCGATCTCCTTGCCCGTGTCGAAGGCCACCTCGAACGGCGCGTCCACCTCCGCCTCGGACGGCCCGAGGGAGGACTCGGAGCCCGGCTCCCGCTCCTCCACCGGCAGCCCCAGATCGGACGGCTGCTGCAGCGCCCACGTCGGCCGGTCGCGCGTCACGCCCGGCACCGGTGTGCCCGTGGGCGGGGTGCCGGGACCCGGGCGTACGTCGGGGCGGCGTTCCTGGTGGTCGAAGTCGACGTGGATGCCCAGCGCGAGGGTGTCCTGGTCCAGCGCCCAGCCGGGGCGGCGGGTGCGGCCGACGGCCGGTGCCTCACGCGCCCCGAGGTCGGCGAGGTCGCCGTCGGGAGCCGCGCTCGCGGGGACCTCGGCGGCCGGTGCGTGCCGGATCGTCCGGTACAACTTGGGCGCGGCGAGCGCGACGATCAACGCCAGCGAGGAGATCTCGGCGACGCCCGCTCCGGTCAGCCCCATGCGGGGCAGGAGCAGCAGCGTCAGGCCGAGCACCAGCACACACAACAGGCCCTGCAGCCAGGCGAGTCCGGAGGTGCGGCTCTGCGCGCGCAGCACCGCGAAGTACGTCTCCATGACGACCCGGAGCACCGCGCCGACGGCGAACCAGCGCAGCAGCGGGGTGGCCGCGTCCGCGTAGCCCGATCCGAACACACCGAGGATCCAGGGCGCCCCGAAGAACAGGATGCCCGCCACCGGCAGCATGATCCGCGCCATCCGCTTCAGCGCGGCACGGGTGTTGGCGGCCAGGCGAGAGGGGTCGTGCGAGCCCTCGACGGTCAGGGAGGCGCCCATGTTGATGGCGAGCAGGTTGCAGGTGCCGCCGATCGTCGTGGTGATGTAGAAGTACGCGTTGTCCTGGGAGCTGACCTGGGACGCGACGATCACGGGGACCAGATAGACCACGGCGAGCGAGAACAGCGAGCCGGTGTAGTCGCCCGCGAGGAAACGCCCGATCTCCCGGACGGAAGGCGGCTTCGCGTGGTCCTCGGTGGCCTTCACATGGCGCGGTGCCAGACGCCGGAACACCATCCAACCCAGCGGCAGCACCGAGACGGCGATCGCCGCGACCCACGACACGAAGACACCGGCCGTCGGGATCGCCACCGCGAACGCGACCAGGAGTCCCAGCTTCACCGCGGAGAACACGGTGTTGCCGACCGGCACCCACAGCGCGCTGCGCAGCCCCGTCAGCACCCCGTCCTGGAGGGTGAGGACGTTCCAGGCGATGACGGCGGCGATGAAGCCGAGGCCGTTCACCGTCCCGTGCAGGAAGCGGTACGACGGCCCCCACATGTCCAGGGTGAGCAGGAAGACGGCCGCGGCGATCGCCACGACCACCGAACTGCCCGCGTACGTACGGGCGATGAGGCGGCCTGTGGCCCGGCCCGCGACCGGTATGAAGCGGGCCAGCGCCCCGGTCAGGGTCACCGCCGTCAGTCCCGCGAGGAGTTTCATCGCGGCGATCGCGGCGGAGCCCTGGCCGACCGCCGACTCGGAGTAGTAGCGGGCGGCCGCCAGCCAGAAGCCGAGGCCCAGCACCGCGGAGATACCGGTGTTGAGCATCAGGGCGTAGGCGTTGCGGAACAGCTGGTTGCCGCCCGCCGCGCCGCTGCCGAGGCCGGGCAGCCGAAGGCGGCGCCCCGACTGCTGGGGCGCCTTCGCCGCGGTCGACTCGGGCTCGGTCGTGGTCGTCGTGTCAGACACGGGAACGGGAGACCTTCCGGCGGACCTGTCGTGCTCTTCGGACCAACGCGTACCCCTTGGTGAGGGCACGGTCCCTGGCGAAGTCCCGGGCGATCGCACGGCCCTGGACGAGCCGCTCGAACTCCTCGGCCGTGGTGCCGCGGCGCACGGTGAGGCGGGTGAGCGCGTACGGCCCCTGGCTCCGGCGCGCCAGGCCGTTGTTCACGGCGAGCGCCTGGCCGTACCCCGTCTCGCGGACCGCCTCGCGCACCCGGCGGCTGGAGTAGCCGTACGGGTAGGCGAGCGAGGCCGGCGCGGTGCCGAGTTCGTCGGTGACGATCTCCCTGGAGTGGATCAGCTCGTGGCGCAGCGCGCTGTCCTCGAGCTGGTCGAGCTGCGGGTGCGTGTGGGTGTGGCCGCCGATCTCGACGTCCGCCGCGGCGAGTTCGCGGACCTGGTCCCAGTCCAGCATGGTGTCCAGGCCGTCGCCCGTGTCGTACGCACCCCGGATCCAGCCGGTGGAGACGAACACGGTGGCCGTGAAGCCGTGCTTGGCGAGCACGGGCAGGGCGTGGCGGTGGACGCCTTCGTAGCCGTCGTCGAAGGTGATCAGGACGGGCCGCTCGGGCAGCGGCCGGCCGTCGCGCCAGCGGGCGGCGAGGCCGGCGGTCGTGACCGGCGTGAGGCCCGACTCGGCGACGATCTCCATCTGCCGGGCGAAGCCCTCCGGGGACACCGACAGCACGCGGGTGGCGGCGTTCGGGTCGGTGGCGACCGAGTGGTACATGAGGATCGGTACGGGCGGCTCAGCCATCGCGCTCCCCCTGAGTCTCCCCCTGTATCTCCGCGACCGTGAACGTCGCCCCGCCCCGCCGCGCCCGGACGGTGCCGACCACGTACCCGCCGGCCGCGGTGAGCACCCCGGCGACGATCGCGCCCGCCCGTCCCGCGCCCCCCGGCCGGGACAGCGCGGCGTCCCGCAGCCCGCGCGCCACCCCGGCCGGCAGCACCCGGGTGGCGTACCGGCGCTCGGACTCAAGTCCCTTGTCCGCGCCGACACTTCGGGCCACGAGCGCCTTCGACAGGCCCTCCGCGTACGCGCGCGTGCGGAAGTACCCGAAGTGCTCGCGCGCCTCGGGCACCCGGTGGTGGATCACCGCCCGGTCGTCGATCAGCAGGACCGCGTCCGGTCTGGCCCGGCTCAGCCGGATGCACAGTTCCGTCTCCTCGCAGCCCAGCGGGCGTTTGTCGCCGTCCCGTCCGATGCCGGTGGCGAAGCCGCCCGCGGCGTCGAAGGCGCTGCGCCGGAAGGAGGCGTTGCCACCCAGGACGTTGCGTACCCGGACCAGGCCGGACGGGATGCCCTTGTAGGTGCAGCCGACCACCCAGTCGAATTCCTCGGGGAACCAGGCGGGCCGGCGCCCCGACGCCCAGATCGGCATCGTACGGCCGCCGACGGCCATGACCCGCGGGTCCGCGTATCCGGAGGCGAAGTGGCGCAGCCAGTCCCGCTCGGCGACGGCGTCGTCGTCCAGGAAGGCGATCACCTCGCCGCGCGCGGCGGCGATCCCCGTGTTGCGGCCCGCGGACAGGCCCCTGGGGCCCGCGTTGGCGAAGACGCGGACCTCCTCAACTTCCTTGTATTCCTTGGTCAGCCGGTCCAGAAGGACCGGATTGTGGTCGACGACCAGCAGTGTCTCCAGGGCCGGGTACGACTGCGTCCGTACCGAGGCGACCGCCGCGAGGATGTCCTCCCAGCGGTCCTCGGTGTACACGCAGATCACGACGGAGATGTCGGGATCGCTCAAGACACCTCTCCCCGGCGCGAGTCGAGCAGCGGCGAGTGGTGGGCGCGGCGGCGCAGCGCACGCCGGTTCGACCGCTCCCCGAGGATCACCTTGAGCACCCGGAACCCGTCCCGTACGGCCCGCAGATTGCTAGCGCCGTGGATGCGGAGGTACTCGTAGCTCGGTATCTCCTGCACCTTGAGCCCCGCCTTGACGACCCGGATGTTCATCAGGGTCTCCACCTCGAAGCCCGTGCAGTCGAGGTCGATCTTGTCGAGGCAGTGCCGCCAGAAGGCGTTGTACCCGTAGCAGAGATCCGTGTAGCGGGCGCCGAACTTGCGGTTGACGATGGTGCACAGCGCCCAGTTGCCGAGTTTGCGGATGAAGGTCATGTCGTCGGTGCCGCCGCCGTTGGCGAAGCGGGACCCCTTGGCGAAGTCCGCGCCCGAGACCAGGGCGGACACATAGGAGACGATCTCGTTGCCGTCGGCCGAGCCGTCCGCGTCGATCATGACGACGATGTCACCGGTGCAGGCCTCGAACCCGGTGATCAGGGCGTCCCCCTTGCCCTTGCCGTGCTGCTTCACCACCTTCACCTCGGGCCACAGCTCGCGGGCCACCGCGACGGTGTCGTCCGTGGAGTTGCCGTCCACCAGAACCACTTCGTGGATCCAGTCGGGCAGGGTCTTGAAGACGTACGGAAGGTTCTCCGCCTCGTTCATGGCGGGTATGACGACACTCACCGGTGGCGTGATGGCCAGGTGAGTGGAGATGGGCCGGTACTGGCTGGCTGTCGGCACATCCTGGCCCGCAGTCGCCGGGCGCAGAACTGAACTCATGAGTCTGGTTCCCTCTCGTCCGGTGGACCGCCCGCCCCTGGGCGGTCCGGCTTGTTGCTCCGGTTCGAAAGGGGGGTTCTGTTCTCACTCGCGGCATGCCGGAAGGAATCTCCGTACCTGCCGGGTGAGCTGGCAAAGCTGGCCGACCGCCGTCGTGCTGTGCCTGTTCCGAAGAGACGACAGCCGGTCGCGCGGCACGACTCGGTCACCTGTGCGGTCACCGAGCACGGCACCCCCCTACCGCGCCCCGCGCCCCCGTCGCGGTCCTTGAGCCCTCCCCTAGAGCCGCTCGATGACGGGACGGTGCGGGTGTGTGATGTATGACGGTATTGACGTTTGGACCCGTATGGCAAGACCTGGAACGAGGCCTCACGTTTTTGTTGGTTTGACCGTTACAGTCGCACCGGAGCGGATCTTTCCCGCTTTCTTCAACAGCCTGTCGGCGGGTTCGAACAGCTCCGGCCGCGCCACCACGGCGTTGCGCAGTGCCCGCGCCGGAACCCGGCGGACGCGGTGTCCGACCGCGACCGGGTGCCGACGGGTCACCCACCCCTCCGACACGGTCAGTTCCCGTGTCTTCAGGGAGTCCTTGTACTCCTTCTGACCCCGGCCCAGGTCGAGGTACGCGACACCGTCGGCGGCGGCCGCCTCGGCCATGCGCAGATGCAGGATCAGGCCCGGGGAGAACTTCGCGTACTGCGGGTCGTACGCCGGGAACCAGCACGCCAGGACGCGCTCGGTGCGCAGCCCGAAGTGGGCGGCGACCGGCTTCCCGTCGGCGTACAGCACCGACAGGATCCCCGCGAACGGCTCGGACCGGGTGTGGAACAACTGCTCCACCAGCCGGGCGATCCACTCGTGCGCGAAGCGGTCGCTGCGGCCGGTCCTGCGGTACTGGGCGGATTTCCAACCCATCAGGACGCGCAGGGCGGCCGGGTCGCGCTCGTCGTGGACGTAGCGCACCTCGCTCGCCGTGCGGGCCAGCCGGCGTTCCTTGGCGAGTGTGGTGCGGGTGAACTTCGGTGAGCGTTCCCGCAGCCCGGCCAGGTACGTCCCGTACCCCTGGTCGACGTCCATGACCGGAGAGGGGAACCTGCCGGAGGCTTCCGCCTCGAACGGCCCCTGGCCCTCCACCAGGTGGTCGAACTCCCAGACGGCGAGCCCGCAGGCACGCAGCAACTCCCGGGCGCCCCAGGTGAATCCGGGCCGGTGGACCAGTCCCTGGGCGTCCGAGATGCCGAGGCCGACGGCCCGGCCGACACCGGCGGCGGTCCTCTGGAACGGGAAGAACGCGGCGGGCTCGCCCTGCTCCCGTACGACGGCGATCCGCACGCCCCGCCTGCACCGGCCCACCGCGAGCGCGAACTCGGGGGACAGGAAGGGGTTGGCGAGCCCTGGCGAGCCCTGCAGATGGGCCTTGGACTGCATGGCGCTCCACGCCGCCCGGTCGGCGGCACTCAGCTCGCCGGGGCGGTACACGCTGATGTCCACGTCAGACGTCCTGACCCTTCGCCGTACGACGCCGCCGCATCAGCACCAGCAGCAGGATGAGGGCACTGATCACGGCCATCGCCATGACGCCGCCGCGTACCGACCAGCGGTGCGTGGCCAGCATGCCCTGGGCCACCAGCATGTTGAGGACGACCGAGCCGGCCAGCGAGGCGAGCACCCGGGCGAACGGATCGAAGCCGCGCAGTGCGGCGGCGAGGCCGGCGGCGGGTGCCGCGAGCAGGAAGAAGAGCGTGAGCGGGGCGCGCAGCGGCGAGTCGGAGCCGGAGAACGCGAGCAGCGCGCCGAATCCCCCCACGGCGGTCGCGGCACCCGCGAGCAACGGCGTCAGGTCTCTCCCCGACGCCTTCGAGGACGTTCCGATACGTGTCGTGTGCATGGGCGACGTTTCCCCCCAGAAAGCGCCGGATGCCGGGCTTCAATGTCGCGCAGTGCCGTGGGGGCCGTCAAGGCCGTCTGGTACGGACTTGGAGGAGCGTCGCGCTCTCCAAGGGAGTTGAGGATCAGTCAACCTGGCTGGCATGTCCACGAAATCATCCGCGATTTTTGGCATGGACACTTCCCGTTGATTCGTGTCGTTGCTACGACAGATGTGGCAGAGATCCTGCTAAAGGGAGGTTCCATGAGACGTTCCCGATTTGCCGCGTACGTCGGCTCGCTCCTCCTCGCCCTCGCCGCCGTCCTCACCGGGACAGGCACCGCCCACGCCGCCGAAGGCCCCTATGTGGCCCTGGGCGACTCGTATTCCTCGGGTGTCGGCGCAGGCAGCTACATCAGTTCAAGCGGCGACTGCAAGCGCAGCACGAAGGCCTACCCCTACCTCTGGGCGGCCGCCAACTCACCCTCGTCGTTCGCTTTCACGGCTTGCTCGGGCGCCCGAACGGGTGATGTTCTGGCAAGTCAGCTGACCCCGCTCACCTCCGCCACCGCCCTGGTCTCGATCACCATCGGCGGCAACGACGCCGGCTTCGCCGACGTCATGACGACCTGTGTGCTCCAGTCCGACAGCTCCTGCCTCACCCGGATCACCACTGCCAAGGCATACGTCGACTCGACGCTCCCGGGCCAACTCGACAGCGTCTACTCGGCGATCAGCGGCAGGGCCCCGAACGCCCGTGTGGTCGTCCTCGGCTACCCCCGCTTCTACCAGCTCGGCGCCACCTGCCTCGGCCTCTCCGAGACCAAGCGGAAGGCGATCAACGACGCCGCCGACTACCTCGACACCGCGATCGCCAAGCGGGCCGCGGACCACGGCTTCGCCTGGGGAGACGTCCGCCCCACCTTCACCGGCCACGAGCTCTGCTCCGGCAGCGCCTGGCTGCACAGCCTCAACCTGCTCAACATCGGCGAGTCCTACCACCCGACGGCGGCCGGCCAGTCCGGCGGCTACCTTCCGGTGCTGAACAGCACGGCCTGATCACCCCTCACGGGGACTCGGTGGGGGAGGCCTCGTCCGTGTCGGACGGGGTCTCCGTCACGCAGGTCAGCGAGAACGGGACCGAGTTGGACGTCTTCTCGACGGGGTCACGGACCTCCACGCTGATGGTGTCCTCGAACGTCCCGCTGTCGTCCTCGGTGGTGACGAACCGCCTGTCCTGCTGCGTCCTGCCGCCACCGGCCGGGAACGTGAGCGTCTTCCAACCGCCGTTCACCGAGCCGTTCTTCGACACCCAGCGGTAGGTCACCGTCGCCGGGAGCCGGCCGACCGACAAGGTGGCCGTGAAGCTGGGCGCCGCCGACTTGTCCGGCGGACAGCTGCCCGTGTAGTCGGTGTTCGAACCGGACAGGGAGACGTCCACCGACTGCGGCGGGGGCGCGCTCGTGGTGCTCTCGCTCTGACTCGGAGAGGGGGTGTCGCTGGGCTCGTCCGTCTTGGTCTGTGCGGGTGAACTCACCGCGGGATCGGTGTCCTTGGCGGTCGACCCGTCCTTGTCGCCGTTGTCACGGTTCAGCAGCCCGTACGTCAGCCCCGCGATCGCCAGGGCGAGGACCACCAACCCCACGACCAGGACGACGCCCGCGCGGCGGTTGCGTGGCGGGGGCCCGGAGGTCGTGACGGGGGTGGAGGCCGGCGTGGGCGCGGGACGGTAGGGGGCCGTCGGCGGCTCCTGCGGGAAGGGTGCCGCCACGGTCGGGGCGTACGGTCCCGCCTGCACGGCGTCCGCCCGAAGCGTGCCGCCCGCCCCGATGATCCGCAGCTCCTGCTCGGCCCGGTCGGCCGGCAGGCGCTCCGCCGGATCCTTGCGCAGCAGCCCCTCGATCACCGGGGTGAGCGGGCCGGCCCGGTACGGCGGCGGCAGCTCCTCGTCCACGATCGCGCGCAGGGTGCTGAGCGGGGTGTTCTGCCGGAAGGGGGAGTTGCCCTCCACGGCGGCGTACAGCAGCACGCCCAGCGACCACAGGTCGGACTCCGGACCCGGAGTGCGGCCCAGCGCCCGCTCCGGGGCGAGGAACTCGGGCGAGCCGATGACCTCGCCGGTCATCGTCAGCGCCGAACTGCCCTCGACCTGGGCGATGCCGAAGTCGGTGAGCACCACGCGGCCGTCGTTCGACAGCAGCACGTTGGCCGGCTTCACATCCCGGTGCAGCACCCCGGCCTCGTGCGCGGCGCGCAGCGCGGAGAGCACCTCGGCGCCGATGTGCGCCGTCCGCTGCGGGCTGAGGGGGCCCTCCGCGTCCAGGAGCTCGGCGAGCGAGATGCCGCGCACCAGCTCCATGACGATCCACGGGCGGCCGTCCTGGGTGGCCACGTCGTACACGGTCACCACGTTGCGGTTGGCGACCCGTGCCGCTGCCCACGCCTCGCGCTCGAGGCGGGCGTACAGCCGCTCGACCTCGGACGTCGCCAGTCCGTGCGGCGCGCGCACCTCCTTGACGGCGACCTCGCGGTGCAGCACCTCGTCGCGGGCGCGCCACACGGTTCCCATGCCGCCCTCGCCGAGCGGGGACAGGAGTCGGTAGCGGCCCGCGATCACTCGTTCACTGCCCGGTTCTTCGGACACGGGCGTCCCCCATTCGCATCCGGGCGAAATCTCCACTCCGCGTGATGGTGCGCGTGAATTCGGTGCCTGTCATTTCTGTACAAAAGTAGCTCAGCCGAGTGCGGATGCCGCCCCCTTGAGCACCAATCCTGCCCCGAGAGCCACCACGACGAACGCCGACATCAGGGGCGCGGTCCTGCGCACCAGGGCGGTCACCGGGCTGGCGGCCAGGCGGGGGCGCCTGTCCAGCAGCCGTGTGACCCCACTGCCCAGCCTGACGACGGCGAATCCGGCCGCGGTCAGGGTCAGGGCCAGTCCGACGCCGTACGCCACGACCAGCAGCAGACCGAACCAGGCCTGCCCGAGCGCGGCGGCACCGACGAGCACGACGACGGCGGAGGGGCTGGGCACGAGACCACCGGCGAAGCCGAGGAGGATCGTGCCGCGGAGGGTGGGGGCGACGGCGTGGGTGTGGCTGAAGCCGCCGTGCGTGTGTTCGACGGTGTGGGGGTGGGGATGGGGGGGGGGGTGCGGGTGGTCATGGTCGTGATCGTGGGTGTGGCCGTGCCCGTGCGGGTGGTCGTGGGTGTGGGCGGGCGCGGGCGCGTGTGTCCGGGTCTCGGTCCCTGCCGTCGCCGGGACGGTCTCCGTGTGGGCGGCGACCAGGACCAGGGAGCGCTCTTCGGGCTCCCCGGCGTCGTGCGAGTGGTCGTGAGTGTGTCCGTGCTGGTGGGCGCGGGTGCGCAGGGCCCGGCGCAGGAGGGTGACGCCCGCCGCGGTGACCAGCACCCCGCTCGCGATGCCGAGCCAGGCGATCACCGAGGGGGCCGCTGCCGAGCCGGCCGTGACGAGGAGACCCAGCGCGACCACGCCCAGGGTGTGGGTGACGGTCACGGAGGCGGCCAGCGGCAGGACGTCCTTCATCCGGGCCTTGCCACCGCGAGCCGCCGCCACCGCGGCCATCAGGGTCTTGCCGTGCCCCGGGGCCAGAGCGTGCATCGCGCCCAGGGCGACCGCGATGAGCAGGGCGAGCGCCGCGAAGCCGAGGGTGAGGTCGTGCCGGGCGACCAGGGAGTCCAGGGCGCGGGTCCAGCGGTCGGCGCCGCGAGGCAGTACGGAGGCGGCGGGGGCGTCCGACTGCTCTTCCGTGAGCGCGGGACCGCCGGGCCGCACGCGCAGCGAGGCGGTCACGGTGTCGGCGGGGGAGGAGAGCAACTCCTGCGGGTAGGTGGTCAGTTCGTCCGAGACCGACGTCGTGGGCACGTCCGACCTCGTGAGCGTCGTCCGGTCGCCGCGCGCGGTGATCTCACGCCAGCCGGGACCGGAGTCGGTGCCCGCGCTGTGGAAGCCGAGGGCGACGGTGGTGTCCTCGGGCAGCGGGGCGGTCAGCCGGCACTCCAGGCGGAGGGTGTCGAGCCCGGCCTGACCGGGACGCACGCGCGCGTGGCTGGTCTTCACGGTCAGGGCGACCGTACGGCCGTCGACGGTGACCTTGGCGCCCTCCGCCGCCTTCCGGCAGCGCTGAGCCGCCCACTGGGTCATGCCGAGCTTCTCGATGTCCGGCTTGGCCTGGGTGGCCGGGATCTCGGCGAGGTCCTCGACGTGGTCGACGCGGAGTGCGCCGGGGCCGGCGACGAGACCGTCGTACCGATTGACGGTGAAGTTGCCGAGGGGGTGGGCGCTCGCGCTGCTGGAAGGGAGCAGCGCGAGCGCACAAGCCGCCGTCAGGACGGCCGTGAGGGACGCGAACAGACGGCGGGGCCTCACTTGGACGCCTCCTTGAGAGCCTTGCGGGCCTCGCGGGCGCCGAGGGGGGAGAAACCGGGGTTGAGCTTCAGGGCGGCGCCGAGATGGCTCCTGGCTTCCTTCCGGTCGCCCGCGGCGAGTTCGATGATCCCGCGGTGGTAGAGGAAGGAGGCGTTGCGGTAGCCGGTGGCGGTGGCCTGCCGGGCGTACGGCAGGGCCTGCTTGTCACGCCCGTTCACGTGCAGGGCCCAGGCGAGGGCGTCCGCGGTGTGCACGGTGTGCCGGCGCGCCCACTCGGCGCGGGCGGCGCGCAGGGCGGAGGCCTTGTCGCCGTGGTCGGCGGCGGCGAGCGCGGTGTCGAGGTCGGCGTTGACGCCGTTGGCCCGGGCGAGGGCCGTCCAGGCGTCCACGAGCGCGTACTGGTCCTTGGCCTTCGCCTCGTCGCCGTCGGCGCCCCGGTCCTCGTACAGCTCCCCGAGCCCGACGAGCGGCCCGGGCAGCGGATACCGGGCCACGACGGCCTCCATGCCCTTGATCGCCGCCGCGCGGTCCCCGCTCGCGGCCTGGGCACGGGCCCGGCCCTCCAGAGCGGGAAGGTAGGCGTCGTCGGCGGCGAGGGCGCGGGCGTAGTCGGTCAGGGCCGTGTCGTAGTCGCCCTGGTTCCAGGCGAGCTGGCCCAGCGCGGTGGCCACGTAGGCGATGTCTCCCGGAGTGGTCGCGGTGGACAGGGCCCCCTCCAGGACCGTGCGGGCGGTACGGACGTCGCCGCGGAGCTCGTGGACGTAGGCGTAGCGGGTGAACACCGGGATGCCGGGCCGCCGTTCGTCCGCGAGGTCGGCCGCCTTCGACGCCTCGTCGTAGCGGCCGAGTTCGACGAGGGCGTCGATCCGGGAGGACAGGGCGCGCTCGCTGTAGGGGTTCTGCTTCAGCACCCGGTCGGCGTAGGCCAGGGCATCCTTGAAGTCGTGCCGGGCGGCGGCGAGCGCGGCGAGGCCGGCGAGGCCCTGCTCGTTGTCGGCCTTCAGCTCCAGCGACTTCTTGAGCGCCTGCTGGGCCTGCGGATACCGGGAGGGATCACCCTTGGTCCGCGCCTGCTCGACATAGGCGAGTCCGAGGGTGGCCCAGCCGCCGAAGTCCCGGGGCTGGCTGCGGAGATGGGACTGCAGCGTCTTGATGCCCGCGTCGAGGTCCCCGCCGGCCATGAGCCCGGGGGAGAGCGCCGCGGACGTACTGGCGACGGTGGTGGTCCCGCCGTCCCGCAGCGCCCCGAAGGCGATCGACCCACCGGTCAGCGCGACGGCCAACAGGGCCGCGCAACCGGTGAGTTGAGCGGCCCGCCAGCGCCGCCCGGCTTCCGAGACCCGCCGCACGGCGGCGACCCTGTGGTCCTCGGACTCGGCAGAGGGCTCCACGGTCTCCGGCGATCCGCTGTGCTCGTTCTCGGGTGCGCTGTCGGTCGTAGACCCGGACATTGCCCTCTCCTAGTCAGATCGTGATCGTGTGTGCGGCGCGGCCCGCACTGTGGGGGATGAGTACGTGCGGGCCGCGCCAGTAATAGGGAGCAGCAGGGCCTAGTAGGCCCGTCGCCGCATCCGGCGCCACCACATCAGCGCGGCCCCGATGAGCACGATCCCGGCCGCACCCGCTCCCGCGGAGCCGGCGATCAGGGACATGTTGTCGCCGGAACCGGAGGCACCCGCCGGGGACAGCGCGTCCCCGAGCTGGTTGCGGACGTCGTTGCCCGAGGTCGTCCCCTTGGCCAGCGGCCCCCGGGAGCCCTCGGTCGGCAGTGCCACGTACGGGAACGACTTCTCGAAGTCCTTGTCGTTCTTGTCGACCGCGTCACCGAGGTCGTTCTTGGACCCGACCAGCTCACCCTCGACGACCTGGAGCGACGCGTCGATCACGTCGTCCGTCAGCCGCCGTCCGTTCGGGAACCCGGCGTTGTCGCCATCAAGCACACCGAGCCGCTTCGGAGAATCGGTGGGCTTGATGGACGTGTTGAGGCGCAGCTCCTCCGCGGGGCGCACGTAGGGCGGCTGGTTCAGCCCCTTCACACCCTTGAGGAACACGTCCACGAGGTCGTTGCGGGGCTCCTTCGGGGCGGGGATCTTGTAGATCGCCTCGATGAGCTTCGGCAGTTCGGGGTTGGTCACGTTCTTCAGGAACTGCGCGTCGTCCCACGGCGAGGACGCGTTGAACTTGTCCTTGTCCTTCAGCGGGTTGACGACCTCGTTGACGAGCGGGTTGCCGAGGCGCGAGACCTGGGAGTAGTACCCCTGCGCGTTCTTGCGCTGGGTCGTCGACCAGATGCCCACGATCGGCTGGTGCGAGGACTCTGCGATCATGTCCGTCGGGACCTGCAGGGCGATCGAGTTGACGTTGTAGCCCTTGAGCGTGTCGTTGCCGACCTCGGTGAGGTTCCCGCCGTACAGCAGGTCGAAGACGCGCAGGTCGGCGAAGAACGGGTCGTCGGCCTGGCCTGCGAACGACGTCGAGTCGTTGGGAAGCTTGTAGACCGCCTGGTCGCGCAGCTTCTCGTAGTTCGGCATGGAGGCCTTGCCGACGTTCGACGGCGCCACCGGGATGTCGTCGGCGAGCTTCGTCTTGTACTTGACCTTCTGGTTCTTCAGCTGGAACAGCTCGATGTCGTACGTCTGCGTGACGTTCAGGTCGGGGTCGTCGAGGCTCTCGACCGCGCCCGTGTTGTACAGGAACGACTTCTTGTTCTTGACGTGGGTCTTGAAGGTGAAGCGGTACAGCAGATCGCCCTGACCGTCACCGTTGTTGTCGATGTGGAGGTCGTACTGCGCGTCCTCGGCGAACTGGTAGAAGTTCGGGCCGCCGCCGGGCTCCTCGAAGGGGATCCAGTTGGCGACGATCGTCGTCGAGTCGGGCTTGTCGGGGCTGACGAACGCGTACACGTCCGTGTTGTCGTACTGGGGGTCGCCCGAGATCAGCGGGGCCTCCCGGTGGCTGGAGGCGGAGGCCGCCCCCGGTACCAGCGTGGCCACACCGGCGGCTGCGAGCCCTCCGGCGGCCAGCGCACCACATACGAGGGTCGCGAGACTCCTGCGTCCCGAGCCGCTCCTGGAGATAGGTGTCATGCCGTCCGTCCTCAGTCCAACTTGCCTGACGCCCGGTGATTCGGAGTGGTGGGCGGGCCGGATTGGTCGAATCTCAAAACTTCTTTTCTGCTGCTCGACCCGCGTTTTCGACGTTCTGATCCGTAACCCCATCCGGAGGTGTGTTCGTTGCGAATACCTCGTGGGACGGGACGGCCCAGGTGCGGCTTTGCGGGAGGGGGCGACGAGTTGGAAGCGGACGAGCTTCTGATGCTCGTGGCGGGCGGGGACCAGAAGGCATTCGAGGAGCTCTACGGGCTCGTGGCGGGGCCGGTGTTCGGGCTCGTACGGCGTGTGGTGCGTGATCCGGCGCAGTCGGAGGAGGTGTCGCAGGAGGTGCTGCTCGAACTCTGGCGGTCCGCCGCGCGCTTCGACCCGCGCCGGGGCAGCGCGCTGTCCTGGGTCCTCACCCTCGCGCACCGCCGAGCCGTCGACCGGGTGCGCAGCGCCCGCGCGGCCGGTGAACGCGAGCAGCGCGAGGCACGCCGGGCCCACCACCCCGCCTTCGACCAGGTGACCGAGGAGGTCGAGGCGGGCCTCGAACGCGAGTGGGTGCGCCGGTGCCTGGAGCGGCTGACCGAACTCCAGCGCCAGTCCGTCACCCTCGCCTACTACGACGGCTACACGTACCGTGAAGTGGCCGAGCGGCTCTCTCTGCCGCTGGGAACGGTGAAGACGCGGATGCGTGACGGACTGACCCGCTTGCGGGAGTGCCTGGGAGGTGTGGCATGAGCCTCTTCCGCCGGGAAGACCTCCACTCCCTCGCGGCCCCGTACGCCCTCGACGCGCTGGAGCCCGCCGAACGGGCCCGCTTCGAGAGGCACCTCAGGGACTGCGACAGCTGTGCGGCGGAAGTGCGGGCGCTGTCCGAGGACGCGGTACGGCTCGCGTGGTCGGCCGCCGCTCCACCGCCGCTCGCGATGCGCGACCGGGTGCTGTCCGCCGTCCGCACCATCCCCCAGGAGCCCGCCGTACGTCCGGAGCAGGGACGGGCGCGGCCGGAGCCGGCCCGAGCGCGGCCGGAGCCGGTACGGGCGCGCAAGTCGCAGCTGCCGCCCCATGTCTGGGGCGCCCAGCCGCCGCCCAGGCCCCGTCGGAGGCGTCCCCTGTTCGTACCGTTCGCGACGGCCACCGCGGCGGCGGCTCTCGTCGTCGCCTCGCTGTTCGCCGTCCAGGCCAACCGGACACAGGACGAACTGGACGCTCAGAAGGCCCAGGCCAGTGAGATCGCCCACGTTCTCCAGGCCGCGGACGCCCGAGCGACCCGGGGGCAGGACGCACAGGGCCGAACCATCGGAGTGATCGCTTCCGCATCGGAGGGGCGCGCGGTCGTCACCCTGAGCGGGTACAGCGCGCCCCCGAGCGGCCGCGTGCGGCAGCTGTGGCTCATGCGCCCTGACGAGCAACCGCGATCCCTCGGGCTCTTCGCCGCCGACACGCCCTTGGTCGCGACCGGACTCGACAAGTCCGCGACATCACTCGCTGTGACCGTCGAGCCCGATGGGGGCTCCCCGCAGCCCACTACCCAGCCGGTTGTCCAACTCGCCCTGAAATCGGTCGGATTCGGAGAGTAATCATGGAGGGGTCGTCAACACCCTTACGGGGAAGGTGAATCCTGTGACGCCGATACACGTGTGCCCCGACGGGGCGATAGGGTTACCCTGCCCGGGCCGGGTGGACTCGTACGGGTGGGGAGTGACATGGAACAGATAGCAGTGCGCAGGGCGAGGGTCCCTGCGATCACCTGCGGGAGCAGCGCGACCAGTTCGCGCCTCGACCGCCATCTCTCGGTGCTGTCGGGACCTGCCGTCCCGCAGGGCGAGGCGGCAGAGGCGACGTCACTGATGCGTGAGCTGACCGCGCGTGACACCACCAAGCAGGAGCGCAGCGACAGGGGTGCGCGGGTGCGCCGTGTCTCGCTGTTCGCGCCCCTGCGCCGACTGCGCCGTTCGCTGTTCGGCGGGCGCTGAGCCCTACGGCTCGCCGGGCCCCTGGGCTCGGACGTCCCGAACCGCGCTCGGCCGGTCGCACCACCCCGGCGTCGTGCTGCCCTCCCGTCCGTCATCCCCACGGCATGCGGCACGATCCAGGTGAGTCGGTCGAGCGCGGGGCACGTCCCCACCGCAGTCCACCAGCACACCAGACCTGTCATGCACTGCGAGGTCGGCCCGGGCCCCGGCAGGGCCCGAACTCCCCTCCCGGCAAGAGGCGTTCAACCCTCGCCGTGTGCATACCGCCGTACGGCAAGCGGTGCGAAGACCGCGAGCAGGACCGCACACCACATCAGTGACCCGGCGATCGGATGGGCCACCGGCCAGGCGGCCCCCTCCGGCACCGGGGCGTTGCCGAACAGGTCCCGCAGGGCCGTGGTCACCGCGCTGATCGGGTTCCACTCGGCGAGGGTGCGCAGCCAGCCGGGCAGCCCCTCGGTCGGGATGTAGGCGTTGGACAGCAGCGGCAGGATGAACGTCGCACCGCCCAGTTGTCCGGCGGCCTCCTCGCTCCGGGTGAGCAGGCCGAGGAAGATGCCGATCCAGGTCGTCGCGAACCGGAACAGCAGCAACAGCCCCATGGCGCCCACCGCTTGCAGCGCGGACTTCTCGACACGCCAGCCCACCGCGAGCCCCACCAGCAGGAACGGCACCATGCCGGCGGCGGTGACCAGCACGTCAGCGACCGACTGCCCCAGCGGTACGGCCGCCCGGCTGATCGGCAGGGTGCGCAGCCGGTCCGTGACGCCCCGGTGGACGTCCTGGGCCGCCTGGAACATCCCGGTCATGATCCCGTTCGCCGCGGTCGCCACCAGCAGGCCCGGCACCAGGAAGGACCGGTACTCCTCGCCCGGCATCGCCAGCGCGCTGCCGAAGACGTAGCCGAAGAACAGCAGCATGGTGATCGGCATCGTCTGGGTCAGGATCAGCAGTCCGGGGGTGTTGCGGATCCGCTGCAGCTGACGGCCCAGCATCGCGGTGCCGTCGTGGGCCAACATGCTCATGCCGCAACCTCCTTGGTGAGTCGCAGGAAGACGTCGTCGAGGGTCGGCGGTCGGATGCTCGCGTCGAGCAACGGCACGCCCGCCGCGTCCAGTTCACGCACCAGCCGGGGCAGCGTGAGCGTGGTGTCCCGGGTGATCGCGCCGACCGAGTTGCGCTCGTGGTCGAACGACGGCTCCCCGCCGGTCAGTTGGTCGAGCACACCGGCCGCCTTCGCCAGGACGTCCGCGTCCGCGACGACGATCTCGACGTGCGCCCCGATCAACGCCTTGAGCTGGGACGGCGAACCCGTGTGCGCGACCCGCCCCTTGTCCACCAGAGCGATGTCGTGGGCGAGTTGGTCGGCCTCCTCCAGGTACTGCGTGGTCAGCAGCACCGTCGTGCCGTCCGCCGTGAGCTCGCGCACGGCGTCCCAGATGAGGGTGCGGCTGGCGGGGTCGAGACCGGTCGTCGGCTCGTCGAGGAACAGGATCTCGGGGCGGCGGATCAGGCTCGCCGCCAGGTCCAGACGGCGGCGCATACCCCCCGAGTAGGTGGACGCGGCCCGGTCGGCGGACTCGGCAAGACCGAAGCGGTCGAGCAGCTCGGCGGCCCGCTCGGCCGGCCCTCGCACCCGGTGCAGCCGGGCGAACAGCCGGAGGTTCTGCCGCCCGGTGAGGTCCCCGTCGACCGAGGCGTACTGCCCGGTGACGGCGATGGCGCGGCGTACCGCCTCCGGCTCCCGGACGAGGTCGTGTCCGGCGACCCGCGCGGAGCCGGCGTCCGGCCGCAGCAGCGTGGTCAGCAGGCGCACGGCCGTGGTCTTGCCCGCCCCGTTGCTGCCGAGGATGCCGCAGACCGTGCCCGGGGCGACCGCGAGATCGAGCCCGCGCAGGGCGTGGACCTCCCCGAACCGCTTCTCCAGACCTTCACTAAGTACAGCGTACGTAGAAGTCATGGCGTGACCATAGCGCACTACGTACGCTGTACGTAACTAGGATGGTGGCAGAGGTGATGATCGATGGCGGGCCGAGCGGCCGTACCCGAAGTGATCTGGGCACGTCCCGAGCGGACGGGGCGTGGGCCCAAACCCGCGTTCGCCAGGGCGGACATCGCTGCCGCGGCGGTGCGGCTCGCGGATGACGGGGGCCTGGACGCGGTGTCCATGCGGCATGTCGCGGCCGAACTGGGCTGCGGGACGATGTCGCTGTACAACTACGTCCCCCGTAAGGAGGACCTGTACGAGCTGATGGTGGACGCGGTCAGCGGGGAGCACGAGCTGTTCGAGCCGACCGGTGACTGGCGGGCCGACATGCTCCGCAACGCGCGCCAGACCAAGGCGCTCATGCACCGGCACGCCTGGATGGTGCGGCTGATGTCAGGGGTGTACGGCTTCAGCCCCAACGCCCTGCGCTACCTGGAGCACTGCCTCGCCTGCCTCGACCCGCTGGACGTCCCCAACGGCACGAAGATCGAGCTGGTCGCGATGCTCAACGGGTGCGTGACGACGTACGTCTCGAACGAGCTGTCCACGGCCGAGCGGGTGCGGTCGCTGCCGTGGACGCAGGAACAGGAGAACGCCGTCCGGATCGCGTATCTCGGCAGTCAGGTGGCGTCGGGGGCGTATCCGCGGCTGGCGGCGTCGTTCATGGAGGACGCCGGGCCGATCGACCTGGACGCGGTGTTCGAGCGGATGCTGGAGCGTGTCCTGGACGGCTTCGCCCCCAGAGGCTAGAGCAGGGTGAGCTGCCCCTCCGGTCCCTCCTCGTGCCCGTCCAGGACCGAGGCCGGCTTTCGGGCCGAGTCCGGGACCGGCAGGACGCCCGCCTCGCGCAGGTCTCTCGCCGTGATCCGGGACGTCGACTCGTCCTGGAAGGGCTGGAGGTCCGCCAGCAGGGCCAGCACGGTGATCAGTTCGAGGAGCTCCGACGTCCACGGCTGCGGCCAGGTCGCCGGACGGATCGCGGCCAGCGTGCCCGGCTCCGGTTCCGTGACGCGGGCCGTGAACCACTGCTCCAGGACCCGCACTCCGCCGGCCTCGAAGTCCCAGGCCTTCGGCGGTACGGGGGAGATGCGGCCCTCGTCCAGCAGCAGGGCCTCCTCGTCGCGGTCGTAGTCGAGGGTCAGGGGCCGGGACGGCAGGGGGGCGCGGACGTAGGGGCGGCGGCCTCCGGGCAGCTTCGGGCGGTCGCCGTCACGGCGCATCAGCCAGAGGACGCGGTGGCCCGACTCCACGCCGCGGGACCACAGTTCGGGGTCGTCGGTGAGCGGGACGGTGAGGTCCGGGCGGACCGCCGTCAGGATCCAGGCGAGGACGTCCAGGGGTTCCACCGTGATCCCGAGGCGCGTCCGCAGGTGCTTCAGGAGCCCCGGGGCCAGGTTCGGCTCCGTGCCGCCCGGGCGGCGGAACAGGGGGCGGATGCGGCCGGGGCGGAGCAGGGGGAGGAGGGAGGTGGCCAGGAGCTGGGGGCCGTGTCCGTCCGTGGGGGTCTCCACCACGAACACCTGGTCCTCGTCCGCCACCCGCCAGAGCTCGGGCCGGGCCGCGTCGATCAGCCGGTGGTCCGGGATCAGCCACTGCTCGTCGAAGGGCCCGCGCAGGACCCGTACCGGCTCCGGGCAGGGGCCGGTGGCGCGCGCGAGCTTCTCGGTGCCGCCCGTCCGTCCCGGCAGCTGCCCGACCGCCGAGCGCAGGGTGCGGGAGCGGGTGGGCTCGAACAGGGCTTCCCGGTCGGGTCCCTCGGCCTTCAGCAGGGCGTCCCAGCGGGCCTTCAGGGATGCCGCGTCGGGGCCCGTCGGCCACCCCCGGCCGAGCCGCGGCGGTGCGACGGACCACGGCATGAGGTCCGCCAGCGGCGGAGCGTCGTCGTGCGTCACGCTGGGCATCGTACGACCTGTGACAGACAGTGCGGTCACGTGGCGTCCAGGGTGACGGTGAACGAGAACCGGTCGCCCCGGTAGTGGATCACCGCCGCGTCGAGCACCCGGCCGGCCGTGTCGTAGGTGACCCCGGTGTAGTGCAGGATCGGGCTGAGCAGCGGGACTTGGAGCAGCCGGGCGGTCTCCGGGTCCGCGAGACGCGCCTCCACGGTGTCCGTGATGCGGCTGATGTCCGCCCCGACGACGTCCCGCAGCACCTTGGTCATCGGCCAGCGCGCCAGATCCGACGGGTCGATGCGCGCGGCCAGTTCGGGGCGCACGTAGTTGCGGGCGTGGTTGGTCGGCTCGCCCGTCTGCTCGTCGCTGCGCAGTCGGTGGTACGAGGCCACCTCGTCCAAGTCCGGGAAGTGCTCGGCGAGTCCGGGCGGAACGGGTGACTTGCCGTGCTCCAGCAGCTCGGTCGTCATGCCGGACTGCTGGGCCACGATCGCGTCCACGGAGCCGAGCAGCCGGACGGGGGTGCCCCGGCGGGCGTCCGGCTCGATGAAGGTGCCCCGGCGGCGGTGACGGGTGATCAGCCCCTCGTCCTCCAGCTCCTTCAGGGCCTGCCGCATGGTCAGCACGCTCACGCCGTAGTGGCCGGCCAGCTGTTCCTCGGTGGGCAGGCGGAGCGGGTCCTGGGGTGAGCGGCCGAGTATGGAGGCGCGCAGGGACTGCGACACCTGGTACCAGAGCGGCAGCTTGCGGTTCAGGACGATCGAGTCCGGGGCGAAGGAGGTCACGGGCTATCCGTACCTTCCGCGGATCGGTCAGTGCAACGGGCGGAAGTGACGTTCCAGGCCGCGCCACACGTCGTCGTAGTGCGGCTGGAGATGGTCCGCCCGGGCCGCGTGCGCGGTGAGCGTCACCGGCCAGCGCGTCTCGAACATGAACGCCAGCCCGTCGTCGACCTTCTGCGGCTTCAGCTCGGCCGCGCTCGCCCGGTCGAACGTCTCCCGGTCCGGCCCGTGCGCCGACATCATGTTGTGCAGCGAGCCGCCCCCGGGCACGAAGCCCCCTTCTCCGGAGGCCTTCGCGTCGTAGGCGCCCTCGATCAGTCCCATGTACTCGCTCATCACGTTCCGGTGGAAGTACGGCGGCCGGAAGGTGTCCTCGCCGACCAGCCAGCGCGGTGCGAACACGACGAAGTCGACGCCGGCCAGCCCGGGGGTGTCCGACGGGGACGTCAGCACGGTGAAGATCGACGGGTCGGGGTGGTCGTAGGAGATGCTGCCGATGACGTTGAAGCGGCGCAGGTCGTAGACGTACGGCACATGGTTGCCGTGCCAGGCGACCACGTCGAGCGGGGAGTGGTCGTAGGTCGCGGTCCAGAGGTTGCCGCAGAACTTGTTGACGACCTCCACCGGCCCCTCGACGTCCTCGTAGGCGGCGACGGGAGCCCGGAAGTCGCGGGGGTTGGCGAGGCCGTTGGCGCCGATCGGGCCGAGGTCGGGGAGCTGGAAGGGTGCCCCGTAGTTCTCGCACACATAACCCCGGGCCGACTCGTCGAGGAGCTCGACACGGAAGCGGACCCCACGAGGGATCAGTGCCACATGGCCCGGCTCCACATGCAGCAGTCCGAACTCCGTGCGCAGCGACAGCCCGCCGCGCTCCGGGACGATCAGCAGCTCGCCGTCGGCGTCGCTGAAGACGCGGTCCATGGAATCGGTGGCGTGGTAGAGGTGCACCGCCATACCGGTGCGCTGGGTGACGTCGCCGTTGCCGCCGAGGGTCCACAGACCGGCGAGGAAGTCGGTGCCCTCGGCCGGCTCCGGAAGGGGGTTCCAGCGCAGCCGGTTCGGGTCCGGGACCGACTCGGTGAAGGGGGCCGTACGGATCCGGCCGTTGTGGGTGTGGGTGAACGCCGGGTGCGCGGCGGAGGGGCGGATCCGGTACAGCCAGGAGCGGCGGTTGTGGGCGCGCGGCTCGGTGAAGGCCGTACCGCTGAGCTGCTCCGCGTACAGGCCGAGGGGGGCGCGCTGCGGGGCGTTGCGGCCCTCGGGCAGGGCGCCCGGGACGGCCTCCGAGGCGTGCTCGTTGCCGAATCCGGAGAGGTGGGCCAGGCCCTCGGCGGCCTTGCGTGCGTCGCCGCGCGTGATCGCTGCGTCCCCGCTCATGATCGCTCCCTTGCGGTCTGATTCCTATGGAACACCGTAGGATTGCGGTTTCATCGGCGCAAGAGGCCGTTCCGTGGAACCGATTTTCCCGCGGTGACCTCCTCAGGGAGGAGAGCGAGAACCAGACCCCAGGGGGATTCGCGGTGTCGGACCTGTGTTCTACGCTCGCCGGCATGTCGTGGACGCGGGGACTCATTGCCCTGCTCGCGGTCTGTGTCGTGCTGGTGACCGGATCCGTGAGCTGTGGCGCCGGTGGGGCGCAGGAGCGCAGGGACGGACAGTCGGTCTCACCGGTGGGCAAGGTCCTCGACGACACCGACGAGGAGGGGCGCCACTACCGTGAGGTGGGCAAGGACAACGCCCCCGACGTGGGCATAGAGGTGCAGCCGAACACCGACGACAGCTGGTCGGTGCGCCTGACCGTCGAGAACTTCACGTTCTCGCCCGCCGGGACGAAGGCGAAGGCGGTCTCCGGCCGCGGAATCGCCGTCGTCTTCGTGGACGACCGCCCCGTCACCACCCTCCGCACCCCGTCCTGCCGCCTCGCGGCCGCGTACGTCCCCCAGGGCACCCACAAGGTCACCGCCAGGCTGTACGCCGACGACGGCACCGTGTGGGCCGTGGACGGCGACCCGGTGGAGAGCACGGCGGACGTGACGGCGTCGGAACCTCACCGGACGGGGAACGGCGCTTTGGACCCGCAGGCCGGGGGGAGTGGGGACGGCGGCTCGGAATCGCGGGCCGGGGGGAGTGGGGGCGGCGGCTCGGTGTCGCGGGCCGCCACGCGTGTGGTCGCCGGCGGTTCGGGCTCGCTGCTCGTCCTGGCTACGAGTGGAGGTGCCTGGGAAGTGCGGGCCACGGCGAGTGCGGGCGGCGGTGTCCGGGGCCGGCTGGGCGGCGCGAGTGCGGGTGAGGCGGCTTCGGGTTCGCCGCCCGCTCTGAGTGCGAGTGGGGGTGCCTGGGAAGTGCGGGCCACGGCGAGTGCGGGCGGCGGTGTCCCTGGCCCGGAAGGCGGCGCAGCCTCCGGCGCGCGGCTCGCGACGAGTGCCGGCGGTGGCCGATGAGTGCCGCGGGCCCCCGGCCCCGTACCAGGTGGCAGGGTTTTCCGGACCACGGCGGAAAGGCATCATGAAGCCCGTGCCCCAAGCGACCTCGCTTCGCCGTGCTCCCGTGCAGCGGCGCAGCGCCGAACGGCTGACCAGAATCCTCGACGCCTGCGCCGACCTGCTCGACGAGGTCGGCTACGACGACCTGAGCACGCGCGCCGTCGCCCTGCGCGCCGGCGTGCCCATCGGCTCCGTCTACCGCTTCTTCGGCAACAAGCGGCAGATGGTCGACGCACTGGCCCAGCGCAACCTGGAGCGTTTCACGGAGGGCGTCACCGACCGCCTCAAGGAGTCGGGCGAGGAGGGAGGCTGGCGTACGGCGATGGACGTCGTCCTCGACGAGTACCTCGCCATGAAACGCACCGCCCCCGGCTTCTCCCTCGTCGACTTCGGCAACCAGATCCCCGTCGGCGCCCGCCACGCGGAACCCAACCACCGGGTCGCCGACCGCCTCACCGACCTCCTCTCCGGCTACCTCGCCCGGGAACCGGACGACGACCTGCGCCGCACCTTCCTCATCGCCGTGGAGACCGCCGACACCCTGGTCCACCTGGCCTTCCGGATGGCCCCCGAGGGCGACGAGCGGATCATCCAGGAGACCCGGGAGCTGCTGCGCGCCTATCTGGCGAGGGTTCTGGACTGACCGTCCACAACCCCTCCCGTCCATCCCTACCGGTCGGTATGCTCACCTGGACAGGCACCGCTGCCCCGGGAGGACCCGTGTCCCGCACCGCTCTGCGTATCTGCCCCCTGTGCGAGGCCACGTGCGGTCTCACGCTCACCATCGAGGGGACCCGGGTCACCGGCGCCCGCGGCGACCGTGACGACGTGTTCAGCAAGGGGTTCATCTGCCCGAAGGGGGCCTCCTTCGGCGCCGTCGACGGGGACCCGGACCGGCTGCGCACCCCCCTCGTGCGACGGGACGGGGAGCTGCGCGAGGCCACCTGGGAGGAGGCCTTCGACGCGGTCGCCGCCGGAATCCGGGGCGTCGTCGACCGGTACGGGGCGAACTCCGTCGGGGTCGTCCTCGGCAACCCCAACGTGCACACCATGGCCGGTGCCCTCTACCCGCCGGTGCTGCTCGCCGGGCTCGGCACCCGGAGCGTCTTCACCGCGTCCACGGTCGACCAGATGCCCAAGCACGTCTCCAGCGGGCTGCTGTACGGCGACGCCAACGCCATCCCCGTGCCCGACCTCGACCACACCGACCATCTCCTGCTGATCGGCGCCAACCCCCTGGAGTCCAACGGGAGTCTGTGCACCGCCCCCGACTTCCCCGGCAAGCTCAAGGCGCTCAAGGCCCGCGGCGGCACCCTCACCGTCATCGACCCCCGCCGCACCCGCACCGCGAAGCTCGCCGACCGGCACATCGCCATCCGGCCCGGTGCGGACGCGTTGCTTCTCGCCGCCATGGCGTACGTGCTCTTCGAGGAAGGCCTCGTGGACACGGGGGAGTTGACCTCGCACCTCCAGGGGCTCGACGAACTCCGGGAAGCCGTCCAGGACTTCACTCCCGAAGCCGTCGCCGACGCCTGTGACGTGGGCGCCGACGTGACGCGTGCCCTCGCTCGCGAACTGGCCGCAGCGCCAACGGCCGCCGTATACGGCCGTATCGGCAGCTGCACCGTCCCGCACGGCACCCTGGCCAGCTGGCTCGTCGACGTGCTCAACATCCTCACCGGCAACCTCGACCGGCCCGGCGGCGCGCTGTTCCCGCAGGCGGCCACCGACCGGACGCCCCGGCCCGCGGGACCCAGCCACGGATTCGCGCTCGGGCGCTGGCACTCCCGGGTGAGCCGACACCCGGAGGCCAAGGGTGAGTTGCCGCTCTCCGCACTCGCCGAGGAGATCGACACCGCGACCGCGGAGGGCGAGCCGGTCCGCGCGCTGATCGCCGTCGCCGCCAACCCCGTGCTGTCCGCCCCCGACGGCGACCGGCTCGACAAGGCCCTCGGCTCGCTCGACTTCATGGTCAGCGTGGACCCGTACCTGAACGAGACCTCGCGCCACGCCCACGTCGTGCTGCCGCCGCCCCCGCCCTCCCAGAGCCCGCACCACGACTTCGCCTTCAACACCCTCGCCGTGCGCAACCAGGTCCGCTACACCCGCCCCGCCGTCCCGCTGGAGCCCGGCCGGATGGCGGAGACCGAGATCCTCGCCCGGCTGGTCCTCGCCGCGACCGGCATGCACGGCGCCGACCCGTCCGCCGTGGACGACCTCGTCATCGGCCAGACCCTCGGCAAGGCCGTCAAGGACGCCCACTCGCCCGTGCACGGCCGCGAGCCGGGCGAACTCACCGCCCAACTCGCCGGCGACACCGGCCCCGAGCGGCGGCTCGACATGATGCTGCGCCTCGGCCCCTACGGCGACGGTTTCGGCGTACGACCGGACGGCCTGAGCCTCACCAAGCTGCTCGCGCATCCGCACGGCATCGACCTGGGACCGCTGGAGTCCCGGCTGCCGCAGCCGCTGAAGACCAGGAGCGGCAAGGTCGAACTGCTGCCTCAGCCCATCGAGGACGACCTGCCCCGGCTGCGCGAGGCCCTGCGCCACCAGGCCGACGGGCTCGTCCTCGTCGGCCGCCGGCACCTGCGCTCCAACAACAGCTGGATGCACAACGTGCCCGCCCTCACCGGCGGCACCAACCGCTGCACCCTGCAGATCCACCCCGAGGACGCCGAGCGGCTCGGGCTGAAGGACGGTGCCGCGGTGCGGGTCAAGGGCGCCGGGGGAGAGGTGGTCACCGAGGCCGAGGTCACCGACGGGGTGCGTCCCGGCGTGGTCAGCCTGCCGCACGGCTGGGGCCACAACCGGCCCGGCACCCGGCTCAGCCACGCCCTCAAGGACCCCGGCGTCAACGTCAACCAGCTCCTCGACGGCAGCCTGCTCGACCCGCTCTCGGGCAACGCGGTACTCAACGGCGTACCCGTACTGCTTTTTCCCGGGGGCTGAGTCGATATGCGGCTACCGCCGCGCGGCCCCCGGACCCCCAGCAGAAAACAGCCGCCGTAGCGGCCCTGTGAGCAGCGCAAAGCTGTGACCAGCAGTTTTGCGCTTATTGCTCGCATGTCAACGTCTTGTTAACGCTGCTTGACGGGTCCTAACGTCATCGCACTGCCGACTCCGGTGGGAGTTCAAGGGCGAACGTTAGGTATCCACTCATGTTGACCATCCTCGGCTTCGCCATGATCGCGACCTTCCTGGTCCTGATCATGCTGAAGAAGATGTCGCCGATCGCGGCGCTCGTGCTGATCCCGGCATTGTTCTGCGTCTTCGTCGGGAAGGGCGCCAAGCTCGGTGACTACGTCATCGACGGCGTCACCAGCCTCGCCCCCACCGCGGCGATGCTCATGTTCGCGATCGTCTACTTCGGCGTGATGATCGACGTCGGCCTCTTCGACCCGGTCGTCCGCGGCATCCTGAAGTTCGCGAAGGCCGACCCGATGCGGATCGTCGTCGGCACGGCGATCCTCGCCGCGATCGTCTCCCTCGACGGCGACGGCTCGACCACCTTCATGATCACCGTCTCGGCGATGTACCCGCTGTACAAGCGCCTGAAGATGAGCCTGGTCGTGATGACCGGTGTCGCCGCCATGGCCAACGGTGTGATGAACACCCTGCCCTGGGGCGGCCCGACGGCCCGCGCCGCCACCGCGCTGAAGCTCGACGCCAGTGACATCTTCGTCCCGATGATCCCGGCCCTGGCCGTCGGCCTGCTGGGCGTCTTCGTCCTCTCGTACGTGCTCGGCAAGCGCGAGCGCAAGCGGCTGGGCGTGCTCACCCTGGACGAGATCCTGGTGGACGAGAAGGCCGAGACGAAGGTCGAGGAGACCGAGACGGTGCTCGTGGGCGCCGGCGGCTCGGGCTCCGGCTCCGGCTCGAAGACCCCCGTGGCCACCGGCGGCTCCGGTTCCGGCACCGACGCCGAGGACGAGGCCGGCGACGCGGAGCGCTTCCAGGTCCTCGACCCGAACCGGGCCACCCTGCGTCCCAAGCTCTACTGGTTCAACGCGCTGCTCACGCTCACCCTGCTCACCGCCATGATCATGGAGTGGCTGCCGATCCCGGTGCTGTTCCTGATCGGCGCCGCGCTCGCGCTCACCGTGAACTTCCCCCACATCCCGGACCAGAAGGCCCGCCTGGCCGCCCACGCCGACAACGTCCTCAACGTCTCCGGCATGGTCTTCGCCGCCGCCGTCTTCACCGGCGTCCTCCAGGGCACCGGCATGGTCGACCACATGGCCCGCTGGATGGTGGACGTCATCCCCGAGGGCATGGGCCCGCACATGGCCCTCGTCACCGGCGTCCTGAGCCTCCCGCTCACCTACTTCATGTCGAACGACGGTTTCTACTTCGGCGTCCTCCCGGTCCTCGCCGAGGCCGGCGCGGCGCACGGTGTCACCCCGCTCGAGATGGCCCGCGCCTCCCTCGTCGGCCAGCCGCTGCACATGTCGAGCCCGCTCGTCCCGGCCGTGTACGTCCTGGTCGGCATGGCCAAGGTGGAGTTCGGCGACCACACCAGGTTCGTGGTCAAGTGGGCCGCGCTCACCTGCCTGATCATCCTCGGGGCGGGCATCCTCTTCGGGATCATCTGACCTGCTTCACGGAGGACCTGCTTCACGGAGGACTTGAACCATGGCGCCCGGTGGGAACCGCGGCTGGCTGCTCCGCCTCGTCATCGCCTTCAGCTTCGCGCAGGGGGCGGTGTCGATGGCCCGGCCCGCCGTCTCCTACCGGGCCCTCGCGCTGGGCGCGGACGAACGGGCGGTCGGTGTCATCGCCGGTGTGTACGCGCTGCTCCCGCTGTTCGCGGCGGTCCCGCTGGGCCGCCGTACGGATCACGGGCGGTGTGCGCCGCTGCTGCCCGTCGGGGTGGTCCTGATCTCCGGCGGCTGCGCGCTCAGCGGCCTCGCCGACTCGCTCTGGACGATGGCTATCTGGAGCGGGGTGATGGGCCTCGGCCATCTCAGCTTCGTCATCGGTGCCCAGTCGCTCGTCGCCCGCCAGTCCGCCCCGCACGAACAGGACCGCAACTTCGGCCACTTCACCATCGGCGCCTCCCTCGGCCAGCTGGTCGGCCCGATCGCGGCGGGCGCGCTGATCGGCGGCTCCGACATGGCGGGCACGAGTGCGCTGGCGCTGCTCGTCGCGGGCGCCGGGGCGGCGGTCGCGTGCACGTCGTTGTGGCGCATCGAGCACCGCGACACGGCGGCCAAGTCCCGTACCGGACAAGGCGATCGGGTCCGCGTCGGGCACATCCTGCGGTCCCGGGGCGTGCCCGGGGGCATCTTCGTGAGCCTGTCCGTACTGTCCGCCACGGACATCCTCACCGCGTACCTTCCGGTGGTCGGCGAGCACCGGGGCATCGCCCCCTCGGTGATCGGCCTGCTGCTGAGCCTGCGCGCGGCCGCCACCATCGCCTGCCGTCTGGTGCTGACCCCTCTGCTACGGCTGCTGGGGCGCGCGTTGCTCCTGACCGCGACGTGTCTGCTGGCGGCCCTGCTGTGCGCGGGCATCGCGCTGCCGGTCCCGGTGTGGGCGCTGGCCGTCATGCTCGCCGTGCTCGGCTTCTGCCTGGGCGTCGGACAGCCGCTGTCCATGACGACGGTCGTCCAGGCCGCCCCCGACGGCGCCCGCTCCACCGCGCTCGCCCTGCGGCTGACCGGCAACCGTCTCGGCCAGGTCGCCGCACCGGCCACCGCGGGCCTGGTCGCGGGGCTCGTGGGCGCGGCGGCGCCCTTCGTGATGCTCGGGACGCTGCTGCTGCTCTCGGCGGGAGTGGCGCTGCGGTCGCCGGGGCCGCCCGAAAAGCCCGGTCCGGACGCGGGAAAGCGGCCGAAACGCCCGGGATTGCGCCGCACGAGCGATATCTGACGGCGCGCCGGGCGTCGATGCGCCCGACCGCTGCGCGCATAAAGGAGAGTGCTGCCGAAAGAGCGATTTGTATGGAAATCGTCTGAATCGGAGGAGCGCCCATGGCCACCCTGACACTCCCACGTACCTTCCGCGTTCGCGCGGGCGCAACTGTCGTCCTCACCGCCCTCGCCGCGGCCGGCGCGTCCTGGGTGGCGGCGCCGACCGCGTCGGCCGCGGGTGAGAACGGCGACATCCGGATCCACCATGTGGGCATGCCCTTCGGCATCTCGAAGGACGATCCCAAGGTCTGCAAGTTCTACCTGGATGCCGTCAACTTCGACGTCCTCACCACCATCGCCTACACCATCACGCCCCAGCCTCCGCTTCCCAGCGCCGCCACCGTCGCCGGCGCCATCCAGCTCGCTGGGGGCGCCGGTCACACGGACCCGCTGGGGCTGGCGGACGGTCAGTACAAGATCACCTGGATCGTGACGGGCGTCCCCAAGGAGAAGGTCTTCCGCGTCAACTGCCACGACGGCAAGCGCGGCGGGGACCGCCGGCCGGGCGACCAGATCGAGGACCGGGGGAGCGACGGCGGGGGCTGGGGCAAGAGCGACCCCAATGGCCCGAAGGGCGGTGTGCACGCGGGCGGCGGCGGTCTCGTCGACACCGCGGCCGCGTTCGCGCCGGTGACCGCCGCGGGAGCCGTCGGCCTGGTGGCGGTCGGCGGTGTCGCGTACTTCCGGCTGAACCGCCGTCGGCCCAATGGCGCCGCGTAGGCGCAGACGCAGGCCCTGGTATCGGACCCGCGCCTACCGCCTCACCAGGACGGCCCTGCTCACCGTCGTCCTGGTGACGGTGGGGGTCCGGTGCACGGGTGACCACAAGTCGACCGCGCCGTACGTGCCCGACGGCCAGGGCGCCGTGGCGGCCGCCGGCCCGGACACCGAGGTGACCCGAGAGCCGGATGCCGAGGCGGGCCGTGGGTCGGGCGCCGAGGTGAGTGGTGGGCCGGGCGCGGAGGTGGGCCGTGAGCCTGGCGCCGAGGTGACCCGAGAGCCGGATGCCGAGGCGGGCCGTGGGTCGGGCGCCGAGGTGAGTGGTGGGCCTGGCGCCGAAGTGGGCCGTGAGCCTGGCGCCGAGATGACCGGTGGGCCGGGCGCCGAGCCGACCCGGGGGCAGGCCCCCTCCGCCCGCCCCACGCCCACCCGCACGCCCCCGCTCCGCCCGCTGCCCCGGTCCCGGCCGACCTCCTTCCGCATCCCGTCCCTGGGCATCGACGCCCCCATCACGGGCCTCGGGCTCATCAGAGGACGGGAGTTGGCGACACCGCCGGTGGACAAACCGAAACTCGTGGGCTGGTACCAGGGCGGACCCACGCCCGGCGAGTCCGGCACGGCGATCGCCGTCGGTCACCGCGACACCAGGACCGGCCCCGCCGTCTTCGCCGCGCTCGCCCAGGTGAAGCCAGGCAAAGTGATCGAGGCGGGGCGCGCGGACGGCCGTACCGCCGTCTACACCGTGGACCGGGTGAAGGTCTTCGACAAGGAGGGCTTCCCCGACAAGGAGGTCTACGGCCCGGCCCGGCGCCCGGAGCTCCGCGTGATCACCTGCGGTGGGCTCTTCAAGTGGCGGACGGGCTACACCAGCAACGTCGTGGTGTTCGCCCACCTCACCCAGACCCGTGAGCCGCGGCCGCCGAAGAGCACGACGGCCCGCTGAATCCGGCCGTCCGTTTTCTCACTGGCTGGACTGGAGCGCCTGATACCGCCCAGTCTCTTCCCCTGACCGGGCGCGTTCCGTTAACTTCCGTGACTCACAGCCCCGTACGACCCGCCCGGGGCCTCTCGACCGCGGAGCACCAGCGCCTGATTCAGCCCTCGGGGGCACCGTCATGACACGCGCCATCTCCTTGCACGACGTGAGCAAGACCTACACGCGAGGAATCCGGGTGGTGGACCGGCTCTCGCTGGACATCGCACCCGGCGAGTTCCTCGTCCTGCTCGGCCCCTCCGGCTGCGGCAAATCCACCGTGCTCAGGATGATCGCCGGACTGGAGGAGATCACCGAGGGCGAGCTCCGACTCGACGGCGAGTACGCCAACGAGCTGCTGCCTGCCGAGCGGCGGATGGCGATGGTGTTCCAGAACTTCGCCCTCTACCCCAACATGACCAGCCGCGGGAACATCGGCTTCCCGCTGCGCATCGAGGCCCCCGACGAGGATCCACGCGCGCGCGTGGACGCCACCGCCCGCATGCTGGGCATCGAGGACCTCCTCGACCGCTACCCGGGTCAGCTCTCTGGCGGCGAACGCCAGCGGGTGGCGATGGGCCGGGCCATCTCCCGCCACCCCTCCGCGTTCCTGATGGACGAGCCGCTGTCCAACCTGGACGCCAAGCTCCGCAACCACCTGCGCGCCGAAATAGCCGGGCTCACCCGGGAGTTGGGCGTCACCACGGTCTACGTCACGCACGACCAGGCCGAGGCCATGTCGCTCGGTGACCGGGTCGCCGTGCTGCGCGGCGGAGTTCTCCAGCAGGTCGGCACCCCGCGCTCGGTGTACGCGCTGCCCCGCAACGTCTTCGTCGCCGCCTTCATCGGCACCCCGCGCATCAACCTGCTGCGCGGCCTGGTCCGGGCCCCGCTAGACGGCGCGATGACCATCAGCCTCGGCAAGCAGTACCTGCGGCTGCCCGAACCCCTCTCCCTGGACCACCAGTTGCTCCGCGTCCAGCAGGGCCGCGAGGTGATCGTGGGCCTGCGTTCGGAGGCGATCCGCATCGCCGAACGGACCTCCGCGCGTCCCGGCGAGATGCCGATCACGGGCCTGGTGGAGCACGTGGAGTTCCAGGGCCACGAGGTCCTCGTCCACTTCAACACCGGCTCCCGCCCCGCCCTCGTCCCCGACCTGGAGGCCCCGCGGCCCGCTCCACGGCCGACCCGGCGCCGCCGCCGCGACGGCACGGTCCTGGAACGTCTGCGGGATCGCGCGGGCTCCCTGCGGGCGGGCCCGGTGGTGGTCCTGGAGGACCCGCCGGACTCCGGCCCCGAGCCCACCCCGTCCGACCCCCGCCTCCCCGGCGACCTCGTCGTCCGCACCACCCCGGACCTCGACCTCCGCCGCGGCATGCAGGTCCCCCTCCTCGTCGACATCTCCCACCTCTTCGTCTTCGACCAGCACGGAGAACGCATCTCCCCGTCCCCGGACCACCTTCCGGACCTGGACGAGTGAGGGGCCGGGTGGGGGAGGGCGCGGCTCGGCGTGAGGGTGCGCCTCGGCGCCGGGTCCGCCGTCGCTCCGCCGCACCGCCTTCGTTCGCTTCGGCGCCGGCCACGGTCGGTCCGCCACGGCGCCTGCGACCGTACCTGGACGGGTGAGGGGTCGGGCGGGGGAAGAATGCGGCTCGGCGTTGGGCCCGCCGTAGCTCCGCCGCCTGGCCACCGCCCCCGGCGCCTGGCCACCGCCCCCGGCGCCTGGCCACCGCCCCCGCCGCCTGGCCACCGCCCCCGGCGCCGGCCGCCGTGCCTCCGCCGCGCTGCCACCTCCGCCCCGGCCTTGTCCGCGGTCGGTCCGCCGCTCCGCCTGCGACCCTTCCGGCCTTGTCCGCGGTCGGTCCGCACCACTGCCTCCGTCCGCCCCGGGCCAGCCCCTGGCCAGCCTCGATTCGCCGCACCACCCCGCCCTGGCCGGCGTCGACTCGCCGCACCGCCAACCAGGCCGCCCCTCCCGGCGTGCCTTCGGCCTGGTGGAGTGAACCGAGGGCGCGGCAGCCGGGGCTGGTGGCGGTGGCCCGCTAGGCAGGGCGTATGAACGTGCTCCTCACCAGGACCAGGGTGCTCCTCGCCGGCGTCGCCCTTCTGCTCGTCGCCGCCCCGCCCACCGCCTACGCCACCCTCGCCGAGGCCGACGACTCGGTGCCGGAGCGCGGGGCGCCGTACGTCGAGACGCAGCTGTTCTTCGGGACCGAGCGGCCCGGCGGTGGACCGGCTGTCACCGACCGGCAGTTCATGGCCTTCGTCGACAAGGAGGTCACGCCCGGCTTCCCGGACGGACTGACCGTGCAGGCCGGGCGTGGGCAGTGGCGGGACGTGAGCGGGAGGATCGAGAAGGAGAGGTCGTACGAGCTGATCCTGCTGTACCCGGCGGGTCAGGCCGCCGCGAGCGACCGGAGGATCGAGGAGATCCGGCGGGCGTACGAGAAGACGTTCGGGCAGGAATCCGTGGGGCGGGTGGACGACCGGGCCCGTGCCGACTTCTGATGTCCCTGGACGGTCCGGGCCCGCTCTGGCGCGAAAAAACTATCGCCGCTAGTTTATGTGGCCGGACGACGAAACAGGTCACGGCCCAGCCCGGGAGGACGCACCATGAAGGCGCACGACGGCATGTACATCGACGGCGAGTGGCGCCCCGCCACCGCCCCGGACGTGATCGAGGTCGTGAACCCGGTCGACGAGCAGGTCATCGCGCGGGTCCCGGCCGGTACCGCCGAGGACGTCGACCTCGCCGTACGGGCCGCCCGCGCCGCTCTCCCGGCCTGGGCCGCGACCGCACCCGCCGAGCGGGCCGCCCGCCTGGCCGCCCTCCGGGACGTCCTGGCCGCCCGCAAGGACGAGATCGCCGAGACGGTCACCGCCGAGCTCGGCTCGCCGCTGAAGTTCTCGCAGAACGTCCACGCCGCCGTCCCCGTCGCGGTCGCCGCCTCCTACGCGGAGCTCGCGGCCACCCACCCCTTCGAGGAGAAGGTCGGCAACTCCACCGTCCACCAGGAGCCGATCGGCGTGGTCGGCGCGATCACGCCCTGGAACTACCCGCTCCACCAGATCGTCGCCAAGGTCGCCCCGGCCCTCGCCGCGGGCTGCACGGTCGTGCTCAAGCCCGCCGAGGACACCCCGCTGGTCGCCCAGCTCTTCGCCGAGGCGGTCCACGAGGCCGGCGTCCCGGCCGGCGTCTTCAACCTGGTCACCGGCCTCGGCCCGGTCGCCGGGCAGGCGCTCGCCGAGCACCCGGAGGTGGACCTGGTCTCCTTCACCGGCTCCACCGCGGTCGGACGGCGGATCGGCGCGACCGCGGGCGCCGCCCTGAAGAAGGTCGCCCTGGAACTCGGCGGCAAGTCCGCCAACGTCATCCTGCCGAGCGCCGACCTCGCCAAGGCGGTCAACGTCGGCGTCGCCAACGTGATGTCCAACTCCGGCCAGACCTGCAGTGCCTGGACCCGGATGCTGGTGCACACCGAGCAGTACGACGAGGCCGTCGAACTCGCCGCCACCGCCGCCGCGAAGTACGGCGAGCGCATCGGTCCCGTCGTCAGCGCCAAGCAGCAGGCACGGGTGCGGGGTTACATCGAAAAGGGTGTGGCCGAGGGTGCCCGACTGGTGGCCGGCGGCCCCGAATCCCCGCGCGAACAGGGCTACTTCGTCAGCCCGACCGTCTTCGCCGACGTCACCCCCGACATGACGATCGCGCAGGAGGAGATCTTCGGCCCGGTCCTGTCCGTCCTGCGCTACGAGGACGAGGGGGACGCCCTGCGCATCGCCAACGGCACGGTCTACGGACTCGCGGGCGCCGTCTGGGCCGGCGACGAGTCGGAGGCCGTGGCCTTCGCCCGGCGGATGGACACCGGCCAGGTCGACATCAACGGCGGCCGCTTCAACCCCCTTGCTCCCTTCGGCGGTTACAAGCAGTCCGGCGTGGGCCGCGAGCTCGGCTCGCACGGTCTCGCCGAGTACCTCCAGACCAAGTCCCTCCAGTTCTGAAGGAGCCTTCCCGTGGTTCGTGCCGCCGTTCTTCCCGCCGTGGGCGCTCCCCTGGAGGTCACCGACATCGACCTGCCGGACCCCGGCCCCGGCCAGGTCCGCGTCCGGCTCGCCGCCGCCGGGGTCTGCCACTCCGACCTGTCCCTGTCCAACGGCACCATGCGCGTCCCCGTCCCGGCCGTCCTCGGCCACGAGGGCGCGGGCACGGTCGTCGCCGTGGGGGAGGGCGTCACCGGGGTCGCGCCCGGCGATGGAGTCGTACTCAACTGGGCTCCCTCCTGCGGCAGTTGCCATGCCTGCTCGCTCGGCGAGGTCTGGCTGTGCGCCAACGCGCTCAACGGCGCCGCCGACGTCTACGCCCGCACCGCGGACGGCACCGACCTCCACCCCGGCCTGAACGTCGCCGCGTTCGCCGAGGAGACGGTCGTCTCCGAGTCCTGCCTCCTGCCCCTCCCCGAGGGCATCCCGCTCACCGACGCGGCCCTGCTGGGCTGCGCGGTCCTCACCGGCTACGGAGCCGTCCACCACGCGGCCCGGGTCCGGGAGGGCGAGACGGTCGCGGTGTACGGCGTCGGAGGAGTGGGCCTGGCCGCGCTCCAGGCGGCCCGGATCGCGGGCGCTTCACGGATCGTCGCGGTCGATGTCTCCCCGGAGAAGGAGGAGTTGGCGCGCGCGGCGGGCGCCACGGAGTACGTCGTGGCCTCCGAGAACACCGCCCGCGAGATCAGGGGCCTCACCGGCAAGCAGGGCGTCGACGTCGCCGTGGAGTGCGTGGGCCGCGCGACGACCATCCGCACGGCCTGGGACTCGACCCGCCGCGGCGGCCGTACGACGGTCGTCGGCATCGGCGGCAAGGACCAGCAGGTCACCTTCAACGCCCTGGAGCTCTTCCACTGGGGCCGCACCCTCGCCGGCTGTGTCTACGGCAACGCGAACCCGGCCGAGGACCTCCCCGTGCTCGCCGAGCACGTCCGGGCGGGCCGCCTGGACCTCGGCGCCCTGGTGACGGAACGGATCGCGCTGGACGGGATTCCGGCGGCGTTCGACAACATGCTGGCGGGCAAGGGCGGCCGGGCACTGGTGGTGTTCTGATCGACGGTTGCCCGGACCCCCCTCGGGTGCTCCGGGCAACCTTCCCGCACAACCGTTGACCCCATACCGTCCGGTCAGTATGTTCAGCCGCCAACGTCCCCACGCACCCACCGGAGTGTGCACCGCATGGACACGGCCCCTTCCGCTCACCCCACTTCCGTAGCAGCGCCGGCGACTCCCCACCGCCGTCGCGTCGCCACCGCGGCCGCCCTGGCCTCCGCCGTCGAGTGGTACGACTACTTCGTCTTCGGCATAGCCGCCGCCCTCGTTCTCGGCGATCTGTACTTCCCGGCCGGCAGCTCCACCGCCGGAGTCCTCGCCGCCTTCGCCACCTTCGCCGTCGGCTTCCTCGCCCGCCCGATCGGCGGCATCGTCGCCGGCCACCTCGGCGACAAGCGCGGCCGCAAGCCGATGCTGGTCCTTGCCCTCACCCTCATGGGCGTCGCCACCACAGGCATCGGGCTGCTGCCGACGTACGCCACGATCGGCGTCGCCGCCCCGATCCTGCTCGTGCTCCTCCGCGTCGTCCAGGGCGTCGCGGTCGGCGCGCAGTGGGGCGGCGCGATGCTGCTGGCCACCGAGTACGCCCCCGAGGGCAAGCGCGGACTCTACGGCAGCGTCGTCCAACTCGGCGTCCCCATCGGCGTGGTGACCGCCAACACGGTGTTCCTGCTGGCCGGGGCGTTCACCACCGACGCCGGGTTCGCGGCCTGGGGCTGGCGGGTTCCGTTCCTCATCGGCCTGTTCGTCCTCGCGCTCGCCTGGTACATCCACGCCAAGGTCGAGGAGACCCCCGAATTCCGGCAGGCGGAACAGGAGTTGGCCGCAAAGGAGAAGAGCGGTCAGAACTCCCCGCTGCGCATGATCCTCCGCCACCACCTCGGCACGGTGCTGCTCGCGGGCGGCTCCTTCGCCGTGAACACCGCGACCTTCTACATCATGATCACGGGCGTCCTCGACTACACCACCCGTCAACTCGGGATGCAACGCAGTGCCGTTCTCACCGTCTCGCTCTGCATCAGTCTCACCCAGCTGGTGCTGATCCCGGCCGCCGCCGCGCTCTCCGACCGCCTCGGCCGGATCCGGATCTACGCCCTCGGCGCGGTCGGCATCGCCCTGTGGGCGGTACCGATGTTCCTGCTCATCGACACCGGGTCGCTGCTGTGGCTGGCGGTGTCCACCTTCGTCGCCGGATGTTTCCTCAGCATCATGTACGGCCCTCAGGCCGCCCTGTTCGCCGAGCTGTTCACGCCGGAGATGCGGTACACCGGCGCCTCCCTCGGCTACCAGATCGCCGCCGTGCTCGGCGGTGGGCTCGCGCCCTTCCTGATGGTGCTGCTGCTGGAGGCCACGGGCACGTCGATGGCGGTGTCCGGGTACATCATCGGGCTCTCGGTGATCGCGCTGCTCTGCATCAAGGTGCTTGCGTCCAGGGCGCGTTCACGCGGGGTCTGAGGCGCTCTCGGGCTGCGGCTCCGGCTCCGGTGCCGTCACCGGGACCGGGGCCGTCCGCCGCGCTCGGGAGCGGGACACCGCCACGCCTGCCAGGCACAGCGTCCCGCCCGCGAGCGTGAGCAGACCCGGGACCTCGCCCAGGGCCAGCCAGGACATCAGGACGACCAGGGCGGGAACCGCGTAGGTGGTGGCGCCCATGCGGCTGGCGGTCGTACGGGCCAGCGCGTAGGCCCAGGTCGTGAAGGCCAGGGCGGTCGGGAAAACGCCCAGGTAGACCATGTTGAGGGTCGCCGAGGCCGGGGCGTCGGCCGCCTCCGACACCAGTTGGCCGGCGAACGGGAGGCAGACGAGGGCGCCGGTGAAGCAGCCGAACGTCGTCACCTGCAGCGGGGTCGCGGAGCCCAGTGCCGGCTTCTGTGCGACGACTCCGCCGGCGTAGGCGATCGCCGCGAGCAGGCACAGGATCACGCCGAGTACCGAGGCGCCGCCGTCGTCCGACATCGACAGGCCCACGGTGACCGCGCCGGCGAAGGAGACCGCCATTCCGGCCAGCAGGCGGGGCGGCATCGCGTCTCCGAGCAGCCGGGCGCCGAGCAGGGCGATCAGGAGGGGGCCGATGTTCACGACCAGGGCCGCGGTGCCCGCGTCGACCTGCTGCTCGCCCCAGTTCAGGACCACCATGTAGAAGCCGAACCACAGGACGCCGGAGACGGCGATGCCGCGCCAGGCGGAGCGTGGGGGGAGTCCTTCCCGGCGTATCAGGCAGATCACGCCGAGAGCGAGTGCGCCGGAGAGGAGTCGGCCGAGGGCCAGGGCGCCGGGGGAGTAGGCGGCGCCCGCGCTGCGGATGGAGACGAAGGCGGAGGCCCACAGGATGACGGTGACGGTGGCTGCCCCGGCTGCGAGGAGTTCGGTCCGGCGGTGGTTCATCATGCTCCTGAGGTTAGGGAGGGGAGGATGCGGAAGCTCGCGGATTTCGGACGGGTGGCCCCTGGGCGCCTCAGCGCAGCGTCTCCGCGTCGATCCCCAGGAGTTCGGTCAGCGCCCGTTCCCCTGTCGCTGTCACCTTCACCGCCCGCTCCGAGCCGATGCGTACGCACCAGCCTTCGGCCAGGGCGTGCCGGCACAGGGCCGCGCCCGCGACCCCTGCCAGGTGCGGGCGTCGTTCGGTCCAGTCCAGGCAGGCTCGGGCCAGGGGGCGCCGGCCCTTGCGGTCGAGAGAGATGCCCGTGGACTCGAACCACGCCAGACCAGCGTCCGTAAGAGCGAAACCCGTGTCCTGACGCAGAAGTTGACGGCATGTCAGCGCCTCCGTCACCGCGATGCCCAGTCGTCCCGCCAAGTGGTCGTAGCACGTACGTCCCCGTGCCATCGCCGAGCCCGCGCTCGACTCCCGCAGGTTTCGCGGCCGGGGGACCGCGTCCGGGGCGACCTGTGCCGCCAGGTCCTCCACCAGGTGGGCCACGCTCGCGTCGGCCAGCCGCACATACCGGTGGCGCCCCTGCCGCTCCTCCGCCAGCAGCCCGCCCGCGACCAGCTTGCCCAGGTGCTCACTCAGGGTGGACGCGGCCACACCCGCGTGGCGGGCCAGCTCGCCCGCCGTCCAGGCCCGGCCGTCGAGGAGGGCCAGGAGGCAGGCCGCCCGGGTCTCGTCGGCGATCAGGGCGGCGAGCCTCGCCAACTGAGGCGCCTGCGGGTCCTTGGTCATGTGGTCCAGCATCGCGGAGAGATACTTCGGCGCCCACCGAAATATGCCTACGCGGTGGGTCCGACCTGCTCGTACTGCTGGGCGAGGCCGTCCAGCAGAGCCCTGAGCCCGGTCTCGAACGCCCGCTCGTCGATCTTCTCCTGCTGCTCGGCGAGAAGGTGCGCCTGGCCGAGATGGGGATAGTCCTCGGGGTCGTAGGCACTCTTGTCGTCCACGAATCCGCCCGCGAAGGAGCCGAGCGCCGAGCCCATGATGAAGTACCGCATCAGCGCGCCGATGGACGTGGCCTGCGCGGGCGGCCAGCCCGCCTCGACCATCGCGCCGTAGACCGCGTCGGCGAGCCGCAGGCCCGCGGGGCGGCGGCCGGGGCCCCGGGCCAGGACCGGGACGATGTTGGGATGGTCGCGCAGGGCAGCGCGGTAGGAGACGGCCCAGTCGTGCAGGGCGGTCCGCCACGCGCGGCCGTCCTCGAACATCGACAGGTCGACCTGGGCGCTCACCGAGTCGGCGACCGCCTCCAGGATCTCGTCCTTGGTGCCGAAGTGGTTGTAGAGCGACGGGCCGCTGACGCCGAGCTCCGCCGCCAGCCGGCGCGTGGACAGTGCCGCGAGGCCTTCCGCGTCCACGAGCGCGCGGGCCGTCTCGACGATCCGGTCGGTGCTGAGGAGGGGCTTGCGCGGTCGGGCCATGGCGCACATAGTAGGGCTGCGGAACGGAAACTAGCAGTGCTAATTTAATGGTGCGGTTCTCAAGTGAGGTGATCTCGTGGTCGACCTGGGGCTGAGTGAGGAGCAGGCTGCCGTCCGACGGCTGGCGCGGGAGTTCGTGGACCGCGAGATCGCCCCCCACGTCATCGCCTGGGACCGCGCCGAGGAGGTCGACCGGGCCATCGTCAAGAAGCTCGGCGAGGTCGGGTTCCTGGGGCTGACGATCGACGAGGAGTACGGCGGCTCGGGCGGCGACCATCTCGCGTACTGCCTGGTCACCGAGGAGCTGGGGCGCGGTGACTCGTCCGTGCGGGGCATCGTCTCCGTCTCGCTGGGGCTGGTGGCCAAGACGATCGCCGCCCGGGGGAGCGAGGAGCAGAAACGGCGGTGGCTGCCGGGGCTCACCTCCGGCGAGTACGTCGGCTGCTTCGGCCTCACCGAGCCCGGTACCGGGTCCGACGCGGGAAACCTCGCCACGCGCGCGGTGCGGGACGGCGGCGACTACGTCATCGACGGCACCAAGATGTTCATCACGAACGGGACGTGGGCCGACGTGGTGCTGCTGTTCGCCCGGTCGACGGATGCTCCCGGCCACAAGGGCGTCTCCGCCTTCCTCGTACCGACGGACACCGCCGGCCTCACCCGCCGCACGATCCACGGCAAACTCGGGCTGCGCGGCCAGGCCACCGCCGAACTGGTCCTGGAAGGGGTGCGCGTGCCCGCCTCCGCGATGGTCGGCGAGGAGGGCAAGGGGTTCTCCCTCGCCATGTCCGCGCTGGCCAAGGGGCGGATGTCGGTCGCGGCGGGCTGTGTGGGGATCGCCCAGGCCGCGCTGGACGCGGCCGTCCGTTACGCCGGTGAGCGCGAGCAGTTCGGCAAGCCGATCGCCGGGCACCAGCTCGTCCAGGAGCTGATCAGTGACATCGCCGTCGACGTGGACGCGGCCCGGCTGCTGACCTGGCGGGTGGCCGACCTGATAGACCGCGGTGAGCCCTTCGCGGTCGAGTCGTCCAAGGCCAAGCTGTTCGCCTCGGAGGCTGCGGTGCGCGCCGCGAACAACGCGTTGCAGGTGTTCGGCGGTTACGGCTACATCGACGAGTACCCGGCGGGCAAACTGCTGCGCGACGCCCGCGTGATGACGCTCTACGAGGGCACCAGCCAGATCCAGAAGCTGGTCATCGGGCGGGCGCTGACGGGTGTCTCGGCGTTCTGAGTACCGTCTGAGTACCTCAGCGGATGTGGCCGGGGTCACGGACGGCCGACACTCTGGCCATGAGTGACACACCGGTCAAGCAGCAGAACACGGCCGCCTTCTACGGCCAGGCCGTCGCCTCCTTCGCCGTGGCCATGGCCGCCACGGCCGTCGGCATCTTCCGCCTGAACGCCGACGCCTGGGTGCGCGGCTTCCTCGCGATCGCCGTCCTGTACCTCGTCACCTCGGCCTTCACCCTGGCCAAGGTGATCCGCGACCGCCAGGAGGCCGGCCAGATCATCAGCCGAGTCGACCAGGCCCGCCTGGAGAAACTCCTCGCCGAACACGACCCCTTCGAGAAGCTGTGACGGGGGTGGGCCGGGAGGGGGTTTTACCTGGGGTCGGCTTCTCGGTGGCTGGCTGGGTGGGGGTTCGGCTTCGGGGGTCCGGCCTGTGGTCGGCTTCGGGTGGTCGGACAGCGGCCGGCTTTGAGGGGTCCGGCCCGGGGGTCGGCTTCGCGAAACTCCGACCCCGGCCTGCTTGGCCGGACGCAGGGCGTGGACCGCGGCGGCGGGGGCGCGGGGCGGGGGCTCTACGAGGCCTCGGCGCGGTCGGCTTCGAACGCCCCACCGCACCCGTCTCGCGGTCCAGCCCTCCCTGCCCGACAACCGCAGGGACCGGGTGTACTTACTGGAGAGGCTCGTGGGCCACGCCCGGCTGCACCCCGAGCGCGAGGTGCTGCTCAAGCTGCGCTCCAGGACGGGCGAACACGCCACGCACATCTCGAGCGACCTCGACTGTGCCCCCACGTCGAGCGGTTCCCCCCACCGCCCGCGTCCGGTGAAGCTACGGCCCACACCTCGCTGCTCCGGCTTGCGGCTGGCGCCGCGCTGGTGAGGCTCGCGGCCTGCGCCACGCGCCCCGCTGCTCAAGCACGCCCCCGTACCCCCTCCGCTCCAGCCCGCGCAGCGCAGGGTGGCTAAGCGCTCGCTCAGGTTCGGCGGTATGGTGGGGGTTCTGACAGTGGAGAGGGGCGTGCGATGACTACGGCGGAGGAGACGGCCGGTGGCGAGACGTCGGCGTGGGGCGAGGTCACGCCCGACGCGGCACGGCGGCTGCTCATTGCCGCGGTGGAGGCGTTCGCCGAGCGTGGCTACCACGCCACCACGACCCGGGACATCGCGGGCCGGGCCGGCATGAGCCCCGCCGCGCTCTACATCCACTACAAGACCAAGGAAGAGCTGCTCCACCGCATCAGCAGGATCGGCCACGCGAAGGCACTGGAGATCCTCCAGGTCGCGGCCCGCCGCGAGGGCACCGCAACCGAGCGGCTCGCGGACGCGGTGAGCTCCTTCGTGCGCTGGCACGCGGGCGGCCGTACCACCGCCCGGGTCGTGCAGTACGAACTGGACTCCCTCGGCCCCGACGCGCGCGCCGAGATCCTCGCCCTGCGCCGGCAGTGCAACGCCGAGATCCGCGGGATCATCGAGGACGGCGTGGCCTCCGGCGAGTTCGACGTGCTCGACGTGCGGGGCACCACCCTCGCCGTCATGTCGCTCTGCGTCGACGTGGCCCGCTGGTTCAACGTCGACGGACCCTGGACGCCCGACGAGGTCGGCGCGCTCGACGCCGACCTCGTGCTGCGCATGGTGGGCGCGACCAAGTAGCCGCCTACAGGTAGTACCGCGACACCGACTCCGCGACGCACACCGGCTTGTCGCCGCCCTCGCGCTCCACGCTGAAGGCGACGGTGACCTGGACACCGCCCGCCACGTCGTCGACGCCGGTGATCTGCGCGGTGGCGCGCAGGCGGGAGCCCACGGGTACCGGTGCGGGGAAACGGACCTTGTTCGTCCCGTAGTTGACGCCCATCTTCACGCCCTCGACCTTGATCAGCTGCGGTCCGAACAGCGGCAGGAGGGACAGGGTGAGATAGCCGTGCGCGATGGTGGTGCCGAAGGGACCCGCGGCGGCCTTCTCCGGGTCGACATGGATCCACTGGTGGTCGCCGGTGGCGTCGGCGAACAGATCGATGCGCTTCTGGTCGACCTCCAGCCAGTCGGTGTGCCCCAACTGCTCGCCCACCGCCGCCTTCAGGTCGTCCGCGCCCGTGAAGATCCTCGGCTCTGCCATGTCCCGGCCTCCTCGCCACATGATGTCTAAGCGACTGCTTAGCATGGTCGGCCGGGGAGCCCCTGTCAACGGACCGCGAGGGTGAGGGCATGGGTAGGCTTCGAGGGGTGCCCCAGATTCCCGAGAAGATCCATGAGCTCACGGTCGGCCAGCTCGCCGCCCGCAGCGGTGCCGCCGTCTCCGCCCTGCACTTCTACGAGTCCAAGGGCCTGATCCGCAGCCGCCGCACCACGGGCAACCAGCGCCGCTACTCACGTGACGCGCTGCGCCGGGTCGCGTTCGTCCGGGCCGCCCAACGCGTCGGCATCCCGCTGGCCACGATCCGCGACGCCCTCTCCGAACTCCCCGAGGAGCGCACCCCCACCCGCGAGGACTGGGCCCGCCTCTCCGAGGCCTGGCGCTCCGAACTCGACGAACGCATCAAGCAGTTGAACCGCCTCCGCGACCACCTCACCGACTGCATCGGCTGTGGCTGCCTCTCCCTCGACACGTGTGTGCTGTCCAACCCGGACGATGTGTTCGGCGACCGGCTGACCGGGTCGCGGTTGTTGGTGGAGCAGGGCGGGGGCCGACGGAAGAACGGACGCCGGGAGCCGGAACGACAGGACACGACGGACGAACGCTGCTGAGCGGTCGTACGGGCGGCGGGCCCCCGCCCGGCACACGACACCCTGCTCCTACGACGACCGCCGGGCCCACCCGTACTGGACCAGTCCCTCGGTCACCAACTGGGCGTTGGACACGGCTCGTTGACCGTCCGGCAGGATCAGCGTGTCCTCCAGGCCGACCCTCGTCGCGAGTCCCAGGCGGCCGGCCAGCCGCAGCACCGGCCAGGCCCCGCCGTCCTCGCCGTGCAGCAGCACGGGGCGGCCGTGCGCCGGACCGAGCTCGGCGAGGAGCGTGCGCGCGGAGGTCTCCGGCGCGTCGGGGTCCGTCACCTCGGCGAGGACCCGCAGCACTTTCGGTCCGAGCGGAGACACCGCGAACCGGGCCGCCGCGTCCGTGCCCGACCAGATGCCCGCCTCCACCCCGACGCCCAGGTCGATCAAGGCCTCGGCCAGCGACTCGGCACCCTCCTCGTGCCAGTTCACCGAGGCGTGGTCGGGCAGCACGGTCCAGCCCCGGACGCGGGCGAGCCGGGCCGCGGGGTCCGGTTCCGCCCAGGCGCCGGTGGTCACTCCGACCGGGACCGACACCCGCGCACGGATCGCCTCGAGTGTCGCCGCGACCACCCGCGGCGACAGACTGTCCCGCCCGCATGGTGTCTTGGGGTGGACATGGATGTCCGTGGCGCCCGCCGCGACGGCCTCGGCCGCCGCCTGCGCCATGGACTCGGGCGTGAGCGGCACCGCCGTTCCGTCGGCGGCCCCGCGCGGGCCGTTGAGACACACCTGCACCATTCCTCGATGGTGCCAGGCGGCACCGACGGTTCAACACCGTCAAACAGGGGGTGCGGCATCCCCGGCGCACCCCCGGTGCGCCCACACGCTCTAGGCCGACATCAGCAACCGTCCGCGCCTGGCGTCCGCCAGGGCGTCGGGTGTGAGCACGGGCCGCGGCACCAGGATCCCGCAGTCCGTGCAGACCGGTCCGGTCGAGGGCTCGTGGTCGAGTTCGTACTTCCAGACGAGCCGCTCTCCGTCGCACACCGGGCACACCGCGCCCGGTTCACGCTCCAGCGCGGAGATCAGCCTGCGCAGCACCTCGGCCAGTGAGTCATCGGGGTGCACCCGGGGATCGTCGCACCATGCGACTCCGAAACCGCCCCAGGTCAGCCGGTGCCAGTCGTCCACACTGCCCGGCCTGCGCAACCCGTCGTGCTTCTCCTTCTTGCGCCGCTCGGCGAACTCGACCTCGTAGGCCAGCCAGACCGAACGCGCCTCCTCCAACTCCTCCAGTGCGGCCACGAGCCGCGCCGGGTCGGGGGAGCGGTCCTCGGGACCGAATCCCGCCCGGGAGCACAAGTGGTCCCAGGTCGCCCTGTGCCCGTAAGGAGCGAACCGCTCAAGGCACTTGCGCAGCGAGTAGCGCCGAAGCGCCAGATCGCACCGCGGGTCTCGCACCTGTCTCGCCAGACTCCGGAAACCGGCCATCGCCCTGCACCTCCGTCACACCTGCACCTGTACTTCGGTCACTTCGGCGTTGTCGTCGTGCGGACTTCGCACGACGTTGCCGAATAGACGTATCGACAAGCGATTTGGCTCCATCCGATTTCCGATGCCCCCCATAAGCTCGAGGACCCTGTCAAAACTTGACGCATGTTCATCTTCAATCTCGGGGATACCGGCGGTAACGTCCGGCCACACCCCCCGTCGGTTGGAGTTGCCATGCCACGGCGCACCTCACGCACCGCACTCGACAGACTGAGAACTCCCGGCAGACTCACCGGGTTCCTGAAGACCGCATCCATATGCGTCCTGATTGCCGGTCTTTTGTCCCCGCTTGCCCAGACGGCGTCGGCCGCCGAGGCCACGGCGGCGAACGACTACTGCGGCGGCCAGTGTTCCGACATCCTGCCGCCCGGCGAGAACGGCAACGCGACCCTCGCACAGGTCCTCCTCAACCAGGCCTTCGGAACCCAGCCCGACCACGCCGAGGACCAGCTCGGCCCCTACGCCAACCTGGCCAAGGGCTACTCGGCCCTCACCAACTCCACGATCAACACGTTCTTCAACGACGCGTCGTTCGGGGTCCCGTCCGATCAAGTCGCCTCCACCCTGAGTCCCGCCGGCCGCACCGACGTGACGATCGTCCGTGACAAGAAGACGGGCGTGCCGCACATCACCGGTACCACCAGATACGGCACCGAGTTCGGCGCCGGCTATGCGGCGGCCCAGGACCGGCTGTGGCTCATGGACGTCTTCCGGCACGTGGGTCGCGGCCAGCTCACCGCCTTCGCGGGCGGCGCCGCCTCCAACCAGGGCCTGGAACAGCAGTTCTGGCGCAACGCCCCCTACAGCGAGGCCGACCTCCAGGCGCAGATCGACAACGCGGTCGCGACCAACGGCGCCCGCGGCCAGCAGGCCCTCGCCGACGCCAACGCCTACCTCGCCGGCATCAACTCCTACATCGACGCCTCCGACAGCGGCCGTTACTTCCCCGGCGAGTACGTCCTGACCGGCCACAAGGACTCGGTCACCAACGCCGGCACCATCGACCACTTCAAGATCACCGACCTGGTCGCGCTGGCCTCCGTCATCGGTTCCCTGTTCGGTTCCGGGGGCGGCGGTGAGGTCAACAACGCGATCTCGTTGATGGCCGCCCAGGAGCGGTACGGCGTGACGAAGGGCACCGAGGTCTGGGAGTCCTTCCGTGAGCGCAACGACCCCGAGGCCGTCCTCACCGTCCACAACGGCGAGAGCTTCCCGTACGCCGCCAAGCCCGCGAACCCGCAGGGCGAGGCGCTGCCCGACGCCGGTTCGGTGACCACCGAACCACTCGTCTACGACCCCACGGGCACCGGCGCCGACCAGAGCGCGAGCGCGGCGTCCGCCGCGGCGACCGCGAACGCCCTCACCTCGGCCAAGCGCGGCATGTCCAACGCCCTCGTCGTCAGCGGGAAGTACACTGCCAGCGGTCACCCGGTCGCCGTCTTCGGGCCCCAGACCGGCTACTTCGCCCCCCAGCTCCTCATGCTCCAGGAGATCCAGGGCCCGGGCATCAGCGCCCGCGGCGCCTCCTTCGCGGGCCTGAGCATGTACGTGGAACTCGGCCGCGGCCAGGACTACTCGTGGTCCGCCACGACCTCCGGCCAGGACATCATCGACACCTACGCCGTCGAGCTGTGCCAGGACGACTACCACTACCTGTACCGCGGCACCTGCACGGCCATGGAGAAGATCGAGCAGAAGAACTCCTGGGCCCCGACCACGGCAGACGGCACCGCCGCGGGGTCGTACACGATGAGGGTCTGGCGCACGAAGTACGGCCCCGTCGAGTACCGGGCGACCGTCGGCGGCAAGAAGGTCGCCTACACCACCCTGCGCTCCTCCTACCTGCACGAGGCCGACTCGATCATCGGCTTCCAGATGCTGAACGACCCGGACTACGTCAAGAGCCCGGGGACCTTCCAGAGCGCGGTGCAGCACATCAACTACACCTTCAACTGGTTCTACGCCGACTCCACGCACACCGCGTACTACAACAGCGGCAACAACCCGGTCCGCGCGTCCGGCGTCGACGCCGAGTTCCCGGTGTGGGCGCAGACGGCGTACGAGTGGAGGAACTGGAACCCGACGACGAACACCGCCGACTACACGCCGGCCTCCGCCCACCCCAACTCCATCGACCAGGACTACTACGTCTCCTGGAACAACAAACAGGCGCTCGACTACGCGACGGCCTCCTGGGGCGACGGGTCCGTGCACCGCGGCAATCTGCTGGAAGACCGCGTGAAGAAGCTGGTCGCCGCGGGCGGGGTCACCCGGGCCTCGCTGGTGAAGGCCATGGCGGACGCCTCCCTCGCCGACCTGCGCGCCGAGGACGTCCTCCCGGACCTGCTCAAGGTGATCAACAGCACGACGGTCACCGACTCCACGGCCGCGGCCGCGGTGACCAAGCTGCAGGCGTGGCTGACGGCCGGTGGCAAGCGCACCGAGACGTCGGCCGGTTCGAAGAAGTACGCCGACGCCGACGCGGTCCGCATCCTGGACGCGTGGTGGCCGCTGCTGGCCAAGGGCATCTTCGAACCGGGTCTCGGCACCGGCCTGTACACCGCCTTCCAGGCCAACCTGCCCGTCGACGAGACCCCGTCGGCCGCGCACGGACCCACCGGCGCGCACGCGGGCAGCTCCTTCCAGTACGGCTGGTGGAGCTACGTCGACAAGGACGTCCGCGCGGTGCTCGGTGAGAGCGTGCGGGGTCCGCTGGCGGACAAGTACTGCGGCGGCGGCAGCCTCGGCGCCTGCCGGGACATCCTGATCAGCACCCTGAAGACCGCGGCCGGCAAGACCGCGGCCCAGGTCTACCCCGGCGACGACCTGTGCTCGGCGGGCGACCAGTGGTGCGCCGACTCGATCGTGCAGCGCACCCTGGGAGGCATCAAGCACTACAACATCAGCTGGCAGAACCGTCCGACCTTCCAGCAGGTGGTGGAGTTCACCTCGCACCGTTAGACCGACGGCCGGCGGCGGGTCAGCGAATACGGCCCGCCGCCAGCACCAGTCGGGCCAGTTCGCGGTGGCAGATGTCGCTGTGCGCGCCCGCGGGCGGTCCACCGCGCCTGACGACGGCCGCCGCGTCGACGTTCACGCAGCCCTTCGCGGGCAGCTTCCCGAGGGCGTCGGCCAGGGTGAAGGACGGTGTGCCCGGTACCGCCTGCACGCCGTCGTGGCCCATCGCCCCCCACTTGGCGCCCAGGGTCCGGCCGAGGTCGAAGGCCGCCACGCCCTGGGCGTCACCCGCCATGCGCGACGCCAACGGATACAGGGTGCCGAGCGCCGAGTCATGGCGGGAGAAACAGCACACGAGCGGCCCGTCGACGCGGTTCTGCTGTCCCTGGAGCACACCTCCCGCGCGCGTGTCGTGCGGCAGCCGGGTCGCGAACGCGTAGTGCGAGAAGGCCCCTTGGAGCAGCGTGACGGACTTGACCGTCCGCACCCCCTCCGGCAGCCCGCGCAGTGCGAACGACACCAGCCGACCCCCGAAGCTGTGCCCCACGAGATGCACCCGCACCCCGGGCGCCGCCTTCGCGAGCTGCCCGATCACCCGGCCGAGCCCGCGCTCGCCCACCGTGCCCGCGCGCCGCTTCATCGCGTAGTACGTGCCCTGCCGCAGCAGTTCGTGCGCCCCGTCCCACGGGTTGGGAATCGTGAACCCCTCCGCTCCGCCCGGCGATTCGAGCTGGGCGAGGGCCCGCGCGAACTCCTCGCACACCGTCGCCGCGGGCCCGGCGAACATCTCCGGCTCGTCCTGCGGCACCCCCTCCGCCAGCGTGTCGGCCGCGAACAACGCCTGCGGACCCGGTGGCACGACGTCCACCAGCATCCCCACCAGCCGCCCGAACTCCTCCAGCTCGGCCTCTTCCGGAGCTTGCTGATCGAGCAGCCGGGACAACTGGTCGATCACGGTGGCCCGGCCCGGAAAGGTCTCGAGCAGGGCGTGCCGGGTGTCCTTGTCGAGCACCGGACGCGGCGGCATCTCGGCGGCCACGGCCCGCGGGAAGTCCGGGATCGGCTCGTCGGAGAACCGCATCGACGGCCATACGACCCCCACGTACCCGAGTCTCGCCGCCGGCGCGAGCTGCGGGAACGGTGCGAAGAAGCTGCTGTAGAGCCGGGTCGCCCCCGAGCGGTCGCTGTTCCAGCCGTGCGAGAAGACGACCAGATCCTTGACGCCCCGGTCCACCACCTCCGCGAGCAGCCGGTACCGCCGGCCGGTGTCCGGGTCACCGTCCGCGTCGAACGTCAGCTCCCAGTACGGCGTCACACTCATCGCCGGATCCGCCATCACCGACCACCTCGTCCCCGTAGTGGTGCGCATCGTCCTACTACCGGGCGAAGTTGGCCATACTCCACGGCTCATCCGTAGAGGAGGTAATTCTTTCGAATCCGCCGGAAAGCCGTCAGCTCCTCCCGCCACCCCGCCACGACCTCGTCGACACCGGCGCCGGCGTCGATCATCGTCCGGACCCGGGTGGAACCGGTGAGCTTGTCGATCCAGTTGTCCGCCCGCCAACCGAAGCCTGACCAGGTCTTCTTGGCGGTCACGAGCAGGGCGATGCCGGTGCGGACGGGATCGTAGGCGGGCCGGTCGTGGACGTGGATCTGCACGCCGCCGACCGTCTTGCCCTGGAACTTGGAGAAGGTCGGGGCGAAGTAGGCCTCCCTGAAGTGCACGCCGGGCAGGCCGAGTTCGTTGGCGGCGGCGGCCCAGCGGCCGTCCATGCCCTCGGCGCCCAGCAGTTCGAAGGGGCGGGTGGTGCCGCGGCCCTCCGAGAGGTTCGTGCCCTCGAAGAGACAGGTGCCGGAGTACACCAGGGCGGTGTCGGGGGTCGGCATGTTCGGGCTCGGGGGGACCCAGGGGAGGTTCCAGGCGTCGTAGAACTCCGAGCGCCTCCAGCCCGTCATCAGGACCGTGTCCAGGGGGACGGGCGAGGTGAGGAACTCGCCGTTGAAGAGACGGGCCAGCTCCGCGACGGTCATTCCGTGTGCCTGGGAGATGGGCTGTCTGCCCACGAAGGTCGCGAACTCCTTGTGCAGGACCGGGCCCTGGGCCGCACGGCCGGTGACCGGGTTCGGGCGGTCCAGGACGACGAAGCGTTTCCCCGCGAGCTGGGCCGCCTCCATGCAGTCGTACAGCGTCCAGATGTACGTGTAGAAGCGGGCGCCCACGTCCTGGATGTCGAAGACGATCGTGTCCACGCCGGAGGCGGTGAAGATGTCGGCGAGGGGCCGGCCGCTCTTGAGGTACGTGTCGTAGACCGGGAGGCCGGTCGCGGGGTCGTCGTAGCGGCCCTCGGAGCCGCCGGCCTGCGCGGTGCCCCGGAAGCCGTGTTCGGGGCCGAAGACGGCCCCTACGGTCACCCTTGTGTCGGCGTGCATCACGTCGACGATGTGCTGGACGTCTCGGGTGACGCCGGTGGGGTTGGTGACGATGCCGCATCGCTGGCCGCGGAGTTGTTCGTAACCGGATGCGGAGAGGTTCTCGAAACCGGTTCGCCTGCGGCTGGGCTGGGTTGCGTGGGCGGGGGAAGCGGAGGTGAGTGAGGCTGCTGCCGTTGTCGCTGCGAGGAGAGCTCGTCTGGATAGGCGCATGAGGTGCACGGTAGGCGCTGCCGCGGGCCGTGGGGAGGTTTCCCTCACCCTTTCCTTCAACATACCGACCGGTTAGTCTGGGCCTGCAGTCGAGCCGGAGTCGAAGGAGACCGATGGTGGGAGCCCTGCAGGGTGCCGGAGTGGTTGTGACCGGGGCGGGAGGTGGCATCGGGGCCGCGCTCGCGCGGCGGTTCGCTGCCGAGGGGGCTCGGGTCGTTGTCAATGACCTCGACGCCGGGCGCGCGAAGGCCGTGGCCGAGGAGATCGGCGGCATCGCCGTCGCCGGGGACGCCTCCGCCGTCGTCTCCGACGCCCTCGACGCGCTCGGCGGCAACGTCGACGTCTACTGCGCCAACGCCGGCGTCGCCTTCGAAGGGGGGAACGTCGACTCTCCGCTCGACGAACACGTCTGGACGACCTCCTGGGACGTGAACGTCATGGCCCACGTGCGGGCCGCCCACGCGCTGCTTCCGGGGTGGCTGGAGCGAGGCAGCGGGCGGTTCGTGTCGACCGTTTCCGCCGCGGGGCTGCTGACCATGATCGGGGCCGCTCCCTACGCCGTCACCAAGCACGGGGCGTACGCCTTCGCCGAGTACCTGTCGCTGACGTACCGGCACCGGGGGATCAAGGTGCACGCGATCTGTCCGCAAGGCGTGCGGACCGACATGCTCGCGGCCACCGGGACCGCGGGGGACCTGGTGCTCCAGCCGACCGCCGTCGAACCGGAGGACGTGGCCGAGGCGCTGTTCCGGGGGATCGAGGAGGACCGGTTCCTGATCCTGCCGCACCCGGAGGTCGCCGAGTACTACCGGACGCGGGCCGCCGAGCCCGATCGCTGGCTGGCCGGCATGAACCACCTCCAGCGCAAGTGGGAGGAGGTCCGGTGAGCGAGTCCCGGTACGCCGCCAAGCCCTGGCTGGGTCTGCTCAGCGAGGCCCAACGCGGGCCGATCGAGCCCGACGACTCACTTGTGGACGCCCTGCGACGGGCCGTCGCCGAGGCGCCCGAGCGCCCCTTCCTCGCCTACTTCGACGGGCGGCTCGGCTACCGCGAGGTCGACGAGCTGAGCGACTCCGTCGCCGGGCACCTCGCCGCTCGCGGTCTGGAACGCGGCGACCGGGTGGCGATCCTGCTCCAGAACTCGCCCCTGTTCGTGCTCGCGCTGCTCGGTGCCTGGAAGGCGGGCGCGGTCGTCGTGCCCGTCAACCCCATGTACAAGTCGGGGGAGGTCGGCCATGTCCTGCGGGACGGCGAGGTGGCCGCGCTGATCTGCTCCGACCGGGCCTGGGAGTCGTATCTGCGCGAGACGGCAGCAGACTCGCCGGTGCGGATCGTGCTGACCGGGTGCGAGCTGGACTTCCAGACCCGCGGGGACGCGCGCGTGCTCACCTTCGAGCGGCTGCCGCAGGCCGAGGACGCCGACGACCTGGTCGCCGTCGCCCGGGCCGGGCACAAGGCACCCGAAGCACGGGACGCCGCGCCTTCCGACATCGCGCTGATCAGCTACACCTCGGGGACCAGTGGCACGCCCAAGGGCGCCACCAACACCCACGGCAACATCATGTACAACGCCGAGCGGCAGCGGACCGGGCTCGGGCTGCCCGAGGCGCCCGTGTACTTCGCGCTGGCGCCCCTGTTCCACATCACCGGGATGGTCTGCCAGCTCGGGGCGTGTCTGAACAGCGTGGGCACGCTCGTGCTGGCGTACCGCTTCGAGGCGGGCGTCGTCCTGGAGGCATTCGCCGAGCACCGGCCGCACTACACGGTCGGCCCGTCGACCGCCTTCATGGCCCTGGCCGCCCATCCGGACGTCACCCGCGAGCACTTCTCGTCGTTCGTCAACATCTCCTCGGGCGGGGCCCCGCTGCCGCCCGCCCTGGTGGAGAAGTTCCGGGCCAGCTTCGGGCCGTACATCCGCAACGGCTACGGGCTGACCGAGTGCTCCGCGCCCTGTGCCTCCGTGCCGCCGGAGCGGGAGGCGCCCGTCGACCCGGTGTCCGGGACGCTCGCCGTGGGCGTGCCGGGGCCCGAGACGGTCGTACGGATCGTCGACGACAGCGGCGCCGAGGTGCCCTTCGGCGAGCAGGGCGAGATCGTCGTGCGCGGGCCGCAGGTGGTGCCCGGGTACTGGCGGCGGCCGGAGGCGACCGCCGAGACCTTCCCGGACGGCGAGCTGCGCACGGGTGACATCGGGTTCATGGACCCCGAGGGCTGGCTGTACGTCGTGGACCGCAAGAAGGACATGATCAACGCGTCCGGCTTCAAGGTGTGGCCGCGCGAGGTCGAGGACGTGCTGTACACGCACCCGGCGGTGCGCGAGGCGGCCGTCGTCGGCGTGCCCGACGGGTACCGCGGGGAGACCGTCAAGGCGTACATCAGCCTCCGTCCGGGTGCGGAAACCGACCCCGATGCGCTGGCCGCGTACTGCAAGGAGAGACTGGCGGCCTACAAATACCCGCGGCAGGTGGAGATCCTGCCCGACTTGCCGAAGACGGCCAGTGGGAAGATCCTCCGGCGGGAACTCCGTTCCCCACCGCACAACAGCGAATGACCTCTCGGAAGGCAGGTGGCGGCACAGTGCCCAGGACGACGGACGGAGACGGTACGCCCGTCCCGCAGCGGCTGCTGGCCGCCGCCACCCGGCTCTTCGCCGAGCAGGGCTACGACCGCACCTCCGTGCAGGAGATCGTCGAGGCGGCCGGCGTCACCAAGGGGGCGCTGTACCACTACTTCGGCTCCAAGGACGACCTGCTGCACGAGGTGTACGCGCGCGTGCTGCGCGTCCAGCAGGAGCGCCTCGACGTGCTCGCGAACGCCGACGAGCCGATCGAGAAGCGGCTGCGGGCAGCGGCCGCCGACGTCGTCGTCACCACGATCGAGAACCTCGACGACGCGATGATCTTCTTCCGCTCCATGCACCACCTGAGCCCCGAGAAGAACAAGCAGGTACGCGCCGAGCGGCGGAAGTACCACGAGCGCTTCCGCGCGCTCGTCGAGGAGGGCCAGGAAGCGGGCGTCTTCTCGAAGGCGACCCCGGCCGATCTCGTCGTGGACTACCACTTCGGATCCGTCCACCACCTGTCGACCTGGTACCGCCCGGACGGCCCGATGGGCCCGCAGGAGGTCGCCGACCACCTGGCCGACCTCCTCCTGCGGGCCCTGCGGCCGTAGAGCGCCTCCTAGAGGTACTTCTTCAGCTCCCGTCGCGCGAGCGAGCGCTGGTGCACCTCGTCCGGGCCGTCCGCGATCATCAGGGTGCGGGCACCGGCGTACAGCTCGGCCAGCGGGAAGTCCTGGCTGACTCCGCCCGCGCCGTGCAGCTGGATCGCCCGGTCGATGATGTCGACGACCGCGCGGGGCGTGGCGATCTTGATGGACTGGATCTCGGTGTGGGCGCCCCGGTTGCCGACCGTGTCCATCAGCCAGGCCGTCTTCAGGACCAGCAGGCGGAGCTGTTCGACGGTGACGCGCGCGTCGGCGATCCAGTTGTGGACCACGCCCTGCTGGGCCAGCGCCTTGCCGAAGGCGTCGCGGGAGACCGCGCGGCGGCACATCAGCTCGATCGCCCGCTCGGCCATGCCGATGAGCCGCATGCAGTGGTGGATCCGGCCGGGGCCGAGGCGGGCCTGGGCGATGGCGAAGCCGCCGCCCTCCTCGCCGATGAGGTTCGAGGCCGGTACGCGCGCGTGGTCGAAGATCACCTCGGCGTGGCCGCCGTGGTAGTGGTCCTCGTAGCCGAAGACCCGCATCGCCCGACTGACCGTGACGCCGGGGGTGTCCCGGGGGACCAGGATCATGGACTGCTGGCGGCGGATGTCCGCGCCGTCCGGGTCGGTCTTGCCCATCACGATGAAGATCTTGCAGTCCGGGTTCATCGCCCCGGAGATGTACCACTTGCGGCCCGTGACGACGTACCCGTCGCCGTCCCGTTCGATGTGGGTGGTGATGTTCGTGGCGTCGGAGGACGCGACCTCCGGCTCGGTCATCGCGAACGCCGAGCGGATCTCACCGGCCAGCAGCGGCTCCAGCCACTGCTTCTTCTGCTGCTCGTCGCCGAACTGGCTCAGCACCTCCATGTTCCCCGTGTCGGGCGCGGCGCAGTTCAGCGCGGTGGGCGCGAGCTGCGGGGAGCGGCCGGTGATCTCGGCGAGCGGGGCGTACTGGAGGTTGGTGAGGCCGGCGCCGTACTCGGCGTCGGGCAGGAAGAGGTTCCACAGGCCCTGCCTGCGCGCCTCGGCCTTGAGCTCCTCGACCACGGCCGGGGTGTCCCACGGCGAGGCCAGCCGGTCGCGCTGCTCCTCCGCGACGGCCTCGGCGGGGTAGACGTACTCGTCCATGAAGGCGAGCAGCTTGGCGCGCAGCTCCTCGGTGCGCGCGTCGAACGCGAAGTCCATGATCAGCCTTCCTGGATGCCGTCGTGAAGCGTGGTCAGACCGTGCTGGATGAAGACCGGGACGAGGTCGCCGATGCGGTCGAAACCGCGGCCGACCGTCTGGCCCAGGGTGTAGCGGTAGTGGATGCCCTCCAGGATCACGGCGAGCTTGAACCAGGCGAACGCCGTGTACCAGGACACCGCGGAGACGTCCCGCCCCGAGCGCTCGGCGTACCGCGCGACCAGTTCGGCCGGATCCGGGTGGCCCGGGGCCTCGGCGGTGGTGGAGACGGGGGAGTCGGGCATGCCCAGCGGCATGCTGTACATGACCAGCAGGCCGAGGTCGGTGAGCGGGTCGCCGAGGGTCGACATCTCCCAGTCGAGGATCGCCTTGATCTCGTCGTCGTCGCCCATCAGGACGTTGTCGAGGCGGTAGTCGCCGTGGACGACCGTGGCCGCGGGGGACTGCGGCAGACGGCGGCCGAGGGTCGCGTGCAGCTCGTCGATGCCGGCGAGGTCGCGGTTGCGGGAGGCGTCCAGCTGCTTGCCCCAGCGGCGCAGCTGGCGGTCCAGGAAGCCCTCGGGGCGGCCGAAGTCCGCGAGGCCCACCTCGGCGGGGTCCACCGCGTGCAGGTCGACGAGGGTGTCGACGAGGGACAGCACGGCGTCGCGGGTGCGCTCGGGCCCGAGGGGGGCGAGCTGGTCGGCGGTGCGGTACGGGGTGCCCTCGACGAACTCCATGACGTAGAAGGGCGATCCGAGCACGTCCTCGTCCTCGCACAGGAGGACAGGGTTGGGCACCGGCACATCCGTGGGATGCAGGGCGCTGATGACCCGGTGTTCGCGCTTCATGTCGTGCGCGGTGGCCAGGACATGGCCCAGCGGGGGCCGTCGTACGACCCACTTCGACGTGCCGTCCGACACCGCGTAGGTGAGATTCGACCGTCCGCCCTCGATCAGCCGGCCGGTCAGGGGGCCGTGCACCAGGCCGGGCCGCTCGCGGTCGAGAAGGCCGCGCAGCCGGTCGAGATCGAGTCCTGGTGGATGATCGGGGCTCATCTGTGCTCCTTACGCGCGCGTGAACGGTCCCGACCATCATGCCGACTGGTCGGTATGTCGTCCAGAGGGGGAGGGGAACGTGATCCGGACCACGATAGGCCGACAGCTCCCCGCGCGGTGCGTCGGGGAGCTGTCGGCGGTGCCTGTTCGGTCGGGTCAGTGGTCGTCCCAGTGGCCCTCGTGGGCGGCGTGCCGGTGGCCGTCGTGGACGTAGTCGACATGGTCGCCGTGCAGGACGCTCTCGTGTCCGCAGTCCTGGCCGTGCCGGTGCTCGTGACCGTCGTGCGAGACATGTCCGCCGGCTTCGCACTCGTCCCAGTGGCCCTCGTGCTCGCGGTGCAGATGTCCGTCGTGCGCGTAGTCGACGTGGTCCTCGTGCGGCACCTCGGTGTGTCCGCAGTCCGGGCCGTGGATGTGCGCGTGGGAGGCGTGTTCGTGGTGGAGGGTGGTCATGGTGCTCACCTTCGAAGCGACGGGCGATGACGTCGGACAGGCTGTCATGCGAAAGGTGCGTATGCGGATATTCAGGTCTGCGTGGCGTGCGGGTACCCCATAGGGTGCGGCAAGGGCGGCTGAGGGGCGCCGAGCCGCTCAGAACACCAGCGCCGCCCCGCACACCGCCATCGCCACCGTGCACAGGACCGCGGCCGTGGCGTGTCGCGGGGTGAGGGCCGCTGGTGTGTCCGAGGAGGTCAGGGTGCGGATGCGGTGGTGGGCGAGGGAGAGGAAGCCCAGCCAGAGGGCGCAGCACAGGGCGCAGGCGAGGGGTGTGGCGGGGGACGGGCCGCCGTGCAGGGCCGTCTTCACGGCGAGTACCGCGGAGACGGTGCCCGAGAGGGTCGTACGGCGCCAGGCGAGCCGGGTGCGCTCGGGCTGGAGCCCCGGGTCCCGCTCCGCGGCGGCACCCCCGGCGGCGGCCTCGCTCATCCCTCCCACCCGACGAGCACCACGAAGACCATGGCCACGGCCACCACCGCGACCACCAGGCTCAGCAGCGCCGGGAACCGGGACACCGGCAGATCCTCGCCCCGCCGCATCGCCCGCTCGCACCGCATCCAGTGGTTGACCGCCCGCAACGAGCACAGCACGCCCGCCGCGAGCAGCGCGAGTGCCAGGCCCACCCGCCAGCCCCAGCGCAGATCCGGCAGGAACTGGTCCACGGCGAAGCCGCCGCCGATCAGTGCGAGCGCGGTGCGCAGCCAGGCCAGGAAGGTGCGTTCATTGGCCAGCGAGAACCGGTAGTCGGGGGTACGGCCCTCCTGCCGGACCTCCTCGGGGGCGAACCAGACGCGGACGTTCCGTGCGAAATCGATCACGTGCACGAGCCTATCGGCCCGGTTCCCGAACGACGTGGTCCGGGCCCGTTCACCCCATCGACCGGTACGCCTTGAGCCGCTCGTAGGCGGCCAGCCCGTCCGGCACCCACTCCCAGTCCCGAAGGCGCAGCTCCACCTCGTCCTCCGGCAGGAAGTCGTGCCAGGCGACCTCCTCGACCTGGGGGCTGACCGGGAGCTCGCAGCGGACCTCGTAGACCGCGGACCACCAGGTCCGGCCGGCCCCGTCGTCGTACAGGAACTTGAAGAGGAACTCAGGGCGGGGCAGCCCGCTCACGCCGAGCTCCTCCTCGGCCTCGCGCAGGGCCGCGTCGTCGTAGGACTCGCCCGCGCCGACCACTCCACCGACGAACATGTCGTAGAGCGACGGGAAGACCAGCTTGGTCGGGGTGCGGCGATGGACGAAGAGGCGGCCCTCGGCGTCCCTGGCCTGGATGAAGACACAGCGGTGGCGCAGGCCCGCGGCGTAGGCCGCGCCGCGTGGGGACTGGGCGACGACGTTGTCGTTCTCGTCGACGATGTCGAGGATCTCGTCAGCAGCGCTCATGCGTCCATCCAAGCAGGAGCGCTCATGCGTCCATCCGAGCAGCAACGCTCGTGCCCCATCCGAGCAGCAACGCTCGTGCCGTCCGTCCCGGCGGGTGCGCGTCAGCTCGGCTGGAGGTCGCGCGCGGGTTCCGAGCGGGCGGCCCCGCGCGGCATCGCGGGGTGCATCCCCAGCAGCACGATGCCCGCGACGACGGCCGCGAGCCCCAGCGCCTCCCAGGTCAGCGCGCCGGTGTCGGTGCGCAGCCGGTCGCCCAGGAAGCCCACCCCGCACACGATCCCGGCGAGCGGCTGGGCCGCGGTCAGCGCGGGCAGCGACATCCGCAGGTCCGCCGTCTCGAACGCGCTCTGCACCAGGACGAGCCCGGTGACCCCGAGGACCAGCACGGCGTACGGCTGCCAGCCGGTCAGCAGCTCGGTGAGGCCGCCCTCGGAGAAGCGCTGGCCGCTGACCCGGGTGAGGGCGTCCTGGACGCCGTACAGCAGGCCGGCGGCCAGGGCCAGCAGGACCGGGCCCGAGCTGAGGCGGGAGCGTTTGGCGTAGGTCGTCAGCAGCAGGGCGAGGCTGGTCATGGCGCCGATGATCAGCCAGTGGCGGAAGGGGTCGGTGACCGCCGTACCGCCGCGTGGCTCACCCGCCACGATGAACGCGGTCACCCCGCCCGCGAGCAGCGCGAGCCCCGCCCAGCCCTGGCGGCCCAGCGGCTGCTTCGACTGCTTGCGGGACAGGGCCAGGGCGAAGAGGAGGTTCGTGGCGAGGAGGGGTTCGACCAGGGAGACCTCGCCGTGGCCCAGCGCGATCGCGCCGAGGACCATGCCGGCCACCATCAGGCCGATGCCGCCGAGCCAGCGCGGCACCTTCACGAGGTCGAGCAGCAGCCGGGGCGAGAGGAAGTCGCTCAGCGGGGCCTGACGGGCCGCGTTCTGCTGCAGCACAAAGCCGAAGCCCAGGCAGCAGGCAGCACTCACGGCGAGAATCAGAACCAGAACCGACACGCTGCGTACCTCGATCGTCCGGCCGGGCGGCGGGGTGGTTGTCGCCGACTGTAGCGTCCCAGCGTCCGGCTTGCTCCTGGGAGTACCCGTATTCGGGTTGTCGACTCGGCCGCCGCGCCGTCTCGGCTAGCGGGGCTTCCCGTCATGGTGCGGTGCGAGGAAGCGCGGCGCCATGGCGTACGCCACAGACGCGGGGCCTCCACCCGGTCCCACCAGCACCGCTTCGTCACAACTTCCTCTCAGGTATGGAGAGTTGACGCGTGTAATGCGCTGTCGGCCCTTGACGCAAACCATTGGCGGGCGGTTGGCTGTCCGTGATCAGTCGATGGCGGTGCGAATCGGCCCGCCGACCTGCCCACATCGACGGTCGGCCTGTCCGCATCCGCTCAGGCACCCCTTGTGCCCCACCCCGTTCGTCCGACCCTTCCGCCCCACCCGTCACGCGCCATGTTCCGTGAGGAAAACCCACACGGTGTCCCCGCCCCCACCGCCCTTCGGCCGTAGTCGAAAACGCGCCGCCCAGGCCTTCGACGCGGCCCTCGACGACGCCGAACTCATCGACGCACGCGCCGCGTTGGCGCAGGGCAGATGGCAGGCGGCCCGGGCGCTGCTCGCCCGGACGGGTGACGAGTGGGACCGGCGCGGCCACCGGATCACGGTTCTCGCGGCCGAGCCGTACAGCGACGCCTGGGCCAGGGACTGGCTGGTGGCCGAGCCGGACTCCGGCGACGCCGCCGTACTGCTCGCCCTCGCCCTGGTCCAGCGGGTGCGGCGGGGCAAGGGCAAGCCCGCCGCCGCCCGCGAGGCCTGCCGGACCGCCGCCCGCCGTCTGCCCGCCGACCCCACCCCCTGGCTCGGCCTGCTCCTGCTGGAGCGCGACCTCGGGGCGGCGGACGAGGTGGCCGACGTCTTCGGCGAGATCCGGCAGCGGCACCCCGACCACCACCACGCCCACCATCTGATGGTCGCCCGGCTCGCCGAGCGCCGGGCCGAGGCGGGCCCCGACCCGCTGCACGAGGTCTACGACTTCGCCAACTGGGCCGCCGAGCAGGCCCCCGCCGACTCACCGCTCGCGATCCTGCCGGTCATCGCGCACGCCGAGCGCTACCGGGCCCTGGCCGTCGCCGGGCACGAGCCGCGCGACCCGGCCGCCTCCGGCCACTGGACCGGACGCCGGGCCCGGCAGGTGATGAAGGCGGCCTTCGACTGGTGGCTGGAATGGGAGCACGAGGGCCACCCCCGCCGCCTGGTCGACCTCAACTTCCTCGCCCACGCGAAGGTCTGCGAGGGCCGCGGCGCCGAGGCCGCCGCCCTCTTCCACCGCATCGGCGAACGCCCCACCCCGGCCCCCTGGTCCTATCCGGACCACGAGCCGTACTCCGCCTTCCGTGCCGCCCGCGACAGCGCGCTCGGCACGGTGTAGCACCCCCGAACCCCGAAGGACGGTCCCATGGCCACCGAGAGTTCCCGCAAGAGCAGACCGGACATCAGCACGTTCAAGGGACAGGACCGCGCGCTGCGCGCCGGCCGCCTCGGCACCGGAGGACTGCTGCTGTCCGTCCTCGCCGCGACCGCCCCCCTCATGGTGGTCGCGGGTGTCATGCCCACTACATTCGCGGTGATGGGGATCGTCGGCCAGCCCCTCCTCTACGTCGTCCTCGGCGTGGTCCTCGTCCTGTTCAGCGTCGGCTACGCCGAGATGAGCCGGCACGTCCACAACGCGGGCGCCTTCTACGCCTACATCTCCCGCGGCCTCGGCGGCACGGCCGGGGCGAGCGCGGCCCTCGTCGCCCTGGTCGCCTACAACGCCCTCCAGGTCGGCATCTACGGCATCTTCGGCTTCGAGGTCTCCGGGCTGTTCGCGACCTACGCCGACCTGTCGGTGGCCTGGTGGATACCGGCGCTGGTGGCCGCCCTGGTCGTCGGCGCGCTGGGCTGGCTGAAGATCGACGTCAACGCGCGCGTGCTCGGCGTCCTGCTCGTCGTCGAGGTCGCCCTGGTCGTCATCTTCGACATCGCCGCGGTCGCCGACCCCGCGGCCCAGGGCCTGTCCCTGCACGCCTTCAACCCGGACACCCTCAGCGGCGCCGGCGTCGGCACCGCCCTGTGCTTCTGCATCGCCGCCTTCCTCGGCTTCGAGCAGGCGCCCGTGTACGCCGAGGAGACCAGCCGCCCGCACATCCTGGTGCCGCGCGTGATGTTCCTGGCCGTCGGTGGCGTCGCCGTCTTCTTCGCGCTCAGCAGCTGGGCCCTCACCGTCGCCACCGGGCCCTCCGCGGTCGTCGCCGAGTCGCAGAAGCAGAGCGCGGGACTGCTCTTCGGCCTCACCGAGTCCCGCCTCGGCGGCACGTTCACCGACGTCCTGCACGTGCTGTTCGTGACCGGCATGTTCGCGGCCATGCTCAGCTTCCACAACGTGGTCGCCCGCTACGCCTTCGCGATGGGCCGCGAGGGCCTGCTGCCCGCCGCCTTCGGCCGCACAAACAGTGCCAGCGGCGCGCCCGGCACCGGCTCGCTGCTGCAGACCGCCGTGTCCGTGGTGGTCGTGGTCGTCTTCGCGATCGCCGACGACAAGCCCACCGGCGACCCGACCGTGCCGGTCCTGCACCTGTTCACCTGGTTCGGCAACATCGGCTCCCTCGGCGTGATCCTGCTGATGGCGGCCGCTTCCGCCTCCGTGATCGCCTTCTTCGTCCGGCGCGGCGCGGCGGGCGCCCAGGCCTGGCGGCTGGTCACCTCGGCCCTCGCCGGGATCGCCCTGCTGGTGATCGCCGTCTACACGGTGAAGGACTTCGACGTCCTGGTCGGCGCGGGCCCGGGGTCCTCGCTGAGCTGGGTGCTGCCCGGCATCATCGGGCTCGCCGTAGTGGTGGGCCTGGCGCAGGGACTGCTCCTGCGGGCCCGCAGGCCCGAGGCGCACGCCCGGATCGGTCTCGGCAACGAGGCGTTCCAGCTGGAGAAGGCGGCGGGCGAGGTCTCGTAGTTCCCGCCGGCGAGCCGGATGCTCACTGAGATCCGGGTGAGAAGTGGTTACGGAAGTCTGACGAGCACCCGCGATCCCTGGTCCCGCAGGGCTCGCGGGTGTTCGAATGAGGAGGTGAACTCCGAACAGCCCGAGGAGCAGCGCGGCACGCCGATCGGCCGCCGTGTCCTCCTCGGCACCCTCGGCCTGGGCGCGCTCGGCGTGGTCGCCGCGCCCACCCTGCAACGCGGCCTGGAGGCCTTCCTCGGCAGTGCCGCCGACAAGGACCCCACCGGGCTGACGGGACTGCTCCCCAACGGCGGCGGCTTCCGCTACTACTCGGTGACCTCGTCCGTGCCGCACAAGAACGCCGAGAACTACCAGCTCAAGATCGACGGACTGGTCTCGAGCCCGCGGACGTACACCCTGGCCGACCTGCGGGCGATGCCCCAGACCAGGATGGTCAAGGACGTGCAGTGCGTGACGGGCTGGCGGGTCCCGGACACGCCGTTCGAAGGCGTACGGCTGTCCGCGCTGCTGGACGCCGCCGGAGTGACCGCCAAGGCGGGCGCCGTCCGCTTCAGCTGCTTCGACGGGGCGTACACCGAGAGCCTCACCCTCGACCAGGCCCGCCGCTCGGACGTCCTGGTGGCCCTGCGCATGCAGGACAAGGACATCGGCCACTCCCATGGCGGCCCGGTCCGCCTCTACGTGGCCCCCATGTACTTCTACAAGTCGGCCAAGTGGCTGTCCGGCATCACCGTCACCGAGGACGTGGAGCCGGGTTACTGGGAGGACCGGGGCTACGACGTGGACGCCTGGGTGGGCCGATCGAACGGGCGGGACGATGACCCTACGAGTTGACGCCCCACCGCAGGCACCTGTCCGGCGTTTCGGGCGCAGCCAGAAGTGGGTCCACCGCGCGACCGCCGCACTGATGGGCGTCTGCGTGGTCACGGCGGCCTGCCTCTACGTCCCCCAGCTCGCCGAACTCGTCGGCCGCCGTGAGCTGGTGGTCCGCGTCCATGAGTGGGCGGGCCTGGCCCTGCCGGTACCGGTCCTGGTGGGCCTGGTCTCCCGCGCCTTCCGCGCCGACCTGGGCTTCCTGAACCGCTTCGGCCCGCACGACCGGGTCTGGCTGCGTGCCGCGATGCACCGCGACAAGCGCCGGGCGTCCCGTCCCGCGGGCAAGTTCAACGCGGGGCAGAAGGTCTACGCCGCCTGGATCGCGGGCGCGAGCCTGGTCATGCTCGGCACGGGCCTGCTGATGTGGTTCACCCACCTCACCCCGATCCAGTGGCGCACCAGCGCGACCTTCGTCCACGACTGGCTGGCCCTGTCGATCGGCATCGTCCTCGCGGGCCACATCGGCATGGCACTGGGCGACCCGGAGGCGAGGAGGGGACTCAGGACCGGGGACGTGAGCCGCGAGTGGGCGGAACGCGAACACCCCCTGTGGCGGCCTTAGGGCCTGTCCGGCGGATCATGCCGACGTCGCGGGGTCTGGCACGCACATCTGCGGCGTTGTCGTCACTCGCCGACGCTCCGCGTCGACTCCCTCCTCCGCCTTGCAGCTGCACGCACCAGACCCCGCTCACCGGCACTGATCAGGCACCGTTGCTTGAAGTCGGCCTGATCCGCCGGACAGGCCCTAGCCGACAGGGGGCGCCGCAGCCGTCGTACGCCTAGATGACCAGCGAGAGCAGCAGGACCAGACCGCCCGCGAACACCGAGATGATCGTCTCCATGATCGACCAGGTCTTGACGGTCTGGCCGACGTCCAGGCCGAAGTACTCCTTGACCAGCCAGAACCCGGCATCGTTGACATGGCTGAAGAAGAGGGAGCCGGCGCCGATGGCGAGGACGAGCAGGGCCGTGTGGGTCGTCGACATGTTCTCGGCCAGCGGGGCGACCAGGCCGGCCGCGGAGACCGTGGCCACGGTCGCGGAGCCGGTCGCGAGGCGGATCGCGACCGCGATCAGCCAGGCGAGGAGCAGGGCCGGGATGGACCAGTCCTCGGAGATCTCCAGGACCATCTGACCCACGCCGGAGTCGATCAGGGTCTGCTTGAAGCCGCCGCCTGCGCCGACGATCAGCAGGATGCCGGCGATGGGCGCGAGGCCCTTCTCGACGAGCGGGGTGAGGCGTTCCTTGCCGAAGCCGGCGGGGCGAAGCAGCGTGAAGATGCCCACGAGCACCGAGGCCAGCAGGGCGATCAACGGCGAGCCGACGACGTCGAAGACGCGCTGCCCGGTGTTGTCGGGGTCGTCGATCACGATGTCGACCAGCGCCTTGGAGAGCATGAGGACGACGGGAAGAAGGATCGTGGCGAGGGTGGCACCGAAGCCCGGGCGCTTCTCCAGGTCCTCCGAGGCACGCTGGGGGATCATCCGGTCGGGCGCGGGGACGTCCACCCAGCGGGCCGCGACCTTCGAGAACAGCGGCCCTGCGACGATCACCGTCGGTATGGCCACCAGCACGCCGAGCGCGAGCGTCACACCGAGGTTGGCCTGCACCGCGTCGATCGCGACCAGGGGGCCGGGGTGCGGCGGGACCAGACCGTGCATCACGGAGAGACCGGCGAGGGCCGGGATGCCGATGCGCATCAGGGAGTAGTTGCCGCGCTTGGCGACCATCAGCACGACCGGGATCAGCAGCACGACGCCGACCTCGAAGAACAGCGGCAGACCGATGACGGAGGCGATCAGAACCATCGCCCACGGCATCGAACGGCCGCCCGCCTTCGCGAGGATCGTGTCGACGATCTGGTCGGCGCCGCCCGAGTCGGCGAGCATCTTGCCGAGGATCGCACCGAGGGCGATGAGCACACCGACGCCGGCGACCGTGGTGCCGAGGCCGGTGGTGAAGCTGGTGATGGCCTTGTCGAGCGGCGCTCCGGCGACCGCGCCGAGCACGAGCGTGCCCAGGGTCAGCGACAGGAAGGCGTGGAGCCTGAACTTGGTGATGAGCACAACGATGACGGCGATGCCCGCCAGTACGGCGATGCCCAGCTGAGCGTGACCGGCCGAGGTGATCGGCTCCGGTGCGTCCGCTGCCAGCATCTCGACGCTGAGTCTGGTCACGGGGTTCCCTTGCAGGTACGGGGGGATGTTCTTCGGAAAAGGATGAGAAGGGGAGTTACGGGAGTTCGGCGAGCGCCTTCGCGGCCCGCCCGGTGATCTCCTCCGGGCTGCCGGACACGTCCACCACGACCCCGGCCTCGTCCTCCTGGAGAGGCTGGAGCGTGGCGAACTGCGAGTCCAGCAGCGCGGTGGGCATGAAGTGCCCCTGCCGGTGCGACATCCGGTCCTCGATGAGGGAGCGGTCGCCCGCCAGGTGCAGGAAGACGACCCCGGGCGCCTCGGCCCGCAGCCGGTCGCGGTACGACCGCTTCAGCGCCGAGCAGCTGACCACCCCGCCGAGCCCCGCCCGCCCGTGCGCCCAGGAGCCGATGGCGTCCAGCCACGGCCACCGGTCCTCGTCGGTGAGCGGGGTGCCGGCCGACATCTTGGCGATGTTGGCCGGCGGATGGAAGTCGTCCCCCTCGGCGTACGGAACGCCGAGCCGGGCCGCGAGCAGGGGACCGACGGTGGTCTTCCCGGTGCCGGCGACACCCATGACCACCACGACCTTCGGGGTACTCATCGCTGCCTCACTGTCTGCGTGTCGTCTTCGACATCAGATGCCGACTCATGCCGACTGATGCACACGCAACTGAAACCGATTAGGTACGACGATTCAAGAGTCTGTGATGAATAAGTCTGACTTTTTCTTGCTGTGACACGCCCCGTACTCTGAGTGCATGAGCACATCGGGCCGGGGGCTGCACGGGCGCGTACTGGAAACCCTCGGCCCCGCCATCACTGCGGGTGAGTACCCGCCGGGCAGCGTTCTGCGCACGGACGAACTCGCTCAGCGCTTCGACGTCTCACGCTCGGTGATGCGCGAGGCGGTCCGCGTCCTGGAGTCGATGCACCTGGTCGAGTCCCGCCGTCGCGTGGGCGTGACGGTCCGCCCCAAGCCCGAGTGGAACGTCTACGACCCCCAAGTCATCCGCTGGCGGCTGGCCGGCGCCGACCGACCGCACCAGCTGCGCTCACTGACCGTGCTGCGCTCGGCGATCGAGCCGGTGGCGGCAGGCCTGGCCGCCAAGCACGCGACCGCCGAGCAGTGCGCCGAACTCACCGAGTGCGCGCTCGGCATGGTCGCCAACTCCAAGGGCCACCGCCTCGAGGGCTACCTCTTCCACGACATCGCCTTCCACCGCGTGATCCTCAACGCCTCCGGAAACGAGATGTTCGCCCGCCTCGGTGACGTGGTCGCCGAGGTCCTCACCGGCCGCACCCGCCACGAGGTCATGTTCGAGGACCCCGACCCGGCCGCCGTGACCCTCCATGTCCGGCTCGCCGAGGCCATCCGCGAGGGCGACGCGACGCGTGCGGAGGAGCTGACCCGCGAGATCGCGGAGGGCGCCCTCCAGGAGCTGGACATCCTCGCGCCGTAGGTCAGTCGAGGAACTCCCCGTCCACGTACACCCAGGCCCCGTCAACGCGCTGGAAACGGCTGCGCTCGTGCAGGGAGCCACCCTTGAACGAGGCGCGGAAGGTCACCGTGCCCGTGCTGTCGAAGGCGGAGCCGTCGGTCGTCGCGAGGATCTCCAGGCCGGTCCAGCGCATTCCGGGATCGAAGTCGACACCGGGCGGCCGGGTCCGCGGGTGCCAAGTACGCAACAGATAGGCCTCGTTGCGCTTCACGAAAGCGCTGTAGCGCGAACGCATCAGCGATTCCGGGGTCGGCGCGGTGGCCGCACCCCGGTGGAATCGGCCACAGCAGGCCTCGTACGTCTCCGCAAGACCGCAAGGGCAGGAGGGCTGGTGAGCGGGCCCGGAAGTGCTACGGGGCCGGAGATGCGAGGTACGTCGGGACATGACCGCCATTCTGCTAGAACATCGGCTGTGCGGGATCTGTGAAGCGCCTGTTGCGACATGTGTACGTCGTGTGCGAGTCACGCGGGACACCCTCCATCGAATCTTCCTGAGGGCTGGCGTGAACCCGCCTTGTACGGCCAACTCCCGACCCCCCACGGTGGGTTGAGCACTTGAGCATCAGGAGTCACAAGCGTGCGTGCTTGACCCGGACGGCCGTCCGTCCCGGGTGCTGACGGGGGAAAACTGATGCGGTTCCGCGGACCGACGCGCCCTCGCGCGCCGGAGACCGCCGCGCGCCGCGACAAACCCTCCCTCTTCCGTCTCTTGGTGCCCGTCGATCGGTGCCCGAGAAGGGATTGGAGGGGGAATGCCGACGAATGCAGTGAGCGCCGCCAGGCCGACGTATCCCGGCGTCCATGTCGAAGAGCTTCCCAGCAGCACCCGCACCATCTCCGCCGTGACCACATCGGTGACCGCGTTCGTGGGGCACACCCGGCGCGGTCCGCTCAACGAGCCCGTACGTGTCACCGGGTTCACCGAGTTCGAGCGCCGCTTCGGGGGCCTGAGCTCGCAGAGCGCCCTCGCCTACGCGGTCCACCAGTTCTTCGGCAACGGCGGCTCCGTCGCCGTCATCGTCCGGGTCGCCAGGTCCGGCAGCGGCAAGGCAGCCTGCGTGGCCCTGGAGTCCACCGAGGGCCACAGCGAGAGCCGCGTCCTCGAAGTACACGCCAAGGAACCCGGCGTGTGGGGCAACGGTCTGCGCGTCGCCGTCGACTACGACACCCCCCGCCCCGACGAGACCTTCAACCTGCGGGTCTACGACGCCAAGGGCGACGCCCGAGAGAGCTTCACCGGTCTGTCCATGGACGAGACGGGAGGCCGGTACGCGCCGACCGTGATCAACGCCGGCTCGCGGCTGATCCACGTCGAGGCCGTCGGCGAGGGCCGCCCCGACCCGTCGGGCACCGTCTCCAAGCCCTTCGGGCACCAACTGCCCGACCTCGCGGTCGACCTGACGGTGAAGATCGGTGACGTCGAGCGGGAGTTCAAGCTCCACGATCCCGACTGCGACGGTGAAGCCCCGTCGTCCGTGGCCGAGTTGGCGCTCCTGCTGGAACGCAAGCTGCGGGCGCTGCCCGACGCGCCCGGCAAGCACGCCTTCGCGGGCGTCGAGGTCACCGCCTTCGGACGGCGGTTGCAGGTCGTCGCCGGGTCCACCGACCCCGACGACGTGGTCCGCTTCCTCGGCGAGTGCGCCAACGACCTGGGCCTGGAGGCCTCCGTCAACCCGCCGGTCTTTCCGCTGGACGGCGGCGAGGACGGGGAGGCGCCGGGTCCGCGCGATCTCATCGGCTCCGAGGCCGACAAGACCGGCATCCAGGCGCTGCGCGGGGTGGCCGACGTCAACCTGCTGGCCCTGCCGGAGCTCGCGGCGTACGAGAACACCGAGGACGCCCTCACGGTCGTCTCGGCGGCCCAGCGGCTCGCCGAGGAGCGGCGCTTCTTCCTGCTGGTCGACGCGCCCAGCACCTGGGTGAGCGTGGACACCGCGCGGGCCGGGCTCGCCGCCTTCGACGCCGTCCGCGGCAACCACGCGGGCCTGTACTTCCCGCACCTCCAGCTCACCGACCCGCTCACCGGGCGGCTGCGGTCCTTCCCGCCCTCCGGCGCGGTCGCGGGCGTCGTCGCGCGCACCGACTCCGAGCGCGGTGTGTGGAAGGCGCCGGCGGGCACGGAGGCGCAGCTCGTCGGAGTGCGCTCGCTCACCGTCGATCTGACGGACCGTGAGACCGGGTTGCTCAACCCGCTCGGCGTCAACTGCCTGCGCACCTTCCCCGTCACCGGCCCGCTGGTGTGGGGCGCGCGCACGCTGGAGGGCTCCGACGCCCTCGACAGCGCGTGGAAGTACGTACCGGTCAGGCGGCTCGCCCTGCATGTCGAGGAGAGTCTCCAACGCGGCCTCCAGTGGGTCGTGTTCGAGCCCAACGACGAGAGCCTGTGGCAGCAGATCCGGCTGTCCGCCTCCTCGTACCTGCACACCCTCTTCCGCCAGGGCGCCTTCAAGGGCAGCACCCCGCGTGAGGCGTACTTCGTCAAGTGCGACAGCGAGACCACCACCGCCGAGGACGTCGAGAACGGCGTCGTCAACGTCCTGGTGGGCATCGCGCCGGTCCGGCCGGCCGAGTTCGTCGTCGTCAAGATCCAGCAGACGTCGGGGCAGTTCGCGCTCTAGCGGCCCTTGAATCAGGAGGACTGAAGGAATCCGATGGCTGAGTTCACGGTCAACGCGCATCGATTCGACCCCTACAAGAACTTCAAGTTCCTTGTCCTGTGGGACGGTCGGACGGTCGCCGGCATCAGCAAGATCAGTCCGCTGAAGCGGACCACCGAGGTCGTCAAGCACCGGCACGGCGGCGACCCCTCCTCCCCGCGCAAGTCGCCGGGCCGCTCCGAGTTCGAGGGCATCACCCTGGAGCGGGGGGTCACCCACGACCCCGAGTTCGACCGCTGGGCGAACAAGGTCTGGCAGGTCGGCGCCGGTCTCGGCTCGGAGGTCTCCCTCGCCGACTTCCGCAAGGACATCGTCGTCCAGGTCCTCAACGAGGCCGGCCAGGTCGCCGTCTCGCACAAGCTCTACCGGACCTGGCCGAGTGAGTACCAGGTCCTCGGCGAGCTGGACGCCAACGCCAACGCGGTGGCCATCCAGTCGCTGAAGCTCGAGTGCGAGGGCTGGGAGAGGGACTACGAGGTGCCCGAGCCGGAGGAGCCGTCGTTCCTCAACCCGGCGTGAACTGACGGAAGGTGCTGGAATCGGGGGCGAAGATGGCGATCACCGGGGCGGCCGCACTGCTGGCCGCCTGGGAGGCGGGACTCGGCGAGCCACCGGTCGGACGGGCCCTGCTGCTGCACCGCACGGCTCGGCCGGACGTCGAGGCGGGGCGGCTGCCGGTACTGCCGGTGGGCGAGCGCGAGGCCGACCTGTTCGCGCTGCGCCGGGCCCTGTTCGGCGAGCGGATGCAGGTACGGCTGGAGTGCGCCGCGTGCGGGACGGACATGGAGTTCGACCTGGACGCGGGGGAGTTGGCGCGGTCGTTGGGCGGGCGGGACGGCTCGGGTGCCGCAGCGGCTGAATCCCCGGGCGGGCGAGGTGGCCCGTCCGCCGGAGCGGTTGGTTCGCTTCGACGGATCGACTCGGTGAGTACGCCCGCTGGTTCACCGAGCGGGCGTGGGGAACCGGAGGTCGATGCGGACGGTGACCTGGGTGCCTTGCGGGCTGGGCGCGACGACTCGCCGCGCGGCCCTGACGCCTCGCCGACCGGACCTGACCTCCTGCCGGCCGGCCGCGATGCCTCCGTCGTCCGGGTCCGACAGGACGGCTGGGACGTGGAGTTCCGGCTTCCCGGCGTGGCCGACCTGACCGCGGCGGCCCGTTCCGGCGACCCGCGTGCGGCGCTGCTCGCCCGGTGCCTGGTCTCGGCGGTGCGTGACGGGACCGCCGTGTCCCACGCCGAACTGCCCGCCGCCGTCCAGCAGAGGATTGCCGAGGCGGTCGAGGCGGCCGACCCGGGCGCCGATCTGACGCTCGACGTGGCCTGCCCGGACTGCGGGCGGGCCACCCGGGCCGAACTCGACATCGCCTCCTACCTGTGGACCGAACTGGACTCCTGGGCCCGCGACGTGCTGCTTGACGTCCATCTGCTCGCCACCGCCTACGGCTGGAGCGAGCCGGAGATCCTGGCGCTCAGCCCCACGCGGCGCCGCTACTACCTGGAGCTGTGCGCGGATGTCTGACTCCCCGGCCCCCGAGGGGCCCGACTTTCTCGACCGGCTGATCGCCCGGCACACGGCACCGGGGCCGACGGCGGTACGGGTGCGGCCCCGGCTGCCCGGCCCCTTCGAGCGGATCGAGGCGGTCCGGGCCGCCACGCCGGGTCCCGACGAGGACACGCTGCTGTGGCCCTCGGCCACTCCGTCGGCCGCACCGCCGGCGCAGGCGCCCCGCCCGGCCACCGGACCGACGCGCACGCACACCGAACGGGAGCGGACCGTCGTACGGGAGGAGCGGGCGCCCGAGCAGCCGGCGTCGCGTCCCTCGGAGCAGGCGGCCCGCACCGAGGTGCCGCTGCTGCGGCCCGCCGCCCCCGTGGCGCCGGGGCCGCGGCCGCTGCCCGATGTCGTACGGCGCGCGCCGGGGCGTGGGCGGGAGGAGCCGTCACGGACCGCGGTGGCCGGGACCGCCCAGCGGGGTACGGACACCGCGCCCGTCGTCGTGGCTCCGGCACCGCGGCCCGATGCCGCCGACACGACGGCGGCTCGGGACGCCGTACGGCAGGCCGCGGCACGGCGTCCGGGCCGGGCCGCCGAGCAGGTCGTCCAGGTGCAGATCGGACGGCTCGAGGTGACCGCGGCATCCGGAGCGCCGGGGGACGGTTCCCGCAGGTCCGCGGGGTCGCGACCCGGAGCGACCGTGAGCCTGGCCGACTACCTGGCACGGGGGCGTGAGTGAGCGGCACGACGAGAGAAGCGAGGAACTGACGTCATGAGCAACGCCCTGGCCATCGCCCATGTCACCCAGGCCCTCGCCCTGTTGATCGAGAACAACGTGGGCCCGGAGTTCGGCGAGGCCGTCAAGGTCGAGCCCCGCAAGCCGCCGGCCGATCCGCAGCTGGAGCAGCCCACCATCTCCGTGTTCCTCTACCAGGTCACGCCCAACACCTCGCAGCGCAACAACGACCTGCCGACCCGCGCGGCCGACGGCACGCTGGTCAAGCGGCCCGCCGCCGCGCTCGACCTGCACTATGTGATCAGCGCGTACGGCGAGGAGACCGAGCTGGTGGGGCAGCGGTTGCTCGGCTCGGTGATCCGCACCCTGCACGAGATACCGATCCTCCCGAAGGACGTCATCGAACAGGCCGCCGAGCGGCCCTACTTGAACGGCAGCGACCTCGCCGAGGCGGCGCAGCGGGTGCGGTTCACGCCGACGGTGATGGACATCGACGAGACCTCCAAGCTCTGGGGGATGCTCTACCAGACCCCCTACGCCCTGTCGGTGGTCTACCAGGCGGCCCTCGTCTTCATCGACGGCCGGGAGAGCCCCGTGCCGGGCAGGCCGGTCGAGCGGCCCGAGGTGCGGGTGCTGCCGTTCGGGGCACCTGGGGCGCCGGTCCCTCCGGGGCCGGTCGACGGCGGGGCGGCTGGGACCGCGGTGCCGGAATCGGGACCCTCCGGCGGGGAGCCTGCCGTGGACGCCGCCGTGTCTCCGGCCAAAGCCGTGTCCCCGGCCAAGGCCGTGGCGAAGGCGCCTGCCAGGACCGCGGCCAAGGCGCCGACCCGGGTGCGGAAGCCCGCACAGCCGGCCAAGCCCGCGAAGACCGCAGGCACGACCGCCGCGAAGAAGACGACCCGGAGCAGGGGCGGCGGCTCCGGCGCGCCGAGGGGCGACGGCGAGAGCACGGAGAGCTGAGACCACATGGGAGCGACGGGGGTGGGTGAGGACATGGGGACACAGGGAACGCACGGAACGATCGGCGGCGGCGGTGCGCGCGACGGCGGCTCGACGCTGACCGGTGAGATCCGGCGCGTCCTCGCGTGCGTCGACGCCCACGCGGCACGCGCGGACGCGGCGCGTGGCGGAGAGACGGGGGCCCCTGCCTCCGGATCCACGGGTGCCCATGCCTCTGGATCCAATGGTGCTCCTGACCCCGCATCCACGGGAGCCCCCGCCCTCCTCGCCCCCGGCACCGCCCCCCTCGACGCCCTCGTGGCCTGCTTCGGGCTCACCGCCTTCGAGCGGGACCTCGTAGTGCTCACCGCCGCCCAGGAGTTGGAGCCCACGGCCGGCGCGCGCTGTGCCGCCGCCTGTGGTGATCCCGAGCGGGCCCACCCCACCTTCTCCCTCGCGCTGGCCGCGCTCGCGGACCCGCACTGGAGCGCGCTGACGCCGGTGGCCCCGCTGAGGCGCTGGCGAATCGTCGAGCCGGACGACGCCTCCGGGCTGACGACGTCCCGGCTGCGGCTGGACGAACGCGTCCTGCACTTCCTGCTGGGCTCGCCCTACCTGGACGCCCGGCTGCACGGCCAGCTGCGCCGCACTCCGGTGCCGGAGGCGTTGCCGCCGTCGTACGACCTGGCCGCGAGCCGGCTCGCCGAGGGCTGGACGAACGGGACGCTGGTGGAGGTGACCGGCGGTGACCTGCGCAGCCGGGCCGACATGGCCGCCGCCGCTGCCGCCCGCTCGGGGCTCGGGCTCTACTCGATGAGTGCCGAGGACGTCCCGACCGACCCCGTCGAGCGCGACCGGCTCTCGCGGCTGTGGCAGCGCGAGGCGATCCTGCTGCCCGCCGCGCTGCTCGTCGAGGCGGGCGAACTGGACCGCGACCAGCGGGCGTCGACGGAGGCGTTCCTGGCCGGGGCGGCCGTACCGGTGGTGGTGTCGAGCGAGGACCCGCTGCGCTCGGAGCGGTCGTACGCGGCCCGGGTGGCCGTGCCGCGGCTGGACGACGAGGAGCAGTTCGCGCTCTGGGGCGACGCGTTCGACGAGGTCGCCGAGCTCGCCGACGGTGAACTGCGTTCGTTGGTCGCCCAGTTCCAGCTGCCGCCGCACGTCGTACGCTCGGCCGCCGCGAGCGTACGGCGCCGCCTCCCGCACGAGGACGAGCTCGACGCCGCCCAGCTCGCCTGGCGGGCCGGCCTCGACGAGGCCCGGATCGGCATGGACGAGCTGGGCCGTCGTATCGAACCGCAGGCCGGCTGGGACGACCTCGTGCTGCACGAGCGGCAGACGAGTGTGCTGCGCGAGATCGTCGCGCATGTGCGGCAGCGGGCAACCGTCCACCAGGAATGGGGCTTTGGGGCGACCCTGCGCCGCGGCCTCGGCGTCACCGCCATGTTCGCCGGCGGCTCCGGCACCGGAAAGACGCTCGCCGCCGAGGTGATGGCGAAGGAACTCGGCCTCGACCTGTTCGTCATCGACCTCTCCCAGGTGGTCAGCAAGTACATCGGCGAGACGGAGAAGAACCTGCGCCGCGTCTTCGACGCCGCCGAACGCGGCGGCGCGCTCCTCCTGTTCGACGAGGCCGACGCCCTGTTCGGCAAGCGCAGCGAGGTCAAGGACAGTCACGACCGGTACGCCAACCTCGAGGTCAGCTACCTGCTGATGCGGATGGAGGCCTACCGCGGCCTCGCGATCCTCACCACCAACATGAAGAAGGCCCTCGACACCGCCTTCCTGCGCCGCATCCGCTTCGTCGTCGACTTCCCGTTCCCCGCCGAACACGAACGGGCCGAGATCTGGCGCCGGGTGCTGCCGCCGCAGGCCCCGATGAAGGGCATCGACCCCGCGCTGCTGGCCCAACTCACCGTGGCGGGCGGCTCGATCCGCAACATCGCGCTGTCCGGGGCCTTCCTCGCCGCGGAGGAGGGCGACCGGCTGCAGATGCGGCACATGCTCGCCGCCGCCCGTACCGAGTACCTGAAGCTGGAGCGCTCGCTCACTCCGGGGGAGGTTCGCGGATGGGTGTGAGTCCTTCCCGGGACCGGGAACCTTCGCAGATCCGCGTCGAGATCGGGGAGTTGGTTCTGGACGGCTTCCGGGCCGACCCGGAACGGGTCTCGGCCGCCTTCGAGCAGGAACTGACACGTCTGGTACGGCAGCACGGAGTGCCGTTGGCCGCGGCCGGACCCCTCGCCGTCGCCGCCCTCTCCGGCCTGCCCCCGCTGCCCGCCGGACTCTCGGCCCGACGCCTCGGGCAGGAGCTGGCCCGCGCCGTGCACGAAGGGCTCAGCGGGCACGGGGAGGTGAGCCGGTGAGCTCCCCGACCCAGGACGCGCGCGCGGAGCAGACCGCCGAGCAGCGCCGCCGTAAGCGCAAGGAACGGGCCGCCAAGTCCCGTACTCCCGAGCCTAAGAACATCGTCAGCGGCGCCGGCCAGCCCCTCGACCCGGGCGTCCGACGGGAGTTGGAGGAGCAGCTCGGCCACGACCTGAGCCGGGTCCGGCTGCACACCGGCCGCGACGCCGGACAGTTGACGCAGCTCCTCGGCGCGGACGCCGTCGCCGTCGGCCAGGACGTCTTCTTCCGCGAGGGCGCCTTCAAGCCCGGCACGGACGAGGGCCGCCGTCTTCTCGCCCACGAACTCCTGCACACCGTCCAGAACCCGACCGGCCTGGGCGCACTGCGAGCCGGTCGTGACCTCGGCGCGGTGAGCCTGCCGCAGCAGGCGATCGAGCGGGAGGCGGAGTCGGCGGCCCAGGCGCTCGTGCGGGCCGGGGAGACGGAGGCGGGCGTCCCGGGGGCCGGCGGCGAGGTCGCGGCCGCGGTGGAGGAAGGGCAGGCGACACCGGGCTGGCTGCGCTATGCCACCGTCGACGCCGAACGGATGCGGGCCGAGGCCATCGACCCCGCGGCCCTCGTGGACCGGCTCGCCGGTGGCGTGCTGCGCTCCCTGCGCGGCGACCCCACCGACGCCTCCGGTCGGGTGCGGCTCCAACTCGCCCAGATGTCCGACCAGTTGGCGGACTCGGTCATCGAACGGCTGGAAGCACGGCTGCTCACCCCGGAGTACGAGCGCCTCCTGGACCTCGCCGAACAGGCCGACGCGCCCGGCCCGTCGGAGCTGCGGCCGGCCGACGTACCGCTGCCCGAGCCCGACCTCTTCGACGCACTCGGTGTCGAACGCGTCCAGTGGAAGAAGAAGCAGGAGTCCGGCCACGGCGCCAAGGACAAACGTGCCGCCGACGCCCGCGAGGAACAGCAGGACGCCCGGGCCCGCGACGAGAAGAGCGGCGACCGCAGCCGGGCGCGCGCGGACCTGGCCACCGAGGACCAGGAGGCCGCCCGGCGCAAGGAGCAGGAGGACGAACGCAACGCCTCCCGGCAGCGGTCGGAGCAGGAGCAGCAGCAGGAGGACGAGAGGGCCGCCGCCGACCGTGAGCGCACCGACGAGGCCGCCGACGAGCGTGCCCAGGGGCAGCAGGAGGGCGTGGAGGAGGCCAAGGAGTCGCGCAAGGAACAGCGCGAACGCGAGGAGGCCGACCCCGAGCAGGCCAACGCGCCCGGTTCCGACAAGCGCAGGCGCAAGGACGCCCAGACCCAGCCGGCCGCCGGAGCCAGACGGGAGGAACTGGACCCGAAGCAGAAGGGCCAGCCCGGTCCCGTACGGCCGGAGAAGGTGGACGAGCGGGCGGAGCAGCCCGATTCGGCGCTGTCCGAGCACGGGCTGAACGAGAAGGACGAGGACGAGCGCGACCCCCGCGAGGAGGAGCAGCCACTCGGCCTCGAAGCGGGCGCCGATCGCGAGGTCGCGGGCGGCGAGGAGGAGGCCGCGCACGCGCCCGGCGCCGAGCCCGAGCCCGCCATCAAGCCCGAGGACCACCTGCCCGAGACCGACCTCGACCTGTCCGCCGTACCGACCGCGGACCAGGTTCAGCCGGGCGCCGCCGAGCCGTCGCCGCCCTCCTTTCCGACTCCGCCGCCGACGAAGGCGGAGAGGATCGAGCAGGAGCGGGAGAAGAGGGACGGGGAGGCGGACGAGGAAGCCGCCGGGCCTGAACCGAAGGCTCCCGGTCAGGACGAGGGCCCTGTCGAGGGCGAGGCGCCGCCGCCGGAGAACGGACCGGCCGCCCAGGCCCAGGACCGCGGTACCAAGGACCTCCAGGAGACCGAGAAACCGCTCGACCAGGAGGTCGGCCCGGACCCCGCCACCGAGGACAAGGAGCGGTCCGAGCCGGAGGCCGAGAAGCCCGACGCCGAGCAGCAGCAGGAGAAGGAACAGAACAAGGACGCCGATTCCGACTCCGACGACTCCGGCGACGCCGGGGCCGAGGAGCGGCCCGACGCCAGGGACGCGCAGGACGAGAAGAGCGAGCGGCAGGAGCGTACGAGGGCTCAGGCGCGGTCCGTGCCGGGCCCGGTGGCGACCGGGGCGGGCCCGTCCCCGGCCGCGGTCACCACGAGCATGGTGACGGCGGCCGCCGTGTCGCGGCCCGCCGGCGCCCAGACCCCCAGGACCCCCGTCGAGGACCGCGAGCCCTCGCCCGCCGCCCGGCGCGGGGCCGAACCGCCCAAGCCCGAGCGCGAAGCGCCCCAGGCCAAGAGCCGCATCCCCAAGGAAAGTGGGCCCGGCGCCGCGCCGCGCGGAGCGGTGGGCGCCGCCGAGAAGAGCGGGCCGACCACCGCGGCCGGTCCCGGTGCCGCGCCGTCCGTCGCGCAGGCGGCGGTGAGCCCGGCCGCCGAGCAGGCCGGGTCGCCCGGCCAGAACACGGAGAGCGGTACCCCGCAGCCCGAGGCGTCCCTGGAGAAGGACGGCGGCGGCTGCGCGCCGCCCGAGCCCGCCGCGGAGAAGGACGACGGCGGCAAGGGCGGTTGCGGGGGCGGCGGGGCGGCAGCACCCGAGGAGAAGGAGCAGGAGCCGCCGGACGTCTCGGGCCAGGACCCCAAGGCGGCCGTACGGACCGTGGGCAAACTGGCGCCCGACCAGGCGGCCGCCGCCATGCCCGGCGTCGACAGGGCCGCGGACAAGAAGGTCGGCGAGGAGCAGCAGCGGCTCGCCGCCGAGCCGCCCACACGGGAACGCCCTTCGGGGGCACCGCAGACGCGTTCGGCGCCGCCCGAGGCCGCCCCCGCGGCGGCCCAGGTCACCGGCAGGGTGGAGAAGCTCGGCCCCAAGGACCAGGGCGAGAAGCAGAAGGCCAAGGGCAGCGACAAGGCCGAGGGCAAGAAGCCCACCGACGACGTGCCTCCGCCGCCGCCCCCGGCCGTGCCGGACAAGGGGCTCAGCGAGGCCGAGGCCTCCAGTGTCGAGGCCGCTGCCGACGCCGTCCCGACCACCGACCCCGAACTGCGGAACAAGACGGTCGGCCCCGCCCCCAAGATCCGGCTGGAGGGCGCCAGCGACCCCACGCGCACCGACGACCAGGCCAGGGCGCTCAAGGACAAGCAGTCCGACATCCAGCGCACCGGCCGTGACGACGCGGCCAAGCCCATGGGTGAGGACCAGATCTTCCCCGACGCGCCGCAGGAACAGCTCACCGGCAAGGCGTCAGGCGGCGCCGGCAAGCGCGGCAAGGGCGGCGCGCTCAAGGCCGCCTCCAAGCCCAAGGACGGCGTCGGAGCCGTCGCCAAGCAGGAGAAGGGCTCCGAGATCCAGGGCGCCGCGGGTCAGGCGCAGGGTGATCTCGGCACCAAGGAGCAGGAGCACCAGCAGGGCGAGCAGCGGGCCAAGCAGGAGAAGCAGGCCGAGATCGACCGTGAGGTCGCCCAGAACACCGAGAAGCAGACCGCCGAACGCGGCCGGGTCGCCCGGGAGACGCAGAAGCAGCGCGAGGACTGGCGGGCCGAGCAGGACAAGAAGACCGAGGACGCGGACAAGCAGTCCGAGGAAGAGCACACCACCAAGAACAAGGAGATCGTCAAGGCGCGCGACGACAAGGACAAGGAAGTCGCCGAGCGCAAGGACAAGGACAACGCGCAGATCGACACCGAGCGCGAGAACGCCGAGAAGGAGGCCGAGAAGAAGAAGGAGGAGGAGAAACCCTCCGGCGGCTTCTTCGGCTGGGTCGCCGACAAGGTGGGCGACTTCTTCAAGGGCCTGCTCGAAGCGGTCACCAAGGTCTTCGAGGCCGCTCGCGCCCTCGTCAACGGCATCATCGACAAGTTCAAGGAGTGGGCCAACGCGGCGATCGACTTCGTCCGCGACCTGGCCATCACGGCGATCAACGCGCTCGCCGACGCCCTGATCGCGATCGGTGACGTACTGCTCGCGGCCTTCCCCGAACTCCGAGACAGGTTCCGCAAGGCGATCGAGGGCCTGCGGGACGCGGCCATCGCCACGGTCAACCGGCTGGCGGACGGCTTGAAGAAGGCCGTCAACACGCTGCTCGACGCCCTCGCGGCGGGCCTGAACACGTTGCTGGACGTCCTGGAAGCCGGGCTCAAGGGGGTCATCAAGGCTTTCCAGGCCGTCATCGAGGGGGCGATCAAGTTCGCCCAGGCGGCGATCGAGGCGCTGGGCAAGTTCGCGGCCCTGGTGGCGGACATCGCCCCCGACCCGGGCGGCTGGATCTCGAAAGCGGGCTCGTCCGCGAAGACGGGCATCACGGACCACCTGTGGGGCGCCATCAAGGTGGGCGTGAAGCGGTGGTTCGACACCAAGGTGGAGGGCATCCTCGGTCTCGGCAAGGCCGTCATCGACGTCCTGGTCAAGGGCTGTGTCTCGATCAAGCAGATAGGCAAGATGGCGTGGGACGCCATCATCGCGTCCCTCCCGATGATGATCGCGTCCCTGGTCATAGAGAAGGTCGTCTCGATGATCGTCCCGGCCGCCGGGGCGATCCTGACCATCGTCCAGGGCTTGATGGCGGCCTGGCAGAGCATCAGCTCCATCCTGTCGGCCTTCTCGAAGTTCTGGGCGTACCTGAAGGCGGTCAAGGCGGGCCCGGCCGCATGCCTCTTCGCCGAGGCAGTCGCCGCCGGCGTCGTCGCCCTCCTCGACTTCATCGCCAACTTCCTGATGATCCGCCTGTCCTCGGCGACCAAGGGCGTGGGCAAACGGCTCAAGGCGATGTCCCAGAAGATCATGGACGGCCTGAAGAAGACGGGTAAGGGAGCGCGGTCGGCGGCGGGATCGGCGGTCAACCGGGCGCGGGGGGCGTTGCGGGACGCCAAGCAGAGGGTGTCAGAGCCGGCGGTGGCGCCGAGGCCGAAGGGTGCCCCGTCCCCGGGCCCGAAGGCTCCGGTGAAGCCGAAGGACACCCCTACCCCGAAGGGGCCTGCGAAGCCGGACCCGAAGGCGGCGGCGAAGCCCAAGGACGCGCCGGCGGAGCGACCGGGCCGGGACAGGAACCCGGAGCGGGACCCGACGAAGAAGCGGACACCCGACCAGGACGAGGGTCCCGTGAAGGACCGGGTGCCCGACAAGGACCAGGCTCCCGCCAAGGCACAGGAGCAGACCCCGCCCAAGGGCAAGGCGTCCGACACGGCCCCCAAGAAGAAGAAGGAGATCGAGGGGCCCAAGCCGACCAAGCCCAAGAAGCCCAAGTCACCCGTCGGCAAAGTCCTCGCGAAGGCCAAGGGAGCAGTCAAGTCCGCGGTCAAGAAGGTCGCCAACGCGGCCAGGACGCTCGGCAGGAAGCTGAAGAAATCGAAGGTCGGAAAGGCCTTGAAGAACAGCGCGGCGAAACTCCGTGACTTCTTGAGGAAGAAGAAGGACCGGCTGCGCGACGACAAGAGGCGTCAGCACGAGCAGAAGAGGCAGCACCAGAACCGGCGGCAGAAGGAGGAGAAGTCGCAGGACTCGAAGCAGGAGCGACTCAACCGCATCATTCCGCGCGTGCGCCGGAACCTCGTCGCACGCCTCGCTCGGGGAATACCCGAGCGGGTCCTCGGCGCCACCCTCGACGGACTCCGCCGCCATTACCGTCTCACCAACCTGACGGCGAGCGGTGATCCGGTGGTGGACTTCGACGCCAAACTCAATCCCGAGCGAGACCTTGGAGCCGACGGATTCCGCGTGCAGCCGGCGGAAAAGGAAGCGCAGCCCACGGACATGGAGCGTCCGGAGTCGACCGATCAGGCCCTGGAGGAGTCGGAGGAGCAGTCCCAGGGCGGCAAACAGCAGCCCAAGGAAGCCGCGAAGTCGACCGGGACCTCCAAGCAAGGTGCCGTGGTCTACGACAAGAACAGGACCGAGAAGGAGGAAGAAGAGGACAAGAACCCGCCTCCTTACTCCCGTATGCGGGTGTACGCCAAGCGACCCACCGGCGGTTGGCACATCGGGCAGGTCGAAAGCGTGGCAAAGGAGACGTTCCGCTTCTACGGTCATGGCAAGGATGGTCCTGCCGAATTCGACGTGAGGATCAAAAGCAAGGCCGTCTGGAGCAAGATCTCCAACCCTGGGAATTTCAAGTACGGCAGGAGCTTCGAGCAGATCAGGAACGCCGACCCCTGGTCCCAGTACGACCCGGACGCACGTCAGTCGCTCAACTACCGAAATGCCTACCGGTTCACGAATCAGGGAGGCCGGAAGTGGAACTGGCATCACATCCACGAGCAGGTGGCAAACGGGCCGAACTCGGTCAATAACCTGGCGCGGTCCAGGGATTACGCAAACCAGGAATTCAATGTGTGGATGGCCAGGAAACAACCGGCAAAGTTGGCCCCGGACGGAACCTTCCTGCCCGATACGGGCAACAAATCGGTTCGCAAGTACCTTGAGGGGATCGGCGCTTCTGCGGAGACGCACCGGAGGTGGGGACTCACCTGCATCCGTGATCTCGGGTACCGGATAGAACAGATCGACAAGGGACGCGGGCTTTACCAGCAGATCAGAAAGTAGTCGGGTCATGCGAGCGATACACACCATCCTGACCATGCCGGGCGATGAGACAGAGGAGATCATGACGAGGAACGGCGTTTCCTCGCCCAGTCCCACTCGCTGGACCGGACCGGCGAAGGAAGTCCTGTCGGCATACGCCGAACTGCGACGGCGCGGCATCCAGTGTTACCTGCTCCACGATTTTGAACCGGGTGACAGTGATCGGCCGGAGAATTACGGAGCGCTCCTGTCGCTCATCCCGGAGGACGCGGTGGATCTCCGGGAGGACATCCCCCTCCTGATCGGCACCGAGGACGAAAGCTCCAGCCTGGCGAACCGTCCTCTGCTCGACCTGTTGGCGCCGGTAACCAAGGGTGTGGAGTGGACCCCGAGGGAAGACGGCATCCTGTGGGAGCTGCTCCGGGCACCGCGGCTTCCCGAACCGGTCTCGCTCCTCACCGTGTTCAGCAAGGAACAGGGAAGCACCGGTCGGTGGATGATCTCCCACGACGGGAGAAGGGTTCTCACAGCGCGCAATCTCGAATTTCTCCGAGAGTGCGGAATCGCCTGGACGGACAGTGAGGAAGTCGAGGGACAGGTCTATCCCGTCCCGTCCAGCCTGGTATTCGGGGGACGAGTCGTCGAGGTCCTCGTCTCCCACGGAGTGGAGTTCTCCGACCCGCCGATCCATTTGATCGACAGAGCGGCAGCGGATGCCGTGGCAACCGGTGAGGAGGAGGGCCGGTCATGACCCGCTACGCCGACATCCCCAAACCCATCCGCTCCGGCATAGTCGTAGTGAACCCCGACACCGGCACCCCCCAACGCATCATCATCCTCCAGTTCAACCCCGACACCCTGGAGCGCTCCCTCGCCCCCCAGTCCGCCGGCGGTCAGAACGCAGAAGGAGGGGGCGCCGGCGGAGGGGACCGGAACGAGGCCCTGCGGCTCAAGGGGCCCGCCGAGGAGACCTGGAAGTTCACCGCCGAGATCGATGCGACCGACCAGTTGGAGATCGCCGCTCCGGACGGGATCCACCCCCAACTGGCCACGTTGGAGATGCTCGTGCAGCCGACCACCGCCCAACTGCGCGAGGCGGCGCGGCAGACGAAGAACGGGACCATCGAGATCACCCCGATCGAGATGCCGTTGACCCTGTTCACCTGGGGCAGCAAGCGGGTGCTTCCCGTGCGGCTGACCGAGCTGTCGATCAACGAGTCCGCTTTCGACGTCGACCTCAACCCGATCCGGGCGAGCCTGGGCATCGGGCTCAAGGTGCTCAGCGTGAGCGACCTGCCCGCCGGTCACCGCGGCGCCGATCTGTACATGGCGCACCTCGCGCAGAAGGAACGGCTCGCCGCGGCCGCCCGCGGTGGCAGCCTCGGGGCGCTCGGGCTCGGCGGGCGCGACCTGACGACCCTGGGGAGGGGCTGAGGATGGCCGAGGGCATACAGCCGTACGAGAGCGCTCTGGACGCGATACCCGGGGCGCACCCGTATCCCCGGTCCAGTCGGTATCACGACGCGGAGATCGGCGTGCACACGGCAGCAGACGCGACCGAACACCGGTACACCAAGCGGCGGTTGCTGCCCCCGCTGGGCGCGCAGGAGACCGAGGAGCACGTCGTCGGCGCCGGGGAGCGGCCCGATCTGCTCGGGCAGCGTCTCTTCGGCGACCCGGGACAGTGGTGGCAGATCGCCGACGCCAACCCCGTCCTCGATCCACGGGAGCTGACCGACGAGCCGGGCCGGGTGGTCGACGTACCGCTGCCCGGAGGGTTCCCGCAGGGGGGCCGGCGTGCCTGAGGAACTGCCCGTCGGGGCGGGGCCCGTCCACATGACCCTGCACATGGGGCCCAAACTCCCGCGGCCCGTGCCCGCCGAGGTCATGGAGGCCCTGCTCTCCGCGCAGATCACCGTCACGGCGGGGGAGCGCAGCGGGTTCCAGCTGGCCTTCGACCTCACCAAGCGCGGGCTGATCCAGCGCAACCTGCTGCCCGAGGGGTTCTTCGACCCTAAGACCCGGGTGATCGTGACCGTGAGCGTCCGCGGCACACCGCAGGTGCTGTTCGACGGGCTGATCGTCCGTCAGGAGGTCGGCGCCAGCAACCAGCCGGGCCAGACCACCCTCACCGTCACCGGCGAGGACCTGACCCTCCTGATGGACCTGGAGGAGCGCACGGCGCCGTACCCGAACCTGGCACCGTCGCGCCGTGTGCTGGCGATCCTCGGCCGCTACCGCGACTACGGGATCCGGCCCGACATCAAGGACGAACAGATCCTCCAGCCGCCGCAGGAGCAGCTGCGCGTCCCCTACCAGACCAGCACCGATCTCCAGTACGTCACGGAGCTGGCCAGGGCGAACGGCTACGTCTTCTACCTGGAGCCCGGCCCCACCGCCGGCCAGTCCTCCGCCTACTGGGGACCCGAGGTGCGCCTCGGCGTCCGCCAGCACGCGCTCAGCGTCAACATGGACGCCAACTCGACCGTGGACCAGCTGACGTTCGCCTACGACGGAACCGCGCGCGAGGAGCCGCAGGCCCGCTGGCAGGACCCCGCGAACCGGCAGGCCACCCTGCTCGGCCAGCCCTCGATCAGCCCGCTGCGCCCGCCGCTCGGCCGCCGCCCCACCCCCGCGCTCAAACGCAGGACGCTGGCCGGCACCGCCAAGCAGCAGGTCCAGCAGGCGCAGGCCGAACTGCTCGCCCGCGCCGCGACGTCCGCCGACGCCATCACCGGCTCCGGCTCCCTGGACGTCACCCGGCACGGCTATCTGCTCCATCCGCGCAGCCTCGTCGGCGTACGCGGCTCCGGGGCGATGTACGACGGCGACTACTACGTCAAGTCGGTCACCCACAACCTCCGTCCCGGTTCCTTCACCCAGAACTTCACCCTCTCCCGGGAGGGCCTGGTCGCGCGCGGCGACACCGTACGGCCGTAGACCACCGCAGAACCACATCGAGCAGAACCACATCGAGCAGAACTACACCCACAGGAGCAGCCCCACCATGGCGGCACCCAGCAATCGCTATCTCGGCAAGTTCCGCGGCCGGGTGATCGACAACAACGACCCGCTGGGCATCGGCCGGATCACGGTCCAGGTCCCGGACGTGCTCGGCGACGAGCCCTCGACATGGGCGCTGCCCTGCCTGCCGTTCACCGGTCAGGAGGCGGGACACGTCGTGGTGCCGCCGAAGGACGCCGGTGTGTGGGTGGAGTTCGAGCAGGGCGATCCCAGCTTCCCCATCTGGACGGGCTGTTGGTACGGGGAGCGCACCGAGCTCCCGCCCGACGCGCAGCGGGAGCTCGCCCGGCCCTCCGCGCTCAAGCCCGTCGTCGTCCAGACCCAGCTGGCGCACAAGATCGTGATGAACGACGTGACCGGTGCCGACGAGGGGATTCTGCTCCAGGCCAAGAACGGGGCGTACATCCGGATCACGGAGGCGGCCATCGTCATCGCCGCCGGTGAGGCCCGCATCACCCTCCAGGACGGTCACGTCATCGTCAACGAGGGCCAGTTGACCGTACAGCCGAAGCGTTAGAAACGGGGGATCGACGAACGTGTCCGGGACATCAGGGAACCTGCTGGCCACCGATGCCGTGATCTGCTGCCCGCACGGGGGGCGCGCCGCAGCGGCGCAGACTTCGTCCCCGGCGGTGCTGATCGGGGGTCGGGCGGTGGCGACCTCCGCCACCTACCTCGTCACCGGCTGCACCCACACCGCCGCCGGTGTGCCGCAGCCGTGCACGTCCGTACGCTTCGCGGCCTCCGCGAGCGGTATCACCGTCGGCGGCGCCCCGGTACTGCTCGACACCTCCGCGGCCCAGTGCCTGACCGCGGCCTTCCTCCCGCAGGGACCGCCCGTCGTCCAGGCCGCACAGCGAAAGGTCACGGTCCGATGAGCCCACGCGCCCGCACGCGCTCCGACCTCGCGTTCCCCTTCCACGCCGACCGCCGGGGCCGCACCGCGCACGCCGGCCACGGTGAGCACGTCCACGACCTCATCGAACAGCTGCTGTTCACCAGCCCCGGCGAACGCGTGATGCGCCCCGACTTCGGCTGCGGACTGCTCGACCTGGTCTTCGCCCCGAACAGCCCGGAGCTCCTGAGCACCCTGGAACTGTCCGTACAGGCCTCACTCCAGCGCTGGCTCGGCGACCTCATCGAGGTGGTCGCGCTCGACATGGACAGCGAGGAGAACGTCGTACGGGTCCATCTGTCGTACGTCGTCCGCGCCACCGGCGCCCTGCGCGACGACCACTTCGAGGGGAGGGCGGCATGACCACGACCACCCGCCGGGCGAAGGTAAGGGCCGCCCAGCTCAACGGAGTCGACGCGGTCGAGGTGAGCGACGACGGGCTCCTCCTGACCGTCACCTTCCTCGGCAAGGCCCCGCACGGTCTCGGCCCCGAGAACGTGCGCATCGACGGCGGCCGCCGCGTCACCGGCATCACCGCGGTCGACATCAGTGTCGAACGCGAGGACGACCCGGAGCTCGACGACCTGCTCCACGTCACCCTCGACCGGGCCGGCGACACCTCCCGCTACCGGCTCTCGCTCGTCGAGACCGACCCCTATGGCCGCCCCGGCACCGAACCCTTCCGGGGCTTCGACCAGCGCTACCACAGCGCGGGCTTCTCCTTCCGCCCCGGCGGCCCGACCCCCTTCGACCGCAGGGACGACGGTCCCCGGGAGCACGACTTCCCGGACGCGCCGGTCATCGACTACACGGCCCGCGACTACGACAGCATCCGCAAGCTGCTCCTGGACCGCCTCGCCCTCACCACCCCCGACTGGGTCGAGCGCAACCCCGCCGACCTCGGCGTGACCCTCGTCGAACTCCTCGCGTACACCGGCGACCAGATCAGCTACCAGCAGGACGCCGTCGCCACCGAGGCCTACCTCGACACCGCGCGCCGCCGGGTCTCCGTACGCCGGCACCTCCGCCTCATCGACTACGCGATGCATGACGGCTGCACCGCGAGGGCCTACGTCACCGTCGAGACCGCCGGCGACACCACCCTCGCCCCGGGCACCTTCCGCTTCGCCTCCGTCGACGTCCGCACCCTGGACCCGCACGACCGCCCCCGACCCGGCACGGTCATCGACGAGAACGACCTCGGCGACCTGGACGAGCGCGGCTCGGTGGAGGTCTTCGAACCGGTCCTGGCCACCGACCCGTTGGAGCTCCGCGCAGCGCACAACGCCATCCGCCTGTGGACCTGGGGCGGCGAGGTCACCGCCCTGCCCAAGGGCGCCACGTCCGCCACCCTGCGCGACGAGTGGCGGGACCGGGAGACCTGCCAGGACCGCCGACTCGACCTGAAACCCGGCGACCTGCTGGTCCTGGAGGAGGTGAAGGGCCGCCGCACCGGCACCCCCGGCGACGCCGACCCCGCCCACCGCCAGGCCGTGCGCCTGACCTCCGTCCGCCCGGCCGTCGACCGTATCGAGGACCAGCCCGTCCTGGAGGTCACCTGGGCCGCAGAGGACGCCCTCCGCTTCTCCCTCTGCCTCACCACCCGGGCCGGCCGCGACTGTCTGCCCGTCGAGGACGTGACCCTCGCCCGCGGCAACGTCGTCCTCGTCGACCACGGCCGCACCCTCTACGGACTCCCCGAGACGGTCACCGTCCCGCCCGAGCCCGCCGTTGTCGCCCCCTGCGCCCCGCCCGCCTTCGGCTGCGGCGACCGCGACGAGGGCAACGCTCCCGCCCGGCTCATCAACTTCCTCACAGACAAAGCGAGTTCGGGCGAGGCACTGGTACCCGACGACATCCGCGAGCTGTTCACCACGGTCGGCGAGGCCGCCACCGTGCGCGCGGGACTGGGTCTGGAACGCGCCGGGCAGCGGCATGAGCGCGTGGTGCCGGGGACGTCGTACGCCCAGGCCGCCGCCCTGCGCACCCTGCTCGCCCAGTCGGTCTACCCGGGCATCGCGCCGCGCTTCCGGCCCGTCCTGGGCCGCTCCCCGGTCGTCCAGGCCGTCCCGTACCCGGAGCCGGCCACGGTCGCCGCCGGTCAGGCCGAGCGCATCGCCGCGATCCCGGGACGCATCCGGCAGCGGCTCGTCGAACTGTGGCGCAGCGCCCGCGACCGCGACGGCCTGAGCCAGGAGGAGATCGCCGAACTGGCCATCGTCTACGGCCTTCACGTCCTCGAACGCCTCGAACTGCGCCGCCATCCGGTGCGCGCGCTGCGTGAACTCCTGCACCGCAGCGACCGGTTGCTCGACGGCAAGCTGCGCCGCGTCGAGATCCTCGCGGCCCGTGCCCGCGCGGGCACGATCCTCGGCCCGCACATCGCCTGGGAGATCGCGCACAGTTGGGGCCCGCCCTACGCGGCCGGACTCCACCCCGACGAGCCGGTGCTGCGCGGCCCGGCGACCGCCGCGCTCACCCAGGACCCGCGCCGGGCCCTGCCCGCCGTACGCCTCCACGACGAAGACGTCGGGTGGGCGCCGCGCCGCGACCTCCTCGACAGCGGCCCCCGTGACCGGCACTTCGTCGGCGAACTCGAGGACGACGGCCGTCTCGCCCTGCGCTTCGGCGACGGCCGGCACGGCGCCCGGCCCGCCCCCGGCAGCCGCCTCGCGCTGCACTACCGGCTCGGTGGCGGTCACGCGGGCAACGTCGGCGCGGAGGCCATCAACCACCTCGTCGTCCAGGGCGATCCGCAGGCTCGGGTGGCCGTCGTACGCAACCCCCTGCCCGCCGTCGGCGGCACCGAACCGGAACCCGTCGATCAGGCACGCCAGTTGGCCCCCCTCGACCTGCGCCGCACCCGGCTGCGCGCGGTCACCGCCGACGACTACGCGGCCCTCGCGGGCCAACTGCCCGGTGTGCAACGGGCCGCCGCCGCACTCCGCTGGACGGGCAGCGTCCAGGAGGCGCACATCGCGATCGACGCGTACGGCGACGCCGAGCCGTCGGCCGACCTTCTCGCGCACGTCGAGCAGTCCCTGGAGGCCTACCGGCGCATCGGCCACGACTTGGTCGTCGGCCCCGCCAGGCTCGTGCCGCTGGACATCGCGCTGACCGTCTGCGCGGCCCCCGGCCACCAGCACGGGCAGATCCTCGCCGAGCTGTACCGCGTGCTCGGCAACGGACGGCACGGCTTCTTCCACCCCGACGCGCTGACCTTCGGTGGACCCGTCCGGCTCAGCCGGCTGGTCGCCGCCGCGGCAGCCGTCCCCGGGGTGACAGGCGTCCACGTCACACGGCTGCAAAGGCTGTTCGAGCAAGATCGAGGAGAGAGGGAGGACGGCGTGCTGCGGCTCGGCCCGCTGGAGATCGCCATCTGCGACAACGACCCCGACCGGCCGGAGAACGGCCTGCTGGCGATATCCCTGGGAGGTGCCTGATGTGCGCGTCCGAAGAATGCGGCTGCGGCGGCCACGACGAGCGTCTCGCGCCCGCCCCGATCCACAACCCACCCGGCCGCACCGCCCTCGACTACCGCGTCGGCGACTACGGCTCGTTCCTGGCCGCCCTCCTGGACCGGCTCGCCTCACCCGCGTACCCGGCCCTGAACGGCCTCACCGTCCGCACCCCGGACGACCCGGTGATCGGCCTGCTCGACGCCACCGCCGTCCTCGGTGACCTGCTCACCTTCCACTCCGAGCGGATCGCCGACGAGGCCTACGTCCGGACGGCGAACGAGCACCGGTCACTGGTGCTGCTGGGCAGACTGGTGGGCCACCGGCCGCGTCCGGGAGTCGCGGCGTCCACGTATCTGGCGTACACCCTGGAACGTGATCCGCGCGCCGAGACACTGCCGGTCCTCATCCCGCGCGGTGCGCTCAGTCACAGCGTGCCCGCGTCCGCCGACGAGCAGTCCCTGACGTTCGAGACGAGCCGGGATCTCAGCGCCCGGTGGGACTGGAACGAGCTGAAGGTACGCAGGCGTCGGCCCTCTCTGGTGACCCCGGCGGACCTGGAACGCCGGTCGGAACTGTTCGTGGAGGGCACGGCGAACTCCCTTCGGACCGGCGACCAGTTGCTCTTCGTCTTCGGTGAACAGGCCGGTGGCCAGCGGATGTTGCTGCCGGTCGCCGGGACGCGGATCGACCGGGACGACGACATAACCGCGATCTCGTTGCCCAAGTCCGCGCCGCCGACGCTGAAGGAGCTCGTCGACGAAGTGCGGCGGTGGATCGCGGAGCCTTCGGCGCCGGGGGAGCCGGGGGACGAGCCGCCGACGCCCGAGGTACCCAATCCGCGGCCGGTGAGCCGGTTGATCGACGACATCGACGACCAGGTGCTTGCCCCGCTCCGGGACGACCTGGACGACATCAGGACGCCCGAGCGTCTTGCGGGCCACCTGGCGGAGCCCATCGCGCGTCTCGGTGAGGCGCAGGTACTGGCTGAGCCCTACGAAGATGTCGCCGCGTGGTTCGAGCAGTTGGAGGCGGTGCTCGGTGAACTCGCCGAGCGGGCACTGGCGTTGGCTCCTGCGCAGACCGAAGGCAATCGGTCGTCCGCCGCGCCGACGGAGCCGGTCGCGCCCCTGAAAGACAACCCCCGTACCGCTGCTCTGCAAGCCCTCAGCGCCCTCCTTCCCGCCCTCCGCGCCACCACCCCCACCCCGGGACCCGGCGCCGCCCACCCCACCACCGACCCCGCCCACCTCCTCACCGCCCTCAACCCGTCCCTGCGCACCCTCTATCCGGCCTGGCGCACAACGGCCGTACCCGGTGCCGCGCCGCTTCTCCGCGAGCTGCTCGCCCTGCGTGTCACCGCCGCGCCCTTCGGGGCCACCGCGCCCCTCAAGCCGGTCCAGGACGATCGCGGGCGGGTCATCCGCACCGCGGACTGGCCGCTCACCGGGTCTGTGCTGACCGGGGTGCGGGTCGCCTACGACACCGCGGGCAAGGTGCCGGTGCGGGCGGACTTCCAGTACATCGAGGGGAGCAGTTCCGACCAGCGGGCCGTGCCCCTGCCGCTCGACGGGCCGGTGTCCTTCGCGCTCGGCGCGGGGCAGGTCGATCTGTCGACCGGGGCCACGCAGGACCGTGCCCGTCGCCCGGCGGCCGCCCAGGACCCCGGTGTCACCGTCCGGCTCCGTGACGGCCTGCCCGACCGCACCCTGCTGGTGTCCCGGCCCGACGACGACGGCGTGGTCCGCGTGAGCATCGACAACGGCACCGCCGAGGAGATCGCCCTGCGCCCGGGCACCAACGAACAGTTCACCCACGGCGAGTACGAGGTCAGCCTGCGCTACACGATCGGCAGCACCGAGCCCAACGTCGAGGTCGTCATCGCGAGCAAGCCGGAGCCGGTCAACCGCCGCATCCTCCAGCTCGACACCGTCCACGACGGCATCACCGTCGGCAGCTGGGTCGCCGTCCAGCGGCCCGCCAAGGGCGACACGATCCCCGGCGATCCCGCGCTGGCCTTCGTCACCACCCAGGTCAGGGCGAAGCGTACGACGGCCTACACCAATTACGGCATCACCGGCCGCGGCACCGAACTCACCCTGGCCGAGGACTGGTTGGACGAGTTCGACGTCCTCCTCTCCCACATCCGCGACACCACCGTGCACGCGGCGGGCGAGCCCCTGCGCCTGGCCGACGAACCGCTCGGCGAGGACGTGCACGGCAACGAGATCGAACTCGCCGAGCTGTACGACGGGCCGGCCCCAGGCCGCACCCTCGTCGTCAGCGGTGAGCGCAGCGACCTGCCGGGAGCCGTCCCCGCCACCGAGATCGTCACCGTCGCCGCCGCCGACGCCGCCGTGGACCCCCGCCTCCCCGGCGACCGCGTCCACACCCGGCTCACTCTGACCGCCGACCTCGCGCACCGCTACCGCCGCGAGAGCGTCCGCATCCTCGGCAACGTCGTCCAGGTCACCCACGGCGAGAGCCGGGACGAGGCCATCGGCAGCGGTGACTCGGACCGGGTCGGCCAGACCTTCGTGCTCTGGCAGTCCCCGCTCACCTGGCTCGCCGACGACAACCCCCTCGGTGCCACACCGGTGCTGGAGATCCGGGTCGACGGCGTGCTCTGGCACGAGGTCGACAGCCTCGCGGGACGCGGACCGCGTGACCGCGTCTACATCAGCGGCTCCACCGCCGACGGCCGCACCACGGTCACCTTCGGCGACGGCGTCCACGGAGCCCGGCTGCCCACCGGACACGACAACGTCCACGCCCGCTACCGCTTCGGCACCGGCCGGGCCGCCAACGTCGCCGCCGACCGGATCACCCAGCCCCTCACCCGCCCGCTCGGCGTCACCGCGGTCACCAACCCGCGCCCGGCCACCGGCGGCGCGGACGCGGACGGGCCCGGCCTGACCCGCCGTACGATCCCGCTCGCCGTCTCCGCCCTCGACCGGCTGGTCTCCGAGGCCGACTACGAGGACTTCGCCCGCTCCCGCGCCGGCATCGGCCGGGCCGCCGCGCGCGAACTCTTCGACGGGCGGCGCCGCGTGCTCCACGTGACGGTCGCGGGCACCGACGACGTGCCCCTCGCCGAGGAGACCCTGCGGCCCCTGCGCGGCGCCCTCACCGAGTACGGCGACCCGGGCCTCCCCGTCCGTGTCGACGTACGCGAACTGGTCCTGCTGCTCGTCGCCGCCAAGGTGAAGGTGGCCCCCGACCACGCCTGGGAGACGGTGGAGCCGCGCCTGCGCCAAGCCCTCCTGCGCCGACTCGGCTACGACGGAAGGGAGTTGGGCCGACCGGCCCGCCTCTCGGAACTCCTGGCCACCGCCCACACCGTGCCCGGCGTCGACTACGTGGACGTGGACGTCTTCACCGGCGTCCCCGCCTCCGCCACCCCGCAGCAGCTGACCGAGTTGCTGACCAACCCGGGCGAGCCCCGATCCCAGGTCGCCGCGCACCCGGCGACGTACGACGAGAACACCCACACCGTCCGGGCCGACGGCGGCGAGAGCCTCACAGAGATCTCCGCCCGCTACGGCATCCCGCTCGCCGAACTCCTGCGCCTCAACCCCGACATCACCGACACCCGGCGCCTCGCCAAGGGCCGGACCGTGTTCGTCTTCCGCGGCATCCGCCCGGCGCAGCTCGCGCTGCTGTCCCCGAAGGCCGCCGACACCCTGATCCTGACGGAGGTCAAGTGAGCTCCCCGGACGTCCAGTTGGACACGACAGCCCCGGCGACCACCCGTGAGCCCGACGGCCTCGCCGCCCTCCTGCCCCGCTGGCACCTGCTCCGCGACGCCGAGGAGGGCGAGCCCCTGCGGGCCCTCCTCGCGGTGATCGCCGAGCAGCTCGACCGCGTCCGCGACGGCGTCCAGCAGGGCTACGAGGACCTCTTCGTGGAGACGGCCGCCCCCTGGGTGCTGCCGTACCTCGGCGACCTGGTCGGCTACCGCACGCTCCCCGGCTACGAACGTGTCCTGACCACCGGCCTGCACGAGGGTGGCCGCGAGGCGCTCGCCGAGGCCGTCGCGCCGCGCGCCGACGTGGCCGCGACCGTCGCGAGCCGCCGCCGCAAGGGCACCCTGCACCTCCTGGAGGAGATCTCCGAACAGGTCGCCGGCTGGCCGGCCCGGGCCGTCGAGCTGTCGCGGCTGGTCGCCCAGAACCAGTCCGTCAAGCTCGGCCGCGAGAGGGGCCGCCTCCTCGACCTCCGCGACGGCTCCGCGCTCGCCCTCGGAGGCAGCCCCTTCGACACCGCGGCCCGCACGGTCGACGTACGCCGCGCCGAGTCCCGTAAGCGGCAAGGAGGTTGGAGCCCGGCGGGAGTCGCCCTGTTCGTCTGGCGGCTGAAGGCGTACTCCCTGACGTCCTCCCCGGCCTACTGCGTCGACCGCGCCCGCAACCTCTACACCTTCTCGATCCTCGGCAATGACAGCCCCCTGGTGACCAAACCGGTCCCGGAACCCTCGCCCACCAACATCGCCGCCGCCGACCACGTCCCGGCGTTCATCACCCGGCGCCTGCTCCACGACCGGCTCCTCGACTACTACGGCCCCGGCAAGAGCCTCGTCATCCGGCGCGACGGCGAGGACCGGCCCGTACCGCCGTCCGACATCGTGGTCGCCGACCTCTCCGACTGGCGCTACCGCCCCAAGCGCGGGCAGGTCGCCGTCGATCCGGAGCTCGGACGGATCGCGTTCGGGTCCCGGTCGGCGCCCCGGCAGGGCGTGTGGGTGGACCACCACTACGCGTACGGCGCCGACCTGGGAGGCGGCGAGTACGAGCGGCCCGACCGCGTGGCCCGTCCCGACGCGGCCTGCTACCGGGTCGGCCCGGGACAGCCGTACCGCCAGATCATGGACGCCTACCGGGCCTGGCAGCACGACCGGCGCGCGGACCGCTCCGGGCCCGAGGGCATCATCGAGATCACCCACAGCGGCGCCCACCAGGAGCAGCTGGACTTCGACCTCGACCCCGGCGACCGCCTCGAACTGCGCGCGGCCGAGGGCACCCGGCCGGTCATCCGCCTCCTCGACTGGTACAGCAACCGCCCCGACGCCCTCAACATCCGTGCCGTGGACGGCGATTGCGCCCCGCACGAGCGGCCGCGGATCGTCCTCGACGGGCTGCTCGTCGCCGGCCGCGGCATCAACGTCACCGGTCCGATGGGCGCCGTGGTCCTCCGCCACAGCACCCTCGTGCCCGGCTGGTCCCTGGAGCCCGAGTGCGAACCGCACTCGCCCGACGAACCAAGCATCGTCCTGGAACGCACCACCGCCTGCCTCCAGATCGAGCACAGCATCCTCGGCACGATCGAGGTCATCGGCGACGAGGTGAGCGAGGACCCCCTCGACATCCACCTCCGCGACAGCGTCCTCGACGCCACCGGCCACGACCGCGAGGCACTCTCCGCCCCGGACTGCCGCCACGCCCACGCGGTGCTCCACGTCCACCGCTCGACGGTCATCGGCGAAGTCCACACGCACGCCGTGGAGATCGCCGAGAACTCGGTCTTCACCGGCCGGCTGCACGTGGCCCGGCGCGGCATCGGCTGCCTGCGCCACACGTACGTCCCCGCGGGATCCCGTACGCCCCGCAGGCACCGCAGCCCCTCGCAGCCGAGCCCGTTGTTCACCTCCGTGCGCTACGGGACGCCCTGGTACGCCCAGTTGGCCGACCGCTGCCCCGAGGAACTCCGGCGCGGCGCCGACGACGGGGCCGAACTCGGTGCCTTCCACGACCTGTACCGGCCGCAGCGCGAGGACGGCCTGAGGGCACGGCTCGCCGAGTACACGCCCGCGGGCACGGACGCCGGGATCTTCTTCGTCACCTGAGCGCACGAGCACACGAGGCACGCACGCACGAGCGCGCCCACAGACCTACGCACACTTCCTGAACCAGGGGGACCCCTTCCATGCACGCTGACCTCTCCCGCCTCACGTTCCGCCCGGAACGGCACTACTCGGCGGTGATCGCCCAGCAGGGCCGCGTCCAGCTCGACGCCGACGCCAACGAACAGTCCGCGATCCAGCTCCACCAGGCCCGCACCCTCGCCGCCGACCTGATCGGCCGGCACGGCGGGCCGCGCGACGCCGCGGGCTTCCGCATCGAGTACGTGGGCGGCAGGCACGAGATCGACACCCTGCACATCCACGGCGGCCGCTATTACGTCGACGGCATCCTCCTCGACGCGAACCGCCCCGCGCCCGGCGTGCCGGTGCCCGACGAGGAAGACTCCGAGAAGACGGCGGACACGGCGGAGACGCCGGACACCGCGGGCACGGCGGAGCCGCCCGCCTTCTGGACCTACTGGGACCAGCCCGACGCCTTCCGGGACCCGGAGAAGCCCGGCGACCGGCTGCCCTCGCCCGCCCAGTCGCCGTTCGTCGCCTACCTCACGGTGTGGGAGCGGGCGGTGAGCGCGGCCGAGGACCCCGCGCTGCGCGAGGTCGCCCTGGGCGCCGCGATGCCCGACACGGCCGCCCGCATGAAGGTCGTCTGGCAGGTGCTGTCGCTGTCCCTGGCCGACCTGGCGATCGACGAGACCGACCCGTCCAAGGACGTCGTCCGCACCGCCTTCGACAAGTGGGCCGAGGCGCAGGCCCCCACCGCCCGCCTCGCCGCCCGCAGTGAACGCCCCGACCACGCCGACGAGGACCCCTGCCTGGTCAAGCCCGACGCCCGCTACCGAGGCCCGGAGAACCAGCTCTACCGGGTCGAGATCCACGCCGGCGGCGAGGCCGCGGACGCCACCTTCAAGTGGTCCCGCGAGAACGGCTCGGTGGTCTTCCCGGTCGACGAACTCGACGGCACCTGGGTGCAGTTGGCCTCCCTCGGCCACGACGACAAGCTGGACCTGGACGTCGGCGACTTCGTGGAGTTCACGGACACCGCCTACACCTCCCGCCTGGAAGCCCTGCCCCTGCTGCGCGTCGAGGAACTGGACCTGCCCGGCCGCCGCGTCCGCCTGTCCGCCGAGCCGGACCCCGGCGTCGGCCGCCTGCCCCACCTGAACCCGTTCCTGCGGCGCTGGGACCACCACGAGGGACCCAGGCGGAAGGGCCGTACATCAGCCCTCAAGGGCGGGGCCGTAAAACTCGAGGAAGGCGAGTGGCTCCCCCTGGAGGACGGCGTCGAGGTGTACTTCGCCAAGGGCGCCCGCTACCGCACCGGGGACCACTGGATCATCCCCGCCCGCACCGCCACCGGCAGCGTCGAATGGCCCGCCGACCCGGCCCGCCGCCCCCTCCTCCAGGCGCCCTTCGGCATCGTCCGCAGTTATGCCCCGCTCGCCCTGGTCAAGGGCGAGGGCAGCACCGTGGACCTGCGGCTCGCCTTCGGCCCGCTGGCCGGCGGCATCCCGGCCGCGGACGAGGCCACGCTCGCGGCGGAGGAGCATGCCCGCAGGCAGGAACAGGCAGCCGAAGACCCCTCGCACGGACGGTCCCAGACCACCGCGGAAGCGGAGGCGGCGGCGGAAGGATACAAGTGATGGCCAAGCCGATCAGCGCGTCCAAGATGGTCGAACTCCTGCGCGCGGAGGGCCTGACGGTCCACGAGGTCCGCAACTGGCGCACCCACAACCGCAACACCAAGGGCCCCTGGGGCCCGGTGAACGGCGTGATGATCCACCACACCGTCACCTCGGGCACCGCCGCCTCCGTGGACATCTGCTACAACGGCTACTCCGGGTTGCCCGGCCCGCTCTGCCACGGCGTCATCGACAAGAAGGGCGAGATCCACCTCGTCGGCAACGGCCGCGCCAACCATGCCGGGTTGGGCGACAGCGACGTCCTGCGTGCCGTCATCAACGAGTCGAAGCTGCCCGGCGACAACGAGGCCGACACCGACGGCAACCGGCACTTCTACGGCTTCGAGTGCATCAACCTCGGCAACGGCAAGGACCCTTGGCCCGAAGCGCAGAAGGAGGCCATCGAGAAGGTCGCCGCCGCGATCTGCCGCCACCACGGCTGGAGCGAGCGCTCGGTGATCGGACACAAGGAGTGGCAGCCCGGCAAGCAGGACCCGCGCGGCTTCACCATGGACGGCATGCGCAAGCGGATCGCCGACCGTCTCGGCGGCAAGGATCCCAAGCCCGACCCGAAACCGACACCGTCGAGACCCTCGTACGTCCCGTTCCCGGGCGCGGACTTCTTCCACCTCGGGCAGAAGTCCCCGATCATCACCGCGATGGGCCGCCGCCTGGTCGCCGAGGGCTGCGGCCACTACGAGGAGGGCCCGGGCCCCGAGTGGACCGAGGCCGACCGCACGTCCTACCAGGCCTGGCAGCACAAGCTGCACTTCCGGGGCAAGGACGCCGACGGCATCCCGGGCAAGGCCAGCTGGGACAAGCTGAAGGTGCCGGTCAGCTGAGACGGGAAGGCCCCGCCCGCCGGTCAGCTGCGACCGGAAGCCCCGCCCGCCTACGCCGGTCCGGCGTTGGTGGGCGGATGCGCCGGCCGCGCCGGAATCGCCGTCGGCAACGACGGCAGCGCCGTCCCGTACACCCACGCGTCGAACAGCCCGTTCAGCGGCTCGTCCGCGAACCGGTTGACATGGGCCGTGAACGTCGTCGTGGTCACGGCCCCGCCCCGGTGCAGCCCGGCCCAGCCGCGCAGCATCCGGAAGAACGCCTCGTCGCCCATCGCGCAGCGCACCGCGTGCACGGTGAGCCCGCCGCGTTCATAGAGCCGGTCGTCGAACATCGACTTGCGGCCCGGGTCGGCCAGCCGCAGGTCCTGCGGGAGCGAGGACAGCAACCGGTGTGCCGCACCGGCCAGTTGCTGGGCGGTACGGCCCCCCGAGCGCTCCGACCACAGCCACTCGGCGTACTTCGCGAACCCCTCGTTCAGCCAGATGTGCCGCCAGTCCGCGATGGACACACTGTTGCCGAACCACTGGTGCGCCAGCTCGTGCGCGACCAGCCGCTCCCAACCCCGGGCGCCGTCCACGTGGTTGGCGCCGAACAGCGACAGCCCCTGGGCCTCCACGGGCACATCGAGCTCCTCCTCCGTGACGACGACCGCGTACTCGTCGAACGGATACGGCCCGAACAGCTCCTGGAACAGCTCCATCATCTGCGGCTGCCGCGCGAAGTCCCGGGAGAACTCCGGCAGCAGATGCGCCGGGATGTGCCCGTGCTGCGGCACCCCGCCAGGACCCGGGTCACCGAGCAGCACCGTCTGGTACTTGCCGATCGACAGCCCGACGAGATAGCTGGACGTGGGCGCCGCCTGCTCGTACACCCAGGTCGTCGTGGACGCCTTGGTCGTCCGGGTCAGCAGCCTGCCGCCCGCCACCACCGCGTACGCCGACGGCGTGGTGATCGAGATCTGGTACGACGCCTTGTCCGCGGGCCGGTCGTTGCACGGGTACCAGGACGGCGCCCCGATCGGCTGGCTCGCGACCAGCGCCCCGTCCTCCAGCTCCTCCCAGCCGAGCCCGCCCCAGGGGCTGCCGACCGGCTTGGGATTGCCCGACCAGTGCACCTCGACCGTGAACGCGGCCCCCGGCCGCACCGGCTTCGCGGGCCGGACCCGCAGCTTCCCGCCCCGGTGCGTGTAGTGCGCCGGCCGGCCGTCCACCCGCACCCGGCCGATCTTGAAGGGGGACAGGTTGAGCATGAATTCGGCGAGCGGCGAGCGCCCCGCTATCGCGTTGATCCGGGCGCTCCCGGCCAGCCGGTTCGGGCCCGGGCGGTAGTCCAGGGCGAGCTCGTAGCGGTGCACCCGGTACCGGGCGTCACCGTGGTCCGGGAAGTACGGGTCCGAACCCGCCGCCTGCTGAACTGCCACTGCCGCTTCTGCTCCCTGCGCTGCGTTCCCACTCGGATCCACCGGTGCACCGCCCACCGACTCCGAGTGGCCCGCGTTCAGGGCCGCCATGCCTCGATCGGGTTGCCGAGCCAGCGGGTGTCGTCCGGGACGGACTCCGCGGCCATGACGAGCGACGCGGGGCCCAGCGTGGTGCGGGCCCCGATCGTGCTGCCGGGCAGCACGATCCCGCCAGGGCCCAGCGTGGCACCCTCACGGAGCACCACAGTATCCGTCCGCAAGATCCGGTCGTGGAAGAGGTGGGTCTGGAGCACACAGCCGCGGTTCACGGTCGCCGCGTCCTCCAGGGTCACCAGATCGGTCTCCGGCAGCCAGTAGCTCTCCACCCAGACGCCCTTGCCGATCCGCGCGCCGAGGCCCCTGAGCCACGCCGTCAGCACCGGCGTGCCGGGCACGGAACCCGCCAGCCACGGCACCGCGAGCACCTCGACGAAGGTGTCCGCGAGCTCGTTGCGCCACACGAAGCCGCTCCACAGCGGGTGCTCCCCACTGCGGTGCCGCCCCACGAGCAGCCACTTCGCGACGATCGACACCAGCCCCGCCGCCGCACCGGCCGCGAGCAGCACCACTCCCGCCAGCAGCCAGGCCCACGGCCCGAGCACACACAGCGCGGCCACCGTCAGCACGGCCAGCCAGGCCGAGCAGAACACGGGCACGATCCGGCACAGCTCCACCAGACCGCGCGCCCACAGCAGCCCCGCCGAGGGCTCGTACGTCCGGCTCTGGTCGCTGTCGGCCGCGCTGCGCGGCAGCTTCACCGGCGGCAGCCCCAGATACGACGTGCCCTTCTTCGCCTTCTTCGGCGTGGCCGACAGCACGCCCACCAGCCCGCCGTCCGGCACGCTCCGCCCCGGCGCGGTCATCCCGGAGTTCCCGAGGAACGCCCGCCGCCCGATCTCCGCGCGCCCGACCCTGATCCAGCCGCCACCCAGCTCGTACGGCGCGGTCAGCGTGTCGTCGGCCAGGAACGCGCCCTCGCCGACCGTCGTCAGGCTCGGCAGCGCGAGCACCGTCGACACCTCCGCACCGCGCCCGATCCGCATCCCGAGCAGCCGCAGCCACACCGGCGTGACCAGCCCGGCGTACAGCGGGAACAGCGTCTCGCGCGAGCGGTCCATCAGCTGGGTGACGGTCCACGCCTGCCACCCGACCCGGCTGTGCGTCGGATACGTCCCCTCGCGCAGCCCCAGGCTCAGCAGCCGTACGGCGACCAGGATCAGCAGCGCGTACGCCAGCCCGAAGGCGAGCGTGGCCGGGACGAGGGCCAGCGCGGCGCCCTTCAGCGGTGCGTAGGCGGCGAGGAACGGACGGGCGACCAGGAAGGCCGCACCACCCGCCAGGACCGGGAACATGCTCATCGAGAAGCCGGCCAGGCCGTACATCACCCGCCAGTACGTGCCCCGCGCCGGCCGCTCCTTCGGCCAGTTGCGCTTGGCCTTGCCCAGCTTGACCGCGGGCGCGCCCGCCCAGCGCTGACCGGTCGGGATCTGACCGGTGACCGCCGAACCCGGGGCCACCTCGGCCCGCTTGCCGACCCGGGCGCCGGGGAAGAGGATGCTGCGCGTGCCGACGACGGCGTGCGCGCCCACCTTGACCTGGCCGATCTCCAGCCGGTCGCCGTCCAGCCACCAGCCGGACAGGTCCACCTCGGACTCGACGGCCGCACCCCGGCCCAGCTTGAGCATGCCGGTGACCGGCGGCAGCGAGTGCAGGTCCACGTCCGGGCCGATCCTGGCGCCCAGCGCCCGCGCGTACCGCTCCAGCCAGGAGCCGGTCAGCGAGGTCGCCCCGGTGAATTCGGCGAGCCGCTCGGCCGTCCACAGCCGCAGGTGGACGCCGCCACCGCGCGGGTAGCGGCCTGGCTGCACCTTGCGCAGCAGCACACGCGCCCCGCCCGCCGCGATCGCCAGCCGTCCGGGCGGGCTGAACAGCAGCAGGGCACCCGCCCCGACCAGCCACCAGGAGGTGCTCGGCAGCCAGGAGTACGGCAGGACGTTCCCGAGCGCGGCGAGCGGCACCAGCCAGCGCAGCCCGAGCAGCGTGAACAGGGGGAGCAGGACGAGGAGTTGGATCACCTGAGCCTTGAGCGGCACCGGTGGGATCACCCGCGCGGCCCCGTCGTCCTGCGCGGACTTCTCGAGGTGCCGGGCCAGCTTCCGCAGGGTGGGCTGCTGGTAGATGTCGAGGACGGCCGCGCTCGGGTAGCGGGTGCGCAGCCGCGTGGTCAGCTGGGCGGCGGCCAGGCTGCTGCCGCCGATCGCGAAGAAGTCGTCACGGGCACGGGAGACCGGGATGCCGAGGACATCCGCCCACTGCTCCGCGAGCCAGGCCTCGGTGCCGTACAACTCCTCCGCGGGGCCGCCGGTCTCGAGCCCCTCGAGCGGCCAGGGCAGCGCGTTGCGGTCCACCTTGCCGGAGGTCCGCGTCGGCAGGTCGTCGACGGGAGCGAGCAACGGCACGAGCGCGGCGGGCAGTTCGGCCCGCAGCTTCTCCACGGCCGCGGCGTGGTCCCAGCCGTCCTGCGTGACGACGTACCCGACGAGGAGCTGGTTGCCGCTGCGGGCGGTGCGGACGGCGGCGGCCGCTCCCGCGACCCCCGGCAGGGCCTGGAGAGCCGCGTCGACCTCACCCAGCTCGATCCGCCGGCCCCCGAGCTTGATCTGCTCGTCGGCCCGGCCCAGGAAGACGAGGCCCTCGGGCTCCGCCTTCACGAGGTCACCGCTGCGGTACGCCCGCTCCCAGCCCAGCGACTTCAGCGGCGCGTACTTCTCCGCGTCCTTCTCGGCGTCCAAGTACCGGGCGAGACCGACCCCGCCGATCACCAGCTGCCCGCTCGCGCCCATCGGCACGGGTTCCCCGGCCTCGTCGACGACGGCCAGTTCCCAGCCGTCCAGCGGCAGCCCGATCCGGATCGGCTCCTCGCCGCTCATCAGCGAGGCACAGGCCACGACGGTCGCCTCGGTGGGCCCGTAGGTGTTCCACACCTCGCGCCCCTCCGTCACCAGCCGCTGCGTCAGCTCGGGCGGACAGGCCTCACCGCCGAAGATCAGCAGCCGTACGTCGCTCAGGGCCTCGGGCTCCCACAGCGCGGCGAGCGTCGGCACCGTGGAGACGACGGTGATCTCCTGCTCGACCAGCCAGGGCCCGAGATCGGCCCCGCTCCTGACCTGCGCACGTGGCACCGGCACCAGACACGCCCCGTACCGCCAGGCCAGCCACATCTCCTCGCAGGACGCGTCGAAGGCGACCGACAGCCCCGCCATGACCCTGTCAGCAGGACCGATGGGATCGTCGGTGAGGAACAGGGCGGCCTCGGCGTCGACGAAGGCGGCCGCGCTCCGGTGCGAGACGGCGACACCCTTGGGCTTGCCGGTGGAGCCCGAGGTGAAGATGATCCACGCGTCGTGCTCGGTGCCGGGCCGGGCGGCGGGGGAGTCGCAGCGCCCGTTGACGGTCAGCTCGTGCCCGGCGCCGACCACGGCCCGGACCTCCGCCTCCCCGAACACCAGCTCGGCCCGCTCGTCGGGGTCCTCGGCGTCGACGGGGACGTACGCGGCGCCCGCGGCCAGTACGGCGAGGATCGCGACGTACAGGTCATTGGTGCCGGACGGGACCCGGATGCCGACCCGGTCACCGAGTCCGACCCCGGCGTCGGCGAGCCGCCGCCGCAGCCGCTCCACCTCGACCGCCAGCGCACGGTAGGTGAGCCGGGTGGTCCCGTCGTCCAGGGCGAGCTCGTCGGGGTAGGACCGTACCGACGCGTCGAAGACGTCGACGAGCGTGCGCGGGGAGGCGGCCGGGCCCCCGGAAAAACGGGCGGTGTCGCCGAACTGTTCGCGGATCTCTGCGCTGAGCTCTTCGTTGAGCAGGCCGAGAGCGCTGCTCTCGTGTATCGCTGCCATCGGTCCTCGCGTCTCGATCCCGGAGCCCTCCGGGGCGCTGGTGGGCCGCAGGTCTGCCTGGGGTTGTCCGGCACCAGCACGTAACAAGCCGGAAATTTTAGTACGACGCTAGGTTCGAACCCCCGAAACGGCCACCGGGGAAGGCCGTTGGAGGAGTGCGGCAGCTCTGTCGCGCGCCTGTGACCTGGTGATCTTCACGCCGAGCGAGAGATGTCCCACATACGGCGAACAGGCTGTATACGACGAATCCCCCGGCCGCTGAGCGGCCGGGGGATTCGGCTGGTGTCCGAGGGGGGACTTGAACCCCCACGCCCGATAAAGGGCACTAGCACCTCAAGCTAGCGCGTCTGCCATTCCGCCACCCGGACAAGGTGTCTGTCGCGCGGGGTTCCCCTCGCGGCGACGAAGGAAACATTACCAGGCTTTCGAGGGGCCCCGATCACCCCCCGTCCCCCTCCCCGGCCCCGCGTGAACGGCATGTGACGGGCCGGGCCCGGTCTTGGGGAGGACCGGTCCGCGGGGGGAGGATGAGGGGAACCACCAGCAGTGACAGCGGGAGGAACAGCGTGAGCGACACGGACACGGCCAGGGGCGTCACCGGCGAGGACGAGGTCGTGGACCTCTGCCGCGAGCTGATCCGGATCGACACCAGCAACTACGGCGACCACTCGGGACCGGGTGAGCGCAAGGCGGCCGAGTACGTCGCGGAGAAGCTCGCCGAGGTGGGTCTCGAACCGCAGATCTTCGAGTCGCACCCCGGCCGCGCCTCCACGGTCGCCCGGATCGCGGGCGAGGACCCGTCCAGGCCCGCGCTGCTGATCCACGGACACACCGACGTGGTACCGGCCAACGCGCAGGACTGGACCCACCATCCCTTCTCCGGCGAGGTCGCCGACGGGTGCGTGTGGGGGCGGGGCGCCGTCGACATGAAGGACATGGACGCGATGACCCTGGCGGTCGTCCGTGACCGACTGCGCAGTGGGCGCAGGCCGCCCCGCGACATCGTCCTCGCGTTCCTCGCCGACGAGGAGGCGGGCGGCAAGTTCGGCGCCCGGTACCTCGTCGACCACCACCCGGAGCTCTTCGAGGGCGTGACCGAGGCGATCAGCGAGGTCGGCGGCTTCTCCTTCACGGTGAGCGAGCAGCGGCGGCTCTACCTGATCCAGACGGCCGAGAAGGGCATGCACTGGATGAAGCTGACGGTGGCCGGCACCGCAGGGCACGGCTCGATGATCCACCGGGACAACGCCATCACCGAACTCTCGGAGGCGGTCGCGCGGCTCGGACGGCACACGTTCCCGGTCCGGGTCACCAAGACCACCCGCGCCTTCCTCGACGAGCTCGGCGACGCGCTCGGCACCGAGCTGGACCCCGAGGACATGGAGGGCACGCTCGCCAGGCTCGGCGGCATCGCCAAGCTCATCGGCGCGACCCTCAGCAACACCGCCAACCCCACCCAGCTCGGCGCCGGCTACAAGGTCAACGTCATCCCGGGCGAGGCCACCGCACACGTCGACGGGCGCTTCCTGCCCGGCTTCGAGGAGGAGTTCCTCACCGACCTCGACAAGATCCTCGGGCCCAAGGTCAAGCGGGAGGACGTGCACTCCGACAAGGCCGTGGAGACCACCTTCGACGGGGCGCTGGTGGACGCCATGCAGTCCGCGCTGGTCGCCGAGGACCCCGCCGCCAAGGCGATCCCGTACATGCTCTCCGGCGGCACCGACGCCAAGTCCTTCGACGAGCTCGGCATCCGCGGGTTCGGCTTCGCGCCGCTGAAGCTGCCCCCGGAGCTGGACTTCGCCGGGATGTTCCACGGTGTCGACGAGCGGGTGCCCGTGGACGGGCTGAAGTTCGGCGTGCGGGTGCTCGACCGGTTCATCGACGCGAGCTGACGCGAGTTGACGCGGCAATTCGGCCGCCCGTGCGACATCGGTCGGGAAGAGTGAATGTGCTCATAAGCTCGTATCCCCATTACTCCCTCCTCGTTACAGGTGATGCGATCCGCTACTTGGGGTCGCTTTGCCAACAAGGAGGAATAATGATCAAGAAGGTCGTCGCCGCTGCGGCTGCCACTGGTGGCCTGGTTCTCGCGGGCGCGGGCCTTGCCGTCGCCGATGCGGGTGCTCAGGGTGCCGCTGTGGGCTCCCCGGGTGTTCTGTCCGGCAACGTCGTCCAGGTTCCCGTGCATGTCCCGGTGAACGTCTGCGGCAACACGGTCTCCGTGATCGGCCTGCTGAACCCCGCCTTCGGCAACACCTGCATCAACAAGTGACGTTGTGCCTCGCCCTCGGTAAAGAGGGTTGAGCCCGTCGGCCCCGGAGCGCACGCCATGCGTTCCGGGGCCGACCGGCCTTTTCGAAAAGAAACAGAACCGCGATGCGGCGGTATTTCGAGGCAAGGTCGAAAGCAGGGATTCAGGAAATGCGACAAGTCACCCGCAAGGGCCTGATGACAGTGGCGGCCGCGACCGGCGTGATCGCCGCGGCAGGAGGCGCCGCCCACGCCGACTCGGGCGCGAGCGGATCAAGCGCGAACTCCCCCGGCGTACTGTCGGGCAACACGGTGTCGGTGCCGGTGCACGTGCCGGTGAACGCGTGCGGCAACACCGTGGACGTCGTCGGGGTACTCAACCCCGCGATGGGCAACAGCTGCGCCAACAAGGGCGGCGGCTCCGGAGCACACAGCGGCGGTCACCGGGGTCACGGACACGGCGGACACAGCGGACACGGCGGCTCAGGCTCAGGCTCCAGCGGCTCCGGGGGTTCGCACGCCGGCGGACACACCGGTGGCTCACCCGGCGTGGGCTCGGGCAACCACGTGGAGGCGCCGATCGACGTTCCGGTGAACGTCTGCGGCAACAGCGTCGACCTCATCGGCATCGGCAACCCCGCCATGGACAACGACTGCGCAAACGGCTCCGGAAACGGCTCCGGCGGCGGGCGGCACACCCCGCCCGGTGGCGGCCACCAGACACCGCCCGGATCGCCGGAACAGCCAGGCAGCCCGGGAGCCCCGGGCAATCCCATGGAGCCCGGCCACCCCGGCCACCCCGGCAACCCGGTGGAGCCCGGCCACCCCGGCTCCCCGGCCACTCCGCCCGGCGCGGGCCACCAGACGCCGGTCGGCGGCAACCACCCCGGTACCCAGACGGTCACCCAGCCCCTGGGCAGCGCGCAGCTCGCCCGGACCGGCAGCGACCTGCCGATCGGCGTGGCCCTCCCGGTGGGCGCCGGGGCGCTCCTGGCGGGCACGGTGCTCTACCGCAGGGCACGGGCCTCGGCCTAGCGCACACCGCGTGAAACGGAGCGGGCCCCGCCGCGGCGGGGCCCGCTCCGTCCGGCCTGTCTCACCACGTGGCACGCACCTGGCGGATGATCCGCCGGCGCAACCGCACCCTGCGGCTGCCATCGCGCATCAGGCTCAGTCGGTCCAACTCCCAGTGTCCGTACTCGGCATGGTCCGTCAGCAGACGTGTGGCGTCCTTGCGGGAGACCCCCCGCGGTACGTACACGTCGACAAATTCGTATTCCGGCATCGCATCTATTGTGCGGGCCGGGGCCCGGTACGGATAGCGTCTGCACTATGTCTGATGCTGTGCAGCCCACCGCTGCCGAGGTACGTGCCGCCGCCGAGGCGGTCAAGACCGCGCTCGACCGCCACCTGGCCGCGGTCGAACGGAGGTCGGGGGAGGACGACCCCGGCGTCTACGAGGCCTTCAACGAGCTGGCCGCGGCCGCCGAGGTGTACGACGAGCTGCTCTACGACCGTTACGACGAGGTCACCCCCTTCGAGATCCCCGGCGCCGAGGACGCCGTGCCGTACACGGGCCCGGAGGAGCCGAACGCGCTGAGCGTGCTGATCCGCCGTGACTACGCCGTGGCGGAGCCGCAGCGGTTGCTGGCGCAGGCCCAGCGGGTCGAGGCGGCCGACGACGCGGTCGCAACGGAGGCCTCCGGCACGGTGCACGGCGCGCTGGGGGTGCTGTTCGGCGAGTTCGAGCCCGATGAGATCGCCTCCCGGCACAAGGAGTTCGGCCTCGAGGAGGGCGACTCCACGCTGTGGGTCACCGCGGCCGACGAACCGGCCGAGCCGGGGGAGTGGCTGGAGGCGCCGTTCGAGCAGGTCGACGTGGAACGGGTGGTGTGCCGGTTCGATGTCAGCGCGGTCTTCGACGAAGACCTGGACGACGACCTCGACGACGACGTCGATGACGAGGCCGACGGGGCCGACCTCGAGGACGAGGACCTGGAACCGCTGGACGTGGATCGTCGCTGAGACGCATGAGGCGCGGCCCCGGAGGAATGATCTCCGGGGCCGCGCCCCTTGTGCGGGCGGGGTCAGCCGGCCGTCGGTGTCTGGGTCCTGAGGAGGACGGGCAGCCGAGTCGTGCGCGGCTTCGCCGGAATCTCGGCCACCGCCCTCGGGAGGGCCTGTTCCGCGCCCTGGACCACGGACAGGTGGCGGTCCGCCCTGCCGAACGCCGTGTAGACCCAGGGGCGGGAAAGCGCCTGGGTGGCGTCACCCGGCAGTACCGCGACCACCGCGGGCCAGCGGCAACCCACCGCCTGGTGCGCGGTCAGGGCCCAGCCGTGACGCACGGACTGCTCCACACGCTCCTTCGGTACGACGACGGGCTCGCCGGCGCAGGTCAGGTGCAGGCCGTCCGCGTCGGCCCCGACCACGCGGCCCGGGAGAGTACGGCCCGGAGCGGGGGAGTAGGCGATGCGGTCACCGGCGTCGAATCCGCCGAAGCGGCCGGGGCCGGGGCTGAGGCGCTCCTTCAGGGCCGCGTTGAGGGCACGGGTGCCGACGGCGCCGCCGTGGCCCGGTGTGATCACCTGGGTCTCCTCGGGGGGCACCCCGAGCGCCCGTGGCACCGAGTCCGCGACCAGCTGCACGGTCCGGTGCACGGCCTCGCCCGCGTCCCGCACCGGCACGATCACGACCTCCTTGCCAGGGGCCTCGACCTGGTTCAGCTCCCCGATGCCGATACCGGAGACCAGCTCGCCCAGGGGGCCGGGGTCCGGCGTGCGCGAGGCGACCTGCGGACAGATCCGCGCGGCGAGCAGATCCGCGAACACCCGTCCCGGCCCCGCCGACCACAGCACGGCCGGATCTCCGCCCAGCACCAGCCGCGCCCCGTCCGGCAGCGACTCCACGAGCAGCGCGGCCGTCTCGACGTCCAGCTGAGGCGCGTCGAGCACCACGAGCAGGTCGAGGTCGAACGCCCCGTCTCCATCCCGACCGGGCCCTTCGGCACCGGAGAGGAGGCCGGCGACGGTCGCGACGGGCCGGATGCGGTGTGGTGCGTCGGGGGTGCCGGCCGAGGGCGCGGAGTCGGCCGGGATGCCGCCTGCCGGGCCTGCCACCGGGGCGAAGTCGTCCGGAGGGACTGAGGCATCGCGTGTACGGCCGCTCCGTCGGTCGGGGCCGCCGTCCGCGGGGTCGTCCTGCCGCGCGGCGACTTGGAGCAGGGCGCCGAAGCGGTCGCGGCCCAGTGGGCTGTGCGTGGCCGCCCATGCCCGCAGCCCCAGCCCCCGCGCCGCTGTCAGCAGCGCCGCGGGTTCCGTCAGGGACGCCTGGCCGCCGGTGTGCAGGACCAGACCGCCCGCCGCGACCGCGCGGATCAGCTCGGCGGCCGAACCCTCGGCCGACGCGGCGGCACGCTCCCAGTCCTCGGCCGAACCGTCCTCCTTGGGCACGGAGTTGATCAGCCGGGCCAGACCGTCGGCGAGGCTCTCCTCCGCGAGGGCGTAGCGCTCGAGCCCGACCAGGACCCGGACCGGCCGCTCCGCGCCCTCCTCGTCGTCCTCCGCGGGTTCCGGGGCCGCCGGGTCGAGGGCGTCCTGGAAGACCAGGGCCTCGGCCTCGGCGATCGTGCTCTGTACGGCCGCGTCGGCGTCCGGCACGCCCCGCTGGGCCAGCGCGGCGGTGAGTGCCGGCATCTCCAGCGCGGTGTGCCCGGCGAGCGCCGCCTGCTCCAGGAGCCAGACGGTGACCGCCCGCCCCCGCCGATCGTCGTCCGGCGCGCACTCCGCGCCGAGCAGCTCCCGCGCGAACCCGTCGGCCTGCTCGGGCCGTACGCCCGTGACCCGCAGCAACTGCCAGGGATCTGCCCGCAACTCCTCGTCGGCCCCTTCGCCGAGGACCGCGGCGACCTGTGACGCGAGGGCCTTGGGCGCCCCGCCCTCGGCCAGCACACGCTGTACGGCCTCCACGGTCTCCGGCGCGGGCCCGCCGAGGGAACCGGCGACACCGACCGCACCGCCGGCCCCGGGCGCCTGCGCCGACGCCGGCCGGGGCCGCACCGGCTCCTGGGCGGGCCGGCGCGGCGGCTCGGGCTCGCTGAAGACGGCGGCCACGGGCTTCGCCCCGCTCTCCACCGCCCGCACGGCCGCGAGGAGATCGGCCGCCTTCCCGCTGAGTTTGGCTCCGCTGTCGACGGGCCGCTCCTTCTCGGCCTTCCGCCGTGCGATCCGCTCCCGCTCGAGCCGCTGGGCCGCCAACTCGGCCTCGGCCTCGGACAGCTGGGCCTTCGCAGCGCCCTCTGCGTCACCGCCGGCGGAGTCACCACTCCCACCTTCGGCCGCCCCGGGGTCGCCGCTGCCGGCATCATCCCCGCTCGGTCCTGTCCCACCGGCGCCGGCCCGCCCAGGAGCCGGCCCTGTCCCACCGCCGTCGGCAGAAGCCCTCTCGAGGCCCTGGTCGCCCCCGCCCGCATCGCCTCCGCCCGGCCCCGTCTCACGGCCGCCCGCAGAAGCCCTCTCGACGGCCTCGTCGCCCCCGCCGCTTCGGCCTGCCCCCGCAGCCCCCCGACCCGTCGATTCGTCACTGCCGGCGTCCGACTCCCCGGCCGACCCCGCCGACCCCACTTCGCCGCCCCCGGCGCTCGCCCCGGCGCCGTCGGCCTCCGAGCCCGGCGCTTCCCCCGTGCCCTCCGGCTCCGGCGCGGCGCCCCGCGGGCCCGGCTCGGTCTTCTCCGTGGGCTCCGGCTCCGTGCTCACAGCGTGCTCCAGTCGTGATCGGGATAGCGGTGCACGGGCACCGACACATCGTCGAGCGCCCGGCAGATCTCGTCAGGAAGACTAAGGGCCTCCACTGACAATGCCGCCGTGAGCTGCTGCGAGTTGCGCGCGCCGACGACCGGCGCGGCCACTCCCGGCCGGTCCCGGACCCACGCGAGGGCCACCTGGAGCGGCGTCACCGCGAGCCCGTCGGCCGCCGTGGTCACCGCGTCCACGATGCGGCTCGCGGTGTCGTCGAGGTACGGCGCGACGAACGGCGCGAGATGCTCCGAGGCACCCCGCGAGTCGGCCGGAGTGGAGTTGCGGTACTTGCCCGTCAGGACCCCACGGCCCAGCGGCGAGGAGGGCAGCAGCCCGATGCCCAGATCGAGCGCGGCCGGCAGTACCTCCCGCTCGATCCCGCGCTGCAGCAGCGAGTACTCCAGCTGCGTGGCGGCCAGCCGGGTGCGCGTCCCGGGCGCCGCCAGCTGCCAGGTGCCCGCCTTGGCGAGCTGCCAGCCGCAGAAGTTGGAAACTCCGGCATAGCGGGCGCGGCCGCTGCTGACGGCCAGGTCGAGGGCCTGAAGCGTCTCCTCCAGCGGGGTGCAGGGGTCGTAGGAATGGATCTGCCAGATGTCGACGTAGTCCGTGCCGAGCCGGGCCAGCGAGTCGTCCAGCGCGGAGAGCAGGTGCCCGCGCGAGCAGTCGACGCGGATGTCCGGGTCGGGCACGCTGCCCGCCTTGGTGGAGATGACCAGGTCCCGGCGGGGGACCAGGCCTTCTATGAGACGTCCGAGCAGATACTCGGCCTCCCCGTCGCCGTACACGTCCGCCGTGTCGACCAGCGTCCCGCCCGCCTCCCAGAAGGTTTTCAGGAGGTCCGCCGCGTCGTGTTCGTCGGTGTCCCTGCCCCAGGTGAGGGTGCCGAGTCCGATGCGGGACACGCGCAGGCCGGTACGGCCGAGATGCCTCTGCTCCATGAACGCCGAGATTACTGGCCAGAACCTGTCGCGTGGGGGCCTGTGGACAACGGATTCCGACAGGTGCGCGAGATCGCCGCCCGCTCATCGGCAGGGGCCGCGACCTGCCCCGGCACGCCCTGCCGCGCTAAGGTCTGCCGACAAGGACGTTACTGATCGGTAAGGGGAATCGGCCATGCAGCTCGGGATCAACCTCGGCTACTGGGGCGCCGGAATGGACGCGGACAATCTCGCCGTCGCCCAGGAGGCCGACCGGCTCGGATACGCCGTCTGCTGGGCCGCCGAGGCCTACGGCTCGGACGCGGCCACCGTGCTCACCTGGGTCGCCGCCCAGACCGAGCGCATCGACGTCGGCTCGGCCATCTTCCAGATCCCGGCCCGCCAGCCGGCGATGACCGCGATGACCGCCGCCACCCTCGACTCCCTCTCCGGCGGCCGCTTCCGGCTCGGCCTCGGCGTCTCGGGACCGCAGGTCTCCGAGGGCTGGTACGGCGTCAAGTTCGACAAGCCGCTGGCACGCACGCGTGAGTACGTCGAGATCGTACGCAAGGCCATGTCGCGCGAACGCCTCTCCTACGAGGGACAGCACTGGACGCTGCCCCTGCCCGGCGGCCCCGGCAAGCCGATCAAGCTGACCGTGCACCCCGAGCGCGAGCACATCCCGCTGTACATCGCCGCGATCGGGCCGAAGAACCTGGAGCAGACCGGCGAGATCGCCGACGGCGCCCTGCTGATCTTCCCCTCCGCCGAGCACCTGGAGGACACCGCGATCCGGTATCTGCGCGCCGGGCGGGAGAAGGCGGGCAAGACCCTCGACGGGTTCGACATCGCCCCGACCCTCCCGCTCGCCCTCGGCGAGGACAAGGACGTGACCACGCTCGCCGACACCTTCCGCCCCTACACCGCGCTGTACGTGGGCGGCATGGGCAGCCGCAAGCAGAACTTCTACAACCAGCTCGCCCAGCGCATGGGCTTCGAGGCGGCGGCCGCCGAGATCCAGGACAAGTACCTGGGCGGCGACAAGGACGGCGCCGCGGCCGCCATCCCGCACGACCTGATCGACAAGACGACGCTGCTCGGCTCCGTGGACCGCATCGCGGACCGGATGACGCAGTACGCGGCGGCCGGCGTCACCACTCTCACCCTGGCCCCCGCCGGCTTCACCCTCGACGAGCGGCTCGCCTCGCTCAGGGCCGGCACCGAGGCCCTGGAGCGGGCCGGGCTCGCATAACGGCGCCTGCGCACGGACACAAGGCTCGGCCACCGGAGGTTTCCGCGGCCGTGGTGGGGGCTCGGGGGTCTTCCCCGCCACGGCCGTCATGAAGTTCAACGCGCGCGTGCCCTGTGCGGTTACGCCCCTCTCGTGACCCCGGAGGTCATCCTTTCGGCGGAGTTGTCCGCCGCAGCTGTTGCCGCACCCCTCGCGCCGCATTTGACTCTTTCTTTGCGGATTGCCGCGAGTCCGGCAGAGAGGTGCCCCACGATGCTTTCGGCCAAGAGTCTGTTCCAGGAGATCCTCGACAACGACGAGTCCTTCCGGCTGTTCTGCTCCATCGCGGCCAGCGGGGAGTCGCAGGGCGGCTGGGAGAACGCCCGCATCGCGGCGCTGGTACCGCCGGCCGAGCGTGAACTCGCCCCCAAGATCACCCGGCACGGCGCCGACGAGGACAAGCACGGGCGGATCTTCAACGCCCTGATGAGGAAACGCGGCCTCGAACCCGTGCCCGTCCCGCCCGAGACGGACTACACGATGCTCCTGGAGAAGCACGGCATCGGCCTCGCCCACGAGAAGCTCAGGAGCGACGAGCCGCTCACAGTGGAGGACATCGTCACGTACCTCGCCCACAGCCGGGTGACCGAACAGCGTGCCGCGGACCAGATGGTGATGCTGCGGAAGTTCTTCGCGGACCACCCTCAGGTCGGCAACGCCGTCAAGATGATCTCCAACGACGAGGACAACCACCTCGCGTACACCCACGAGGAGCTCCTGCGTTTCGCGGCCGCCGGGCACGGCCGGTACATCCGGAGCACCTTGCGGAAGTGCGCGCTCGCCGAGATCCGCGTCTACCGGGACGTCAGCCTCGCGGTCATGGCCCACATGGGCAGCATCCTCGGCTGGCCGAAGGCCAAGTCCGCGGTGCTCGCGGCCGGCATCCACGCGATGTACGCCTACGAGCGGCTCGGCGGCTGGCACCGCATGGTCTCCCTGAAGGCGCCCGACCGCCGCAACGCCCTCGGCGGCCCCGCCACGGCGGCCCCGGAGCTCGCCTAGGGCCTGTTGCGAAAGTGGCCTCGTCGCCCGGAGGGCGGCCGCGCGGCGTCCGGTGCGTGCTCTCGGTGCGCCGCTCGGAAGCCCTCGTACTGGGCGTACTTGGGCTTTCGGGCGGTGCGGCGAGAGTGCGTGCCGGGCGTCGCGCGGCAGAGGCCACTTTCGCAACAGGCCCTAGAGCCAGCCCCGGCGTTTGAAGGTCCGGTACAGCAGCACCTCCAGGACACCCATCAGCGCGATCACCGCCGGATACGCCCACAGCCAGTGCAGCTCCGGCATGTGGTCGAAGTTCATGCCGTAGATCCCCGCGATCATCGTGGGGACCGCCGCCATGGCCGCCCACGCGGAGATCTTCCGCATGTCGTCGTTCTGCCGGACGCTCATCTGCGCGAGATGCGCCGACAGGACGTCCGACACCAGCCGGTCCAGGCCCTCCACCGACTCGTTCACGCGCGCGAGATGGTCGTTGACGTCCCGGAAGAAGGGCCGCGCCCTGTCGTTCACGAACGGCACCGTCCCGCCGTACGCCCCCACGCCCGCGAGCCGGGTCAACGGCACCGAGAGCGGGACGGTGGCGCGCCGGAACTCCAGGATCTGCCGCTTGAAGGTGTAGATCCGGGACGCGGTGTGCCGCGAGCCGCCGTCGTCCGGCGAGAACACCTCCGCCTCCAGTTCCTCCAGGTCGGTCGCCAGCTCCGTCGCCACGTCCAGGTAGTGGTCCACGACGGCGTCGGCGACCGCGTACAACACCGAGGTGGGCCCCTTGCCGAGCAACTGCGGCTCCTGCTCGAGGCGCTCCCGTACGGCCTTGAGCGGTGAGCCCACGCCATGACGGACCGTCACCACGAAGGCGTCGCCGAGGAAGAGCATGACCTCGCCGGCGGAGACGGTGTCGCTCTCCGGCTCGTACACCACCGGCTTGAGGACCACGAACAGCGAGTCGTCGTACACCTCCAGCTTGGGCCGCTGATGTGCCTTGAGGGCGTCCTCCACCGCCAGCGGGTGGAGTCCGAACTCCCGGGTGACCAGGTCGAACTCCTTCTCCGTCGGCTCGTGCAGCCCGATCCAGACGAACCCGCCCGCCGATCGCGCCTCGTCCAGCGCGTCGGACAGGTCCTCGGGCCCCTCCGAACGGTGCCCCTCCCGATAGATGGCACAGTCAACGATCACGGAGTGTGACTCCCGTCGCTCGAAGGACGCCGTGGTCCGGCGTACGCCTACCCTGGGCCGCATGCCCACGTTGATCCTTGTCAGGCACGGACGATCCACCGCGAACACCGAGGGACTGCTCGCCGGGTGGACGCCCGGGGTGGCCCTCGACGAGCGCGGCACCGCACAGGCCGCCTCGCTGCCCGGACGGCTCGAGGGAGTGCCGATCTCCGAAGTCGTCGCCAGCCCCCTGCAGCGCTGTCAGGAAACGATTCAGCCGCTGCTCGACGCCCGGCCCGGCCTCCCGGCGCACAGCGAGGAACGCATCGGGGAGTGCCATTACGGCGACTGGTCCGGCCGCAAGCTCGCCGAGCTCATGGACGAGCCGCTCATGGAGGTCGTCCAGGCGCATCCGTCGGCAGCCGCGTTTCCCGGCGGCGAGTCCATGCGAGCGATGCAGACGCGCGCGGCGGAGGCCGTACGCGAGTGGAACGCGCGCGTGGAGCGCGATCACGGAGCCGACGCCGTCTATCTGATGTGCTCGCACGGCGACATCATCAAGTCGCTCGTCGCGGACGCACTGGGACTTCATCTCGACCTCTTCCAGAGGATCTCTGTCGAACCGTGTTCCATCACTGTCATCCGGTACACACGGCTGAGGCCGTTTCTCCTCCGCCTCGGCGACACCGGTGACTTCGCGTCCCTGGTGCCGCGCGAGGAGGCCGCGGGCGGTGACGCCCCCGTCGGTGGTGGTGCGGGCGCACCGTGATCGTCGGGCGCAGTAGGGTGAAGCGGTTCACACAAGCGCGTTCACGCATGGACGTTCCCGTACTCACGAATCCAATGGAGACAGGACGTGTCCCGTCAGGTGTTCCTCTATGACCCGCCGGACCGCTTCGTGGCCGGCACGGTCGGACTGCCCGGGCGCCGTACGTTCTTCCTCCAGGCCACGGCCGGCCCCCGAGTGACCAGCGTGGCCCTGGAGAAGACGCAGGTGGCCGCTCTCGCCGAGCGGATGGAAGAACTCCTCGACGAGGTCGTGCGCCGCAGCGGCGGCAGCGCCCCGGTACCGGCGGTGTTGCCCACCGAGGTCGCCGACACCGCCCCCCTCGACACCCCCATCGAGGAGGAGTTCCGGGTCGGCACCATGGCCCTCGCCTGGGACGGCGAGGAGCAGCGCATGATCGTCGAGGCGCAGGCCCTCGTGGAGCTCGAGGCCGAGTCCGAGGAGGACCTCGCCGAGGCCGAGGAGAAACTCCTCCAGGACGAGGAGAACGGACCCCCGATGCTGCGGGTCCGGCTCACCGGCGCGCAGGCCAGAGCCTTCGCCAAGCGTGCCCTGGACGTCGTCAACGCCGGGCGGCCGCCGTGCCCGCTGTGCAGCCTCCCGCTCGACCCGGAAGGACACGTATGTCCGCGCCAGAACGGATACCGCCGCGGAGCGTGACCACGGCAGAGCTGCTCGCCAGGGGTGAGCTGACGGTTCGCGGACAGATCCGGGACGCGTCCAACGCGGTGCTGCACTGCTCCGTCTCCCACGACGGCCAGGAGGTTCTCTGCGTCTACAAGCCGGTCCGCGGCGAGAGGCCCCTCTGGGACTTCCCGGACGGCACCCTCGCCCAGCGCGAGGTCGCCGCGTACGAGGTGTCCGAGGCGACCGGCTGGGGCCTGGTGCCGCCCACCGTCCTGCGGGACGGACCCTACGGCGAGGGCATGTGCCAGTTGTGGATCGAGGGCGTCCCGGGCAGCGAGCTGCTCGCCCTGGTCGACGCCGAGGAACCCGAGCCCGGCTGGAAGGCCATCGGCCTCGCCGAGGTCGGCGAAGGCAGGACCGCCCTCCTGGTGCACGCGGACGACGAGCGGCTGCGCCGGCTCGCGGTCCTCGACGCGGTGATCAACAACGCGGACCGCAAGGGCGGCCATCTGCTGCCCGCCGAGGACGGCCGTCTCTACGGCATCGACCACGGAGTGACCTTCAACACCGAGAACAAGCTCCGCACGCTCCTGTGGGGCTGGGCCGGGGAACCCCTGACGGGAGAGGCGGTCGACGTCCTCAAGGGCCTCAAGGAGACGCTCGGCCCCTCGGGAGCGCTCGCCCGGCGTCTCGCCGTACTGATCACCGCCGCCGAACTCGACGCCACACGCGCGCGTGTCGACGCGCTGCTGGACTCCGGGAAGCACCCGGAACCGAGCGGTGAGTGGCCGGCCATTCCCTGGCCGCCCGTTTAGCAGCACACTGCACACAGGCCCGTACCGCGCAAGAAGGCCTTACCGGCCATCCGGCCCGGTCCGGTTCGTATACGGAACATCCGTCCGGTTAGGCTCATGACATGCATGCCTGGCCCGCTTCCGAGGTCCCCGCCCTGCCTGGTCAGGGCCGCGACCTGAGGATCCACGACACCGCGACCGGTGGCTTGGTCTCCCTCGACCCTGGTCCCGTCGCCCGTCTCTACGTCTGCGGCATCACGCCGTACGACGCGACCCACATCGGTCACGCGGCGACCTACAACGCGTTCGACCTCGTACAGCGCGTGTGGCTCGACACCAAGCGGCAGGTTCACTACGTCCAGAACGTCACCGACGTCGACGATCCGCTCCTGGAGCGGGCCCAGCGCGACGACATCGACTGGGCCGCCCTCGCCGAGAAGGAGACGGCCCTCTTCCGCGAGGACATGACCGCCCTGCGGATGCTGCCCCCGCGGCACTACATCGGCGCGGTCGAGGCGATACCCGGGATCGTGCCGCTCGTCGAGCGGCTGCGGGACGCCGGTGCCGCCTACGAGCTCGAGGGGGACGTCTACTTCTCCGTCGAGTCCGACCCGAACTTCGGCAAGGTCTCGAACCTCGACGCGGCCGCCATGCGGCTGCTGTCCGCCGAGCGCGGCGGCGACCCGGACCGTCCGGGCAAGAAGAACCCGCTGGACCCGATGCTCTGGATGGCCGCCCGCGAGGGCGAGCCGAGCTGGGACGGCGCCTCGCTCGGCCGGGGGCGCCCCGGCTGGCACATCGAGTGCGTCGCGATCGCCCTCGACCACCTCGGCATGACCTTCGACGTCCAGGGCGGTGGCTCCGACCTCGCCTTCCCGCACCACGAGATGGGCGCCTCCCACGCCCAGGTGCTGACCGGCGAGTTCCCCATGGCCAAGGCGTACGTCCACGCCGGCATGGTCGCCCTCGACGGCGAGAAGATGTCCAAGTCCAAGGGCAACCTGGTCTTCGTGTCGCAGCTGCGGCGCGAGGGTGTCGACCCCGCCGCCATCCGGCTGGCGCTGCTCGCCCACCACTACCGGGCCGACTGGGAGTGGACCGACCAGGTCCTCCAGGACGCCGTGGACCGGCTGGGCCGCTGGCGTGCCGCCGTCTCCCGGCCCGACGGGCCGTCCGCCGAGACGCTCGTCGAGGAGATCCGCGAGGCCCTCGCGAACGACCTGGACGCCCCCACCGCGCTGCTCGCCGTCGACCGTTGGGCCGCCGCGCAGGAGGAGCGGGGAGGAGCCGACATGGGCGCGCCCGGCGTGGTGACACGTGCGGTGGACGCGCTGCTCGGCGTGGCGCTGTAAGGCCGTACGGCTGTACGAAGGGGCGCTCCCCGCGCGGGGAAGCGCCCCTTCGTCTGTCACGTGCCGGTCGTGCCGGTCAGATCCGCTGGATCCGCACGCTGCGCAGGACGTTCGGGGACTGGGTGTCCCAGACGCCGATCACCTGGTGACCGAACGCGAAGGCCTCCTGGATCTGCTGGTGGATCTGCGGGCCCGGGTTGTTCAGGACCCGGAACTGGCCGTTGATCCGCAGGAAGATCTGCTGCGGCTGCCCCTGGAGCGGGTGCACGATGTCGATGAAGCCGTTCGCCACGCCGGAGGCGAGCGCCTGCGCCTGCACCTGCTGGACGATCTGCTGGACCACCTGCTGCGCGAGCTGCGTCAGCTCCTGCTGGACTTGACGCTCCATCTGCTGGGCCTGCTGGGCCTGCTGCTGTGCCTGACCGAAGGGCTGCTGCTGTTGCTGCTGGCCGCCCAGCTGCTGCAACAGCTGCTGGAACGGCTGCTGCTGACCGAGCTGCTGGAGCTGCTCCATGGAGCCGGCACCCATGCCGAAGCCCTGCTGGCCGCCCTGCGGTCCGAAGCCCTGCTGCTGGTAGGGCGAGGTCGTCGGGAACTGCTGACCCTGTTGCTGTCCCTGCTGGCCCATCTGCGGGGTGATGCTCATGCGGATGTCACCTTCCGTTTGATGTGACGGGACGTGCCGTGCCGGACCATCAACCGGTGATCACCAGGCCGACGATCTCGTCGTCCGAGAACCACACCCGGACGTCGGGCCGTCCGCCCGCGAAGGCGGTGTGCACCGCCTGCCGGATGTCGGGGGACGGGTGGTTGAGGTTGCGCCATGCGCCGGCCACGAACAGCCTCAGGCGCGGCGGGAGTTCACGGGGATAGGGCAGGAGCTCGTCCCAGTACCGCTCGGCCGGGCCCGAGCCGACCGCCTCCGGCAGCAGCCGGGTGACCGCCGCCTTGATGTCGGGACGGTTGCCGATCCGCTGCGAGGCGGGACGGCCCGGTGCGTCCTGCTGCGGGGAGCCCGTGGCGCGCAGCACCGCACGGGCGCGCTCCGGGGACATCGGCGGCTGGCCGGCCGCCTTGAGCATGCCCTGCAGCGCGGCCAGCGCGCCGACCACCACCGGGGAGGCGGAGGAGGTCCCGGAGAACGTGTCCGTGTACCAGGCGATCTCCTCGGGCCCGCCCTGAAGGTCGCCGGGCCTGTCCCAGAAGCCGCCGGTGGTCGTGACCTCGCGTCCCCAGCCCTGCGCGTCCACGCGCGCGCCGTAGTTGGAGAACGCCAGGCGAGAGCGGTCCGGGCCGTGGTCGCGTCCGTGGGTGCCGGGCGGCGGGGCGCCCGCGCCGACCAGGACGGCGCCGGAGGACTGGTTGGAGGGGTTGAACGGGTTGCGCCACCACCCGGGGAACGCGTCGGGGCGGCGCTCGTAGACGGCGTCGTCGAGGGAGTCGCCGCCGTTGCCCGCGGCCGCCACGACGAGAACGCCCTTGGCGGTCGCGTACCGGACGGCCGCGTAGTCGTCCGGCCACCACTCGAGCGCGATGTAGCCCCTCTGGTCGTCACGGATCTCGTGGTCGAACCGCGGTCCGGGGCGGTGCAGTTCGACCAGGACGACGTCACCGGGGCCGAGCCGGTCGGCCGCCGCCTGGATCGCGGCGGCCGTGCCGATGCCCTGGAAGGACGCGGCCGCGGTCACCGCCTCCGGCACGATCCCGGTCACGCCGCGCTCGCCCGGGTCACCGCCGATGACGCCGATCACGGCGGTGCCGTGGTTGCGCCAGGCCAGGTCGGTCAGTGGGGTGCCGACGACCACGCCGGCGAGCTTGGCCGCCAGGTCCTCGTGGCCCAGCTGCCAGGCGCCCTCGACGTCGATCACGGTCACCCCCTGACCCGTCCCACCGGGGCGCTGCCAGGCCCAGTGGGCGTCGATCCCCTCGGGCGCGGCACGCAGATAGCCCTGCCTGCTGGTGAAGTCGGGTGTGACGGGCGCGCCCTCCTTCAGCCGGCGGTCGTCGTCCACCGTCGCGGGCACGGCGGGCGGTTTGACGTACGCCGTGTCGATGCCCGGCAGCGCGGCGATCCGCGCCCGCAGTTCCTCCGCCCGGTCCGCTCCGCCGCGCACCCGGTAGAACCGTGCGAGATCGGGCACGTCCTCGGCGCCCGGGACGGCCGACTGCTGCAGTCGCTCCTCGCTGCCGAACAGCGGCTCCAGGGCCAGCTGTTCGTCGCTGAGGAACATGTTGAGGGCCGACACGTCCGCGCCCGCCGCGGAGCGGACACCCTCGGCCCCGGCACGCAGCCGGGCCTCGGGGCGGGCGACGACGATCAGTTCCTGTTCGGCTCCCCGGTAGGTGAATCCCGCTCCGTCGGGGCCCGGCCCGGCGGCTCCCGGGCCCTGTGGCGGCTGTACCTGCTCGGTCATCGGGTACCGCTCCCTTCGTCCGTGCGGGTTCTGCGGGTGCCTTCAGTGCCTTCCGGGGGACAACCAAGCACCGCAACGGCGGCTCGTCCAGCCCTGATTCGCCAACTCGGTTTAGAAACAAGTTGATTGGGTAACGTGTGCAATCCGTCCGGAAACCGATGTCACGCCACAATCCGGCCAAAGGCTGTGGAGACAGCCGTCATGTGATGGGGTGGGAGCCTCGCTCACCCGTTCGGCCGGCCGTGTGCCGGCCCCCTTGCGGAAGGACGCACCGTGGCACTCGCAGACCGCTCCTTCGCACGTCGCACACTCCTGACCACGACCACCGCGCTGACCGGAGCGGCCCTGCTCGGCGGCACCGCGCACGCGGCCGAGACCCGGCAGGCCGCGTGGCCCGCGCAGTTCCCCCTGCCCGACGGCTTCCAGCCCGAGGGCATCACCATCGGCTCCCAGCCGTACGCCTACTTCGGCTCCCTGGCGAACGGAGACATCTACCGGGCGAGCCTCGCCACCGGCCGCGGCAAGATCGTCGCCAAGGGCGCCGGACGCCCGACGGTCGGCCTGAAGATCGACCGGCACGGCAGACTCTTCCTCGCCGGCGGCGACAGCGGCGAGATACGGACCGTCGACGCCCGCTCCGGCGAGACCGAGCAGGTGTACGCCACCGGCGGCACCTTCGTGAACGACGTGATCCTCACCCCGGGCGCCGCCTGGTTCACCGACTCCTTCAAGCCGGTGCTCTACAAGCTGGCCAAGGGCGCGGTGACGACCGTACCGCTGACCGGGGACTGGCAGCAGGGGCCCGACTTCACCGCCAACGGCATCGAGCGCACCCCCGACGGCCGCGCCCTGCTCGTGGTGAACGACTTCGCGAACGGCGGCGGTCTCATGCGGGTCGACCCGCGCACCGGCGCCGCCCGCGCCGTCGACCTGGGCGCGGCGAAACTCCCCAACGGCGACGGCCTGCTCCTGCTCGGCCGGATCCTCTACGCCGTCCAGCAGCAGCAGAACGCGATCGACGTGTTCCGGCTGAACGACGCCGGCACCCGGGGCACCGCGATCACCCGCATCACCGACCCGCGCTTCCGCATCCCGACGACGGTGGCGGCCTGGGGCGGGCGCCTGTATCTGCCCAACGCGCGCTTCGACGTGGAGCCGACGCCCACCACCGATTACGACGCCGTGGCGGTGCGGCAGGTCTGACACGGCTGAGGGCGGTGCGCATCCCGCGCACCGCCCTCACGCCCCTGTCCTGGCCCGGCCCTCGGTCCCGTCCTCGGCTCAGTCCTCCGACGACGAGTCCTCGTCGTCCGTCTCCGGTTCCGTCTCGGCCTCGGCCTCCGGCTTCGGCGGCTTGGGAGGCTTCGCCCGACCGCCGGGGCTGTCCCGCAGATAGGCCGCGCTGTCACTGCCGTCCGCGGTCGCGTGACCGCCCGGCTGCCCCGGCTGGCCGCCGTCCCGGCGCCGCAGATACCGCTCGAACTCCCGGGCGATCGCCTCGCCCGAGGCCTCCGGCAGCTCCGCGGTGTCCCGGGCCTCCTCCAGCGTCTGGACGTACTCCGCGACCTCGGTGTCCTCGGCGGCCAGCTGGTCCACGCCCACCTGCCAGGCGCGCGCGTCCTCGGCCAGCTCGCCCAGCGGGATCCGTACGTCGATCAGGTCCTCCAGACGGTTCAGGAGGGCCAGCGTCGCCTTCGGGTTCGGCGGCTGCGACACGTAGTGCGGTACGGCCGCCCACAGCGACACCGCGGGCACGCCCGCGTGGGTGCAGGCCTCCTGGAGGATGCCGACGATGCCCGTGGGGCCCTCGTACTTGGTCTCCTCCAGGTCCATCCGCTGGGCCAGGTCCGCATCGGACGTGGTCCCGCTGATCGGAACCGGACGGGTGTGCGGGGTGTCGCCGAGCAGCGCGCCCAGGATCACCACCAGCTCCACGCCCAGTTCGTGGGCGAAGCCCAGCAGCTCGTTGCAGAACGAGCGCCATCGCATCGACGGTTCGATGCCCCGGACGAGTACCAGGTCACGCGGCTTGTCACCGCCGACGCGGACCACCGACAACCTTGTCGTCGGCCACGTGATCTTGCGCACTCCGCCGTCCAGCCACACGGTGGGGCGGTTCACCTGGAAGTCGTAGTAGTCCTCGGCGTCGAGCGCCGCGAACACCTCGCCCTTCCACTCCTTGTCCAGATGTGCGACCGCGGTGGAGGCGGCGTCGCCGGCGTCGTTCCAGCCCTCGAACGCGGCCACCATGACCGGGTCGATCAGCTCGGGAACCCCCTCGAGCTCGATCACCCAGCGCCTCCTTCCGACGTGCCCTCGCTTAACGCACCAACCTTACGGCGTCCGGCGGGGGCGCCCGCAGCCCCCTTGCACGGGGGAGTGAACGGATCACTGCCCCGTTCGCCCCCCTGAAACACCCGGGCCTTCCACCCGGCAAGCCGTCCCGGCCCCGGGGTGCGGGCCGTGTCGACATGCGACTCCGCCGCGTGGGCGCGACCGGCCGCAACGAGTCGGCACCCGCACAAGGACGCGCACCCCTGCCGTCCCCGCCGCGACACTCACAGAGTGGATCGCAGCCACTGCTCCACGCTCGCGATGTGCACCGTCGCCCACGACCGGGCCGCCTCGCCGTCCCGGTCGCGCAGGGCGGCGAGGATCGCGCGGTGCTCGTGCAGGGTGCGGCTGACCGCGTCCTCCTGGGTCAGTCCGCGCCAGATACGGGCCCGGGTGGTGGGACCTGACAGCCCGTCAAGAAGCGAGCAGAGTACGGAGTTTCCGGAGCTCTGGACGATCCCGCGGTGGAAGTCCAGGTCGCAGGCCACCAGCTCCTCCACCGACGGGCTGTCGCCGAGCTTGTCCAACTGGGCGGAGAGCGCGTCGATCTGCTGCTCGCTGATCCGGGAGGCGGCCATCGCCGTGGCGGCCGGCTCCAGGATGCGGCGCACGGCCAGGAACTCCAGGACCGTGTCGTCGCGGTGGAAGTCGACGACGAAGCTCATCGCCTCCAGCAGGAGTTGCGGGTCCAGGCTGGTCACATACGTGCCGTCGCCCTGCCGTACGTCCAGGATGCGGATCAGGGACAGCGCCCGCACGGCCTCGCGCAGCGAGTTGCGGGACAGCCCCAGCTCGGAGGCGAGCTCGCTCTCCTTGGGGAGCCGGTCGCCGGGGCGCAGCGCGCCAGAGACGATCATGCCCTTGATTTTCTCGATCGCCTCGTCGGTGACAGCCATGTCCGGCCTCCTTCTCGCCCCGCATTGCGCTGAGACGTCGGATGTCTCAGCTCATTATGAGGTCACCTCAGACGAGCGCCTCCGGATCGGCGATCACGGTCCTGTGAACCCCACTTTTCAAACACTTGTACGACTATCTCGAACAATGGTTCCCCCAGGTCATGTACGGTGACAAGACTCACCGGAACACCAGGAGTATCCCGAAATGCCCCAGGAACTGCGCGCTGTCGAATGGACCGGATCCGGCCTCGCGCTCATCGATCAGACGCTGCTTCCGCACCGCGCCGAGACGAGGGATGTCCGCGATGTGGACACCTTGGTCGATGCGGTCCAGCGCCTCGTGGTGCGGGGCGCGCCCGCGATCGGGGCGGCGGGGGCCTACGGTGTCGCGCTGGCTCTCCTGCAGGGGGAGCGGGAGGGATGGTCGGACGCCGAGGTGCGGGCGGCCGTCGCCCGCGTCCGGGAGGCCCGGCCCACCGCCGTCAACCTCATGGTGTGCGTGGACCGGGTCATGACCCGGTTCGGCGAGGGGCTCGACGCGGTGCTCGAGGAGGCCGCGGCGGTGCAGCGCGAGGACGTCTCGGCGAACCGCGCGATGGGCGCCTACGGCGCGGACTGGCTGCTGGAACGGGTCGGTGGGGACCGCCCGTTGAGGATCCTGACGCACTGCAACACGGGCGCCCTGGCAACGGCCGGGTGGGGGACGGCGCTCGGCGTCATCCGTGAACTGCACGCGCGCGGACTCCTGGAGGTCGTCTACGCCGACGAGACGCGTCCCCTGCTGCAGGGATCGCGGCTGACCGCCTGGGAGTTGGTCCAGGAGGGCATCCCGCACTACGTCCAGGCGGACGGGGCCGCGGCAGGAACGATCCTGCGCGGGGAGGTCGACGCGGCGATCGTCGGGGCGGACCGCATCGCGGCGAACGGTGACACGGCGAACAAGGTGGGCACCGTGGGCGTCGCCCTGGCCTGCGCCGACGCGGGCATCCCATTCCTGGTGGCGGCACCGACGACCACGGTGGACCTTTCCACCGCGACCGGCGACGAGATCCACATCGAACTCCGCGGCGAGGCGGAGGTGCTGGAGTGGGGTGGGATACGGACGGCTCCGGCACAGTCCCGCGGCCACAACCCGGCCTTCGACGTGACCCCGGGGCGCCTGGTGACGGGGCTGGTGACCGAGCGGGGCGTGCTGGAGGTCTCGGCGGGCGAACTCCCGGGCGACCGGCTGAAGTAGCCCCCCGGACAGCGGCAGGGATCCCCGGCACCGGGGATCCCTTCTCCCGTGTCAGCGGCCCGTCAGCTCCAACTCCAGCAGCCACTCCACCACTTCGGTGTGATGCCGGGCCTGCCGGGGATCCGCACCCCACACGTACAGCCCGTGCCCGGCCACGACTACCGCCGGCATCCGGGGGTCCCGCGCCGCCTCCAGGCGGTCCCCGAGCACCTTCATGTCCTGGCTGTTGGCGATGACCGGCAGGGTCACCTCGACGTCGTGGGCCGGCTGGCCGACGCCCTTCAGCATCTCCAGGTCCTTGAAGACGATCCCGCCCGGGTGCCGGTGCCCCATCGCGACGGAGGCGACCGTGTGGACGTGCACCACGGCACCCGCCCCGGTCAACGCGGCGACCCGCGCGTGCAGTTCGGCCTCCGCCGACGGCTTGCCGCCGTGCACCGCGGCACCCCGGCCGTCCACCAGCACCACGTCCGCGGGCGTCAGTTCACCCTTGTCGTGGCCGCTGGCGGTGACGGCGAGCCGCAGCGGATCACGGGAGAGCACCACCGACAGGTTCCCGGACGTCCCCCGCATCCAGCCGAACGAGGCGAAACGGGCGGACTCGGCGGCGAGGACCGCCCCCGCCTCCTCGAGGTCGAGTGCGCTGATGTCGGCGGTCACGAAGTGCTCCTTGAAACGGTGATCTCGTCGAACGTCCCCACCGCAGCGTGGTCGCCGACGCCTTGCTCGAAGTACGGCTCCCCGGGCCGCCGTATCCCGACGGCATGCCAGCCCGCCGCACGGGCCGCGTCCAACTCGCCGGGGCGGTCGGAGAGGAAGAGGAGCTTCGCGGGCTCGATGCCCGTCGACCCGGAGATACGGCGGTACGACTCCGCCTCCTGCTTGGGCCCGGCGTTCTCGGTGTCGTAGAGGCCGGAGAGCAGCGACGTGAGGTCGCCCTCGGGACTGTGGGTGAACCAGGCCCGCTGCGCGGCGACGGACCCGGACGAGTAGACGTAGAGCCGCACGCCCGAGGAGTGCCAGGCGCGCAACTCCGGTACGACGTCGTCGTAGAAGTGCGAGACGAGGTCGCCGCGGGCGAAGCCCTCGGCCCAGACGAGGCCCTGCAGGGTCTTGAGCGGGGTCGCCTTGCGGTCCTCGTCGAGCCAGGCGTTCAGCGCCTTCTCGACCCGTACGGCGTCGGCCCCGGGTTCGCCGATCGCCTCGCGTACCTGGGCGACGGCCCGCGCCACCTCGGGGTCGCCGGACCGCTCGGAGAGCAGTGCGGCGAACCGTGAGCGCGCGTACGGGTAGAGCACGTCGACGACGAACCCCGTGGCGCTCGTGGTGCCCTCGATGTCGAGCACCACGGCGTCGACGGTGTGGCGCAACGTCATGCGGCGGCCCTGTCGGCCTCGTAGCCCGCCGCGATGGTGTCGTAGTCCGGGAAGCGGGAGGCGATGGTGGAGCCGGTGAAGGTGCCGATCCAGCCGTCCTCCTCGTGGAAGAAGCGGATCGCGGTGAAGGACGGGTTGGTGCCCATGTCGAACCAGTGGGTGGTGCCGCGCGGGACGCCGAGGAGATCGCCCTTCTCGCAGAAGACCGCGTGCACCTCGCCGCCCACGTGCAGGTAGAAGATGCCCGAGCCGGAGACGAAGAAGCGGACCTCGTCATCGTCGTCGTGCGTGTGCTCCTGGAGGAACTTCTCGCGGGCCGCCTTGGCCTTCGCCGGGAACTCCGGGTCCTCGCTGGGGTGCAGACCGAGGACGTCGACGGTGGTGAAGCCCTCCTCGGCGTTCAGCTTGTCGATCTCGGGGCGGTAGGCGGCGAACACCGTCTCGCTGTCGGCGTCGAACGGAACGTCCGCACGGACCGGCCACTGCTCGTAGCGCACACCGATCGGCTTCAGCGCCGCCGCGATCTCGGCGGGGTCCGAGGTGCGGCGGACCAGGGTCTCGGGGCCGGACTCGGACCAGGTGGTCAGTAGCGTCATGGGAGCAACTCCAGGATTCTGGAAGGAAAGTCCGGATACCGAGACAAGCACCGGACGGGCGGGGCAGGAAGAGGGGGCGGCGGAAGACGGTCGGCGGCGGTCGGTCAGCCGCGACAGGGCGCGCCGGGACAGCGGTGCATGCGGGGCATACACGTCGCTTTCGCGCCATGGGGGTGCCCCCGCTCGAGCGAAGTCGAGAGTGGGGGAGTCGTCATCGGGCCTCACGGTGCCGGGTCGGGTGCCGGTCCTGCGATGGTAACTCCAGGCAGGAAGGCGGCCCGGTGTGACCTAGTCGTCGTCTCACCTGCTGAGAAAGCGGTTCCATATCTTTGACGTGTGGCTGAAAACGTTCTCATGATCTGCGTATGAAGACGCTGCTGCTCGTGCGGCGGCTGTACGTGGACTTGCTCCGGTCGACCACAGCCAGCTGTCGCTGACCCCTCCCGGAGCCCTCGCGCGCCCACGCCACCCTGACATCGGTGGCGCATTCCTTTCGCTCGCTCCGGGACCCGCACTCCCGCTGTCTTCCTCATCCCGTACCTGGAGCCCCTCATGTCCCGTGCCCGCCTCCCGCTCGCCGCGCTCTCGCTGGCCTCCGTCTTCGCCCTCGTGCTCTCCGGCTGCTCGCAGTCCTCGGACGCGTCGACGAACACCGGCGACACCGCCGCCTCCGCCTCGGCCGCCACCGGCAAGAAGCCCGCCCCCTTCAGCGCGGGCGCGGTCAAGGTGGCCCTGGTCCGGCAGAGCGGCGCCGGCGACTACTTCGAGCAGTGGGGCAACGGCGCCAAGGCCCAGGCCAAGGCCCTCGGCATCGACCTCACCGTGTACGACGCCCAGGCCGACAACGCCAAGCAGGCCACCGACCTGTCCTCGGCGATCAACTCCGGCGCCAAGGCGATCATCATCGACCACGGCTTCCCGGCGACGATCCAGCCGGAGATCGACAAGGCCGTGAAGAAGGGCATCAAGGTCGTCGTCTACGACGTCGAGACGCCCACCAAGGGCGTGGTGAGCACCGAGCAGGACGACGCGAGCATGGCCCAGGCCGTCCTCGACGTGATGGCGAAGGACCTCGGCAAGAACGCCAAGGTCGGCTACGTCAACGTCGCCGGCTACGCCGCCCTCGACAAGCGGAACACCGTCTGGGCGAAGGAACTCGCCGCGCAGGGCTGGAAGCAGCAGTTCAAGGTCGGCAAGGTCACCGACTCCACGGCCACCGACAACGTTCCCCTGGTCTCCGCCGCGCTCACCCAGCACTCGGACGTGACCGGCGTGTTCGCCCCCTACGACGAACTCGCCAAGGGCACGGTCCTCGCCGTCCAGAACAAGAAGCTCCAGGACAAGGTGAAGGTCTTCGGCGCCGACGTCTCCAACGCCGACATCCAGCAGATGACCGCCGCCGACAGCCCCTGGGTCGCCACCGCGGGCACCGACCCGTCCGCGGTCGGCGCCGCCGTCGTCCGCACGGCCGCCCTGGAGCTGGCCGGTCAACTGAACAAGACCTCGGTGGAGTTCCCGGCCGTCGCCATCACCCAGGACTTCCTGCGCGAGAAGAAGATCGAGAACATGGACCAGCTGCGTCAGGCACTGCCCGCGCTGAATCTGTCGCAGGTGTCGACCGCCGACTGGATCTCGAATGTCGCCCACTGAGCGGCCTTATGAGGAGGTTCCCGCGGTCGGTCTCACCGACGTCAGCATGGCCTTCGGCGGCAAGACCGTCCTCGCCTCCGTCACCCTCGACATCGCCCCGGGCAGCGTGACCGCGCTGCTCGGCGCGAACGGCGCAGGCAAGTCCACGCTGATCAAGATCCTGTCGGGCGTGCACTCCGGCCACGGGGGCCAGGTGCGGGTCGCGGGGGAGACCGCGGCTCTCCAGTCCCCGCTCGCCGCCCGGCAGTTGGGCATCCAGACCGTGCACCAGCGCATCGGCGAGGGCATCGTGCCGGGCCTCTCGGTCGCCGAGAACCTGGTCTTCGAGGAGCTGGCGCAGAAGCGCGGGAACCCGTTCCTGAACGGGCGCCGGGTCCTGGCGCGCGCCCGCGAGATCCAGGCAGGTCTCGATCTCGGCTGGAGCGATGCGGTGCTGCGCCGCGAGGTGAGCGAACTCGGCATCTCCGACCGCCAGTTGCTGATCCTCGCCCGCGCCCTCGCGACCCGCCCACGACTGCTGATCCTCGACGAACCGACCTCCGCCCTGTCCGCCGCCGAGGCCCGACGCCTCTTCGCACTCGTCGAGAGGATGCGGGACGACGCCATAGCGGTCCTCTACGTCTCCCACCGCCTCGGCGAGATCGACGCGCTCGCCGACCGCCTGGTCGTCCTGCGGGACGGCCGTCTCACCGAGGACCAGGCCGAGCCCTTCGACTGGGACAGCGCCCTGCGCGCAATGCTCGCCCAGGCCCAGGAGGCGACGACGGCACGGCCGGTGCGGGAAGGCGTCGAGGGCGAGGTCGCCCTCTCGCTGCGCGGCGTGCAGCTCTTCGAGGGCCGTTCGCTCGACCTCGACCTGCGCACCGGCGAAGTCACCGGAGTCGTGGGCCTGCTGGGCGCGGGCAAGACCGAACTGGCCCGCGGCCTGTTCGGCGCCGAGCCGTTCGCGGCCGGGTCCGTCCACCTGGACGGCACACCGTACGCGCCGAAAAGGCCCTCCGACGCGATCCGCAAGCGCGTCCACCTCGTCCCCGAGGACCGGCACGCCGACGCGCTCGTCCCCGGCTGGACCCTGGCCCAGAACATCTCGCTGCCGTTCCTGAAGTCGCTGTCCAGGACGGGACTGGTGAACACGGCCAAGGAGGACGCCCTCGGCCGCCACACCATCGAGGCGCTCGGCGTCGTCGCCCGTGACGAGCACAGCACCGTGGAGGAACTCTCCGGCGGCAACCAGCAGAAGGTAGTCGTGGGCCGCTGGCTCGCCCGGACCCCTCGTGTCCTGATCCTGGACGAGCCGTTCCGAGGCGTGGACATCGGCGCCCGCCGGGACATCGGCCGCCGTGCCAGGGCCCTGGCCGCCGAGGGCGCCGCCGTCCTCGTGCTGTCGGCCGACGTCGACGAGGTCCTCGAGATCGCCGACCGGGTCGTCGTGCTCGCCGCCGGAGAGATCCACCTCGACGCCTACGGCGAGGACGCGCAACGCGACCGCGTCATCCAGACCATCTCCGCGTCCGTGTGACCGGCTCCCGCCCCGGCTCCCTGAGGAACTACCCCATGACCACCACCCAGAGCACCGAGGTCCCCACGAAGTCGGCGACCGCGTCGGCGACCTCGACCGCCGTACGCGTCCAGAACGCCGTCATCAAGTACGGCTTCATCTTCGTCACGGTCGCGCTGTTCCTGTACTTCGCGCTGAGCGAGGGCTCCTTCCGCGAGTCGGCGACCCTCCTCGACACCCTCCGCTACGTCTCCGTCGCCGCGATCCTCGGCCTCGGCGTCACCCTCACCATGGCCGTCGGCGGAATGGACATGTCCGTCGGCGCGGTCGCGGGCCTCGGCGTCTCGGTCGCCGCCCAGACGATGGTCGTCTTCAACCAGGTCGGCACGGTCGCCATCCTCGCGGTGCTGGCGGCGGGCGCCCTCGCCGGCCTCCTCAACGCCCTGCTGATCGTCGTACTGAAGATCCCCGACATGCTCGCCACCCTCGGCACCATGTTCGTCATCCAGGGCAGCAAGCTCATCCTGGTCGACGGCCAGTCCATCACCCCCGGCATGACCCTCGACGACGGCACCACGGCCCCCGGCAGGTTCACCGCCGGCTTCCTGAAGATCGACCGCGGCACGGTCCTCGGCATCCCCATCTCGGTCCTCGTCTTCGGCGGCCTGACGGTCGCCGCCTGGGTCTTCCTCGCCCGCACCCGCTGGGGCCGCGTGCTGTACGCCATCGGCGCCAACCCCGAGGCCTCCCGCCTGGCCGGCATCCGCGTCGGCGCGTACCGGGCCCTGGCCTACGTCCTCTCCGGCGTCCTCGCCTCGATCGGCGGCCTGATCCTGGCCGCCCGCATCGGCCAGGGCGACGTCTCCGCCGGAACCTCCCAGCTGCTCGAGGCGGTGGCCGTGGCGCTGGTCGGCACCTCCGTGCTGGGCCGGGGCCGCCCCAACGTCTGGGGCACGGCCCTCGGAGCGGTGCTCATCGGCATCATCACCACCGGCCTGACCATCAAGGGCCTGCCGTACTACACCCAGGACGTCGTCGAGGGCGCGGTCCTCATCCTCGCCCTGGTGTTCAGCTTCACCCTGTCCAAGCGCCGTACGTCCTAAGGAGACACATGGGCTACCGCATCCTGGAGACCGACGACATCCCGGCGTACCTGAGCGAGCGCGGCCACTGGGAGGACCTGGGCGACATCGCCGTCCGGGAGGTCTCCGACGGCAACATGAACCGCGTCTTCCTCGCCTCCTCGGCCGACGGCACCCGCAGCCTCGCCGTGAAGCAGGCCCTGCCCTGGGTGCGGGTGGCGGGCCCGTCCTGGCCGATGAACCCGGACCGCGCCGACGCCGAGGCCCGCGCCTACGAGCAGATCGCCAAGGTCGCCCCCGACGAGATCCCGGCGGTCCACGGCTACGACCCCGAGAACTACGCGCTCGTCATGGAGGACATGTCGGACCTGGAGGTCCTGCGCACCCTCCTGAACGAGGGAGCGTCGTACGGCTCCCACACCTCGGCCCGCATCGGCGAACTGGTCGCCCGGCTCTCCTTCGCCACGAGCGACTTCGGCATGCCGTCGGCGGAGCGCAAGGCGCTGATCGCGGCCTCGGTGAGCCCGGAGCTCTGCAAGATCACGGAAGACGTGGTGTTGTCGGAGCCGTACCTCGAGCACGAGCACAACCACTGGCACGAGGGCGTGGCCGACCTGGCGGTGTCCTTCCGGGCGGACCCGGAGCTCCGCACGGAGGTGGCCGAACTCAGGCACCTGTTCATGACCGGCGCCCAGGCCCTCCTGCACGGTGACCTGCACACCGGCAGCGTCATGGTCGGCACCCGTGACGGCGCCCCCGTGGTGCGGGTCTTCGACCCCGAGTTCTCCTTCGTGGGGCCCATCGGCTTCGACCTGGGCCTGTACTGGGCCAACGCCCTGGTCTCGGAGGAACGGGCCCGCGCGCTGGGCGGCCTGACGGACCACGCCGACCAACTCCGGCTGTCCTGGGAGGCTTTCGAGACGGGGTTCCGCCGCCTGTGGCCGGCCCGGGTGGACACGTTCTTCGACGACGCCTACCTGGACCGCTTCCTGAGGAAGGTCTGGACGGAGTCCCTCGGCTACGCGGGCGCGGAGATCATCCGCAGGATCATCGGCTTCGCCCACCTGACCGACCTGACGACACTGGAGGACCCGGTCCAGGCGTCACGCAGGGCACTGCTCATCGGCCGCGAACTGATCGTGAATCGCCGGGAGTTGACGGACGTGGGAGCCGTGCGGGCGGTCGTAGAGGCTGTGTAGACGGGGCCGCGTCGACTCGCGGCTCTCAAGAAAGGCTCTCAAAAAAGGGCGGCCCCTCGACGAGGAGCCGCCCTTCCCGTGTCACCGCTCACTTCTTGTCGAGCAGATCCTGAACCTTCGCCCGCACGTCGTCCGTGGCAAGCCCGCGAATCGTCAACGTGGTCCTGCGCCGCAGCACGTCGTCCGCGGTCTCGGCCCATTCGTTGTCCCGCGCGTAGACGACCTGCGCCCAGATCTCCGGCGCGTCCGGATGCACCCGCTGACCCAGTTCGGGGCTCTCGTTGGCCAGTCGGGCGATGTCGAAGGCCAACGATCCGTAGTGCGTGGCCAGATGCTTCGCCGTGTCGGCGGCCATGCGCGGGCCCGGTGCCGGGTTGTCCACCAGCAGTCGGTGCGCGATCGCGCGCGGGTTGGCGACACCGGGCAGCGGAAGCTTCTTCGGCAGGGAGGAGATGGGCTCGAAGTCGTCGCCCAGCGGAGCGCCCGGCAGCGCCTCCAGCTTCTGCATGACCGTACGGCCGATGTGCCGGAAGGTCGTCCACTTGCCGCCCGCGACGGACAGCATGCCGCCCCGGCCCTCCGTGACCACGGTCTCCCGCTTGGCCTTCGCCGTGTCACCGGGCCCGCCCGGCAGCACACGCAGACCCGCGAAGGAGTACGTGATCAGGTCGCGGGACAACTGCTGGTCGCGGACGGAGAACGCGGCCTCGTCGAGTATCTGGGCCGTGTCCTTCTCGGTGACCGCGACCTCGGCCGGGTCGCCCTCGAACTCCTCGTCGGTCGTACCGAGCAGGAGCATGTCCTCCCACGGGAGGGCGAAGGTGATCCGGTACTTGTCGATCGGGGTGGCCAGCGCGGCCTTCCACGGAGACGTCCGCTTCAGGACCAGGTGCGCGCCCTTGGACAGACGGATGGACGGAGCCGCGTTCGGGTCCTCCATCTTGCGCAGGTGGTCGACCCACGGCCCGGTCGCGTTCAGCACGAGCCGCGCGTTCACGCCGAACTCGTCACCGGACTGCCGGTCGCGCAGATCCGCGCCCGTCACCCGGCCCTTGGTGAACCTCAGGCCGGTCACCTCGGCGTGGTTGAGCACGACCGCGCCCGCCTCGACGGCCGCGCGGACGGTCATCAGCGCCATGCGCGCGTCGTTCATCTGGTCGTCGCCGTACACGGCCACGGCCTTGAGGTTCTCGGTGCGCAGCTCGGGCACGTCCTGCGCCGCCTTGGCGGGGGACAGGAGGTGACCGACGCCGTCACCGAACGCGGAGAGCGCGGAGTAGGCGAAGACGCCCGCCCCGAGCTTCGCGGCGCCGTGCGGCCCGCCCTTGTACACGGGGAGGTAGAAGGTGAGCGGGTTCGCCAGGTGGGGAGCCACCTGGCGGGAGACCGCACGGCGCTCGAAGTGGTTCTCCGCCACCAGCCGCACCGCGCCGGTCTGCAGATAGCGCAGACCGCCGTGGAGCAGCTTGGAGGAGGCGGAGGAGGTGGCGCCGGCGAAGTCGCCGGCGTCGACCAGAGCCACCCTGAGGCCGGACTGCGCGGCGTGCCAGGCGGTGGAGATGCCCAGGATGCCGCCGCCGATCACGAGAAGGTCGTACGACGCCTTGGAGAGCTGCTCCCGGGTCTCGGCGCGGCTCGGGTGGGAGCCGGAGGCCGGGCGCGTACCGAGGGCAGGCACGGACTGCAGGGTGGACTGACTGGTCATGTGGGGTTCTTACTCCTCGTCAGAGCTGTTGAGGGGGTGTCTCTCAGCTCTCGTCCTCGAGCCAGCCCATGGTCCGCTCGACGGCCTTGAGCCAGCTCTTGTACTCACGGTCGCGCTTCTCCGCGGCCATGTTGGGGGTCCACTCGGCGGCCCGGCGCCAGTTGGCGCGCAGGTCGTCGGTGCTGGTCCAGAAGCCGACGGCGAGACCGGCGGCGTAGGCGGCACCGAGGCAGGTGGTCTCGGCGACCATCGGGCGCACCACGGGGGCGTCCAGGAAGTCCGAGAGCGTCTGCATCAGCAGGTTGTTGGAGGTCATGCCGCCGTCGACCTTGAGGGCCGCGAGCTCGACGCCGGAGTCCTTGGTCATGGCGTCGCTGATCTCACGGGTCTGCCAGGCGGTGGCCTCCAGGACGGCGCGGGCGATGTGCGCCTTGGTGACGTACCGGGTGAGGCCGGCGATCACACCGCGGGCGTCCGGACGCCAGTAGGGGGCGAAGAGCCCGGAGAACGCCGGCACGAAGTACGCGCCGCCGTTGTCCTCGACCGAGAGCGCGAGCGTCTCGATCTCGGCGGCGGTGGAGATCAGGCCCATCTGGTCGCGCATCCACTGCACCAGCGAACCGGTGACGGCGATCGAGCCCTCCAGGGCGTAGACCGGTGCCTGGTCGCCGATGCGGTAGCCGACCGTCGTCAGCAGTCCCGAGTACGAGTTGATGATCTTGTCGCCGGTGTTCATCAGCATGAACGTGCCGGTGCCGTACGTCGACTTGGCCTCGCCCTCGGCGAAACAGGTCTGGCCGAACAGGGCCGCCTGCTGGTCACCGAGCGCCGAGGCGACCGGAATGCCGCCGAGCAGGTCGCCCAGCTTGCCGCCGGTGACCTCGCCGTAGACCTCGGCGGAGGAGCGGATCTCGGGAAGCATCGACAGCGGAACGCCGATGGACTCGGCGATCTTCGCGTCCCACTCCAGAGTGTGGAGGTTCATCAGCATGGTGCGGGAGGCGTTGGTGACGTCGGTGACGTGGTGACCGCCGTTCACACCGCCCGTCAGGTTCCAGATGACCCAGCTGTCCATGGTGCCGAAGAGGATGTCGCCGCGCTCGGCGCGCTCGCGCAGCCCCTCGACGTTGTCGAGCAGCCAGCGGGCCTTGGGGCCGGCGAAGTACGAGGCGAGGGGAAGACCGGTCTCGCGGCGGAAGCGGTCCTGGCCGACGTTGCGGCCGAGCTCGCGGCACAGGGCGTCGGTGCGGGTGTCCTGCCAGACGATGGCGTTGTGGACGGGCTCACCGGTGTTCTTGTCCCAGAGGAGAGTGGTCTCGCGCTGGTTGGTGATGCCGATGGCCTTGATGTCGTCGCGGGTGATGCCGGCCTTCTGGATGGCTCCGGCGACGACTTCCTCGACGTTGGTCCAGATCTCGGTGGCGTTGTGCTCGACCCAGCCCGGCTTCGGGAAGATCTGCTCGTGCTCCTTCTGGTCGACGGAGACGATACGGCCGTCCCGGTCGAAGACGATGCAGCGGCTGGAGGTGGTGCCCTGGTCGATGGCGGCGATGAACGGGCCGGCGGTGTGGGCGTCGGTCACTGTGTGCTCCTGGGGTTCCGTGAGTTGAGGTGAGGTTCTACCGGTGCTTTAAGCAAAAGCGACGTTGTAGATGCCTGCGGCGATCGCACCGCCGATCAGCGGACCCACGATCGGAACCCAGGCGTAGCTCCAGTCGGAGCCGCCCTTGTTGGGCAGGGGCAGGAGGGCGTGCACGATACGCGGACCGAGGTCACGGGCCGGGTTGATCGCGTAGCCGGTCGGCCCGCCGAGGGACAGACCGATGGAGACGACGACGAGCGCGGTGATCAGGGCGCCCAGGGTGCCCAGGCCCTTGCCGTCGCCGTTGAGACCCTGCGTGAGGACGGCGAGCACCAGCACGATCGTGCCGATGACCTCGGTGGCGACGTTCTGCCAGGCGATCCGGATCTCGGGGCCGGTGGAGAAGATGCCCAGCACCGGGCCGGCGCCCTTCTCCTGCGCCTCGACGGCCTTGGCGGTCGTGGCCTGCGCGCCCGGAGCGCCCACGATCTCCTTGTCGGTCAGGTGCGCGTGGAACTGGCCGTAGTAGGCGATCCACACCAGCGCCGCACCGATCATGGCGCCGAGCAGCTGCCCGCCCCAGTAGATCGGGACGTCACTCCAGGAGATGCCGTCCTTCTTGAGCGCGAGCGCCAGCGTCACGGCCGGGTTGAGGTGGGCGCCGGAGAGCGGCGCCGAGGTGTAGACGGCCGTCAGCACGGCGAAACCCCACCCGAAGGCGATGGCGAGCCAGCCGGCGTTGCGTGCCTTGGAGGCCTTCAGCGTCACGGCGGCGCACACGCCGCCACCGAGCAGGATGAGTATGGCGGTACCGATGGTCTCGCCGATGAAGATGTCGGAGCTGGACACCCGCGACTCCTTTGTCCTTCGTCCAGGGGACCGAACCCCGGGTCCCTCCGGAGGTTCGAGCTGCCCTCGGGGATGAGAGCGATGCCGGCCCTTGGCGTTGTCACACTCTAGCGCGTATTGCCGGTAGGTGTTCGACAATGCCGACCGATGGACGGGAGTCTTGCTCCGGGGTTACACGCACGTCAAGAGTTCTGTTGTCGAAAACACGATCGTTATTGACTGCTGTGAGTCAACGATCTTGTTTTGCCGATTTGTGCGGTTACGTCAAGGAACGGCCAAAGGCCGGCACGTCACCCGACGTACCGGCCCTGTCCTCGGTCGTCAGAACCGCCCGGCGCCCAGATCCCGCGAGACCGCGCGGGCGCAGTCCCGCACGGCCGCGATCAGCTCCGGGCGCAGCGCGCCCTCCTCGTCGGGCCGGCACAGCCGCTCCACGGCGCCCGTGATGCCGACCGCGCCGACGGGCATGCGCCGCCGGTCGTGGATGGGCGCGGCGATGGACGCGACACCCTCCCAGGTCTCCTCCACGTCCGCCGCGTACCCACGCGCGCGCGTGACGTCGAGGATCTGCTCGAACTCCGCCAGGTCGCACACGGTCCGCTCGGTGAACGCCTTGCGGTCGCTCTCCAGCGCCTCGCTGTGCGCGACCGGGTCGAACGCCGAGAGCACCTTGCCCAGCGCCGTGCAGTGCAGGGGCTGCATGGCCCCGATCTCCAGCACCTGCCGGCTGTCGTCGGGCCGGAAGACGTGGTGCACGATCAGCACGCCGTGCTGGTGCAGCACGCCCAGATGGACGCTCTCGCCGCTGGAGCGGGCCAGGTCGTCCGTCCAGACGAGCGCCCGCGCGCGCAGCTCGTGCACGTCCAGATAGGTGGTGCCCAGGCGTAGCAGCTCGGCGCCCAGCTGGTACCGCCCGGAGGCATCGTCCTGCTCCACGAACCCCTCCTGCTGGAGGGTGCGCAGGATGCCGTGCGCGGTGCCCTTGGCGAGGCCCAGGGACGAGGCGATGTCCGACAGGCCGAGTCTCCGCTCGCCGCCCGCGAGGAGCCGCAGCATCGCGGCCGCCCGTTCGAGCGACTGGATGTTCCGTGCCATCGCCGTCCTGCCTCCGTCCGCTTCGACACCCGAGTGTTACGGCGCCGCTGCCGCTGTTCGGCAATGTCGAACACTACCGGTCCATGCCGACCTCCCGCTAATGGTCGGTCGGCAACTGTTGCGTCACTGGTATCCCGTTGGTGATCTGCCCGCCAACCTCGTCCGTCCCGTGGACGTGCCGAACATCCCGGCGGGGACCCGGCTACCCTGGCGTGGTGCGCCCGGCGTGGGACGTCTCGCGGGCGCCTGAAGCCGACAGCCGTCGCAACTGAGGGAGCCCTTTCATGGCCTCGTCGCCACTGACCCCTTCCGCCGACAGCCGGACCCGTGTGTCCGCGCTCCGTGAGGCACTCGCCACCAGGGTGGTGGTGGCCGACGGAGCGATGGGCACCATGCTGCAGGCCCAGGACCCCACCCTTGAGGACTTCGAGAACCTCGAGGGCTGCAACGAGATCCTCAACGTGACCCGCCCCGACATCGTCCGCTCCGTCCACGACGCGTACTTCGCGGTGGGCGTCGACTGCGTCGAGACCAACACCTTCGGGGCCAACCACACGGCCGCGTCGGAGTACGACATCGCCGACCGCGTGCACGAACTGTCCGAGGCCGGTGCCCGGATCGCCCGCGAGGCGGCCGACGAGTACGCCGCCCGCGACGGCCGCCCGCGCTGGGTCCTGGGTTCCGTCGGCCCCGGCACCAAGCTGCCCACCCTCGGCCACATCGACTACGCCACGATCCGCGACGGCTACCAGGCCAACGTCGAGGGACTGCTCGCCGGCGGCGCCGACGCACTGATCGTCGAGACCACCCAGGACCTGCTCCAGACGAAGGCCTCCGTACTGGGCGCCCGTCGCGCGCTGGAGGCCACCGGCGCCGATGTGCCGCTTGTGGTCTCCATGGCGTTCGAGACCACCGGCACCATGCTGCTCGGCTCCGAGATCGGCGCCGCACTGACCGCGCTGGAGCCGCTCGGCATCGACATGATCGGCCTGAACTGCTCGACCGGCCCGGCCGAGATGAGCGAACACCTGCGGTACCTCGCCCGGCACTCCCGCATCCCGCTGCTGTGCATGCCGAACGCGGGCCTGCCGATCCTCACCAAGGACGGCGCGCACTTCCCGCTCGATCCCGAAGGCCTGGCCGACGCCCAGGAGAGCTTCGTCCGCGACTACGGCCTCTCCCTGATCGGCGGCTGCTGCGGCACCACCCCCGAGCACCTGCGCCAGGTCGTCGAACGCGTCCGCGACCTCACGCCCGCCGAGCGCACCCCGCAGCCCGAGCCCGGCGCCGCCTCCCTCTACCAGACGGTCCCGTTCCGCCAGGACACCTCCTACCTGGCCATCGGCGAGCGCACCAACGCCAACGGCTCCAAGAAGTTCCGCGAGGCCATGCTGGAGGCCCGCTGGGACGACTGTGTGGAGATGGCCCGCGAGCAGATCCGCGAGGGCGCCCACATGCTCGACCTCTGCGTGGACTACGTCGGCCGCGACGGTGTGGCGGACATGAAGGAGCTCGCCGGCCGTTTCGCCACCGCCTCCACCCTGCCGATCGTCCTGGACTCCACCGAGGTCCCCGTCATCCGCGCCGGTCTCGAGAAGCTCGGTGGCCGCGCGGTCATCAACTCCGTCAACTACGAGGACGGCGACGGCCCCGAGTCCCGGTTCGCGAAGGTCACCAAGCTCGCCCAGGAGCACGGCGCCGCGCTGATCGCGCTGACCATCGACGAGGAGGGCCAGGCCCGCACCCCCGAGCACAAGGTCGCCATCGCCGAACGGCTCATCGCCGACCTGACCGGCAACTGGGGCATCCACGAGTCGGACATCCTCATCGACACCCTGACCTTCACCATCTGTACCGGTCAGGAGGAGTCCCGCAAGGACGGCCTCGCCACGATCGAGGCGATCCGCGAACTCAAGCGCCGCCACCCGGACGTCCAGACCACGCTGGGTCTGTCCAACATCTCCTTCGGCCTCAACCCGGCCGCCCGCGTCCTGCTCAACTCGGTCTTCCTCGACGAGTGCGTCAAGGCGGGCCTGGACTCGGCGATCGTCCACGCGTCGAAGATCCTGCCCATCGCCCGCTTCAGCGAGGAAGAGGTCCAGACGGCCCTCGACCTCATCTACGACCGTCGCGCCGAGGGCTACGACCCCCTCCAGAAGCTGATGGCCCTGTTCGAGGGCGCCACCACCAAGTCCCTGAAGGCGGGCCGCGCCGAGGAACTGGCCGCCCTGCCCCTGGACGAGCGCCTCAAGCGCCGCATCATCGACGGCGAGAAGAACGGCCTGGAGGCCGACCTCGACGAGGCCCTCCAGTCCCGCCCCGCCCTCGACATCGTCAACGACACCCTCCTGGACGGCATGAAGGTCGTCGGCGAGCTCTTCGGCTCCGGCCAGATGCAGCTGCCGTTCGTCCTCCAGTCCGCCGAGGTGATGAAGACCGCGGTGGCCTACCTGGAACCGCACATGGAGAAGGTCGAGGGCGACGAGGCCGGCAAGGGCACCATCGTGCTCGCCACCGTCCGCGGCGACGTCCACGACATCGGCAAGAACCTCGTCGACATCATCCTGTCCAACAACGGCTACAACGTGGTCAACCTCGGCATCAAGCAGCCCGTCTCCGCGATCCTCGAGGCCGCCGCCGAGCACCGCGCCGACGTCATCGGCATGTCAGGGCTGCTGGTCAAGTCCACGGTGATCATGAAGGAGAACCTGGAGGAGCTCAACCAGCGCGGCATGGCCGCCGACTTCCCGGTCATCCTGGGCGGAGCCGCGCTGACCCGGGCGTACGTCGAACAGGACCTGCACGAGATCTACCAGGGCGAGGTCCGCTACGCCCGCGACGCGTTCGAGGGCCTGCGCCTCATGGACGCCCTGATCGGCGTCAAGCGGGGCGTGCCCGGCGCCAAGCTGCCCGAGCTCAAGCAGCGCCGGGTGCGCGCCAGTGCCGTACAGGTGGAGGAGGAGCGGCCCGAAGAGGGGCATGTCCGCTCCGACGTGGCCACCGACAACCCGGTGCCCACCCCGCCGTTCTGGGACACCCGGGTCATCAAGGGCATCCAGCTCAAGGAGTACGCCTCCTGGCTCGACGAGGGCGCCCTGTTCAAGGGCCAGTGGGGGCTCAAGCAGGCCCGCACCGGTGAGGGACCGACGTACGAGGAGCTCGTCGAGACCGACGGGCGGCCCCGGCTGCGCGGCCTGCTGGACCGGCTGCAGACCGAGAACCTCCTCGAAGCCGCCGTCGTCTACGGCTACTTCCCGTGCGTGTCCAAGGACGACGACCTGATCATCCTGGACCAGGAGGGCAACGAGCGCACCCGCTTCACCTTCCCGCGCCAGCGCCGCGGCCGCCGGCTCTGCCTCGCCGACTTCTTCCGCCCCGAGGAGTCGGGGGAGACCGACGTCGTCGGCCTCCAGGTCGTCACCGTCGGCTCCCGGATCGGCGAGCAGACCGCCAAGCTCTTCGAGGCCAACGCCTACCGCGACTACCTCGAACTGCACGGCCTGTCCGTCCAGTTGGCCGAGGCGCTCGCCGAGTACTGGCACGCGCGCGTGCGTTCCGAACTCGGCTTCGCGGGCGAGGACCCCAGTGACGTCGAGGACATGTTCGCCCTCAAGTACCGAGGCGCCCGCTTCTCCCTCGGCTACGGCGCCTGCCCCAACCTGGAGGACCGCGCCAAGATCGCCGACCTGCTCCAGCCGGAGCGCATCGGCGTCCAGCTGAGCGAGGAGTTCCAGCTCCACCCCGAGCAGTCCACCGACGCGATCGTCATCCACCACCCGGAGGCGAAGTACTTCAACGCCCGCTGAGCCGCCGCATCCCGGCTCGCCGAGCACACTGATCGGATAAGTCGTACACTGGTCGGTCCACCGCAGGCCGGTTCCCTTCGTGGGAACCGGCCTGCTCGTCCCTCAAGGAGGTACGTGGATGACCAGCACGGTCCCCGCGCCATTGACCCGTACGGCAGACGGCTCGGCCCTCCAGGCCGTACTCCTCGACATGGACGGCACCCTGGTGGACACCGAGGGCTTCTGGTGGGACGTCGAAGTCGAGATCTTCGCGCGCCTCGGCCACACCCTCGACGACTCCTGGCGCCATGTCGTGGTCGGCGGCCCCATGACCCGCAGCGCGGGCTTCCTGATCGAGGCCACCGGCGCCGACATCACCCTTCCCGAGCTCACCGTCCTGCTCAACCAGGGCTTCGAGGACCGTATCGGCCACGCCCTGCCGCTGATGCCCGGGGCCACCCGGCTGCTGGCCGAGCTGTCCGCGCACCGGATCCCCACCGCCCTGGTCTCCGCCTCGCACCGGCGCATCATCGACCGGGTCCTCACCTCCCTGGGCCCCCAGCACTTCGCCCTCACGGTCGCCGGAGACGAGGTGCCGCGCACCAAGCCGCACCCGGACCCCTACCTGTTCGCCGCCGCCGGTCTCGGCGCCGATCCGGCCAGATGCGCGGTGGTCGAGGACACCGCCACCGGTGTCGCCGCCGCCGAGGCCGCCGGCTGCCAGGTCGTGGTCGTGCCCTCGGTCGCCCCCATTCCGCAGGCCCCCGGACGGACCGTCGTCGGCTCCCTCGAAGAGGTCGACCTGACATTTCTGCGCGGCCTGATCACCCTTCGATGACGGAAATGCCTCGGCTGTTCACCCAGCGTGCAGCGCGGATAACGCGGTAATTCCCCAGGTCCCTGTCGCAGGAATTCGAAGCGCGCCGGATGGCCGAATTCCGGTCCGGCGCCCTCCCGTTACGGGTGTGAGGTTCCCCACTCGGCGGGGCCTCGACAGGTGGCCGAGGCTGTGCCGGACACCCCGCTTCGAAGGGTGCGGACGCGCCCATGTGTCCCGATTGATGAAACCCTGCACCAATCCTTCCCCTGAGGGGTTTTCGGTGCGTCCACACCCGGTTCCGCTGTGTGATGGAGGCCCAACTCCGGTGGCCGCGAACCCTCCTGCAGGTGCGGACTAATCTCCTGGTGAGAACATCGCCCTTACCCCGTGATCCGCCGCACCACCCATGCATGCCGGGTACACGGACTGAACAGCTGTGGAGAAACTCGAGCATGAACCGCAAGACTTTGGTGCTGCCGGCCGTCATCGGTCTGCTCGCGCCGGTGCTCGCCGCCTGCGGCGCCTCCGACAGCGGCAGCGGCGGAGGCGACGCGATCGCTGTGGGCACCACGGACCGGTTCACCGCCACGAAGGACGATCCCGCGCCGCTCGACCCCGCCTTCGCCTACGACGTCGGCACCTGGAACGTCCTGCGCCAGACCGTGCAGACCCTGATGATCCAGCCCAAGGGCGACGGCGACCCCGTGCCCGAGGCGGCCCAGTCCTGCGGCTTCAGCGACAGCGGCAACGAACGCTACGTCTGCACCCTGCGCGACGGCCTGAAGTTCGCGAACGGCGACGCCATCACCGCGGCGGACGTGAAGTACTCCATCGACCGCGCCCGCGCCCTCAAGGCGGACTCCGGCGTCTTCGCCCTGCTGTCCACCGTCGACACCGTGGAGACCAAGGGCGACCGCGAGGTCATCTTCCACCTCAAGACCGCCGACGCCACCTTCCCGTACAAGCTGTCGACCCCGGTCGCCGGCATCGTCAACCCCGACGACTACGCGAAGAACAAGCTCCGCGACGGCTTCGACGTCGACGGCTCCGGCCCCTACACCATGAAGGCCGACGTCAAGAACGACGAGCTCGTCGACGCCGTGTTCACCAAGAACCCCCACTACAAGGGGTCGTTGACGGTGAACAACGACAAGGTCGAACTGCGCTCCTACTCGGACGCCGCCGACATGGGCACCGCCCTCGAAAAGGGCGACATCGACCTCATCACCCGCACCATGTCGCCGCAGCAGATCAAGAAGCTCTCCAACGAGTCCGGCGGCGACGTCGACCTCGTCGAAATGGCCGGCCTGGAGATCCGCTACCTCGCCTTCAACACCAACGCCCCGACCGTGAAGTCCCGTGCCGTGCGCCAGGCGATGGCTCAGCTCATCAACCGCAGCGAACTCGTCTCCAAGGTCTACGGCACCCAGGCCCAGCCGCTCTTCTCGCTGGTCCCGGCCACCATCACCGGGCACACCAACGCGTTCTTCAACAAGTACGGCGACCCGAGCGTCACCAAGGCCAAGTCCCTGCTGACCCAGGCCGACATCACCACACCGGTGAAGCTGACCCTCCATTACACGACCGACCACTACGGCTCGGGCACCAAGGAGGAGTTCGAGGACCTGCAGAAGCAGCTCAACGACAGCGGGCTCTTCGACGTCAGCATCCAGGGCGCGCCCTGGACGACCTTCCGCCCGGCCGAGCAGAAGGGCAAGTACGACGTCTACGGCATGGGCTGGTTCCCGGACTTCCCCGACGCCGACAACTACCTCGCCCCGTTCCTGGACAAGGACAACTTCCTCGGATCGCCGTACGACAACGGCCAGATCCGCAACACCCTGATCCCGGACTCCCGCCGCGAGGCCGACCGCATCGCCGCGGCCGGAAGCCTGACCGAGATCCAGGACATCGTCGCCAACGACGTCCCCGTGCTGCCGCTGTGGCAGGGCAACCAGTACGTCGCCGCACGCGACGACGTCACGGGCACCGCCTACGCGCTCAACTCCTCGTCGACGCTGCAGCTGTGGGAACTCGGCCGAGGCGTGAGCGGCTGACCGTCCGCGACGCCTCCATCCCCCCGGGCCTCGGCGGACGGGCCCGGGGACTCCACAAGAATCGACGACAAGGCACTCGCACGTGAACAAGCGCATCCAGTGGGGGGTCCTGCCCATCGTGGCGGGCCTGGGCGCCGGTCTGCTGACCGGCTGCGGCACGGGGTCGGGGGACTCCGGTTCCGGCGGCTCCTCCGTGGTCATGGGGATGTCCGACGACGTCCTCGCCACCGACCCGGCCTCCGGCTACGACCCCGGCTCCTGGCTGTTGTTCAACAATGTCTTCCAGTCGCTGCTCAGCTTCCCCAAGGGCGGCACGGAACCGGAGCCGGACGCCGCCCGGAGCTGCCAGTTCACCGACACCAAGACCCAGGTGTACGAGTGCACGCTCAAGGACGGCCTCAAGTTCAGCAACGGCGACTCGCTGACCTCCGAGGACGTCAAGTTCTCCTTCGACCGCACGTTGAAGATCAACGACGACGCCGGTCCCGCGATCATGTTCCCGATGCTGGACAAGGTCGAGACACCGGACGAGAAGACGGTCGTCTTCAAGCTCAACACCCCGGACGCCACCTTCCCGAGCAAGATCGCCTCCGGCGCCGGCTCGATCGTCGACCACACGCAGTACGACGCCGACGGCCTCCGCAAGGACGGCAAAGCGGTCGGCTCCGGCCCCTACCAGCTCGACTCGTTCGACGACGACCAGGCCGTGTTCTCCGTCAACGAGAACTACCAGGGCACCGCCGACCCGCAGAACTCCGGCGTCACGCTGAAGTTCTTCCACGGCGACCAGAGCGCCCTGAAGACCGCCCTGACCGACAAGAAGGTCGACATCGCCTACCGCGGCCTGACCGCAGGAGACATCACCGACATCGAGAACGCCTCGCCCGACTCCGGTGTCGAGGTCGTCGAGGGCACCAGCGCCGAGGTCCAGCACCTCGTCTTCAACATGGACGACCCGGTCGCGGGCCGGCTCGGCGTCCGCAAGGCGATCGCCTACGTGATCGACCGCGAAGCCCTCATCCACGACGTCTACCAGGGCACCGCGACCCCGCTCTACTCGATCATCCCGGCCGGTGTCGCGGGCCACAACACGGCCTTCTTCGACACCTACGGCGCCCAGCCCTCCAAGTCCAAGGCAGCCGCCGCCCTCGCCGCCGACAACATCACCGGCAAGGTGAAGCTGACCCTGTGGTCGACACCGTCCCGCTACGGCCCGGCCACCGGCCAGGAACTCAAGACGATCGCCCAGCAGCTCAACGCCAGCGGCCTGTTCGACGCCGACGTGAAGTCCGTGGCCTTCGACCAGTACGAGAAGGACATCGCCGCCGGAAAGTACGGCGTCTACGTCAAGGGCTGGGTGCCCGACTACCCGGACGCCGACAACTTCACGGCCCCCTTCTTCGGCAAGGGCAACGTGCTGGACAACAACTACAGCAACAACGAGATCACCGGCTCGCTCATCCCGCAGACCGCCGCCCAGCCGGACCGCTCCGCGACGGACGACCCCTTCGGCACGCTCCAGGACATCGTCGCCGAGGACGTCCCCGTCCTGCCGGTCTGGCAGGCCAAGCAGTACGCCGTCGTCCGTGACGACGTCTACGGCCTGGAGTACTGCCTCGACGCCTCCACGGTGTTCCGCTTCTGGGAGCTCAGCAAGGGCTGATCCGGCGACGGCCGCAGACACGAAGAGGGCGCCCCCAGTCAGGCGGGGGACGCCCTCTTCGCTCCGTACCGCTCCCGCTACTGCGCGCCGGGACGCACCAGCCCGCTCTCGTACGCGTACACCGCGGCCTGCACCCGGTCCCTGAGCCCCAGTTTGGTCAGGACGTGACCGACATGCGTCTTCACGGTGGTCTCACTGACGAACAGATCCGCGGCGATCTCCGCGTTGGACAGCCCGCGCGCCACCAGCTTCAGCACCTCGACCTCGCGGTCGGTGAGCGTGTGCAGCGTGTCCGGCACCGGCTCGTCGCCGGACGGCAGATGCGTGGCGTACTTGTCGAGCAGCCGACGCGTGATGCTCGGCGCGAGCATCGCCTCACCCGCGGCCACCACCCGGATCGCCTGCACGAGCTCGTTGGCCGGGGCGTCCTTGAGCAGGAAGCCGCTGGCCCCCGCCCGCAGCGCCTCCACCACGTACTCATCGAGGTCGAACGTCGTCAGCACCAGCACCTTGGCCGGGCCGTCCCGCCCGGGCCCGGTGATCTGCCGCGTCGCCTCGACACCGTCCATCCGAGGCATACGGATGTCCATGAGGACCACGTCGGGCTGCAGTGCCCGCACCTGGTCGAGAGCCTGAAGGCCGTCTCCGGCCTCGCCCACGACCGCGATGTCCTGCTCGGCCTCCAGGATCATCCGGAAGCCGGTACGCAGCAGCGGCTGGTCGTCGACCAGTAGGACGCGGATGGCCACGTAAGTCTCCTTCGCTAGTCCGGCCCCATTCTGCCCTGCTCACCGATCGCGGACGTCACCGGCAGTGGGTAGGGCGGGGGAGTGCCGCCGAACTCCGGGCAGTGCTCCTGGTGATCGCACCAGCCGCACAGCTTGGTCGGGCGCGGCCGCCAGTCGCCCGACTCCGTGGCCTGCCGGATCGCCTCCCACAGCGCCAGCAGCTTGCGCTCCACGCGCTCCAGATCGGCCAGGACGGGGTCGTACGTCAGGACGTCACCGCTGCCGAGATAGACGAGCTGGAGCCGGCGCGGGATCACGTTCTTCAGCCGCCACACCACCAGGGCGTAGAACTTCATCTGGAACAACGCGCCCTCGGCGTACTCGGGACGGGGCGCCTTGCCGGTCTTGTAGTCGACGATCCGCACCTCGCCGGTCGGCGCCACGTCGACCCGGTCGATGATCCCGCGCAGCCTCAGCCCCGAGTCCAGCTCCGCCTCGACGAACAGCTCCCGCTCCGCGGGCTCCAGACGCGTCGGATCCTCCAGCGTGAACCACCGCTCGACCAGCCGCTCCGCCTCACCGAGCCACACCGCCAGCCGCTCGCCGTCCGGATCGTCGGCGAACAGCTCCACCACCTCGGGCCGGCTCTCCCTGAGCCGGTCCCACTGGCCGGGCACGAGCGACTTGGCCCGGGGCGCGGTCCGCTCCGTGGCCGGGGCGTCGAAGAGCCGCTCAAGCACCGAGTGCACCAGGGTCCCCCGGGTGGCCGCCTCGCTCGGCTTCTCCGGAAGCCGGTCGATCACCCGGAACCGGTACAGCAGCGGACACTGCATGAAGTCATTGGCACGAGAAGGGGAGAGGGAAGCCGGCGCTATGGCGGTCGGCCGCGCTACCTCCACAGCCCCCTTTGCCCTACCCTCTGCCGTCGGCTCGCCCGTGGCCGGCTCCACCGCCGCCCCCGGGTCGCCGCTCGCGGCTTCCGCCGTGTCCTCGGTGCTCGTCTCCATGACCACAGACCATACGGCCCGCCACTGACAGTGACCCACACGCGGCCGTGACCGCCGTGACCCCTGAGGAAACACAGGGGGTGCCGGGGCGGAACACGTCGCGACCGCCGCATACCATCAACCCGAGACCCTTCCGCACGGCAGGCGGAAGACGCTTCGAACGAGGGGACATCGTGGACGAGAGCGGCGGCGGGAGCGGGCAGCCGCGGTCCGGCAAGGACCGGCCGGCCAAGCCCCACGCAGGGCCCACGGCCCAGACCACCGACCCCACGACCCCCGACCCGCACGAGAACGGAACCCGGGCGTCCGCCACGAACCCCACCAGCACTTCCGCACAGGGCACCGACACACCCCGACCCGACGGCGGCCTCGAGGCCACCCCGGCCGACCAACCCACCCCGGAGCCCGCACCGGAGCCCTCGGCGGACGCCGACCCCGCCCAGGAACCGCCCACGGCCGACGGCCCCGTTGAGGCCGACGCAGCCCCCATGGCGGGTGGTCTCCCGGAGGCGGGCGTTGGGGCCGAGGGGAGTCGGCGCGCGTCGGAGCCGTCGATGGCCGACGAGGGCGCCCCTTCGCCGCGAGCGGCTGACGGCACCCCCGAAACCGGCGCCGGGCCCGAGGGGAGCCGGCGCCCGTCCGGCGCCCCCGCTCCCGCGCCGGAGGCCAACGGGCCGGCAGGCGAGGGCGCGAGCACGGACCGTGAGTCCGGCCGCCCCCACGGCGGTCACCGACAGACCTCACCCCCCGCCGACCCGCACAAACCCGAAGAGCCCGACGCCCACCACACCCCTCCCGCCTTCCACGACGACCACCGCACCCTCGCCCACTCCGGCGCCCCCAAAAGCCCCCCGCCCCAGTCCCCCCAGCCCCGCGGCGGCCTGCTGATGGGCCGCCCCTTCGGTGTGCCCGTCTACGTCGCCCCCAGCTGGTTCCTCGTCGCCGCGCTCATCACCTGGGTGTTCGGCGGACAGCTGGACCGCGTACTTCCGGAACTCGGCGCCGCCCGCTACCTCGTCTCCCTCTTCTTCGCGGTCGCCTTCTACGCCTCCGTCCTCGTCCACGAACTGGCCCACACCGTCGCGGCACTGCGCTTCAAACTCCCCGTCCGCCGCATCCAGCTCCAGTTCTTCGGCGGCGTCTCCGAGATCGAGAAAGAGGCCGAGACCCCCGGCCGGGAGTTCGTGCTGGCCTTCGTCGGCCCCCTGCTCTCCCTGATCCTCGCCGGCCTCTTCTACCTCGCCATGCAGCCCGTCGAACCCGGCACCGTCCCCGGCGTCCTGCTCGCCGGCCTGATGGTCTCCAACCTCATCGTGGCCGCCTTCAACCTCCTGCCCGGCCTCCCCCTCGACGGCGGCCGCATGCTCCGCGCCGTCGTCTGGAAGATCACCGGCAAGCCCATGACCGGCACCATCGCCGCCGCCTGGGTCGGCCGCGCCCTCGCCGTCTGCGTCCTCATCGGCCTCCCGCTGCTCACCCAGTCCGGCGCCCTCGGCTCCTCCGCCGAGGACAACGTCGGCATGGACACCGTCATGGACGCCCTGCTCGCCGCGATCCTCGCCGCGATCATCTGGACCGGAGCCGGCAACAGCCTGCGCATGGCCCGCCTGCGCGAACACCTCCCCGACCTGCGCGCCCGCACCCTCACCCGCCGCGCCGTCCCCGTCGAGACCGACACCCCCCTCTCCGAGGCTCTGCGCCGTGCCAACGCCGCCGGCGCCCGCGCCCTGGTCGTCGTCGACGCCGAAGGCACCCCCCTCTCCCTCGTCCGCGAGGCCGCCATCGTCGGCGTACCCGAACACCGCCGCCCCTGGGTCGCCGTCAGCGGCCTCGCCCAGGACCTCACCGACGGCATGCGCGTCTCCGCCGAGCTCGCGGGCGAGGACCTGCTGGACGCCCTGCGCGCGACCCCCGCCACCGAGTACCTCGTGGTCGAGCAGACCGGCGAGATCTACGGCGTCCTGTCCGCCGCCGACGTGGAACGCGCCTTCGTGAAGGCCATGGCCAGACCGTCCTAGTGGTCGGCGGCCCCTCCCCGGACCGGTAGGCTGTTCACATGTCCGAACCGACCGGTGCCGCCCGCAGGCGCGGGCCCTTCAAGGTCGGGGACCAGGTTCAGCTGACCGACCCCAAGGGCCGCCACTACACGTTCACGCTCGAAGAGGGAAAGAACTTCCACACCCACAAGGGTTCCTTCCCGCACGACGAGCTGATCGGCGCACCCGAGGGCAGCGTTGTCCGCACCACCGGTAACGTCGCCTACCTCGCGCTGCGCCCCCTGCTCCCCGACTACGTCCTGTCCATGCCCCGCGGCGCCGCCGTGGTCTACCCCAAGGACGCGGGGCAGATCCTCGCCTTCGCCGACATCTTCCCCGGCGCCCGCGTCGTGGAAGCCGGCGTCGGCTCCGGCTCGCTCAGCAGCTTCCTGCTGCGCGCCATCGGCGACCAGGGCATGCTGCACAGCTACGAGCGCCGCGAGGACTTCGCCGAGATCGCCCAGCAGAACGTGGAACGCTACTTCGGCGGTCCGCACCCCGCCTGGCAGCTCACCGTAGGCGACCTCCAGGACAACCTGTCCGACACCGACGTCGACCGCGTCATCCTCGACATGCTCGCCCCCTGGGAATGCCTGGAAGCCGTCTCCAAGGCGCTCGTCCCCGGCGGCATCCTGTGCTGCTACGTCGCCACCACCACCCAGCTCGCCCGGACCGTCGAGTCCATCCGCGAGATCGGCTCCTTCAACGAGCCCACCTCCTGGGAGTCGATGATCCGCAACTGGCACGTGGAAGGCCTGGCCGTCCGCCCGGACCACCGCATGATCGGCCACACCGGCTTCCTGCTCACCGCCCGCCGCCTCGCCGACGGCGTCGAGCCCCCCATGCGCCGACGCCGCCCCGCCAAGGGCGCCTACGGCGAGGACTACACCGGCCCCAACGCCGACGGAGGCTCCGGCCGCTAGGGCGGCCCCGTGCCGCAGTCAACGTACAGGCGCCGGGGTGGAGTTCCCGCAGACCAGGGGAACTCCACCCCGGCACCACCGTGTTGAGGGCGCGACGGAAACCGCCGCACGGACAACCAGGACAAGTACCCACCCCGCCGTTCCACCGACCTGTGACGTATGGCACCATGCTGGCCACCCCACCCCCACCGGCACGCCCTCACAGGAGACGCTCCTAGTGCAGCAATCCGCCGTCCCGGAACTGGCACACACGCACACCCGCCCCATCCACTGGGTCGCCACCGCCACCGCCGTGGCGGGCGTCGTGGCCTTCTCCTCGGTCCTGCAGCCCAACCCGGCGACGGCGGCCCAGGCGGCCGGCCCCGAGGCCAGAACCGCCCCCGTGGTCACCACCGCACCCGATCCCGCGGACGTCCACTTCCCGATCGACTGCGGACCCGTCAAGGCGAAGATCCAGAAACAGGTCTCCGGAGACCTCGACGGCGACGGACGGCCGGAAACAGTCGCCGTGGTGCACTGCGACGCCCCCATGGGAACCCCACCCGACGCCGTCTACGTCATCACACGCGCGAAGGGCACCGGTGAACCCCGTGTCGTCGCCACCCTGCTGAGCCCGAAGACCCGCAACACCGTCACCGACTTCACGGTGAGCGACGGCACCGTCCTCGCGACCCTGCTCGGCTACTCCACGTCCGACGTACCCAGTTGCTGCCCGGACGTGAAGGACAAGGCGAAGTGGCAGTGGAAGGACGGCGCGTTCGTCCGCTCGACCCCCGCGGGCACGCACACCGTCTGACCGAAGCGATCACATCTGTGAGAAATCAGACAGTCATTACACGCTGTGGCCTTCCGGTCACTCCGCGTCCGGCCCGTAGATCTCCACCCTGTCCGAAACTCGCCGTACATGGATGCAGTCGCCAGGACACTCCTTCGCGGAGTCGACCACATCGTTGAGAAGCGGCAGCGGTACGGGCGTTGTAGCGCCCCTGTCCTGCAGAAGCTCGTCGCCCGAGCCCTTCACATAGGCCAGACCATCGATGTCCAGCTCGAACACCTCGGGCGCGTACTGGGCACAGATGCCGTCACCGGTACAGAGATCCTGGTCGATCCAGACCTCCAGGGTCTCGCCTTCGGCCCCGACCTCCTGCTGCACTCTCATCTCTCCTGCCGTTTACGCGTCCAGCCGAACGGGAATCCGGCCAGCTCTGACGGGTGTTGAACACTTCGACCCTACCTTCGGCAGCTTTCCAATCTTGTTCGGTGGGTATTCCCCTGGCGTGAGGGAGAGCGCAAGGGTGAAGATCGGACACACCTCGACAGTCTTTGTGATCTAGGGGTTTCAATCGACACCCACCCAGGTAGGGTCTGGAAGCGTCCAGCTCCCCTTGGAGGAGGTGAGGACCGTGGCAGCCCACGACGACGACATGAACCGCGGCATCCGCCCGGGACGAGGGTCCGACGACCCGTCCGGGCAGATTGCCTACCTTGAGCAGGAGATCGCCGTCCTGCGACGCAAGCTCGCCGACTCTCCGCGACACACGAGGATTCTCGAAGAGCGGATCGTCGAGCTGCAGACCAACCTGGCCGGCGTGTCCGCCCAGAACGAGCGACTCGCCAACACGCTCCGTGAGGCCCGCGACCAGATCGTGGCCCTCAAGGAGGAGGTCGACCGGCTCGCACAGCCACCGGCCGGCTTCGGCGTCTTCCTCGAAGCGAACGAGGACGGCACCGCCGACATCTTCACCGGCGGCCGCAAACTGCGGGTGAACGTCAGCCCCAGCGTCGAACTCGAAGAGCTCCGGCGCGGCCAGGAAGTGATGCTCAACGAAGCCCTCAACGTGGTCGAGGCCATGGAGTACGAGAGCGTCGGCGACATCGTCACCCTCAAGGAGATCCTCGAGGACGGCGAGCGCGCCCTCGTGCAAGGGCACACGGACGAGGAGCGCGTGGTACGGCTAGCCGAACCACTGCTCGACGTGGTCATCCGCCCCGGCGACGCACTGCTCCTCGAACCACGCTCCGGCTACGTCTACGAGGTCGTCCCCAAGAGCGAGGTCGAGGAACTCGTCCTCGAAGAAGTCCCCGACATCGGCTACGAACAGATCGGCGGACTCGGAGGCCAGATCGAGGCCATCCGAGACGCCGTCGAGCTCCCGTACCTCTACCCGGACCTGTTCAAGGAGCACGAACTGCGCCCGCCCAAGGGCGTCCTGCTCTACGGGCCCCCCGGATGCGGCAAGACGCTCATCGCCAAGGCCGTCGCCAACTCGCTGGCCAAAAAGGTCGCCGAGGTCACCGGCCAGGCCACCGGCAAGAGCTTCTTCCTCAACATCAAGGGCCCCGAACTCCTCAACAAGTACGTCGGCGAGACCGAGCGGCAGATCCGCCTCGTCTTCCAGCGTGCTCGTGAGAAGGCCAGCGAGGGCACACCCGTCATCGTCTTCTTCGACGAGATGGAATCCCTCTTCCGCACCCGCGGCTCCGGTGTCAGCTCGGACGTGGAGAACACCATCGTCCCCCAGCTGCTCGCCGAGATCGACGGCGTGGAAGGCCTGCAGAACGTGGTCGTGATCGGCGCCTCCAACCGTGAGGACATGATCGACCCCGCCATCCTGCGCCCCGGCCGCCTGGACGTGAAGATCAAGATCGAACGTCCCGACGCCGAGGCCGCCAAGGACATCTTCGCCAAGTACCTCACCGAGCGCCTCCCACTGCACTCCGACGACGTCGGCGAGCACGGCGGCAGCAAGGCCACCACCGTCCAGAGCATGATCCAGACGGCCGTGGAACACATGTACGCCGAATCCGAGGAAAACCGCTTCCTGGAAGTCACCTACGCCAACGGCGACAAGGAAGTCCTCTACTTCAAGGACTTCAACTCCGGCGCCATGATCGAGAACATCGTGGGCCGCGCCAAGAAAATGGCGATCAAGGACTTCCTCGACCACAACGCCAAGGGTCTCCGCGTCTCCCACCTCCTCCAGGCCTGCGTGGACGAGTTCAAGGAGAACGAGGACCTGCCCAACACCACCAACCCCGACGACTGGGCCCGCATCTCCGGCAAGAAGGGCGAGCGGATCGTCTACATCCGCACCCTCATCACCGGAAAGCAGGGCTCCGACACCGGGCGCTCCATCGACACGGTGGCAAACACCGGTCAGTACCTGTAAAGACAGGGCGGCTGCGGGTGCCCTCACCGGGGTACCCGCAGCCGACTGTTTTTCAGGCAACTAACCGGACCAAAGGCGAGCAAGGCAATGACGCAAATGATCTCCCCACCAGCGCAGAGCCGTTCTAGGCTCTTCGGTACCGCCGAGTCGCGCAGTGCGGGGACGGGCACCGCACACGCACCGGAGCGCCAGCGGTACTTGAGCGGCGCCCCCGACCGAGGGCGCCGCCGGGCAAGGAGGGCCGCATGACCGTACGGCGAGTAATGGGCATCGAGACGGAGTACGGGATCTCCGTCCCCGGCCACCCCAACGCCAATGCCATGCTCACCTCATCCCAGATCGTCAACGCCTACGCGGCGGCGATGCACCGGGCCCGCCGGGCCCGCTGGGACTTCGAGGAGGAGAATCCGCTGCGGGACGCACGGGGCTTCGACCTCGCCCGCGAAGCCGCCGACTCCAGCCAGCTCACCGACGAGGACATCGGCCTGGCCAACGTCATCCTCACCAACGGCGCACGGCTCTACGTCGACCACGCACACCCCGAATACAGCAGCCCCGAAGTCACCAACCCACGCGACGCCGTCCTGTGGGACAAAGCCGGCGAACGCATCATGGCCGAGGCCGCCGAACGAGCCGCCCAGCTCCCCGGCGCCCAGCCCATCCACCTCTACAAGAACAACACCGACAACAAGGGCGCCTCCTACGGCACACACGAGAACTACCTGATGAAGCGGGAAACCCCCTTCTCGGACATCGTGCGCCACCTCACGCCCTTCTTCGTCTCCCGCCAGGTCTTCGCAGGCGCCGGCCGCGTCGGCATCGGCCAGGACGGACACGAACACGGCTTCCAGCTCAGCCAGCGCGCCGACTACTTCGAGGTCGAGGTAGGCCTCGAGACGACCTTGAAGCGCCCCATCATCAACACCCGCGACGAGCCCCACGCCGACGCCGAGAAGTACCGCCGCCTCCACGTGATCATCGGCGACGCCAACCTCTCGGAGATCTCGACCTACCTCAAGCTCGGCACCACGGCCCTCGTCCTGTCCATGATCGAGGACGGCTTCATCGCGGTGGACCTGGCCGTGGACCAGCCGGTCCGCACTCTCCACCAGGTCTCCCACGACCCGACGCTCCAGCGCCTGGTCACCCTCCGCAGCGGCCGCACACTCACCGCGGTCCAGCTCCAGATGGAGTACTACGAACTCTCCCGCAAGTACGTCGAAGAACGCTACGGCGCCGACGCGGACGACCAGACCAAGGACATCCTGGCCCGCTGGGAGGACACCCTCAACCGCCTCGAGAACAACCCCATGAGCCTCGCCGGCGAACTCGACTGGGTCGCCAAGCGCGAACTCATGGAGGGCTACCGACGCCGCGACGACCTCGACTGGGACGCCGCGAAACTGCACCTCCTCGACCTCCAGTACGCCGACGTACGCCCCGACAAGGGCCTCTACAACCGCCTCGCGGCCCGCGGCCGCATCAAGCGCCTACTGGACGACAACGAGGTCGAGCGAGCCCGCACCAAGCCCCCTGAGGACACCCGCGCCTACTTCCGCGGCCGCTGCCTGGAGCAGTACGCCGACGACGTCGCCGCGGCCTCCTGGGACTCGGTGATCTTCGACCTCCCGGGCCGGGACTCGCTCCAGCGGGTCCCAACCCTCGAACCGCTTCGCGGAACGCGAAATCACGTCAAGGAGCTCCTGGACCGCTGTCGCACGGCAGAAGACCTGGTCAGGGTGTTGTCGGGCAACTGAGCGGATCCTTTGGCCGGGCGGTCCGACAGGGTGGAAAGTCCGGCCAGAGGGAATCATCGAGATGGCCCCCGTACGTTGTAGGAACTGCGGGGCCGATGTCAGACCCTGCTTGTAGGGTCTGATCAAGAACGTCGAACCGAGCGGGGTGAGGGGTTATGGCGACCAAGGACACCGGCGGCGGACAGCAGAAGGCCACGCGCAACACCGAGGAGGTCGAGGAGCAGACTGCGGAGACGCAGGGTTCCGAGGACCTCAAGGAGCGCCAGGAGAAGCTCAGCGACGACGTGGACTCCGTCCTGGACGAGATCGACGACGTACTCGAGGAAAATGCCGAGGATTTCGTGCGCTCCTTCGTGCAGAAAGGTGGAGAGTAGAGGCTGATAGGTCACTTTGCCTTCGAAGTGAAGGTTGCGGGGGAATTGAGTGGCTGAAGAGCTCGACGCCAAGGAATGCAGGAAGTGTGGACGCGATCTACCTCTTGCGGCCTTTGCGCGTGACAGGAATCGGCGTGACGGCCTCCAGGTGCACTGCCGTGAGTGCGTGGCGGAGTACAGCGCCGCGCACTACCGGCGGCGCCGGGAGGCCATGGGTAAGCCGGTCCGGGAGCAGGTTGACGTCCCGGACGGGCACAAGCTCTGCCGCACGTGCGGAGAGATCAAACCGTGGAGCGAATGGCATCGCAACGCGACGGCCTCGGACGGGTTGTCGACGCGCTGCAAGGCGTGCCGCGCGGCCCAGGGTCGGCGAGACCATTTGAAGCGTCAGTACGGCCTCACCGAAGCCGAGCGTGACGAGTTGATCGCCTCTCAAGGGGGCGTCTGCTGCATATGTTTGGCGGCTGTGCCCGAGCATGTGGATCACTGCCACAAGACGGGTAGGGTCCGAGGCGTACTGTGCTTCAGCTGCAATGCCGCACTGGGGCAGTTCAAGGATCGGCCCGATGCCATAAGGCGGGCTGCTGCTTATGTGGAAGGAATCGCGTGGAAGCCAACACTCGTAGCACCGGGCGTCTACCTGCTGCCTTCCTGACGCCTGGGTCGTCGTCCTTCATGGACTTCCTGTCCGAGCATCAGCCGGAGATGCTGCCGGGCAACCGGCAGCTGCCGCCCATGCAGGGTGTGATCGAGGCGCCGCACGGCACCACGATCGTGGCGGTGACCTTCCCCGGTGGTGTCGTGCTCGCCGGTGACCGTCGCGCCACGATGGGCAATGTCATCGCTCAGCGGGACATCGAGAAGGTGTTCCCGGCGGATGAGTACTCGGCCGTCGGGATCGCCGGCACCGCCGGTCTCGCCGTGGAGATGGTGAAGCTGTTCCAGTTGGAGCTGGAGCACTTCGAGAAGGTCGAGGGCGCCCAGCTGTCGCTGGAGGGCAAGGCGAACCGGCTGTCCACCATGATCCGTTCCAACCTCGGCATGGCGATGCAGGGGCTGGCCGTGGTGCCGCTGTTCGCGGGGTACGACGTGGACCGCGGCAGGGGGCGGATATTCTCCTACGACGTCACCGGCGGCCGTTCCGAGGAGCACAATTTCGCCGCCACGGGTTCCGGCTCGGTCTTCGCGCGCGGTGCCATGAAGAAGTTCTTCCACGACGGTCTGACCGAGGCCGAGGCCACGATGCTGGTGGTGCAGGCCCTGTACGACGCGGCCGACGACGACTCGGCGACCGGTGGTCCCGATGTCGCGCGCCGGATCTACCCGATCGTCACCGTGATCACCGAGGACGGCTTCCGCCGGCTCAACGACGACGAGTCCTCCGAGATCGCCCGTTCGATTCTCGAGCGGCGGCTGGAGCAGCCCGACGGCCCGCGGGCCGCGTTGCTCTAGGCGCCACCCGTCTTGTTCAAGGTGATCGCAGTGACTTCCACAGAAAGGGACGGATAACCGGTGTCGACGCCGTTCTATGTCTCCCCCCAGCAGGCGATGGCCGACCGGGCCGAGTACGCCCGCAAGGGCATCGCCCGTGGTCGCAGCCTGGTCGTGCTGCAGTACGCCGACGGCATCGTGTTCGTCGGCGAGAATCCGTCCCGCGCGCTGCACAAGTTCAGCGAGATCTACGACCGGATCGGCTTCGCGGCCGCCGGCAAGTACAACGAGTACGAGAACCTGCGGATCGGTGGCGTCCGGTATGCCGATCTGCGTGGTTACACCTATGACCGTGACGATGTGACCGCCCGTGGTCTTGCCAACGTGTACGCCCAGACGCTGGGCACGATCTTCTCCTCGGCCGGTGAGAAGCCGTACGAGGTGGAGCTGGTCGTGGCCGAGGTCGGTGAGACGCCGGACGGTGACCAGATCTACCGGTTGCCGCACGACGGTTCCATCGTGGACGAGCACGGCTCGGTGGCGGTGGGCGGCAATGCCGAGACGATCAGCAGTTATCTGGATCAGCGTCACCAGGACGGTATGAGTCTGGCGGATGCGTTGAAGCTGGCCGTGCAGGCGTTGTCCCGTGACACGAATGGCAGTGAGCGGGAGATTCCCGCGGAGCGGCTGGAGGTCGCGGTGCTGGACCGGACGCGTCCGCAGCAGCGCAAGTTCAAGCGCATTGTGGGGCGTCAGCTGGGTCGGTTGTTGGAGGCCGGCGGTGCGTCCACCGAGGCGGAGAGCGCGGATGAGGCGGAGGGTTCCGAGGACGAGTAGTCCCGGGGCGTTCCGCCCGATCACCCTTTCTGTGCCCCGGCCGATCTTGAGGCCGGGGCACAGGGCGTTCAGGGGGCGCTGGGCGGGGCTGTGGAGCCTCGTACGACCAGGTTGACGGGGATGTCCCCCGCCTGCGGTGTGCGGCCTTCCAGGACGGCCAGGAGGGCTTCCATGCCGCGTTCGCCGAAGAGCTCGGCGTCCAGTCGTACGGTGGTCAGCTCCGGGTCGATGGCGGTGGCGAGGCCGAGGTCGTCGAGGCCGGTGACGGAGATGTCGTCGGGGATGCGCAGGCCGAGTCGTCGTACGGCTTTGTAGGCGCCGGCGGCGAGTTTGTCGTCGTCGCAGACGAGGGCGGTGGGTCGGGGTCCTGGGGTGGCGAGGGCGGTCTCTGTGGCGGTGAGGGCGTCGTCGATGGAGATGGGTGCGTGGGCGGTGCGTAGGGAGGTGTCGGGGACCGCGTCGAGTCGTGTGGCCAGTTCGCGTGCGCGGATCTCGAAGGTCCAGGAGGGTACGTCGGCCGCGAGGTGCAGGAAGCGGCGGTGTCCGAGTTCCAGGAGGTGGGTGGTGACCTGGCGGATGCCGTCGGCGATGTCGAGGTTGACGGTGGCGGCGCCGAGGCTGCCCGAGGGGTCGCTGTCGAGCATGACGAGGGGGAGTTGGTCGCCGCGGATGGCGGTGAGGGCGTCGGCGGCCATGGAGGAGGCGATGACGCCGTCGAGGGCGGCCTGGGCGGAGGCGAAGGGGTCGCGGGCGGGGCCGATGCCTTCGGGGGAGGGGTAGAGGACGACGCCGAAGCCGTGGTCGGCGGCGACGCGTGCGGCGCCGGTGTAGACGCCGGCGAAGAACTCGGTGGTCAGGGCGGGGACGACGAGCAGGACTGTGCGGGTGTGGCCGAGGCGGAGGTTGCGGGCGGCGAGGTTGGGCCGGTAGCCGAGGTCGCGGGCGGCTTCCCGGACGCGTTGGGCGGTGGTTTCGGAGACCCGGCCGCGCCATTTGTCGCCGAGCACGAGGGAGACGGCGGCCTGGGAGACCCCGGCCGCGTGTGCGACGTCGCGGCTGGTCGGTCGCGTGCTGCTGCGTGCCACCGTGGGTCCGCTCCTTCGTATGGACGTCCGGACAGCGCACATGGTACGTATGGGAGTCGGGGTTATACGTATGACTTGGAGGCGGGACATGGCCGCGGGATACCTGGAGATCCTCAGGGCGAGGCACGCGGCGCGCCTGCTGACGGGAACGCTGGTGGGCCGGTTGCCGAACGCCACCGCGGCGATCGCGATCGTGCTGTTCGTCCGGGCGCAGGGCGGCACGTACAGCCTCGCGGGGGGTCTTGCGGCCGTGTACGGCGTGGCCAACGCCGTGGGGCAGCCGGTGCTCGGGCGGCTCGTCGACCTTCAGGGCCAGCCCCGTGTCCAGCTGCCGTCCGCCGTGCTGTCGGCCCTCGCGATGGCTCTCTTCGCGTTCAACGGCACCGACCCGCTCCCGCTCGCCTACGCGGCCGTGGCCGCCGCCGGGCTTTTCACGCCGCCCCTGGAGGGCGGCCTGCGGGCTCTGTGGCCGAGTGTGCTGCGCAGGGAGGACCAAGTGCACACGGCGTACGCGATGGACGCTGTGGCGCAGGAAGTGATGTTCACCGTGGGGCCCTTGCTGGTGACGTTGTGCGCGTCGCTGTGGTCGGCGCAGGCGGCCTTGCTGGTGCTGAACGTCATCGGGGTGCTGGGCGCTGCCTCGGTCGTGGTGTCGCCGCCCTCGCGCGCGTGGCGTTCCGCACCGCGTGAGGCGCACTGGCTCGGCGCGCTGCGCTCGCCGGGTCTGCTGGCGCTGCTCGGTGCGTTCCTGTTCGTCGGCATCGCGCTCGGGTCCATCACGGTGGCCTCCGTGCCGTACGCGGACGAGCACGGTGGGGACGCGGTGTACGGCTGGCTGATGGCCGGGATCGGTCTGGGTGCCCTCGTGGGCGGCCTGGCGTACGGGGCGCGGCGGTGGGCGGGTGAGCCCGCGCGGCGACTTCAGGTGCTGGTGGGCTTCCTGGCGGTGTGTTATCTGCCGCTCACTCTGATGCCGGGCGCGGTGGCCATGACGCTGCTGGTGGTGCTCGCGGGTGTGTTCCTGGCGCCCGTCATCGCGTGCGCCTTCGTCCTGGTCGACCGGCACGCACCGGCCGGGACGGTCACCGAGGCTTTCTCCTGGCTTGTCACGACATTCACGGTCGGTGCCTCGGTCGGAACGGGGCTCGCGGGCCCGGTCGTCGAGCGGGGCGGGGCCCTGTGGGGCTTTGCCGTGCCGGGTGTCGCGGGGGGCGTGTCGCTGCTGGTTCTGCTGGTCACGGGAGGCGTCCTCACAGCTCCCGCGGGGCGGGCGGTGGTTGCGTCTTCATCGGAAAATGATCCAAACCGTGCTGCCGAACCCCGTTTCAGCTCGGGGGATCGGGCGTAATGTTCACTCATGGACCGCCGCATTTTCGGGCTGGAGAACGAGTACGGCGTCACGTGTACGTTCAGGGGACAGCGACGCCTGTCTCCCGACGAGGTGGCGCGGTACCTCTTCCGCCGTGTCGTGTCATGGGGCCGCAGCAGCAATGTCTTTCTGCGAAACGGTGCCCGCCTCTATCTCGATGTCGGGTCACATCCGGAATACGCGACACCCGAATGTGACAATGTGACCGAACTGGTCACGCACGACAAAGCAGGCGAGCGCATTCTCGAAGGACTCCTGGTGGACGCCGAACGACGCCTGCACGAGGAAGGAATCGCGGGCGACGTCTACCTCTTCAAGAACAACACGGACTCGGCCGGCAACTCCTACGGCTGCCACGAGAACTATCTCGTCGCACGCCACGGGGAGTTCTCCCGGCTCGCGGACATCCTCATTCCCTTCCTTGTCACGCGCCAGCTGCTGTGCGGCGCGGGCAAGGTTCTGCAGACCCCGCGGGGCGCCGTGTACTGCGTCAGCCAGCGGGCCGAGCACATCTGGGAGGGCGTCTCCTCGGCGACGACCCGTTCCCGGCCGATCATCAACACCCGCGACGAACCGCACGCCGACGCCGAGCGCTACCGCCGCCTGCATGTCATCGTGGGCGACTCGAACATGTCCGAGACGACCATGCTGCTGAAGGTCGGCGCGACCGACCTGGTGCTGCGCATGATCGAGGCGGGCACCGTGATGCGCGATCTGACCCTGGAGAACCCGATCCGGGCGATCCGTGAGGTCAGCCACGACATCACGGGCCGGCGCAAGGTGCGTCTGGCCAGCGGCCGGGAGGCCTCCGCCCTCGAGGTGCAGCGCGAGTACTACGAGAAGGCCGTGGACTTCGTCGAGCGGCGCGGGATCCGTACCGGCACCGTCGACCAGGTCCTGGAGCTGTGGGGCCGCACGCTGGACGCGATCGAGGCGGAGGACCTCGACCGGATCGGCACCGAGATCGACTGGGTCATGAAGTACAAGCTCATCGAGCGGTACCGGGCCAAGCACAACATGACCATGTCCCACCCGCGGGTCGCGCAGATAGACCTCGCGTATCACGACATCCACCGTCGTCGTGGGCTGTACTACCTTCTGGAGAGGAAGGGCCAAGCCGCCCGTATCTGCAACGACTTGAAGATCTTCGAGGGCAAGTCGGTTCCGCCGCAGACCACTCGGGCCCGGCTGCGCGGTGACTTCATCCGCAGGGCTCAGGAGCAGCGCCGGGACTTCACCGTCGACTGGGTTCACCTCAAGCTCAACGACCAGGCGCAGCGCACGGTGTTGTGCAAGGACCCGTTCCGTTCGGTCGACGACCGGGTCGAGAAACTGATCGCCGGAATGTGATCGGCGCGTTCCGCATGAGTGTCGGAACGCAACACGGGCGCCGTACGTTTCACGTGCGGCGCCCTTCTCACGCCGTAGAGTTGCGCGCACGCCATCAACAAGATCGACCGATTACGAGGCCCCCACCGTGCGCCGACGCTCACTCCTCATTGCCGTTCCCGCAGGACTGGCCACACTCGCCGCATGCGGTGACGACAAGTCCGACTCGAGCAAGGCGAGCGGCAGCGCGTCACCCTCGGCGTCGTCCTCGGCCTCGCCGGCGCCGCCGCCGCCGAAGATCGTCGACGGTCCGCTGCCGGCGATCACGGCGGGCACGAAGTTCGGTGAGAAGCCGACGGTCGCCAAGGGCAGCGGCGATCCGTCGAAGGATCTCGCGGTCAAGACGGTCATCGCGGGCGGCGGCACCACCATCGCCGAGGGCGACTACATCCAGGCCCACTACCTCGGCCAGATCTGGAGCACGGCCAAGGTCTTCGACAACTCCTACGACCGTAAGACGGCGTTGGTCATCCAGCTCGCGCAGAACAGCATCATCGACGGCTGGCGGTACGCCCTGACGGGCAAGAAGGCCGGCAGCCGGGTCGAGTTCTCCATCCCGCCGACCTGGGGGTACGGCAAGGAGGGCAACGCGCAGGCGGGTATCAAGGGCACCGACACGCTGGTGTTCGTCGTCGACGTCCAGGACACGTTCAACGCGAAGAGCTCCGCCAAGGGCAAGACCGTCGCGCAGGGGGACGCGGACCTGCCCAAGGTCGGCACCAACACCGACGGCAAGGCCCCCTCCATCGAGATCCCCAAGGCGGACGCGCCCACCAAGCTGGTGTCGGAGTACGTCATCGAGGGCGACGGCGACAAGGTGGCGGCCGACAGCACCCTGCTCGTGCAGTACAAGGGCGTGGTGTGGGACTCCGGCAAGGAGTTCGACTCGACGTACGGCCGCAAGCAGTTGGCGTCGTTCTCGCTCCAGCAGGTCGTCAAGGGCTGGGCGCAGGGTCTGACCGGCAAGAAGGTCGGCAGCCGGGTGCTGATCTCCATTCCGCCGAAGCTGGGCTACGGCGACAAGCCGCCGGCCGGCAGCGGTATCGAGAAGGACTCCACGCTGGTCTTCACCGTGGACATCCTGGCGAAGATGTGACGCACGGGGGACATGCGCGAGGGTCCCGGCCGCGGGGATGTAAGACTGGTCCCTGTTGCCTTTCCGTGAACCAGCAGGAGCGAGTGACGTGAGCATCGACAAGCCCGAGATCGACTTCCCCGGCGGCGAGCCCCCGGCGGACCTGGAGATCAAGGACATCTGGGAGGGCGACGGCGAGGTTGCGCAGGCCGGCCAGACCGTCACCGTCCACTACGTGGGCGTGGCCTTCAGCACCGGCGAGGAGTTCGACGCCAGCTGGAACCGTGGTCAGCCGTTCCGCTTCCCGCTGGGTGGCGGCCGGGTCATCAAGGGCTGGGACCAGGGCGTGCAGGGCATGAAGGTCGGCGGCCGCCGCCAGCTGACCATCCCCGCCCACCTCGCCTACGGCAACCAGAGCCCGACCCCGGCGATCAAGCCCGGTGAGACCCTGATCTTCGTGGTCGACCTGCTCGGCGTCTGATCGTCGTACCGGAGTCATAAGGGATCGCGTCGCGGTCGGATCGTCGTACGGTTTCCGACCGGACCTGATCAACCGGGGTCCATGCCTGTCCGGGCATGGGCCCTCGGCTTTTGCCTTGCTCCTTCGGGGCGGTACGGTCATCGTCCGTAAGCACCATAGGGAGGCGAAGGGCGTCGATGGCCATTGCCAAGGCCGAGCGGCTGATGAACCTGGCGCTGTGTCTGCTCGGGACGCGACGGCCGCTCAGCAAGCGTGAGCTTCGGGAGTCCATCGAGGCCTACCTGGAGGCGAATTCCGACGACTCCTTCAACCGCATGTTCGAGCGCGACAAGGACGATCTGCGTGAACTAGGGCTCGTGATCGAGACCGTTGAGAACCTGGACGGCGAAGTCGGCTACCTCGCCCGCCGCGACAGCAACCGGCTGCCGCCCGTCACCCTCGACGCCGAGGAGGCCGCCGCCCTGGGGCTGGCCGCCAAGGTGTGGCAGCAGGCCCGGCTCGCCGGCGCGGCCAGCGGTGCCCTGCAGAAACTGCGCGCGGCGGGGCTGCCGGAGGACTTCGACCCGTATGAGGCGCACGGCGCTCTGGAGCCGCGCATCCCGGTGCACGAGGCCTCCTTCGAGCCGCTGATGCTCGCCTGCCGGGACCGCCGTCCGGTCGTCTTCGACTACCGCAAGGCCACCGCCGCCCGCCCCGAGCCCCGCCATGTCGAGCCGTGGGCGCTGGAGTGCTGGCGCGGCCACTGGTACCTGGCCGGATTCGATCGCGACCGGGGTGCCGAGCGGGTCTTCCGGCTCTCCCGGATCACCGGCAAGGTGCGCTCGCGCGGCACGCGCTATACGGCCCCCGTCCCCGACGTCGTGACCGTCCGTGAGACGGTCGCGAGCTGGGCGGGGGAGACCGCCGACCGCAGCGCGCGGATCCGGCTGCGGACGGGCGCCGGGTACCCCTTGCGGGCGAAGGCCACCTCGGTGCGGGAACTGGGTGACGGCTGGGACGAGTTGGAGATTCCGTACGGCCATGGCCTGGACGCCTGGCTGGTGGAGTTCGGCCCGGACGTGGTGGTCCTGGAGCCCGCCGAGTTGCGGGCCGACGTGGTGGACCGGCTGCGTGCCGTGGCCAAGGGCTGAGGGGGAGCGGAAGAGATCATGGCAGGCAAACCGGTCAGGCCGACGAACGCCATCGACCAGACCCGGCGGATGCTCTCCCTGGTGACCTATCTCAGGGAGCGCCCCGGCGCCCGGGTCGAGGACGTCGCCCGCGCCTTCGGGATCACCGAGGACGAACTGGTCTCCGACCTCGATGTGCTGCCCATGTGCGGCACCAGCTTCCGTGGCGGAGATCTGCTCGACATCGACACCGACGGCGAGCGGATCTGGTGGCACAACCCCGATGACGTGGCCGAGCCGCTCAGGCTCGCCGCCGACGAGGCGACCGCGCTGCTGGTGGCCGCCCGCGCGGTGTCCACGCTGCCCGGCCTCAGGGAGAGCGACCGGCAGGCGCTGCTGCGGGCGACCGCCAAGGTGGAGACCGCGGCCGGCGAGACGGCGGGTGCCAGCGCGCGGCTGTCGGTGACCTTCGAGTCCGAGGGCGGCGTGTTCGCGGACGTCGACCGGGCCATCTCCGAGCGCCGGCGCCTGTGGATCCGCTACTACTCGCCCGCCCGCGACGAGCTCACCGAGCGCGAGATCGACCCGATCCGCCTGGTCAGCGTCGGCCACACCTATGTGGAGGCCTGGTGCCGCCGCTCCGAGGCGCGGCGCACCTTCCGGCTCGACCGGGTCGCCGAGATCAAGATCCTGGACGAGCCGTCCGCGCCGCCCGAGGTCGAGCTCAGGGACCTGTCCGAGGGGCTGGTGCAGCCCGCGGCCGAGGACCCCGAGGTGGTCGTCGAGGTGGGTCCCGGCGGCCGCTGGGTCGCCGAGTACTACCCGCACGACAGTGCGGATGAGCTTTCCGACGGCGGTCTGCGTATTACCCTGCGCACCCCCGACCCGGCATCCCTGCGGCGGCTGGCGCTCCGGCTCGGCCGCGACGGCCGTATCGTCTCGCCGCGCGACCTCGCCGACAGCGCCCGCGAGGCGGCCCGTGAGGCGCTGGCGGCCTATGACGGGGTCGAGGCGCAGGACAGCCCCAGGGCGTCGGGGACGCGGGGGCAGGACGGTCGGTACGACAGGCAGGAGCAGGGGCTTTGAGCGAGTCGGCGACGTCTGGTGCGGGCATGACGGTGGCTGCCGCCTTCGCGGGGATGAGAAGCGCGGCTCCGGTGACCTTCAAGGCGAGCTGCCCGGACTGCCGGGAGCGGTTCGAGCTGGCCGCCGCCGCCCTGCGCCTCGCCATCGGCGCGACCAGCCGCGCCACCTTCTACTCGTTCACCTGTCCCGAGTGCGGCGCGGCCGTCCGCAAGCCCGCCGGGGAGCGGATCGTGGAACTGCTGACCGGCGGCGGGGTCCGGACCCTGCGGCTGCACTCCACCCTCTAGGCTCGGTGCCATGTTCTGGCCGATGTTCGCGGTGGCAGTGGGTTTCGTGGGTCTCGCCGTCCTGGGTGTGCTCGCCGTCCGGGTCTTTCTGGAGGCACAGCGTCTGGGGCGCCAGGTCACGGACTCCGCGCTGCGTATCAGCCGGGCCGCGGAGGACCTGGAGCGGGCCGCGGTGAGCACGGCCCGTTCCGCGGACTCACTGTGAGTACGGCTGAGAGTTGGGTGTGAGTCGAGCGGCGCATGCGTTTTGGGCCACTTCGCCCTGTCACCTCGGCCGGGTCGGCAGGTACGCTGCTGGTCGCGGTCCGGATAACGAGGCTCGGCCGCGAACCGGGAGTACGCACAGGGATTGCCAGGCGTTCACCCCTGAGCGTTACGATCGCTGTCAGCACGACTGATCGGACACATGTCCGACCGGTCGGACAGCACCCCACAAGCCGCCTCGGTGAGAAGGTAAAGACTTATGTTCGGAAGGCTCGGCGCCCCCGAGATCATTCTCATCCTCGTCGTCATCATCCTGCTGTTCGGCGCGAAGAAGCTTCCCGACATGGCGCGCTCGCTGGGCAAGTCCGCCCGCATCCTCAAGAGCGAGGCCAAGGCGATGAAGGACGAGGGCAGCAGCACGGCCACCCCGGCCGGCCCGCCCAACACCGACGAGCAGAACCCTGCTCAGCGCACCATCCAGGCCGCGCCCGGCGACGTGACGAGCTCGCGCCCGGTCACCGAGCCGACGGACACGACCAAGCGCTGACGCGGGGCCGGTGACCTCCGGCCCGCCCGCACGAGATGGGAACGTGGGTTGCTGAAGTCTGCCCGCAGAGAAGAGAGGGATCCCGAGGGGCGGATGCCTCTCGCGGATCACCTTCGTGAGCTCCGCAACCGGCTCGCGAAGGCGATGCTGGCCATCGTCATCGTCACGGTGGTGGCCGCCTTCTTCTACAACGACATCATCAACTTGATCACCAAGCCGATCCTCGACTCGGTCGGCTGTGACAAGTCCTTCGCGGAACTGGCCAAGTCGACACAGTCGACCAAGCCGTGCGCCGAGATCACGATCAACGGTCTGCTGACGCCCTTCACACTGGCCCTGAAGGTGTCGCTGATGGCCGGCGTCGTCGCGGCCTCACCGGTCTGGCTCTACCAGCTGTGGGCCTTCGTCGCCCCCGGCCTGCACCGGCACGAGAAGAAGTACGCCTACGCGTTCGTCGGCACGGGCGCCCCGCTCTTCCTCGTCGGCGCCTACTTCGCCTACTCGGTCCTGCCGACCACGGCCCAGGTGCTCATCGGCTTCACCCCGGGGGGCACCGCCAACCTGCTGCCGTTGGACGACCTGCTCGACCTCGTCCTGCGCATGGTGCTGGTCTTCGGCCTCTCCTTCGAGCTGCCCCTGCTGCTGGTCTTCCTCAACCTCACCGGGTTGATCACCGGCAAGCGGATGCTCGGCTGGTGGCGCGGCATGATCATGGCCATCACCGTGTTCGCCGCCATCGCCACACCGAGCACCGACCCGCTGACGATGCTGGCACTCGCCGCGCCGATCTGGATCCTCTACTTCGCGGCGACCGCCTTCTCCCTGCTCAACGACCGGCGCAGGCGCCGCCGTGAGGCCGAGGGCCCCGACGACGACGAGGCCTCCGACCTGGACCTCACCCCCGAGGACATCGGCGAGGTCGAGACCGTCTCCGCGAGCCGGGCGCTGCCCGAGCAGTCGGGCACGGACCGGGTCAACGGTTATGACGACGTGACCTGACGACCGGGAAGCGGCTCGTAAGGTCACTTCCGTGACCAGCGAGATCACCCTCTTCGTCAACCCCACCGCGGGCCGCGGCCGGGGCGCCCACGCGGCGCAGCCGGCCGCTTCCGCGTTGCGGGCGGCAGGCTTCGCCGTGCGGACCGTGCTCGGCGAGGACGCCGCCGACGCCCTCGCACGCGCGCGTGCCGCCGTCAAGGAGGGCACGGGGGCACTGGTCGCCGTCGGCGGCGACGGAATGGCGAACCTCGCCCTCCAGGCCGTGGCCGGCACCCGCACCCCGTTCGGTCTGGTCGCCGTCGGTACCGGAAACGACTTCGCCCGCACCCTGGGCCTGCCGGTGCGCGATCCCGCCGCCGCGGGCCGGCTGATCGCCGACGCCCTCAAGGAGGGCCGGGTCCACGACACCGACCTGGGCCGGGTCGGTCACCACTGGTTCGCCACCGTCCTCGCCTCCGGCTTCGACTCCCGGGTCAACGACCGCGGCAACCGCATGACATGGCCCGCGGGCCGCCTCAAGTACGACCTCGCGATGCTCGCCGAACTGGCCGCCTTCCGGCCCGTCCCGTACCGGATCACCCTCGACGACGGCCGGGTCCGCGAGGTCGAGGCGACCCTGGTGGCCGTCGGCAACGGGTCGTCGTACGGCGGTGGCATGCGGATCTGCCCGGGCGCGGACCTCGCCGACGGGCTCTTCGACATCACCGTGGTCGGGGACTGCAGCCGCACGACCCTGCTGCGGGTGTTCCCGAGCGTGTACCGGGGCACCCACGTCGACCACCCCAAGGTGACCGTGGAGCGGGCCGCGCGGGTCGAGATCGCCGCAGAGGACGTCACGGGCTACGCCGACGGCGAGGCGCTCGGGCCGCTGCCGATGAGCGCGCGCTGTGTCCGCGGGGCGGTGTCCGTGGTGGGCCCCTGAACTGCGATGGGCCCGTGAACTGCGTGAAGAGCAGGTTCCGCAGGCTCCGATCCGGATAATGATCGTCGTGTTGTCAGTGCCGCCGGGTACGCTCGAAAGCACGATGACAGAGGACCTCTCCCCGGCCGAGCGGTACGCGGCAGCCCGCCTGCGGGCAGCCGAGCAGGCCACCGCGCTCGCGGGCTTCCGCGAGATGTACGACTTCGGTCTCGACCCCTTCCAGATCGAGGCCTGCCAGGCTCTCGAAGCGGGCAAGGGCGTGCTGGTCGCCGCGCCCACCGGCTCCGGCAAGACGATCGTCGGCGAGTTCGCCGTCCACCTCGCCCTCCAGCAGGGCAAGAAGTGCTTCTACACGACACCGATCAAGGCACTGTCCAACCAGAAGTACGCGGACCTGAGCCGCCGTTACGGCGCCGACAAGGTCGGCCTGCTCACCGGCGACAACAGCGTCAACTCCGATGCCCCCGTGGTCGTGATGACCACCGAGGTGCTGCGGAACATGCTGTACGCGGGCTCACAGACCCTCCTCGGACTCGGATACGTGGTCATGGACGAGGTGCACTACCTCTCCGACCGCTTCCGGGGCGCCGTATGGGAAGAGGTGATCATCCATCTCCCCGAGTCGGTGACCCTGGTGTCGCTGTCGGCGACCGTGTCCAATGCCGAGGAGTTCGGCGACTGGCTCGACACCGTCCGCGGCGACACCCAGGTGATCGTCTCCGAGCACCGGCCCGTGCCGCTGTTCCAGCACGTGCTCGCCGGGCGCCGGATGTACGACCTGTTCGAGGAGGGCGAGGGCAGCAAGAAGGCCGTCAACCCCGACCTCGCCCGGCTGGCCCGCATGGAGGCCCAGCGGCCGTCGTACCAGGACCGCAGACGCGGCAGGGCCATGCGCGAGGCCGACCGGGAGCGCGAGCGGCGGCAGCGGTCGAAGGTGTGGACGCCGAGCCGGCCCGAGGTCATCGAGCGCCTCGACGCCGAGGGCCTGCTGCCCGCCATCACGTTCATCTTCAGCCGCGCCGCCTGCGAGGCGGCCGTACAGCAGTGCCTGTACGCGGGACTGCGGCTCAACGACGACGAGGCGCGGGGCAAGGTGCGCGCCCTCGTCGAGGAGCGCACCGCGTCCATTCCGCACGAGGATCTCCACGTCCTCGGGTACTACGAGTGGCTGGAGGGCCTGGAGCGCGGCATCGCGGCCCACCACGCGGGCATGCTGCCGACCTTCAAGGAGGTCGTCGAGGAACTGTTCGTGCGCGGCCTGGTCAAGGCCGTGTTCGCGACCGAGACACTCGCCCTGGGCATCAACATGCCCGCGCGCTCGGTGGTGCTGGAGAAGCTCGTCAAGTGGAACGGCGAACAGCACGCCGACATCACTCCCGGCGAGTACACCCAGTTGACGGGGCGTGCCGGGCGGCGCGGCATCGACATCGAGGGTCACGCCGTGGTGCTGTGGCAGCGGGGGAGCAGCCCGGAGCACCTGGCGGGACTGGCCGGCACGCGCACCTACCCGCTGCGCTCCAGCTTCAAGCCGTCGTACAACATGGCGGTCAACCTCGTCGAACAGTTCGGCCGGCACCGCTCGCGTGAGCTGCTCGAGACGTCGTTCGCGCAGTTCCAGGCCGACAAGTCGGTCGTCGGGATCTCGCGCCAGGTGCAGCGCAACGAGGAGGGCCTCGACGGCTACAAGGCCTCGATGACCTGCCACCTCGGTGACTTCGAGGAGTATGCGCAGCTGCGCCGCGAGCTCAAGGACCGCGAGACCGAGCTGGCCCGGCAGGGAGTCGCCCAGCGGCGGGCCGAGGCAGCCGTGGCACTGGAGAAGCTCAAGCCGGGCGACGTCATCCATGTGCCGACGGGCAAGTACGCCGGTCTCGCGCTGGTGCTGGACCCGGGCCTGCCCGCCGGGCGGTCCAACGGCCACCGGGGCTTCGAGCACCACGACGGCCCGCGGCCGCTGGTGCTGACCGCCGAGCGGCAGGTCAAGCGGCTTGCGTCGATGGACTTCCCGGTGCCGGTCGAGCCGTTGGAGCGGATGCGGATCCCGAAGTCCTTCAACGCGCGCTCGCCGCAGTCCCGTCGGGACCTGGCCTCCGCGCTGCGTGCCAAGGCGGGTCACATCCCGCCGGAGCGGGCCCGTAAGCAGCGCTCCCAGGCGGCCGACGACCGCGAGATCGCGCGGCTGCGGACGGCGATCCGGGCGCATCCCTGCCATGGGTGCAACGACCGTGAGGACCACGCCCGTTGGGCCGAGCGGTATCACCGGCTGCTGCGGGACACCTCGCAGCTGGAGCGGCGCATCGAGGGTCGTACGAACACGATCGCCCGCACCTTCGACCGGATCGTGGCACTGCTCACCGAGCTGGACTATCTGCGGTCCGACGAGGTCACCGAGCACGGCAAGCGGCTGGCCCGGTTGTACGGCGAGCTCGATCTCCTGGCCAGTGAGTGCCTGCGGGAAGGGGTCTGGGAGGGTCTCGCCCCTGCCGAACTGGCCGCGTGCGTCTCGGCGTTGGTGTACGAGTCCCGGGTCGGCGACGACGCCATGGCGCCCAAGGTGCCGTCCGGCAAGGCCAAGGCGGCGCTCGGTGAGATGGTGCGGATCTGGGGGCGGCTCGACGCCCTCGAGGAGGACTTCCGGATCAACCAGACCGAAGGGGTCGGGCAGCGGGAGCCGGATCTCGGGTTCGCCTGGTCCGCGTACATGTGGGCCAGCGGGAAGGGGCTCGACGAGGTGCTGCGGGAGGCGGAGATGCCTGCCGGGGACTTCGTGCGGTGGTGCAAGCAGGTGATCGACGTGCTGGGGCAGATCTCGGCTGCGGCTCCGGTGTCGGGGGGGAGCGGGTCTTCGTCCGTTGCGAAGAACGCGCGGAAGGCTGTTGATCTGTTGTTGCGGGGGGTTGTGGCGTACTCGTCGGTGGGGTGAGGTTCGGGGGCGGGTGCGGGTGCTCTGTGGCTGGTCGCGCCCACGCGGCGGAGCCGCATATCGATGCGGCCCCGCGCCCCTGGGGTGGCTGACCTACTCCTTGTTCAGATATGAACGCCAGCTGCCGTACTGCGTGATGTCCTCCGCGTTGGTCAGCGCGGCAGGTTCGCAGAGGAAGCCTGGGACCTGGGTTCCGTCCGACAGCTCTACTCTGCCCAGTGTCATCGGGCGAGGGAGGGCCATCAGGAGGCGGCCCAGGCCCTCCGCCGACAGGCGCCACACCTCTGCCTCGATCTCCGCGCCGCCCTCGCCGACGTGGACCAGGCCCGGCTTCGGTGGGGTCGTCCGCAGGGCGTGCAGGCGGTAGACCGGCGCCGTTGTGGTCGTACGGTCCAGGCGGGCGCCCAGCGCGAGGAGTTGGGGGTTCAGCGGTTGGCCCGTCAGGTGCGCGCCGACCACCGCGAGCCGGGTCTCCGGCTGGAGCAGGCTCGCGATCCTCGCCAACCGCTCATCGGTGTAGGCCGGGCCGACCAGCATCACGCCGAACGGGAGTCCGTTCAACTCGCCCGCCGGGACGGCGGCCGCGGCCAGGTCGAAGAGGTTCGTGGAGTTGGTGAAGCGGCCCAGGCGGGCGTTGGCTCCCAGGGGATCGGCGGCCACCTCGGCGAGCGTGGGATGGCCGGGGGTGGTGGGCAGGAGGAGGGCGTCCGCGTCGGCCAGTTCGGCCAGCGCGCGCGTGCGGAGCGCGGCCAGGCGGTCCATGTCGGCGTAGAGCTGGTGGGCCGGGAGGTCGCGGGCCCGGGTGATGATGCCGGCGACCGTGGAGTCCAGGGAGTCGTCACCTGCTTCTATCGCCTTGTCGACAAATGCTCCTACCGCTGTGTAGCGCTCGGCCACGAAGGCGCCCTCGTAGAGCATCGCCGCCGCCTCGGTGAAGGGCGACAGATCCAGCTCGCGGAGCGTCACGCCCGCCGCCGCGAGCTGCTCCACCGCTGCCTCGTACGCCTGAACCCAGCCCTCGTCGAGTTCGCCGAGCTGGTCGCGCGCGGGAACAGCGATCCGCCACGGGCCGGGGCGGCGTCCGGGGAGGGGCGGGGCCGTGCCGGTCGTCATGTGGGACAAGGCCTGCTCGGCCTCCGGCAGGGTGCGGGCGAACACCGTCACGCAGTCGATCGAGGCGCAGGCCGGGACGACTCCGGCCGTGGGGACCAGACCGCGGGTGGGTTTGAGGCCGACGATGCCGTTGAAGGCGGCCGGGACCCGGCCCGAGCCCGCCGTGTCGGTGCCGAGGGCGAAGTCGACGATGCCCAGGGCCACCGCGACCGCCGAGCCGGAGCTGGAGCCGCCGCTCACCCTGGCCGGGTCGTACGCGTTGCGGACCGCGCCGTGCGGGGAACGGGTGCCGACCAGGCCCGTCGCGAACTGGTCCAGGTTCGTGGTGCCGAGCACGATCGCGCCCGCCGCCCGGAGACCGGCGACGACCGGGGCATCGGCCTCCGGACGGTAGGCGTACGACGGACAGCCCGCCGTGGTGGGCAGGCCGGCCACGTCGATGTTGCCCTTGGCCGCGAACAAGCGTCCTGCGAGAGGGAGTTGCTCACCCTTCGCGAGCCGTTCGTCGATCGTCCGGGCTTCCCGCTCGACCTCCTCCCGCGGGCGCAGGTCGATCCAGATCTCGGGGCGGTCCACGGCCTCGACGCGGTCGTAGGCGGCACGGACCCGGGTGACGGTGGTGGACATGGCTCGCTCCTCTTTCACTGTGCGACCGGGTTTCACTGTGCGGCCGGGGCCAGGACGGGTTTCACCGTGCGGGCGGGGCCAGGACGAGCAGTGCCGTCCCCGCCTCCACCTGGTCGCCCGGCCGGGCCAGGATCTCCGCGACCACGCCGTCCGTCGGCGCGTGCACCCTGGACTCCATCTTCATCGCCTCCAGAGCGAGGAGTGGTTGCCCGGCGGCGACCTCGTCACCCGGCTCGACGTTCAACTGCCATACCGAGGCGGCGAATTCGGCTTCGATGAGACGTCCTCCCGCAGGGACCGTCACCTCGGCGGCAGGGGCGGCCGGTGCGGACGTCTCCGCCGCCCGCGCGAACTCGCCCGCCGCCTCCCACGCGTCCCGCTCCGCGGAGAAGGCCGCCTGCTGAAGTGACCTGAACTCCGCTATGGACTCGGCGTGTTCGGCGAGGAAGGACTGGTACTCGGCGAGCGAGAAGGTGCCCTCCTCAATCCGGGGAACGAAGCGGCCGGACGTGATGTCGGCCCGCAACTCCAGGAGTTCGTCCGCGTCCACCGGATACCAGCTGATGCGGTCGAAGAAGCGCAGCAGCCAGGGCGAGCCCGGCTCGAACGCGCCGCGCTGCTGCCAGGGCGACCACACCTGGGTCGTACGGCCCACGAACTGGTAGCCGCCGGGGCCCTCCATGCCGTAGATGCAGAGATACGCTCCACCGATCCCGACCGAGTTCTCGGCCGTCCAGGTGCGCGCCGGGTTGTACTTCGTGGTCACCAGGCGGTGGCGCGGGTCGAGCGGGGTGGCCACCGGGGCGCCCAGGTAGACGTCGCCCAGGCCCAGGACGAGGTACTCCGCGTCGAAGACGGTGCGGTAGACGTCGTCCACCGACTCCAGGCCGTTGACGCGGCGGATGAACTCGATGTTCCAGGGGCACCAGGGCGCGTCGTCCCGAACGCCCGCCATGTAGCGGGCGATCGCCTCGCGGGTGGCGGGGTCGTCCCAGGAGAGGGGGAGGTGGACCGTGCGGGAGGGGACGACCAACTCGTCGGACGGGGGGAGGGATGCGGTGATCTCCCGGACGACGGTGAGGAGTTCGTGCTGGGCGATGCGGCTGGGGTCCGTCTGGATCTGCAGGGAGCGGATGCCGGGGGTGAGGTCGGTGATGCCGTCGGGGCCCTGCTCGGCCACCGCGTCCATCAGCGCGTGCACCCGCATGCGGAGCGCCAGGTCCAGTTGCATGGGGCCGAACTCGACCAGCAGGTTGTCGTCGCCGCTGCGGCGGTACGTCACATCACCGTCGCGGGCGAGGACACCGCCGTCCACGATCGCCGGGCGGGGCTCGCCCGAGGCGTCCACCGGCATGAAGCGCACGGTGTCGCCCGGGCGCAGCTGACCCAGCTTCCAGCGCTCGGTGCTGATGACGGTCGCCGGGCACACGAACCCGCCGAGGGAGGGGCCGTCCGGGCCCAGCAGCACCGGCATGTCGCCCGTGTAGTCGACCGCGCCGACCGAGTAGGGGGTGTCGTGGATGTTGGAGGGGTGCAGGCCGGCCTCGCCGCCGTCGCTGCGGGCCCAGCGGGGCTTGGGGCCGACCAGGCGGACACCGGTGCGGGCCGAGTTGAAGTGGACCTTCCAGTCGGCGGCGTAGAAGTCGCGGATGTCGTCCTCGGTGAAGAACTCCGGGGCGGCGTGCGGGCCTTCCACGGCGCCGATGTGCCAGGTGGAGGTGTAGGAGGGGCGGTCCTCGACCGGTGTTCCTCCAGCCGGAGGCCTTGTGACCGACGTCTCCTCCGCCTGGTGGCCTCCGTGCAGGACGTCACCCGTCCGCAGGGCCCGGCCGCCGTGTCCGCCGAAGCGGCCCAGTGTGAAGGTGCTCGCGCTGCCGAGGAAGGCCGGGACGTCGAGGCCGCCCGCGAAGAGGACGTACGTCCGCAGACCGTGTTCGGCGGGTGTGCCCACCTCGAGGACACCGCCCGCGGGCACGGTCACCGGCTCCCACTGGGCGACCGGGGCGCCGTCGACGGCGACCGGGGCGGGGGCGCCCGTGACGCAGACGGTCGTGGCGTGGGTGAACCTCAACGACGGGCCCTGCAAGGTGCATTCGAGGCCGGGGGCACCTTCCGGGTTGCCCAGCGCCGTGTTGCCGAGCCGGAAGGAACGGTCGTCCATCGGGCCGCACGGGGGTACGCCGACCTGCCAGTAGCCGGTACGGCCCGGCCAGTCCTGCACGGTGGTGAGGGTGCCGGCGGCCACGACCTCGATGCGTGGGGTCGGGTCCTGGACCCCGGAGAGGGTCGCCGTGGAGTGGGTGGCCGTCTTGAAGTCGGTGTTCGCGAGCGCCGCCCGGACCAGGCCCAGGTTGGTCTCGATGCCGTCGACGCGGGTGCGTTCCAGGGCTTCGTCCAGCCGGCGGAGGGCGTGGGCGCGGTCGGGACCGTACGCGATGATCTTCGCGAGCATCGGGTCGTACGACGTCGTCACCTCGGTGCCGGTCTCCACCCAGCCGTCGACCCGGACCCCGGTGGGGAACTCGACCCGGGTCAACAGCCCGGCGCTGGGCCGGTGTTCACGCGAGGGGTCCTCGGCGTAGATGCGTGCCTCGACGGCGTGGCCGTGCGGCGGGTCCGGCTCGCGTACGACGTCCCGCTCGCCGCGGGCCAGGCGGAGCATCCAGGCGACCAGGTCGACGCCGTAGATCTCCTCGGTGACCGGATGCTCCACCTGGAGACGGGTGTTGACCTCCAGGAAGTAGGCCTCCTCGCGGGCGGCGTCGTAGACGAACTCGACGGTTCCCGCGGAGCGGTAGCCGACCGCCGCGCACAATTCGCGTGCGCTGTCCGTGAGTTGTGCGCGGACGTGCGAGGGGAGACCCGGTGCCGGAGCCTCCTCGAGGACTTTCTGGTTGCGGCGCTGGAGGGAGCAGTCGCGATCGCCGAAGGTGACGACCCTGCCCTCGCCGTCGCCGAAGACCTGCACCTCGACATGGCGGGCGTGCTCGACGAGCCGTTCCAGGAAGACGCCGGCGGAGGAGAAGGAGGCGGCGGCGACGCGCTGCACCCGGTCCCAGGCGTCGGTCAGTTCGTCGGCGGAGTGGCAGGCGGACATGCCGATGCCGCCGCCACCGCCCGTGGCCTTGAGCATGACGGGATAGCCGATGGCAGCCGCGGATTCGAGGGCCTCCTCGAGAGAGGGCAGCAGTCCCGTGCCCGGTGCCAGCGGCACTCCGGCCGCCTCGGCCGCCGCGCGTGCCGTGTGCTTCGCGCCGAAGAGCTCCAACTGCTCGGGCGTCGGACCCACGAACACGATCCCCGCGTCCTCGCAGCGGCGGGCGAAGGCGGCGTCCTCGGACAGGAAGCCGTAACCGGGATGGATCGCGCCCGCGCCCGAGTCCTTGGCCGCCTTCAGTACCAGGTCGGTGTCGAGGTACGACTCCTTCGCGGGTGCGGGGCCGAGGCGCACGGCCTGGTCGGCGAGGCGGACGTGCGGTGCGGCCCGGTCGGCGTCGGAGTACACCGCGACCGTCCGCAGGCCCAGCTCACGGGCCGTGCGGATGATCCGGACGGCTATCTCGCCCCGGTTGGCGACGAGGAGGGTGTCGAAGGTCATTCTGCGGCCCCGATCGTCGTCTCAGCGGTCCCGGGTGTCGTCTCAGGGGTCCCGGGCGTCGTCTCATCGGTCCCGGGCGTCGCCTCAGGGGTCCTGGTCATCGTCTCCGCGGCCCCGATCGTCATCTCCACGGGTGTCGGGTCGAAGCCGTTGCAGGGGTTGTTGATCTGGGGGCAGTTGGAGACCAGGACGAGGACGTCGCGCTCGGCGCGCAGGGTGAGCGAGAGGCCCGGGGCGGAGATGCCGTCGACGATGCCGAGGGTGCCGTCCTTCTCGACCGGCACGTTCATGTACCAGTTGATGTTGGAGACGAGGTCGCGCTTGCCGAGGCCGTGCTTCGCGCCCTCGGCGAGGAAGTTGTCCACGCAGGCGTGCTGCGACCAGGTGTGATGGCCGTAGCGCAGGGTGTTCGACTCCTTGGAGCAGGCGCCGCCGACGGTGTCGTGGCGGCCCACGTCGTCGGCGGTGACCGTCATCAGCGGGGTGTGCTCGCCGGACATCAGCACGCTGCCCGTGGTGAGGAAGATGCCGCCCTGCGCCTGGATGGTGTCGGGGGCGCTGTAGCGGACCGCCGTGTCGTGGGCGTCGTAGACGAGGAAGTCGACGGCCTGGTTGCCGTGCAGGTCGGTGATGGTGAGCGTCTCGCCCTCGCGGAGGACACGGGACCAGGCGGCGCGGGCCGGAACCACGGTCTTCATGCGCGTCCCTTCGAGGCCAGGAATTCGGCGGTGTTGAGGAAGGCGCGGCGGCCTTCGGGAGTGGCGTCCCAGAGGGCGTCGCCGGCGCGGGTGGGTTCGGCGCGCCAGGCGAGGACCTCCAGGGGGGTGCTGACGTAGTCGGGCCGTGGGTCGGCGGGGTGCGGGACGTTGGCGATCAGTACCGTCACGTCCTGTTCGGCGCGAAGCGTGACACTGCCGCCGGGGCCCGCCGAGCCGGTGAAGTCGAGCGTGCCGTCCTCGCGGATGCGGACACCCTGGAAGAAGGAGAGGGACGGGGGGAGGTCGCGGGGTTCGAGGCCGTTCTTCGCGGCGGCCAGCTTGAAGAGCTCACGGCCGGCGGGGGAGGGGCTCTGGGGGGTGCCGTCGCCGTAGCGCCCGGTGTTGCTGACCAGCGTGGAGGTGCCGCAGAGCGCGTCATGACGGCCGGAGGTGTCGGCGACGACGCTCGCGAGCACGCGGCCCTGGTCGGACAGCAGCAGTTGGCCCTCGCCGAGGTAGGCGTTCCACTGGACCTTGACCGTGTCGGCGACGTTCAGACGCTCCCAGGGGCGACCCTCCGCGTACAGGAGGAGGTGGGCGCAGGCGTCTCCGTGCGGGTCGGTGAGGCGCAGTTCGGTGCCGCGGGCGAGGACGCGGTGGGTGTAGTTGCCGCCCGCGACGGTCTCCGCCCACACCAGACGGCCCGCCTCGGAGGGCGGATCCGGCCAGTCGCCGGCCGGGACGACGGGCATGGCCTCGGCGCGGGTGCCCTCCTGGGCGCGGGCGTGGTCTCGGGCTCCGTACGTGGTCTGCGTGGCCATGGCGGGACCTCCGGCTCCGGGGGTTATTTCTGTCGCTCGACAGAAATTAGGCGCGGCGCGGGTCGGAGGGATTGCTCGGGCGTTGCCAGGGGGTTACCGGGGGCTCACAGGGGTGTCGGCGGGTGTGGGGCGGTGGGGGGTGGTCGCGCCCGCGCGGGAGCTGTAAGTCGATAGAGCCTGGGCCCCGGGGGAGGTTGGGGTGTGCCGGGGTGTCGGCGGACGGCTGCCGCGTGTGAATCACGGGGAGATCCCCGCGGCGCTGGGTAGGTCGGAGTGTGCGGGGGTGTCGGCGGCCGGTCGGCGCCTGTGGATCAGGCGGAGACCACTGCGGCCCCGGGGAGGTTGGGGCGTGCCGGGGTGTCGGCGGCTGCCCGAGCGCCTGCGGATGACGCGGAGATCCCCGCGCCCGTTGGGGGGCGTGCCGGGAGGTCGGTGGCCGGGTGGGGCCTGTGGATCGCCCGGAGATCCCTGCGCCGCTGGGGAACATGCCGGGAGGGGCCGTCCGGCGTCTGTGGATCGCCCGGAGACTCCCGCGCCCCGGGGGTTGGGGCATGCCGGGACGTCGGCGGGCGCCCGGCGCCTGTGGATCGCCCGGAGATCCCCGCGCCCCCGGGGGTTGGGGCATGCCGGGGTGTCGGCGGTCGCGCGGCATGCGCCCCGGGGTTGGGGCGTGCGGGGGTGTCGGTGGCCGGGTGGCGCCTGTGGATCGCCTGGAGATCCCCGCGCCCCCGTGTGCGAGGATCGAACGCATGGGTACGACAGGCGGTGCGGGGGAGTCCGGGCGACGGGTCGGCAGGCCGCGGGCCGCTCGGCGGCCGGACAGCGGGCTGTCACCGCGTGACGAACTCCTCGTCGCCGCAGCCGAGTTGTTCACCTCCCTGGGCTACGCCGCCACCAGCACCCGGGCGGTCGCCGAGCGCGCGGGCATGCGGCAGGCGTCCATGTACCACTACGTCTCCGGCAAGGAGGAGCTCCTCGCCGAGCTCCTGGAGTCCACCGTCACGCCCTCGTTGGCGTACGCCCGCGAGCTGCTCGCCGATGACACGGTCCCGGCCGAGAACCGGCTGTGGGAGCTGTGCCGCGCGGACACCGAGGTGCTGTGTGACGGGCCGCACAATCTCGGCGGCCTCTACCTGCTGCCCGAGGTGCGTGCCGAGCGGTTCGCCGGTTTCCATGCCGTGCGTGCCGAACTCAAGGACGCCTACCGGCAGTTGCTCGCCGCCACGCCGGCGGGCGGCGCCCTCGCCAAGAGTGAGCTCGACCTGCGCACGGACCTGTTGTTCGGCCTGATCGAGAGTGTGATCCTCATCCACCGCTCCGACCCCGAGCGCCCCGTCTCGGTCTTCGCGGAGGCCACCGCGGACGCGGCCCTGCGCATCGCCGGGATCTGAGCCCGGTACCCGACCGGAAGTCGATCTTCACCCGTCACGGTGAGGGTGTCTCGTACGCCAGTACGCCTTAACTGCCCGTGTTCGAATGATGCCAGAGCGTGCAAATGGGCCGAGGTTACTCCAGTCGCAATGCCCGTTTCAGGTGCTTGCTGAATATGACACGGCGATGATCCGGTCGGACTAAGCTCGCCCGCAGCGCACCGAGTTGATGTGTATTCGTGCGCTTGTTCCCTATATGTGCGACTCCCCGTCGATACGTCTCAGAGGGCCCACATGGTGAGTGTTCAATCCCCCCCAGGACGCCGTGAACTGCCGTATGCGCGCGTGCTGTTGCTCCCCGCCATAGTCATGGCCGCGGCGACCGGGGCCGCCGTCGCGGCAGTGCAGCAGCCCGCCAGGGCCGCTGTCGGCTGGTGCGGTGCCATCGCCACGCTGCTGGTGATCGCGGTGGCGGCCGAAGCCGTCCGGCGCGGTCGTGAACTGCGGGACCAGCGTCTCGAGCACGTCCGTCACACCGCGGACCTGAAGCGGCGCATCGCCGACCAGGACCAGGAGCTGACCCGGTTCGCCAAGGAGATCGCGCCCACCGCGCTGGACTGGCTGCGCCGCGGAATTTCCCCCGGAGAGGTGATTCGCCAACTCGGCGACGCCGACCCCGCGTGGGCGGACCTCCCCGAGGCGCAGATCCGGCTGCTCAAGACGGTGCTCAACATCGTCGACACCGAGGAGATCATGCGTGACGCCGCGCAGCGCTCCTTCGTGAACATCGCGCGTCGCGTCCAGGCCATCGTCCACCAACAGGCCAATGAACTGCGGGAGATGGAGGAGGACCACGGCCGCAACCCCGAGGTCTTCGACGACCTCCTGCGCATCGACCACGGCACCGCGCTGATCGGCCGCCTCGCCGACTCCATCTCCGTCCTCGGCGGCGGCCGCCCCGGACGCCAGTGGCCGGAGCCGGTCGCGCTGTACAGCGTGCTGCGCGGCGCCATGTCCCGGATCCTGGAGTACCGGCGCATCGACCTGTCCTCGATCGCCAAGGTCAACGTCAAGGGCACCGCCGTCGAGCCGGTCATCCACGCCGCGGCCGAACTCCTCGACAACGCCACGCGGTACTCCCCGCCGCAGAGCAAGGTGCACGTCACCGCCACCGAGGTGCAGACCGGCGTCTGCATCGAGATCGAGGACGCGGGCGTCAGCCTCAGCGAGGAGGCCCGCCTGAGGGCCGAGGGCATGCTGGAGCGGGCCAAGGCCGGTGTGGACTTCCAGGATCTGGGCGAGTCGCCGCGTCTCGGCCTCGCCGTCGTGGGCCGCCTGTGCGCGGCGTACGACATGCAGGTCTCCCTGCGTGCCTCCGCGTACGGCGGTGTGCGCGCCATCCTCGTCGTGCCCAGCGACATGCTCACCGACGAGCCCGGCGTCGGACTCGCCCACGGCATCGGCGCCACCGCCGTGCCCAAGGCCGAACTGGGCGCCCTGCCCGGCCCCAAGCGCACGATCAAGAAGCGCCGCCCCACCAGCCCCAAGTTCACGACACCGGTCTCCATGGAGGACGACGTCCCGGAGGTCACCGAGTGGACGGCCAACGGGCTGCCGCAGCGCCGCAGCCGGGTCAAGACCTCGCTCACCCAGCGCTACGCCGAGCAGGCCGAGATCGAACGCGCCGAACGGGAAGGCCGTCCGACGATCTGGTCGACGTCCCAGCGCGAGCCGGAGCCGGAGCAGACGCCGGACGACACCCCGCCCGGCCTGTGGGTCCAGGCCTTCATGGACGGCCTCAAGCGGCCCACCTCTTCCGCAGTCACCCAGCCGACCGACGAACCGGCCCGTACCGAGGCCGAAGACGAGGGGAACCTCAAGTGATCCAGCAGCGAGGCAACTTCGACTGGATGCTCCAGGACCTCGCCAAAGGCGTACCGGGCATCCAGATGATCGTGGTGCTCTCCGCCGACGGCCTGCGCATCGCCCGGCACGGCGGAGACCCGGACACCGCCGACCGCGTCGCCGCCGCCTGCGCGGGCCTGCAGAGCCTGGCGGGCGCCGTGGCCGGGGAGATCCCCGGCAGCGACGGCAAGATGAAGATGGTCCTCATCGAGATCCACGGGGGCTACTTCTATCTGATGGCCGCCGGCCCCAACGCCTACCTCGCGGTGCTCTCCGACATCATCACCGAACCCGGCCACATGAGCGCCCGCATGAGCGACCTGGTCGTCCGCATCGGCGCGCACCTCACCAGTCCGCCCCGGCGGAACGGGCAGACCGTATGACTCCTCCACAACGCCGACGGCGATTCCCGAAGGCCAGTCCGGAACCGGCTCCACCACCCCCGCAGGAGGGCCAGAACCCACCCGAGGGACCGAAGAAGAACCCCGAGCGGCTGTACGTCATCACCGGCCCCGACGGAGCCGAGCGCTCGGAACTCGACCTGGTCACCTTAATCGTGGCGCACGCCGACCCGCCGCCCTCCGCCACGCCTGAGCAGGCGGCGCTGCTCAGGCTCTGCACGGCCCCCCTGTCCGTGGCCGAGCTGTCCGCCTATCTCAGCCTGCCGTTCAGCGTGGTGACCGTCCTGCTCACCGAGCTGCTGACGGCCGAACTGGTGACGGCCCGTGCCCCGGTCATCCGCCAGGCGCTGGCCGACCGTTCCCTCCTCGAAGCGGTGATGCATGGACTTCAAAGGCTCTGACACCATCCCCGGTCCGCGAACAGAGGACCACCTCCCGCAAACCGCCGAAGCCGCGGTGAAGATCGTCATCGTGGGCGGCTTCGGCGTGGGCAAGACGACCATGGTCGGCTCGGTCAGCGAGATCAAACCGCTGACCACCGAGGAGACCATGACCCAGGCCGGCATCGGGGTCGACGACAACTACGGCTCCGAGACCAAGACGGCCACCACCGTGGCCATGGACTTCGGCCGCATCAGCATCACCGACCAACTGGTCCTCTACCTCTTCGGCACCCCGGGCCAGGAACGCTTCTGGTTCCTGTGGAACGGCCTGTTCGAAGGCGCACTCGGCGCGGTGGTCCTGGTGGACACCCGACGCCTCGAAGTCAGCTTCGACGTCATGGACCGCCTGGAGGAGCGCGGCGTGCCCTTCGTCGTCGCCGTCAACACCTTCCCCGACGGCCCCCGCCACGCCATCGAGGACCTGCGCAACGCGCTCGACCTGAGCGAGGAGATCCCGATCCTCGAATGCGACGCGCGACGGCGGGCGTCCAGCCGGGACGTGCTGATGACGCTGCTGCAATTCCTGCACTCCCTGGCGACGGAGAAGACACCGGCCTGAGCCGTCCCGTCGCATGCCCTCCCGTACGACAGATGAACTTCAGCTTCGGAGCGACCATCGTGACGCCTGAACCCTTTTCCCCGGCCGGTACGGACCACTCCACGGCCGCCCCGCCTCCCGGCTGCCCCGCGCATGGCGTCGGACTCGGCGGGCTGCGCAGACTGTACGGCCCCGGCGCGGAGGACCTGGGGGCCGTGTATGAGGAGCTCCGCTCCGAACACGGCGCCGTGGCTCCCGCGCTGCTGCATGAAGATGTGCCGATCTGGGTCGTGCTCGGTCACAGCGAGAACATGCACATGGTGCGTACTCCGTCGCACTTCTGCCGTGATCCCCGGCAGTGGAGCGCCCTGCACGACGGCACGATCAAGCCCGATCACCCTCTGATGCCACACATCGCTTGGCAGCCCATCTGCTGCCATGCCGAGGGCGACGAGCACCGTCGGCTGCGCGGCGCGGTCACCAGCGCCATGTCGACCATCAACCACCGAGGCATCCGCCGCTACATCAACCGTGCGACCCAGGACCTGGTCAACAAGTTCTGCGGAAGGGGCCGGGCCGACCTGGTCAGTCAGTTCGCCGAACATCTGCCGATGGCCGTGCTGTGCCAGATCTTCGGCATGCCCGACGAGTACAACGACCGGATCGTCGAGGCCGCCCGCGACCTGCCCAAGGGCACCGAAACTGCCATCGCGAGCAACGCTTACATCATGGACGTGCTGATGCGGCTGACCGTCCGCCGTCGGGCCGAGCCCAGAGACGACTTCACGAGTCACCTCATCAGCCACCCGGCGGGGCTCGATGACGAGGCGGTCGGTCAGCATCTGCGCGTCGTCCTGATCGCCGCGTACGAGGCCACAACCAACCTCCTCGGGAACGTACTGCGGAGGGTCCTCACCGATCCGGGTTTCCGCGCCCAGCTCAACGGGGGGCAGATGACAGTGCCTCAGGCGGTCGAGCAGTCTCTCTGGGACGAGCCGCCGTTCAGCACCATTCTCCCGTACGTCGCCAAGCAGGATTCCGAGCTCGGTGGCCAGCGGATCCGCAAGGGCGACGCTCTCCTCTTCGGTATCGCCCCGGGCAACGTGGACCCGCGCGTGCGCCCCGACCTCGAGGCCAACATGATGGGTAACCGTTCCCACCTCGCCTTCGGTGGCGGCCCTCACGAGTGCCCGGGGCAGGACATCGGCCGCGCCATCGCCGAGGTCGGCGTCGACGCATTGCTCCTCCGCCTGCCGGATGTCCAACTCGCCTGCGAAGAGGACGATCTGAGGTGGCGGGCGACCATCTTCAGCCAGCACTTGGTGGAGCTGCCGGTGAGGTTCGAGCCCCGCTCTCCGCAGGAAGTCATCAGTGGCCTCGACCACTCCGTGCCTGCACAGCGTCCCGACAGCCCGCAACCCGACGTGCCACAGCAGCAGTCGGGGCGTGCACAGTTCGTCGATCAGACCGCCGATTCGCCACTCATGCCGACGCCCGAAACAGTCAGTCGGCCGAGTGTGTTTCAGCGCCTGCTGCGCTGGTGGCGTGGGGAATGAGCCGACCGCGCGACCGGGTCAACCGGCCCACTCGTCGTGCGACGACCAGGCCGTCAGTACGCGCCGACTGACGAACCGATGGTGGACCCCCGTGACTGGATCGGTGAACTCCAATGACCGCGCGAGCAGTTGCAGCGGACGTCGGAAGTCGCCGACCGTCACGGGGTCAGCTACCACTGGATAGAGGGGATCGCCGAGGATCGGCACCCCCAACGCGCTCATGTGCACTCTCAACTGGTGCGTCTGCCCGGTGTACGGCGTCAGCCGGTACCGGGCCCGCGTGCCGTGGTGTTCCAGCAACTCGATCCGGCTGGAGGCGTTGGGCTCACCCACGACCTCGCGAGCCGCGAGCGATCCGCGTTCCTTGACGATGCGGCTCCGTACCGTTCGCGGCAGGCTCAGCGTAGGGTCATAGGGGGCCACCGCCTCGTACCCCTTCACCACCTGCCTGTCGCGGAACAGGGCTTGGTACGCCCCGCGCTCCTCCGAGCGGACGATGAACAGCACCAATCCCGCTGTCAGCCGGTCCAGTCGGTGCGCAGCCCCCAGGGACGGCACATCCAGCTGGCATCGAAGTCGTGCCAGAGCTGTCTCGGCGATGTGGCTACCGCGAGGTGTGGTGGTCAGGAAGTGCGGTTTGTCAGCCACCACCACGTGTTCGTCCTGGTAGACGACGGTCACCGGGAACGGCACCCGCTCTTCGTCGGGCAACTCTCTGTGGAACCACACGTGCATGCCCGGTTCGTACGTCCTGTCCCGGGTCACCGGACTTCCCGAGGCATCCACGATCAGCCCCGCGTCGAGCATCCCGTCGATCACTCCTTCTCCGGCCGCGAGCCGCGTCACGAGGTGATCTCTCACGGTCGCCCATGCGTCGCTGGCTGGTAGTCGCACACGTACTGGATCCACCCCCTTGCGCTGCGGCAGGGGAGAGGGCGGGGGCGGAGTGCGTCGTCTCATCACGATCAAGCGTACGAGGGGGCCTGACAGCGTGGCATGGTGCTGCTCGACAGCGTGACCACAGGTGCCCACACCACAGGTCACAGCTCTCATTCGAGACCCTGAGATCAGCCAAGCCGCGCGTCGAGCGCTCCCCAACGCGCGCTCTTCCTGCGGAGTTTACGCCTCCAAGGAGGTGAGATCTGGGCCGAGGGCCTCTTGTCGATTACATTTAGGTGCTGGGTGAATGACCCGTGGTGACTGGTGACCGTTTATGCCAGACCGGGTAGGGATCCTGACTGCGTCGTGGTGCAGGGCGTGGTCGCCGCTTTTGTTCGGGAGGCGAAGCAGTCAACACGTGGTGTGCAGCGCGCCTTGACGCAGGCCGAGCAGGGCCTCGCCGCGACCTGGGAGAGCTGGAAGTGCGCACTCGGCCTGAATCCGGACCACTCCGACGCGCCGCCTCCCGCGACAACTGGATCACCGTAGCGCCTCGGACACATCCCCTGGTTCTCCATGGAGGCAGTGACTGTGACAACCATCGACGCATCACCGTATGAACAGATCCGCGTCAGGATTCCGCCGCTGTACTGTCCTCTGGAGACCGACGTTCACCCCGATGCCGACAAACTCGCTCAGCGCAGCATCGAGTGGATGACCCGGCTGGGATTCTGCGACGAAGACACCCAGCTCTCCCGGATCGTCGGGACGCAGTCGAACCAGTGGGTTTCCCGCCTCGCTCCCCGTGGAACGGGCGACGGACTACAGATCGCTTCGGACTGGGTCTACTGCGGGTTCACACTCGACGACGTCCTGTTCGACCTGGGCCCAACGAACCGCAAGCCGGACGAAGTCGTCCCGATCGTCCTGCGACTTCTGCACGTAGCCGACCATCCGGAGACCGAGCCGGGCGCCGACCCGTTCATGCGCGCGCTACAGGACCTCTCACTGCGCATCCGTGCGGTCGCTTCGCCCACGGTCGTGCGCCGGTGGGCGGACGGCAACGCCGAATGGTTTCTCGCCGCCACCGGCATGGCCGGCTACCGTGCCCACGGCAGCGCACCCACATTGGCCGAGTACACGACGTCCGGCCCACGCGACCGCGGAGCCAAGGCGTCCATGGCCCTCATCGAGACAGCGGAGGGTACATGCCTGCCGAGTAGCCTCATGGAACAGCGGACCGTCCGCGCCGCCACCCAGGCCGCCTACCTGCTCGTCACCATCGGCAACGACCTCTACTCCTTCCGACGGGAGAGCACTGTGGGCATTCCTGTCTCCAACATCGTCGGTGTCCTGATGCGCGAGCACGGCAGCACTCCTGATGAGGCAGCCATCGAAGCCGCCCAGCTCCATGACCGCGTGATGGTCTGTTACCTGGCCCTGCGCGAGCGCCTGGAACGCCGGGCGGTCCCTGAACTGCGGACCTACCTGACCCAGCTCGACCATTACGTGCGTGGCAACCATGAGTGGAGTCACAGCGTGCCCCGCTACCACGACGAGTTCGGAGGAACTGGAGCCCCCGATGCTCCGGTCTGGGCGGACGCACCTTCGGTCCCTCAGCTCGAGGCGCCCTCGATACCCGCCATCGCCTGGTGGTGGGGGTGCGTCTCGTCCTGATGGACAGCCGTTCCACGGCACGTCGAGCCTCTGACGGACGATGCGACGACAAGGAGGTCGTCATTCGTCGGGGCTCGGCGGGCCGGAAAACCCTTTGAGCTCCCCTCTGGCGCATTGCAGGATGCGTTTCATGCCCTACCTCACCAGTCCAGTCCTGACTCCGGGCACCCTCTCCCGCACCGCCCAACCCACCCTCCCCACCGGCGACGGCCTGCTCCTGCGCCCCTGGCGGGCCGAGGACGCGCCCGCGGTCCACGCCGCGTTCCAGGACCCGGTGATGCACCAGTGGCACGCCCGTGCCGCCGACTCCGTGGACGAGGTCGGCGGCTGGATCGAGGAGTGGCGGGCGGCGTGGGCCCAGGAGAAGACCGCTCAGTGGGCCGTGGTGGACGCGGACACCGATCTGCTGCTCGGCCGGGTGGCGCTGCGAGAGGTCAATCTCCACGACGGGCAGGCCGAGATGGCGTACTGGACGACCGCGGGGGCGCGTGGGCGGGGTGTCGCGGCGCGTGCCACGGTCGTCCTGGCTCGCTGGGCCCTCGACGACATCGGGTTCCACCGTCTCGAGCTCATGCACGCCGTCCGCAACGAGGCCTCATGTCGTGTCGCGGCCAAGACGGGCTTCGTTCTGGAAGGGACCAAGCGGAGTGCGGTCCTCCATCCGGACGGTTGGCATGACATGCATCTGCACGCGCGGGTCCGGGGCGACTGAGCGGCTGCCAAGGGGACCAAAAGGGCCCGCTACCCCGTCGGCGTCCGCCCGCGAACTGCCCGCCACGCCACGCCCACTGCCATTGTCGCGGCCAGGAACAGCACGGTGAACCACTGGAAGTACCAGTGCCCGCCCGCCGGGTCGTACACCTCTGCCCGGGGCCAGGCCAGGTTGACGGTCATCAGGAGGCCGTAGAGGAGGGCCAGGGCGTTGACCGGGATGCCCCAGCGGCCCAGGGAGAACAGGCGGGCGCCCGTCTCGTCCGTGCCCTCCGACGTGAACTCCCCCCGCACGCGCCGGATCAGCAGCGGCCCCGTGACCATCGCGTACGCCAGGTAGAGCATCACGATGCAGGTCGTGCCGATCGCCAGGAAAGCCTCCGGGGAAGCGAAGTTGAGGAGCAGGAGCGCGGCGGCCAGGATGCCGACGACCAGGGCGGGGGCGGTGGGCATGCCCGTGCGGGGGTTCACCCGCGCGAGGCGGGCCGCGAACGGCAGTTGGCCGTCGCGGGCCATGGAGAAGAGCATGCGGCAGGCCGCTGTCTGGATGGCGAGGGTGGCCACCGCGATCGCGACCACCACGTCGGCCAGCAGGGCCTTGCCGACGCCGTCGCCCAGGCTGCTGGTGAGGACGTAGCTGAGGCCGTCGACCGACAGGTGCCCGTCGGTGAGGCTGGGGGCGGCGAGCAGGCCGCCCAGGACGAGCAGACCGCCGAGCAGGCCGGCCGCGCCGAGCGCCGTGAGGATCGTGCGGGGCGCGGTGCGGCGCGGGGCGTGGGTCTCCTCGCTCATCTCGCCCGCGCTGTCGAAGCCGATCATCACGTACGCCGCCGCGAACGAGCCCACCAGCAGGGCCCCCAGCAGGCCGCTCTGCGCGGCGCCCGTGGTGTGGAAGGTGATGCTCGGCGTGCGCTCGGAATGGGTCAGCAGGAGCACGATGATCAGGACCGCACCGATGATCTCGGCGGTGACGCCGACCCGGTTGACCAGGGACAGCACGCGGTTGTCGAGGATGTTCACGACGGTCGTCAGGACCAGCAGGATCACGCCGAGGAGTGCCGCGTTGGCCGCCCCGTCCGCCGAGGTCACCGCAGGGTCGGTGCCGATCAGCTGGAAGCCGGACCAGATCGCCGGGAGCACCAACTGCAGGGCGAGTGCCGCCGCCGCGACCACGACGATCTGCCCGATCACCATGATCCAGCCGGCGAACCAGCCGAAGGCGGGGGTGGAGAGGCGGGACGACCACTGGTAGATCGCGCCGGACAGCGGGTAGCGCGCCGCCAGTTCCGCGAAGCAGGCCGCCACCAGGAACTGCCCGACCAGGACCACCGGCCAGGTCCAGAAGAAGACGGGGCCGCCGAACGCGTACCCGAAGGCGAAGAACTGGAAGACGGTCGTCAGGACCGAGATGAAGGAGAACCCGGCCGCGAAGGACGCGTACCGGCCCAGGCTCCGGTGCAGCTCCTGGTGGTAGCCGAACTCGGTGAGGGAGCGGTCGTCGGGGGCGGGGGAGTGCGGGGGATCGGGACGGACGTCGGAGGGGCTGGCTGTCGTCACGGCGGCACCTGCCTTCGGCGGCATGAGGGCGGAGAGCGGAACAGCGGTGCGGGAGCTGAATTCCTGTCGGGTGACAGAAATTAAGGAGGCGCTGTTTCGGGTGCGTGACGCAGGCATGTCGAAGTGGCTCCCAAGTGCTCACGCCCTTGCGTATACCCTCCATACGCGATACATCGTGTCTATTGACCGCCCCCGTAGGTCGCGATATGTTCGGACGCGGATATTCGGGTACGAGGTTCGGATGCGAGGTGGAGTCATGGGGCGTCGCAAGCTCCGCAACCCCCTGGCGCTCGCCGTGCTGGCGACGCTGTGGCAGAAGCCGATGCATCCCTACGAGATCGCCCAGACCCTGCGCCGGCAGGGCAAGGACGCCAGCACGAAGATCAACTACGGCTCGCTCTACACCGTCGTCCAGAGCCTCGAGAAACACGGGTTCGTCGAGGTCACGGACGTGGAGCGGCAGGGCAACCGGCCCGAGCGGACCGTCTACGGCATCACCGCGGCCGGGCGCCAGGAGACGACCGAGTGGATGTCGGACCTGGTCGCCTTCCCGGCCAAGGAGTACCCGATCTTCGAGACCGCGCTCTCGCTGCTGGGCGTGCTGCACCCCGACGAGGTGGTGCCGCTGCTGGAGGAACGGCTCGACGCCCTGGAGGTGCAGATCGCGAGCGGCCGAGGCGCTCTGGAGAAGCTCTACGAGACGCTGCCCCGGCTCTTCCTCGTGGAGAACGAGTACCAGCTCCACATGGTCGAGGCGGAGGCGGCGTGGGTCCGCGGCTTCCTCGACGAACTCAGAAAGGGCACGCTGCCCGGCATCGACGAGTGGAAGGCGTTCCACGACCAATGACCTGACGAGAACAGGCCCCGGCACGGCTGTTGCAGCAGCCCGCCGGGGCCTCGAACCCCGAACTGAATCCGCCCTGAGGCACATCCAGGCGATCGAGGTGCGGCATGCCCAGGATAGCCCGGTGCTCCTCAAGCGGATCAGTCGTCATCCGTCGACCAGGACAGTCGACGAGACCCGTCCATCGGATCCGCTCACCCAGGAGGACACCTCCCATGAACACCCGTGCGCCCGCGATCGAGGCGCGTCAACTGATCAAGACCTACGGCGGTGAGGTCACCGCCCTCGACGGCATCGACGTGGTCGTCGAGCGGGGCAGCGTCTTCGGCCTGCTCGGCCCGAACGGCGCCGGCAAGTCCACCACCGTCAAGATCCTCACCACCCTGGCCCGCCCCGACTCCGGTTCGGCCACCGTCGCGGGCCACGACGTGCTGCGCCACCCGGACCGGGTCCGCCGGGCCATCGGCGTGGTCGCCCAGGGCTCCGGCGCCGACCCGGTCGCCACCGGCCACGAGAACCTCCGACTCCAGGGCAGGCTCTACGGCTTGAGGGGCGCCGCGCTCGAACGCCGGGTGGAGGAGCTCCTCGACCGCTTCACGCTCGCCGACGCCGCCCGGCGCCCGGTCAAGGGCTACTCCGGTGGCATGCGACGCCGACTCGACGTCGCCCTCGGCCTGGTGCACCGCCCCGAGGTGCTCTTCCTCGACGAGCCGACCACCGGACTCGACCCCGAGGCCCGCAGCGCGATGTGGGACGAGATCGGCCGGCTCGCCGGTGAGGAGGGGCTGACGATCCTGCTCACCACGCACTACCTCGAAGAGGCGGACCGGCTCGCCGAGCGTGTCGCCGTCGTCGACCGGGGCCGGATCGTCGTCGAGGGCACTCCGGACGCGCTGAAGGGCGAACTGCGCGGTGACGCGGTCCACTTGGAGCTGCGCGAGCCGCTCGGCGACGCGGGCCGCACCCTGCTGACCGGCGCCCTGCGCGGGGTGCCGGGCGTGCACGAGGTGCTGGCCGACGGGCACCGCGTCAGCGTCCGCGCCGACGACGGGGCCGCCGCCGTACCCGCCCTGCTCGCCGCCCTGGAGCGGGCCGGGGTCAGGGTGGCCACCGCGACCGTCGCCCGTCCCTCGCTCGACGACGTCTATCTGCGCTACGCGGGCCGCCGTTACGCGGAGGCCGAAGACCTGGTGGGTGCCCGATGAGCATGGCCGTCTCCCAGACCTGGTACATGACGCAGCGTCAACTCATGGTGTTCGTACGGCAGCCCGCGTACGCGATCATCACCCTGGTCCAGCCGGTGATCTGGCTGTTCCTGTTCGGCAGCCTCTTCAGGAAGGTCGTCGAGCTCGGCGGTTTCGGTACCACGTCCTACCTGGACTATCTGGTCCCCGGTGTGGTGGTGATGAGCGCGCTCAGCTCCAACATGTGGGCGGGGATGACCACGCTGGACGAGATCCAGCGCGGCACCCTCAACCGCTTCCTGACCACTCCGGTCAGCCGGGCCGCGCTGATGAACGGCAACGTCGTCAACAACGGCCTGGTCACCGCCTTCCAGTCGGTGGTCATCGTGCTGCTCGGGCTGCTGGGCGGCGCCGACTACCCGGGCGGGGTCGCCGGGATCGCCGTCCTGGTCCTCGCCTCGGTGCTGCTGGGAACCGTCTTCGGGGCGCTGTCCAACGCGCTCGGCATGCTGGTGCGGGAACGGGAGTCGATCATCGGGATCAACACCTTCCTGCTGCTCCCGCTCACCTTCCTGTCCAGCGCCTTCATGGCGCCCGCGCAGATGCCCTCCTGGATGCGGCACGTCGCCGACTTCAACCCGTTGAACTGGGCGATGGTGGCGGGCCGTTCGGCCCTGTCCGCGGACCCGGACTGGGGCGTGGTGGCGGGCCGCGGGGGAGCGCTGCTCGGGCTGGCGGTCGTGGCGGTGTGGCTGTCGATCCGGACCTTCCGGTCGTACCAGCGGTCGGTGTGACCCCTCGCGGACACGACGAAAGGGGCGGCACCTTCGAAGGTGTCGCCCCTTTCGGAAACGTATGCCTGAGCGGCCGTACGCCTGAGCGGCCGTACGGCTAAGCGGCCGGCGCCGCCCCCTCCTGCTCCGCCTCGATGCGCGCGTTCCAGTCCCGCTTGGAGGCCTGCCAGCCGTCCTCGTTGTGGCCCAGGCGCCAGTAGCCGGAGATCGACAGGTCCTCGCGCGGGACGCCGCGCTCGACGCGCAGCAGATGGCGCAGCTGCTTCACGAAGTGCGCCTCGCCGTGCACGAACGCGCACAGCCGGCCCTCCGGGAACTCCAGCGCGCGCACTGCCTCGACCAGCGACTCCCCGACCGGGCGGGAACCGCGGTGCAGCCACACGACCTCCACGTCGGAGTCGATCTTCTGCTCCTCCTCGGGCCCGGAGACCTCGATGAAGGCGTGCGCCCGGGCGCCGTCCGGCAGCGCCTCCAGGGAACGGGCGATCGCGGGCAGCGCGCTCTCGTCACCGACGAGGAGATGCCAGTCGGCGTCCAGGTCGGGGGCGTAGGCGCCGCCCGGGCCCATGAAGCGCACGGTCTCGCCCGGCTGGACGCGCATCGCCCAGGGGCCGGCCAGGCCCTCGTCGCCGTGGATCACGAAGTCCAGGGTGAGCTCGCGGTGTTCGGCGTCCCAGTGGCGCACGGTGTAGGTGCGGGTCACGGGCCACTGCTCGCGTGGGAACTCCTCGCGGATCCGCTGCATGTCGAAGGGCTCGGGATAGGTCGCGCCCCCGGCCGGGAAAAGGATCTTGACGTAGTGGTCGGTGCAGGTGTCCGCCGCGAAGTCGGCGAGTCCGTCGCCGCCGAGCACCACGCGCTGCATGTGCGGGGTGAGGCGTTCGGTGCGGACGACCTGTGCGGAGTGAGGTTTCCGCGGCTTGCGTCCCGGTCCTTCTGCCATGGCGGCCTCCCAGTTCCCTGTGCTTAGGCTTACCTAAGTTAGCATCCGCCCCCCTGGCGATGGCATGCCACTCATGGAAAGCCCGGGCAATATTTATGCGCTGAGTGTCGCCATCAGCCGCTGCAGTGATCCACCCAGCCCCCATCGGTCTGCCAGCTTCTCCAGTGCCGCGGGATCGCGCGGCGTGCGCGGAACCGCGGTCTCCACCTGCGGCAGCGGGACGTCACCGGCCACCAGCACCACCTTCGGTGCCACGGCGACATACGGCCGCGACTCGTCCAGCCGCTTGCGCTGCGACGGTGTGAGCTTCGCCTTCGGGTCGTCGACCGCGGCCATGACGCCGGCCAGGTCGCCGAACTCGGCGAGCAGCTTGGCGGCCGTCTTCTCGCCGATACCGGGGACGCCCGGCAGGCCGTCGCTCGGGTCGCCGCGCAGTGTCGCCAGATCCGCGTACCCACGGCCGTCGACGCCATACTTCTCGCGCAGCCAGGCCTCGTCGGTCAGCTGGAGCGTGCCGACGCCCTTGAGGGGATACAGCACGCGCACCTCGCGCTCGTCGTCCACCAGTTGGTACAGGTCGCGGTCACCGGTGACGATGTCGACCGGGCCCGTCGCCCGCGCGGTGAACGTGCCGATCACGTCGTCCGCCTCGTAACCGGCCACGCCCACCCGCGCGATGCCGAGCGCGTCCAGGACGGCCTCGATGACGGGCACCTGCGGCGAGAGCGTGTCCGGCACCTCCTCATCGTCCGGGCCGCTCTCGTGCTCCTCGGCGACGCGGTGCGCCTTGTAGGAGGGGATGAGGTCGACCCGCCACTGGGGGCGCCAGTCCGCGTCCATGCAGGCCACGAGCAGGTCGGGCCGGTGGTCCCTGACCAGGCGGTCGATGAATTCGAGGAGGCCGCGCACGGCGTTCACCGGTGTGCCGTCCGGTGCCTTCACCGACTCCGGCACGCCGAAGTAGGCACGGAAGTAGAGAGAGGCGGTGTCGAGGAGCATCAGTCGTCCGGTCACGCTTCGCATCATGCCGTACGGCACCGACACCGGCCGTCGTCCCTTGCCTCGACCGGCGGGTGTGAGCGTCCTGTGAACTGGACCACTGGTGTGTTTGACCGAAAGGCATCAGGGCAGGCGCCGCCCCGGAGCGAGGCAGGTTGCACCTTCAACTGTCGCGGCCCTTCGTCTCCCCCCAGTGGTCGAAGAGACGAGAGGCACGCGTGTCATCAAGGCTTGAGGCAGAGCAGCTGTACAAGGTGTTCGGAAGACGGCCCGGCGAGGCCGTCGAGCGGCTCCGCGAGGGCGCCGACCGGGAGGGACTGCGCGCCGAGGGCACCACCGCCGCGGTGATCGACGCCTCCTTCACCGTGGAACCGGGCCAGATCTTCGTCGTCATGGGACTGTCCGGCTCCGGCAAGTCCACGCTGCTGCGCATGCTCAACGGCCTCCTGGAGCCGACCGCGGGCCATGTCCGCTTCGACGGCCAGGACCTCACCGCGCTCACCGACCGCGAACTGCGCGCCGTACGCGCGAAGAAGATCAGCATGGTCTTCCAGCACTTCGCGCTCTTCCCGCACCGCAGCGTCCTGGAGAACGCCGCCTACGGCCTCGCCGTCCAGGGCGTCGCCAAGGCCGAGCGCGTCGAGCGGGCCACCGAGGCCCTGGAGCTGTGCGGCCTGGGGGGCTGGGAGAAGTCCTGGCCCGACGAGCTGTCCGGCGGCATGCAGCAGCGCGTGGGCCTGGCCCGCGCCCTCGCCACCGACGCCGACCTGCTCCTCATGGACGAGTCCTTCAGTGCGCTCGACCCGCTGATCCGCCGGGACATGCAGGACCAGCTCCTGCAGCTCCAGCAGACCCTGAAGAAGACGATCGTCTTCATCACCCACGACCTCAACGAGGCCATGCGGCTCGGCGACCGGATCGCCGTGATGCGCGACGGCCGGATCGTCCAGACCGGCAGCGCGGAGGACATCCTCGTCCGGCCCGCCGACGACTACGTCGCCTCCTTCACCAAGGACGTCGACCGTTCCCGCGTCCTGACCGCGTCCGCCGTCATGGACACGGACGTGCGCGGCGACGAGGCCGAGTGCGGCTGCGCGAGCGACAGCGACTGTGAGACCGCGACGCCCGACACGCCGTTCACCGAGCTCTGCGCCATGAGCGCCCGGTCGGCGCATCCGGTGGCCGTCCTGGACGAGCACCGCACCCTCGTCGGCGTGGTCCGGCAGCAGCGACTGCTCGGCTTCCTCGGCGACGACCAGAGCGACCAGGCGGTGGCCCATGCCTAGGATCCCGCTCGGCGACTGGGTCAACGACACCGTCGACTGGCTGCTCGACCACGTGTCCTGGCTCTTCGACTTCCTCAAGACCGTCTTCACCGGCACCTACGACGGTATCGACGCCGTCCTCCAGGCGCCCCAGCCCCTGCTGCTCGCGGGCATCCTCGCCGTGATCGCGTTCTGGCTGCGCGGCACCCTGGCCGGCCTCCTCACCTTCGCGGGATTCGCCTTCATCGACTCCCTCGAACTGTGGGAGGACGCGATGACGACCCTCTCGCTGGTCCTCGTCGCCACGATCATCGCGCTGGTCATAGCCGTCCCCGTGGGCATCTGGGCGGCCCGCTCGAACCGGGTCAGCGGCATCGTCCGCCCCGTCCTGGACTTCATGCAGACGCTGCCCGCGATGATCTACCTCATCCCGGCGATCCTGTTCTTCGGCACCGGCGCCTCCGCGGGCATCGTCGCCACCCTGATCTTCGCGCTCGCCCCCGGTGTCCGCATGACCGAGCTCGGCATCCGCCAGGTCGACAAGGAGCTCGTCGAGGCCGCCGAGGCGTTCGGCACCACCCCTCGCGACACCCTCCTGCGCGTCCAGCTCCCCTTGGCGCTGCCGACGGTGATGGCGGGCGTCAACCAGGTCATCATGCTCGGTCTGTCGATGGCCGCGATCGCCGGCATGGTCGGCACCGGCGGCCTCGGCGGCGACGTCAACGAGGCCATCGGCCAGCTCAACGTGGGCCTCGGCTCCGAGGCCGGTGTCGCCATCGTGATCCTGGCGATCTACCTCGACCGCATGACCAGCGCGCTCGGCACCCAGGTCTCCCCGCTGGGCCGCCGTGCCGCCGCCAAGGCGCGCACGACCCAGGGGCTCAGGATCTGGTCGTACCGCCCCCGTCCGCAGGTCGCCGTGATCGGCGTCGTCGTCCTCGCCCTCGTCGCCGGCGGCATGGGGGTCTTCGGCGGCACCTCGGGCGAGGCCACGGCAGTCTCCGGCAGCAAGGACGTCGGCCAGGGCAAGAAGATCAGCATCGGCTACGTCCCCTGGGACGACGGCGTCGCCTCCACCTTCCTCTGGAAGGAGATCCTGGAGGAGCGCGGCTACCAGGTGGACGCCAAGCAGTTCGACGCCGGGCCGCTCTACACCTCCCTCGCCTCCGGCAACGCCGACTTCATGACCGGCGCCTGGCTGCCCACGACCCACGAGCAGTACTGGAAGAAGTACGGCGGCAAGCTCGACGACCTCGGCGCCTGGTACGACAAGACGTCTCTCGAGCTGAGCGTGCCGTCGTACATGAAGGACATCAACTCCCTGGCCGACCTCAAGGGCAAGGCCTCCCGGTTCGGCGGGAACATCACCGGCATCGAGTCGAGCGCCGGTGAGATGGCCCTGCTGAAGAGCAAGGTCCTGAAGGCGTACGGCCTCGACAAGGAGTACAAGGTCGTCGACAGCTCCACGCCCGCCATGCTGGCCGAGCTGAAGCGGGCGTACGCGCAGAAGGACCCCATCGTCGTCACGCTCTGGTCGCCGCACTGGGCGTACAACGACTACGACCTGAAGAAGCTCAAGGACCCCAAGGGGGCCTGGGGCTCGGGCGACGGCATCCACACGGTGGCCCGCAAGGGCTTCGCGGACGAGAACCCGGTCGTCGGACAGTGGCTGAAGGGCTTCAAGCTGAACGAGAAGCAGCTCACCAGCCTGGAGGCCGAGATCAACAAGGCGGACAAGGGCAAGCAGCAGGACGCCGTGCGCACCTGGCTGAAGCAGCACCCCGGCCTGGTCGACAAGCTGGCCCCCGTCCAGAAGACGGCGGCGGAGACCAAGCGCCCGGTGAACGTGGCCTGGTTCCCCTGGGACGAGGACATCGCCGTCACGTATCTCTGGAAGAACGTCCTGGAGGCTCGCGGCTACAAGCTCAACCTCAAGCAGATGGACGTGGGCCCGGTCTACACCGGCCTCGCCTCCGGAGACCTGGACCTCAACTTCGACGCCTGGCTGCCGTACGCCCAGAAGAACTACTGGGACCAGAGCAAGGACAGACTCACCGACCTCGGCACCTGGTACGAGCCGACCTCGCTGGAGGTCGCGGTGCCGTCGTACGTCAAGGGTGTGAAGTCCTACGAGGACCTGTTGGGCAAGGCCTCCCAGTTCGACGGGAAGATCATCGGCATCGAGCCGGGCACCGGCGAGATGAACCTCCTCAAGAACAAGGTCCTGCCCGGCTACGGCCTCGACAAGGAGTACAAGGTCGTCGACGGCTCCACGCCCGCCATGCTGGCCGAGCTCAAGCGCGCCTACGCCAAGAAGCAGCCCGTGGCCGTCGTCCTGTGGTCCCCGCACTGGGCCTACAGCCAGTACGACCTCACCAAGCTGAAGGACGACAAGAAGCTCTTCGGCGAGGGCAACACGATCCGCACCATCGCCCACGAGACGTTCCCCTCGCGGTATCCGCAGCTCACCAAGTGGATCAAGGGCTTCCATATGAGCGAGAACGAGCTCGGTACCCTGGAGGGTGAGATCAACAGGTACGGCCAGGGGCACGAGGAGCAGGCGGTCGCCGCCTGGCTGAAGGAGCATCCGGGGATGGTCGGGCGGATGACACCGTCATAACCGCTCCGGGAGCACGGTAAGGATCCGGCCAACCACATAGAGCTACGCCAATGCCTGAACTTCGCTGCCGACAAGGGGACTTGAGCGGCGGGCGACGGGTGAGGGCCCGGCTTCCGGCCCCCTGGTGATCCGCCGGGGGGCCGTTCGGCTGGCGTGAAGTGTGAGGTACGGTCGCACGCCGTGTGACATCGATGTGACGGCCGCATGAAACGGTTTGCCGAACATGCGTAGGGTGCAGACAACTCATCAGGGGACGGGTCACAGGACCGACGAGCGGAGGAGGGAGCCGGAGCCATGGGCGACCACAAAGAACAGCCCCTTCGGGTCGGCGCGGCCGTGCGCCGCAGGCGCCGCGCGCTGGAGCTCACCCTCGCCGTCGTGGCCGAGCGCAGCGGCCTCTCGGTCCCCTTCCTGAGTCAGATCGAGAACGAACGCGCCCGCCCCAGCCGCGGCTCCCTGGAGAAGGTCGCCGACGCCCTGCGCACCACGGCCGTCGAACTCCTCGCCGCCGCCGACCCGGCGTGCAGCGTCGACGTCGTGCACGCCGAGGGCCCGGAGCCGGACTACGCACCCCGGATGCGTTCCCTGGTGCGCGGTCACCACCAGATGCACGCCCAGGAGTTCACCGGCGACCATGACGCGGGGCGTGAATTCCAGTACCGCAACGACCAGTTGCTGTACGTCGCCGACGGCGCGGTGGACGTCGAGGCGGAGGGGCGCGCCTACCGGCTGGGCCGCGGCGACACCCTGTACCTCACCGGCGGGGTGCGGCACCGCTGGCGGGCCACCGTGGCGGACACCCGTGTGCTCGTCGTCGCCGTGGCCGAACACATCGAGGCGGTCCGGGACCGGCCCCGGCGGTGAGAGTCGTCTCCCTGGTCCCCTCGCTGACCGAGGCGATCGCCCGCTCGGCACCGGGCGCCCTGGTCGGCGCCACCGACTGGTGCACCCATCCGGCGGACCTCGACGTCACCCGCGTCGGCGGCACCAAGAACCCGAAGCTCGACCGGATCACCGCCCTCGCCCCCGACCTCGTGATCGCGAACGAGGAGGAGAACCGGGAGCCGGATCTGGCCGCTCTGCGGGAGGCGGGTCTGGAGGTCCTGGTCACCGAGGTCCGGGACGTCCCGCAGGCCTTCCGGGAGCTGGCCCGGGTGGTCGAGGCGTGTGGCGTCGTACGGCCGCGCTGGCTGGACGAGGCCGAGGAGTCCTGGTCGGCGCTCACGCCCGCGGCGCACCGCAGGACCGCCGTCGTACCGATCTGGCGGCGGCCGTGGATGGTGCTGGGCCGGGACACCTTCGCGGGCGATGTGCTGTCCCGCCTGGACGTGGACCACGTGTACGCCGGCCACGAGGACCGCTATCCACGCATCCCGCTGGAGGAACTGCGGGCGGCGGCACCGGACCTGGTCGTCCTCCCCGACGAGCCGTACCGCTTCACCCCCGAGGACGGCCCGGAGGCCTTCCCCGGCCTGCCCTGCGCACTCGTCAGCGGACGGCACCTGACGTGGTACGGACCCTCACTGGCAGAGGCGCCAGGGGCGCTGGGCGAGGCCCTGCGAGCAGCGCGCCGCTGACGATCCCGCGCACGGTGTGCAGGGCGGCGGTGGCCCAGGCGGCGACGAGAACGACGTACAGCCCTGTGGCGAGCCAGTCGTAGACGACGAGTCCCGTGTGCCGGGCCAGCGCCTCGGCCCCCGTGACACAGGTGCCGACCGGGAAGGTGAAGGCCCACCAGGTCATCGCGAACCGCATCCCGTGCCGACGCGCACGGACGACGTGCGCGGTGGCGAGCGCCAGCCACAGCAGCGCGAACCCCATGACGGGAACGCCGTACAGCACCGCGAGGACGCCGAAGCCCTGGCTGTAGGGGGCGGCCACGACACCGGGGGCCACGTCCGCGAACGTGCCGACGGCGGTGGTGGACTGGCCGAGCGGGCCGAGGACCAGGAAGAGGGTCGGGGTGAGGACGAGGGGGAGCGGCCCGCCGGTGACGATCCGGGCGAAGACGAGCGGCAGCATGACCAGGGTCGCGAGAAGGCTGAGCCCGAACATCGCGAAGCAGGCGAGGAGCAGGGTCTCGCGCGGCTGACCGGCCGGGAGATGCGGCACGAGGAGCGGCCCGAGCGCGGCGGACACCATGGGCGCGACGAGGGGGAGCAGCCACACGGGTGTGGCCTGCCGCGGCTCGGCTTTCTGCCGTACGGCCATGAGGTACGGCACGGTGATCGCGGCGGCGAGTCCCACGGCCGTACCCGCGGTGAACAGCACGGTGTCGAGGGCGACCGCGGCCGTCGTGCCGATCCAGTACCGGCCGACGGTGAGGGCCCCGCCGCCGACGGCCAGCAGGGCCATGGCGAGACAGCCGTAGAAGGGGGCCATGGCGGGGTCGAGAAGGTGGGCGCGGGCCTGGTCGGCGTGGTGGCGCCAGTGCAGGGCGCGGGCGCAGAGGAGGGTGAGCAGCAGGGCGAGGGACAGGAGCCAGACGGCCGCGCAGATCGTGCGCAGGCCGGGGAGGTGCACGGGGAGCGCGCTGCCGGCGGTGGCGACGATCGCGGTGCCCATGACGGAGGCGTACCAGTTCGGCCCGAGGTGACGGACGGCGGTGACCATGTCCCCACGGTGTCGTTCGGGGCGGACGGCGACCAGGGAGTATGGCTCTATGAGGGCATAAGCTGTCTTTATGAGCGGTGTGGATCAGCAAGGGGCGGCGGTGGGCGGCGGGCTGGCCCACCGGGTACCGGATCTCGGGGCGCTGGAGCTGCTGCTGGCCGTGGCGCGGCTCGGGAGCCTCGGCGGGGCGGCGCGGGAGGTCGGCATCACCCAGCCCGCGGCGAGCAGCCGGATCCGCTCGATGGAACGGCAGCTGGGAGTGGCCCTCGTCGACCGCTCGCCCCGCGGCTCTCGGCTCACGGACGCCGGGGCGCTGGTGACGGACTGGGCGCGGCGGATCGTGGCGGCGGCGGAGGCCTTCGACGCGGGGGCGCAGGCGCTGCGGGTCCGGCGCGACTCCCGGCTGCGGGTGGCGGCGAGCATGACGATCGCGGAGTATCTGTTGCCGGGGTGGCTCCTCGCCCTGCGCGCGGGGCGCCCGGACACGGCGGTGTCCCTGCACGCGGGGAACTCGGCGACGGTGGCGGAGCGGTTGCTGTCGGACGAGGCGGACCTGGGCTTCGTGGAGGGGCTGACGGTCCCTCCCGGCCTCGACTCGGTGGTGATAGCCCACGACCACCTCATCGTGGTGACCGCCCCGGGACACGCGTGGGCGCGCCGCCGACGCCCTCTGGCCGCCACCGAACTGGCGACGACACCGCTGATCCTCCGCGAGAAGGGCTCGGGCACCCGGCAGGTCCTGGACGCGGCTCTGGGTGGGCTGGCCCGCCCGCTGATCGAACTCTCCTCGACCACGGCGGTGAAAGCGGCGGTGGTGAGCGGGGCGGGTCCGGCGGTCCTGAGCGAGCTGGCGGTGGGGGAGGAGCTGACGATGCGCCGACTGGTGCGGGTGCCGGTGGAGGGGGTGTCGCTGGCGCGTGATCTTCGGGCGGTGTGGCCCACGGGGCACCGGCCGGTGGGCCCGGCGAGGGACCTGCTGTCGCTGACGCGGGCGTAGGAGGTCTCCTCGCGGGGCGAAACCCCTGGCGGGTCGGCGGAGTCCAGACTCCTTGGCGGGTCGGCACGGTCGAAAACACTTGGCGGGTCGGCACGGTCGACCCTGACCGGCTACTTCCTGTACCACTCCCTGCTGCCCGCGCCGCCCGGCATTCCCACCGTCCGGGCCTTCCAGCGGGCACAAGGCGACACGGCCCTGGCCTGGCTCCGGCGGCGGCTCAGCCGGCGTTGACGGCCGCCGCCACCAGCCCCCGCATCACCCGCAGGTCCGTGCCCATCTCCGGATGCCACTGCACACCCAGCACCCAGGGCGGGCCGGGGAGTTCGATGGCCTCCACCGTGCCGTCCGACGCGTGCGCCGACGCCAGCAGGCCCTCCCCGAGGCGGTCCACCGCCTGGTGGTGATAGGCCGGTACGGAGGTCTCCTCCGGGGCGAGATCGCCGTACACGGTGCCCGGTACGGGCTTGACCGGGTGGTGGCCGAAGACGCCCGGCACCTCCGCGTGGCCGTTGATGTGCTGGACGAGCGTGCCGCCGAGAGCGACGTTCAGCAGCTGCATGCCGCGGCAGATGCCCAGGAGGGGGACACCGGCCGCCAGCGCCGCCTGGATCAGGGCCAGCTCCCAGGTGTCCCGGGCGCGAGCGGGCGGGCCCGTGCGGGGGTCGGGGGCGGCGCCGTAACGGACCGGCTCGACGTCCGGGCCGCCCGCGACGACCAGACCGTCCAGGCGGGCCACCGTCGCGGCCGCGTGCTCCGGTGCGTCCGGCGGGAGCATCGCGGCGAGACCGCCCGCGCGTTGGACGAGCCGCGGATAGCCCGCCGGCAGCAGTGCCGCCTCCAGCTCCCATACGCCCCAGCGCGCGCCGGCCTCGAGATACGTGCTGACACCGATCAGCGGTCGTACGGTCACACGGCCCTCCCAGGCTTGCAATGGCCCACGCGCATACCTTTGCTCCTGACGGTGTCAGGAATCAAGGTCACGCCAGGAAACCGCGCAGCAGCGCCGCCGTCCCCGCGCAGTGCTCCCGCATCATCTCCCGCGCCCCGTCGGCGTCCCCGTCCAGCACCGCCTCCACCAGTGCCGCGTGCTGCCGTTGGGAGTGCTCCAGGTTGCGGACCAGCAGCGGGATGCAGTCCAGGAGGTCGTTCACCGAGGCCCGTACCGCCGCGTACTGGGCGGTCAGCGTGGGCGAGCCGCACAGTTCCGCCAGCGTGAGGTGCAGCAGCGTGTCCAGGCGCCGGTAGTCCGCCAGCGGGGCCTCCTGGGTGGCCGCCAGGGCCTCGCGCAGCCGCTCTGCCTGCTGGTCAGTGAGGCCGTGCGTCGCGCACAGACCCGCCGCACCCACCTCCAGGACCTCCCGGAAGCGCAGCACGTCCTCGATGTCCGCCTCGGCGATCCGGCGCCGCAACTCCTCCTCGCCGACCGCGTCCTGCGCACGGGGCAGGACGAACGTGCCGCCGTACCGCCCGCGCCGCGACTCCACCAGTCCCTGGTCCTGGAGCACCTTCAGCACCTCGCGCAGCGTCACCCGGCTGATCCCGAGCCGCTCCGCGAGCTCCCGCTCGGCCGGCAGCCGCCCGCCCCCAGGCACCAGGCCGAGCCGCACGACCTGGAGTATCTGCTCCAGCGCCTCCTCGAAGCCGTTGCCCGCCCTGACCGGCCGCAGCACCGGCGTCAACCGGTCGTCCGGGCCGCCGTCAGCGTCCACCGACATATGGCCGAGCCCCCTTCCCAAGCAATGGTTCAGAGCAATACCTTATGGCTCCCGGCCCGGTCGGAAAAACGCGCAGCAGCCGAAGGAGCTCTCCCGTGGCAGACCGCACACCCCCGCTCGGCGTCGAGGAGCTGCATGCCCTCGTCGCGAGCGGTGAGATCGACACCGTCGTCCTGGCCTTCCCCGACATGCAGGGCCGGCTCCAGGGCAAGCGGTTCGCCGCCCGTTTCTTCCTCGACGAGGTACTCCACCACGGCACCGAGGGCTGCAACTACCTCCTCGCCGTCGACACCGAGATGAACACCGTCGACGGCTACGCGATGTCGTCCTGGGACCGGGGGTACGGCGACTTCGCCATGCGCCCCGACCTGAGCACCCTGCGCCGCGTGCCCTGGAACGCCGGTACGGCCCTGCTGGTCGCCGATCTCGCCTGGGAGGACGGTTCCCCGGTCGTCGCCGCGCCCCGCCAGATCCTGCGCCGCCAGCTGGAGCGGCTCGCCGAGCTCGGCTACACCGCCCAGGTCGGCACCGAGCTGGAGTTCATCGTCTTCAAGGACACCTACGAGCAGGCCTGGGACGCCAACTACCGAGGGCTGACCCCGGCGAACCAGTACAACATCGACTACTCGGTGCTCGGCACGGGACGCATCGAGCCCCTGCTCCGCCGTATCCGCAACGAGATGGCGGCCGCCGGGCTCACCGTCGAGTCCGCCAAGGGCGAGTGCAACCCCGGCCAGCACGAGATCGCCTTCCGCTACGACGAGGCCGTCGTCACCTGCGACCAGCACGCGATCTACAAGACCGGTGCCAAGGAGATCGCCGCCCAGGAGGGCGTGTCGCTCACCTTCATGGCCAAGTACAACGAGCGCGAGGGCAACTCCTGCCACATCCACCTCTCGCTCGCCGACGCCGCCGGCAACAACGCGATGGCCGGCCCGGACGGGATGTCGGACGTGATGCGGTACTTCCTCGCGGGGCAGCTGGCGGCCCTCAGGGACTTCTCGCTCCTCTACGCCCCCAACATCAACTCCTACAAGCGGTTCCAGCCGGGCTCCTTCGCCCCCACGGCCGTGGCCTGGGGCCACGACAACCGCACCTGCGCCCTGCGGGTCGTGGGACACGGCCGCTCGCTGCGCTTCGAGAACCGGCTGCCCGGCGGGGACGTCAACCCGTACCTCGCGGTCGCCGGGCTGGTCGCGGCGGGGCTGTACGGCATCGAGCAGAAGCTGGAGCTGCCGGAGGCGTGTACCGGCAACGCCTACACCGCCGAGTACGCGCACGTCCCCACCACCCTGCGCGAGGCGGCCGAGCTGTGGGAGAACAGCCCGATCGCCAAGGCCGCCTTCGGCGACGAGGTCGTCGCGCACTACCGCAACATGGCCCGCGTCGAGCTCGAAGCCTTCGACGCGGCGGTCACCGACTGGGAGCTGCGCCGCTCCTTCGAACGCCTGTGAGAGGTACTTCCTTGTCCGCGTCGTCCTACGAGCACGAGCTGACCGTTCTCAACCCGGCCACCGAGGAGGTCGTCGCCACCGTCCCCGCCGCCACCGCGGCCGACGTGGACGAGGCCGTCACCAGGGCCGCCAAGGCGCAGGCGAAGTGGGCCGCCCTCGCGCCCGCCGACCGGGCCCGGCTGCTGCGCCGGTTCGCCGACGTCGTCGACCAGCACGTCGAGGAACTGGCCCGGCTGGAGGTCCGCGAGGCCGGTCACCTCCTCGGCAACGCCCGCTGGGAGGCGGGCAACGTCCGTGATCTGCTGGCCTATGCGGCCGGGGGAGTGGAGCGGCTGAACGGCCGCCAGATCCCGGTCGCCGGCGGCCTCGACGTCACGATCCTCGAACCGCTCGGTGTCGTCGGGGTCATCGCGCCCTGGAACTTCCCCCTGCCCATCGCGGCCTGGGGTACGGCCCCCGCGCTCGCCGCCGGCAACGCCGTCGTCCTCAAACCCGCCGAGACGACCCCGCTCACCGCCCTGCGGCTCGCCGAACTCGCCCTGGAGGCAGGGCTCCCGGAGGGCCTGTTCCAGGTACTGCCGGGCCACGGCCCGGTCACCGGCACCGCCCTCGTCCAACATCCCGGCGTCGCGAAGATCGTGTTCACCGGCTCCACCGCCACCGGCCGTGCCGTCATGGAGCGCTGCGCCCGCCAGGTCAAGCCCGTCACCCTCGAACTCGGCGGCAAGAGCCCCAACATCGTCTTCGCGGACGCGGACCTGCGCACGGCCGTCGACCCCTTCTCCTTCCTCGACAACTCCGGCCAGGACTGCTGCGCCCGCACCCGGATCCTGGTCCAGGAGTCGGTCTACGACGAGGTCCGCGAACTGCTCGCCGACGCGGTGAGCGCCGTGGTCGTCGGCGACCCCGCCGACGAGAAGACCCAGATGGGCCCGCTGATCTCCCGCCGGCAACTGGACCGCGTCCGGGCACTGGTCCCCGCCGACGCCCCCGGCCTGCGCGGCAGCGCCCCCGACGGGCCCGGCTTCTGGTTCGCGCCGACCGTCCTCACCGGCGAGGCACCCGACTCCGAGGCCGCCCGCGAGGAGATCTTCGGCCCGGTCGCCGTCCTGCTGCCCTTCACCGACGAGGAGGACGCGATCCGGCTCGCCAACGACACCCCGTACGGCCTCTCCGGCTCCCTGTGGACCCGCGACCTGGGCCGCGCCCTGCGCGTCTCCCGGGCGGTCAAGGCGGGCAACCTGTCCGTCAACTCCCACTCCAGCGTCCGCTACTGGACCCCCTTCGGCGGCTACAAGCAGTCCGGACTCGGGCGCGAGCTCGGCCCGGACGCCCTGACCGCCTTCACCGAAACCAAGAACGTCTTCATCAGCACGGAAGGCCCCGCGCAGTGACCTCTTCGACCGATCAGATCGTGTGCCGTCGTCTCGTCGGCCGCACCGCCGTCATCACCGGAGCCGGCAGCGGCATCGGTCTCGCCACCGCCCGCCGGCTCGCCTCCGAGGGCGCCCACGTCGTCTGCGCCGACGTCGACGAGGCCCGCGGCAAGGCGGCCGCGGACGAGGTCGGCGGGCTCTTCGTCAAGGTCGACGTCACCGACCAGGAGCAGGTCGAGGCCCTGTTCAAGACGGCGTACGACACCTACGGCAGCGTCGACGTCGCCTTCAACAACGCGGGCATCTCCCCGCCCGACGACGACTCCATCCTGGAGACCGGCCTGGAGGCATGGAAGCGCGTCCAGGAGGTCAACCTGACCTCCGTCTACCTGTGCTGCAAGGCGGCGATCCCCTACATGCGGCGCCAGGGCAAGGGCTCCATCATCAACACGGCGTCCTTCGTGGCGAGGATGGGGGCGGCCACGTCCCAGATCTCCTACACCGCCTCCAAGGGCGGCGTGCTCGCCATGTCCCGCGAACTGGGCGTGCAGTTCGCCAGGGAGGGCATCCGCGTGAACGCCCTCTGCCCGGGCCCGGTCAACACCCCGCTGCTCCAGGAGCTGTTCGCCAAGGACCCCGAGCGGGCCGCGCGCCGGCTCGTGCACATTCCGGTCGGCCGGTTCGCCGAGGCCGAGGAGATCGCCGCCGCCGTCGCCTTCCTGGCCAGCGACGACTCCTCCTTCGTCAACGCCAGCGACTTCCTCGTCGACGGCGGCATCTCGGGGGCGTACGTCACACCGCTGTAGGTCTCGCCCTACAGTGCCCCCATGAGCAGGAGGCTCCCGCCCGGCTGGTACCCGGACCCCGACGCTCCGCACCTGGAGCGCTGGTGGGACGGGACGGCCTGGACGGACCACCGGCGCGCCCCGGAGGGCCCCGGACCGCCACGGCCGGCCGGCGGGGCCTCGGGACGCGCGAAGGCCGTGGCCCTGACGACCTCGGGGGTCGTCCTCGTCGCCGCGATCGTCAGCGGGGCGTTCGCCCTCGCCCGGGGCGACGGGGACGACGTCGTGGCGGACACGGCACCGACGGTCGCGACGCCCCCGCCTTCCCCGCCTTCCACGGCCTCCCCGGCCCCGTCCCGCCTGGACGACGAACTCGACGGCATCAGCCTGCCGTTGCCCGACGGCTGGATCCCGGCGAAGTCCGTCACCCGCGACAACGTCGTGATGACCACCGGCGGCGGCAGGGTCTTCACGCACACCCTGCCCGCGAACCCCGGGGCGTCCCCGGAATCCGTCGCGAAGAAGGACATACGGCTGGCCGCCGACAGTTCCTACGTCGGCATCCGCAGCCACCGGGTCGTCGGATCCGAGCGCGTCGCCGTCGCCGGATGCACCGGATACCTGGTGCGCTGGCGGGTGAGGACGGCCCGGGGATCCGAGGGTTACGTCCAGTCGCTGGCCTTCACTCCCGCCCCCGGCGGACCCAAGGACGCCGTCGTCGTCCGCTTCGCCTTCGACGCCCCTCCTGACGGACCGCCGCTTGCCGACATGGACCGGATCACCCACGGGATCCGGTCGCTCGGCCGTTGACCTAGAGGAACGTGTGGCCTTCCCCGCGGTACGTCGGGGCGGTCGCCGTCACCGTGTCCCCCTCGATCAGGTGCAGCCTCTCGAACCGCTCGCACAGCTCACCGGCCTTGGCGTGCCGGAACCACACCTTGTCGCCGAGCAGCAGATCGTCCGCGGGCGCGCCGAGCAGCGGGGTCTGCACCTCGCCGGGCCCCTCCTGCGGGTCGTACTTCAGCCCCTCCGGCAGATACGGCACCGGCAGCCGGTCCGGTCCGGCCGCGCCGGAGGCCGGGTAGCCACCGCCGAGGACGGTCACGACGCCGACCCCCGGCCTGCGCACGACGGGCTGGGCGAAGAGGGCGGCCGGACGTCCGCTGAAGGACGTGTAGTTGTCGAACAGCCTCGGGACGTACAGCCCCGACCCGGCGCCGATCTCCGTGACGGCGTCCTCCGCGGCGGTGTGCTGCACACTGCCCGTGCCACCGCCGTTGACGAACTCCAGGTCCGGTACGACGGCCCGCACCGCGCGCACGACCGCGGCGCGCCGCTCGGCGAGCTCCCGGCGGGCGGTGGCCTGCATCAGCCGGACGGCCCGGGAACGCAACGGCCGTCCGGCGACCGAGTCCCCGACACCGGCGATGTGCCCCTCGTAGGCCATGATCCCCACGACCTGGAACCCGGGGCGCCGGGCCACCGCGCGTGCCATGTCGGCGACCTGGGCGGGGGAGTGCAGCGGCGAACGCCGGGCACCGACCCGCACCTTGCCGCCGAGCAGCTTCAGTGAGGTGTCCAACTCCAGGCAGACCCGGATGACTTCGGTGCCGCCCGCGCGGGCCCCGTCGATGAAGGCGAGCTGCGCCGGGTCGTCGACCATCACCGTCACGGCGGCGGCGAGCTTGGGATCGGCGGCGAGTTCGGCGTATCCGGCGCGATCGGCGGAGGGATAGGCGAGCAGGATGTCGTCGAAGCCGCCCCGGGCCAGCCACAGGGACTCCGCGAGCGTGAAGGACATGATGCCCGCGAACCCATCCTTCGCCAGGACGCGTTCGAGCAGTGCCCGGCACCGCACGGACTTGCTGGCGACGCGGATGGGTTTCCCCGCCGCCCGGCGGACGAGATCGTCCGCGTTGGCGTCGAAGGCGTCCAGGTCCACGATCGCGAGGGGGGCGTCGAGATGGGCGGTGGCCCGGTCGTAACGGGCCCGGTCGGCGGCGCGCGCAGTCATGAACGAAGAGTGCCAGACAGGATTACCGCAGGGTAGGGGGACGTTCCGGGCAGATACCCCCGGCCTGGTGGACTGGTTCCCGTTCGCCCAGGAACAACCCGTAGAGTGACGCGCACGCACGCAGGGCTGGTTGCCCCCGTCGCCGCCGCGCCGGGATGCCGGCCCTTCCGTGCGGGTATGCGTGCCCGGACGGCCGTCTTCCCTGCCGGCGGCTCCGACGAGGGCCCGCGCACGACCGAACGGCCCGGACATGAGGAAACGGGGGGGCATGAGCACCGAAGCACGCCGCGCCTCGATTCCTCCGCGCCCGACGACCCCACCGAGACCGGCCCAGCCGCCGGCGGTGGGCGAGGACGGGCCGGGCTCGGAGCCGTCCGAGGAGTCGGCGCGCCGGGAAGCCGTCGAGCCGGGCCGGCGGGAGATCGTCGAGCCGGGCGGGCGGATGAGCGAGGACACCGACTGGCAGGCGTTCGGTGAGCGAAGCCGACGAGGCCCGGGAGCGCAGGGGCGGGCGACGTTCGGCGGGTTCGACTGGCAGGGGTCCGGGGAGGACGGCGCACGGGGGTCCGGCGGTCCCGACCCGTCGGGTCGCCGGGCACCCGGTGACGCGGGCCGACAGGACGCCGCCGCCACGGCGGGCGGGGAGCGGACCCGGGCATCGGGTGCCACCGGTCGGCCGCCGATACGAACGACCGACGACGCGGGCTCCGGCCCCACACCACCCAACGGTGAGGCATGGTCAGCGGCGGACGGCCGCGGGGCCGAGGGCGCACCATTCCCCGCCGCCGACGCACCGGCGAACCCTCGCACCGGCACGGGGCGGCCCCAGCCCCCCTCCGACACCGACGCCCGCTCCGGCCCCCGGAACTCGACCACCCCGTTCCCCGGCAGCACCCCGCCTCCGCCCCCCGCCTCGGCCCGGTTCCCGGACACCCCTCCGGCGCCGGATCCGCACACCGCCGGGGTTCCCGCGCAGGGTTCGCCGTCGGTGTCCGGTGTCGTACCGCCCCGGCCCGGCACTCAGCCCTCCGTGCCCCCGCGTCGTAGCGACGCCCCCGCCGAGAGCGCGTCCGAGACGACGTTCCGGATGCGGCCGGTGCCGGCGGCCGGTGACGGACGTACCGGCTCGGCGTCCGCGCCTTCCGCGTCGCGAGGGGCTTCCGGCGGCACCGCCGTACCGCCCGTGCGCGACGCCCGCCCCGGCTCCGGCTCCGGCTCCGGTCGTCCCGGAGCCGATCCCGACCGTCCGGGCGGCGCCGCAGGGCCGCAGGCCGGTGCGCGGCCGGGTGCGCCCGCCCGCCCCGGATTCCCGCCCCGCCCCACGCGTGAGGCGCCGGGCGCCAGTGCCCTGCGCATGCCCCCGGCGCCCGCGGGGCCGCCGACCACGCCGCCTGCGCCCACCAGCCGGCCCTCCAGGCCCTCGGCGCCCGGCTCCCGGCCTTCCACACCCGCAGCACCTCCCGGCCGGCCCTCCACGCCTCCGACCCCCGCAGAATCGTCGGCCGCCTCCCTCGCACCCGACCCCGCCCTCTCCTGGAGCGCCCCCATGCCCCCGCATGCCGGAACGTCCGGCAACGGGCGGCCCGTCGTGTCGTTCGGCGAGCCTGAGGTCGGCTACAAGGAGCGGTCGTGGGGGGTACGGATCCCTCCCCGGATCGCCGCCGTGGCCGCGTGTGCCGTGCTCGGGCTCGGGCTCATCGGCGGTGCCGTGACCGGGAGTTGGCTGATCGGGGACTCCGGGGACGAGGGCGGCGGCGACAGGTTCGCCCAGGCCGGTGAGCTGTGGCACAGCGTGCCCGTCGACCAGCTGTTCCCGCCGACCGTGGACGGCCAGGGCGCCGGGCCCGGCGGAGCCGACCGCACCTGGACACGGATCGCCGTCGCCCCCGACAGCGGCTGCACGAACGCCTTCGACCCCCTGCTGCGCAAGGCCCTCGCGCCCGTCGGCTGCGAACGCCTTCTGCGCGCCACCTACACGGACGCCACCCAGAGCTACGTCACCACCGTCGGCCTCCTCTTCACCGACGCCGACGCCACCGCCATGCGCGAACTCGACACCCGCTTCACCCGCGACGGCCTGGCCGACCGCACCGACCTGATGCCCCTCCCGTACGCCGCGAAGAACACCCTCGCCGCGGACTTCGGCGCGGCGCAGCGGGCCTCCTGGACAATCTCCGTCCTCACCGACGCCCCCGTGGTCGCGTTCGCCGTCTCCGGCTGGGCGGACGGCCGTACGGTCGACACCCCGGAGCCCGCCGAGAAGGCCATGGAGTCCGGCGACACCACCCCCGCCGCCCAGGCCGGTCTCGGCAACGAGGCCCAGGGGCTGGCCGACCGTGTCGAACGCGCCCTGCGCAAGACCGTCACCTCGCCCCCGGAGCAGTCCTCATGAGCGTCACGACCCGTCGGGCAGGTCTCCTGAGCGTCCTGCTCGCCGCCTCCGTCGCCCTCGTCCCGCCCACCGCCGCGCACGCCGACGGCATCCGCGCCAAACAGTGGGCCCTGGACGCCATGCACACCCAGGAGGCCTGGCAGACCACCAAGGGCGCGGGCGTCACCGTCGCCGTCCTGGACACCGGCGTCGAGAACGACCACCCCGACCTCGTCGGCAACGTCCTCACCGGCAAGGACATGATCGGATTCGGAGCCGTGCGAGGGCAGCGGCCCTGGGCGCGGCACGGCACCGCCATGGCCGGCATCATCGCCGGTCACGGACACGGCGTGGGCAACGGCGACGGTGTCATGGGCATCGCCCCCGAGGCCAAAATCCTCCCCGTCCGCGTGATTCTCGAGGACGGCGACCCGGCCCGCGCCAAGGCCCGCAACACCCGCGGCAACGCCCTGGCCGAAGGCATCCGCTGGGCCGCCGACCACGGCGCCGACGTCATCAACCTCTCCCTCGGCGACGACTCCGCCTCCGCGCACCCCGAGGCCGGTGAGGACGACGCCGTCCAGTACGCGCTGGGGAAGGGCGCCGTCGTCGTCGCCTCGGCCGGCAACGGCGGCGAGAAGGGCGACCACATCTCCTACCCGGCCGCCTACCCGGGCGTGATCGCCGCCACCGCCGTCGACAAGTTCGGCACCCGCGCCTCCTTCTCCACCCGCCGCTGGTACGCCACGGTCGCGGCCCCCGGTGACGACGTCGTCATCGCCGACCCCGACCACAAGTACTACGAGGGCTGGGGAACCAGCGCCGCCTCCGCGTTCGTCTCGGGCGCGGTCGCCCTCGTCAAGGCCGCCCACCCGGAGCTGACGCCCGCACAGATCAAGAAGCTCCTGGAGGACACGGCCCGCAACGCCCCCTCGGGCGGCCGCGACGACTCCCGCGGCTTCGGCTTCGTCGACCCCGCGGCAGCACTGAAGGCCGCGGCCCGCCTCAAGCCGCAGGGACTGCAGCCCGCGTCCTACGGCGAGAAGTACTTCGGCTCCGGCCCCGACTCCGCCAAGTCGGAGAGCGACACGGCCAGTTGGGCGGCCCCGCTCGCGGGCGGCCTGGGCGTGGCCCTGCTGGTCACCGGGGTGGTCCTGTGGCGCGGCCGCCGGGGCCCCCGCCGGTCCTACGAGGGCTTCTGAGCGGGGCGAAGCCTCAGCGGGCCGCCGCACTCGTGGCGTTCGCCGACGCGGATGCCGAGGCATCCTCTCCCGCGAACACCGACACCGCCGCCTTCGCCGCCACCTCCACCAGCGAAATCCCCTTCGCCTGTGTGGAACTCCCCTTCGAGAGAACGGCCACCAGATACGCGTGGCCGTCCACCGTCACCCGTCCGATGCTGTTGATGTCCCACAGCCCGGTCGTGCTGCGCGGCAGCCACCCGTTCTTCAGCGCCCACCCGGAGCCGTCGGCCGCGGCCGACACCCCCCACTGCTGGTCGGCCTCTATCCGGCCCATGAGCCCCTGAAGATACGACCGCGAGGTCTCGCTGAGCTCCGAGTCGTCCCCGAACACCTGCTGGAGCAGGGTGAGCTGGTCGGCCGCCGTGGTCTGGGTCAGCCCCCACAGCGCCCCGTCGCCGCCCTCCGTGCCGGTCAGCCCGAACTTCTTGTTGGCCGCGTCGAGCCCGGAGGCCCTCCCGATGATGTCCCACAGCGCCGACGCCGCGGTGTTGTCGCTGTTCTCGATCATCGTGGTGGCGTACGCCTTCTCCCGCGCGCTGAGCCGTGTGCCCGCCTCCTGGTGGCGGAGCAGCAGCGCCGCCAGGATGTCGACCTTCACGATGCTCGCCGTGTCGAAGGCCCCGTCGCCGTGCACAGCGCTGTCGCCCGACTCCAGGTCGAGCACCGCCGCCGAGACCTTCTCGTCGCCCGTCACGCGCACCGCCTTCATGGCGTCGGACAGCCGCGCGTCGAGATCCACCACCGGCTCCGTCACAGCCGCCGCCTCCTCAGTCGTGGCCGCCGGCGAGGGCGAGAACGACGGCGTCGGCGCCGACGATACGGTGCCGCCCCCGGAGTGCGCCTGCGCCTTCACGTACACGGTCCCCCCGGCCGTGACGCCGGCGATGGCGACGCAGGCGAGCGCGGTGTACATCAAAGGTCGCAGGGGGAACCTGCGGACGCGGCGGCCGGCGGCTGCGGAGGACTCCATGCCGCCGATCGTCGGGCCGCCGACTGTGCGGGCCGTTAGACGGACGTTAGAGCTGTGTCAGCGAACTCTGAGAAACCCGTGAAAGCGGTCACGGGCGGGTTTCCGGGCCCGCACAACCGCAGCAGCAAGCCCGCTATAGGGTCGGTGACCGTGGCGAACAAGAACATTCCCGACCCCGGCTTCTCCGACGACGACGGCTCCGCCGATCCCCGGCTGAGCGCGGCGCTCGCGGCCTGGGCCGAGGACCGCGCCGCCGTGGGCCCGGTCCTGGACGCCCTCAAGGGCGCCCGGCTGCTCGTCCCCGTGGTGGCCGTGCTCGGCGAGGTCGAGGAGGACGAGAACGGGCTGCGCCGCGAGAAGACCAGCGACATGGCCGTCCCCACCCTCAAGGCCGGATCCCGGACCGCCCTGCCGGCCTTCACCTCCACCGCGTCGCTGGCCCGCTGGGACCCCGAGGCCCGCCCCGTCGCCGTACCCCTGCACCAGGCGCTGCAGGCCGCCGCGCACGAGAAGGCCGACACGGTCGTCCTGGATCTGGCGGGGCCGGTGCCCTTCGAGCTGACCGGCTCCGCGTTGCTCGCCCTCGCCGAGGGCCGCGCGAGCGCCGATCCGCTGGCCGACCCGGCCGTCATCGGGGCCGTGCGCGACGCCGTGGCCGCCGAGCCCGCCGTGCTCCGCGCCCACCTCGGGCCGGGGCAGGCCGACGGCACCCTGGCCCTCGTACTGGAGCCCTCCGCAGCGCCCGCGGACGCCGCGCGGGCCGTCGCCGAGCGCCTCGCCGCCGACGAGACACTGAGGGCCCGCCTGGTGCGGGGCCTCGACCTGGCACTGCTGCCGGCCGGGGCCACGCCTCCCGGCGAGCCCTTGTACGTACGGGGATGAGCTAGCCGTAGATCGGCCCGGTGTACTTCTCGCCGGGGCCCTGGCCCGGCTCGTCCGGGACCAGGGACGCCTCGCGGAAGGCCAGCTGGAGGGACTTCAGGCCGTCCCGCAGCGGGGCCGCGTGGAAGGAGCTGATCTCCGTCGCGCTCCCGTCCAGCAGACCGGCGAGGGCGTGGATCAGCTTGCGGGCCTCGTCCAGGTCCTTGTACTTGTCGCCCTCCTCGGTCAGACCGAGCTTCACCGCGGCGGCGCTCATCAGGTTGACGGCGACCGTCACGATCACCTCGACGGCGGGGACCTCGGCGATGTCGCGGGTCATCTCGTCGAAGTCGGGGGAACCGGGAGAGCCGGCGGACGCGGGAGGGGTGTCACTCATGGCCCCCACGATAGGGCCCGGCGCACGGCGGTTCGCACCACCCCCGGGTTGCTGCTAACCTTGTGTAACGACCGGCTGGACATTCGCGTGTCCGGCCCACAAGTGGAGGCTCCGAACTCCCACCTGACCGTCCTCCGGGGCGGCGGGTCACCCCGGTCAGGCGGCCACCATCGTTCCGTACGGACGATGGAGTCGCCCGAAAGTGCGCCCCGCGTCATCGCGGCGGTGCTCCGGCAGTGTTGGAGCCCCGTCTGTGATCCGCCGGGGCATTTTTTGTTCCTCGGCGCGGTTAGGTCTGACAAAAGACATACGCGGCTGTCCGCCAGACCGCCGTGTGGTGCTAACCGAGGAGGATCCATCAGCGCCGAGCCCCGCATCAACGACCGGATTCGCGTTCCCGAGGTGCGACTTGTCGGTCCCAGTGGCGAGCAGGTGGGCATCGTCCCCCTGGCCAAGGCACTGGAGCTTGCGCAGGAGTACGACCTGGACCTGGTCGAGGTCGCGGCGAACGCCCGTCCGCCCGTGTGCAAGCTCATGGACTACGGGAAGTTCAAGTACGAGTCGGCCATGAAGGCCCGTGAGGCGCGCAAGAACCAGGCGCACACGGTCATCAAGGAGATGAAGCTCCGGCCGAAGATCGACCCGCACGACTATGACACCAAGAAGGGTCACGTCGTCCGGTTCCTCAAGCAGGGCGACAAGGTCAAGATCACGATCATGTTCCGTGGTCGCGAGCAGTCCCGGCCCGAGCTGGGCTACCGACTGCTGCAGCGTCTCGCGGAGGACGTCCAGGACCTCGGCTTCATCGAGTCGAATCCGAAGCAGGACGGCCGAAACATGATCATGGTTCTCGGTCCGCACAAGAAGAAGACCGAGGCGATGGCCGAGGCCCGCCAGGCGCAGGAAGCCCGCAAGGCAGACGCGAAGGCCAACCCCGGCAAGTCGCAGAACGCCGCGGAGGACGACCACGTCGAGGACGAGGCCGAGGTCGAGGTCGAGGCCCCGGCAGAGGCTTCCGCCGAGGCGTGACCCCGGGGGACGCGAGTCCCCAGGACACAAACCGATACAAGAGCGACGCTCACCGTGCCCGGTTTCAGGACCGGGCACCGGAGCGCCACCGACGAGGAGAGAACGGCGCTATGCCGAAGAACAAGACGCACAGCGGTTCCAGCAAGCGCTTCAAGATCACCGGCTCCGGCAAGGTGCTCCGCGAGCGCGCCGGCAAGCGCCACTACCTCGAGCACAAGACGTCGCGCCTGACGCGGCGCCTCACCGGCAACGCCGAGATGGCCCCGGGCGACGCCAAGAAGATCAAGAAGCTTCTCGGCAAGTGACGTACCCGGCGCCTTCACCGAGCGCCGTACGTCTGGACCGGGACCCCATCGATACCGGGCCGTGTGAGTCCAACCACGGCCCCGCTACAAGGAGTTAACAAGTGGCACGCGTCAAGCGGGCAGTCAACGCCCACAAGAAGCGCCGGGCGATCCTCGAGGCGGCCTCCGGCTACCGCGGTCAGCGTTCGCGCCTGTACCGCAAGGCCAAGGAGCAGGTCACCCACTCGCTGGTCTACAACTACAACGACCGCAAGAAGCGCAAGGGTGACTTCCGGCGGCTGTGGATCCAGCGCATCAACGCCGCTGCCCGCGCCAACGGCATCACGTACAACCGCTTCATTCAGGGTCTGAACGCGGCGAACATCGAGGTCGACCGCAAGATCCTGGCCGAGCTGGCCGTCAACGACGCGACGGCGTTCGCCGCGCTCGTCGAGGTCGCGCAGAAGGCTCTGCCGGCGGACGTGAACGCGCCGAAGGCCGCGTGACGCTGCGCCGGCCCTAGGCCGACGTGACTGTGTGGACCCGCAGGCTGTGATGCCTGCGGGTCCGCTGTTTCCCGGAACACATCCGAAGGTGAAGAGCATGCCCCCCGTCGCCCCCGAGCTGATCTCCCCCCGTTCCCCCCGGGTCTCCGCCGCGCGGCGGCTCGCCAAGCGGAACTTCCGGGGGAAGGAGCGGCTGTTCCTGGCCGAGGGGCCGCAGGCGGTGCGGGAGGCCTCCGGGCACGGTCTGGTGGAGCTGTTCGCCACCGTGGAGGCGGCGGAACGGTATGCCGACATCGTCGGAGAGGCCCGGTCCGTCGGAGCCCGGGTGCACCTCGCCGACGAGGACGTCATCGCCGACATCTCGACGACCGTCACCCCGCAGGGGCTCGTCGGGATCTGCCGGTTCCTCGACACCCCCTTCGAGGAGATCCTCGCCGGCCGGCCCCGACTCGTCGCCGTGCTCGCGAACGTGCGGGACCCCGGGAACGCCGGCACCGTGCTGCGGTGCGCCGACGCGGCCGGTGCCGAGGCCGTCGTACTGACCGACGCGTCCGTCGATCTCTACAACCCCAAGGCCGTACGGGCCTCCGTGGGCTCCCTCTTCCACCTGCCCGTCGCCGTCGGGGTGCCCGTGGAGGAGGCCGTCGAGGGGCTCAGGCGGGCCGGTGTGCGGATCCTCGCCGCCGACGGGGCCGGGACCGACGACCTCGACGCCGAGCTCGACCAGGGCACCATGGGCGGGCCGACCGCATGGGTGTTCGGCAACGAGGCCTGGGGGCTCCCGGAGGAGACCCGCGCGCTCGCGGACGCCGTGGTGCGCGTCCCGATCCACGGGAAGGCCGAGAGCCTGAACCTCGCCACCGCGGCCGCCGTATGTCTCTATGCGTCAGCCCGTGCACAGCGCGCCCCCGGAGGGTGCCGCTCCGTCACCGAGAACCAGTAAGGTGACCAGCTCGGGGGCCCTGCGCCGTCGGAGAGGTGGGGTACGGGGATGAGTGTCGGCACGAGGAGCGCCCAGGACGTGCCCGGAGCCTGTGGTGCCGCCGAGCTCGGCATCGATCCCGACCAGCTGCCCGACGGCCTCGTCGTCGCGGACGAGCAGGGCCGCGTGATCTGCTTCAACGCCGCCGCGGCCCGGATCACCGCCCTCCCCGCCGAGGACGCCCTCGGACAGCGGCTGGAGAAGGCGCTCCCATTAGAGGACCTCGAGGGACGGCGCTGGTGGCAGCTGACCGATCCGTACGGCGGCCTCGCCATCCGCAGGCGACAGCCCGAACGGAATCTGCTGCTGCCGGGCGGCCGTGAGGTCCTCGTCTCCGCGCAGTACGTGCGCACCCGGCCGACCGGACCCGTCCACCGCGTCGTCATCGCCCTCCGGGACACCGAGGCCCGCCGCCGCACCGAGCGCAGCCACGCCGAGCTGATCGCCACCGTGGCCCATGAACTCAGGTCCCCGCTCACCTCCGTCAAGGGCTTCACCGCGACCCTCCTCGCCAAGTGGGAGAGGTTCACCGACGACCAGAAACGGCTGATGCTGGAGACCGTCGACGCGGACGCCGACCGGGTCACCCGGCTCATCGCCGAGCTCCTCGACATCTCCCGCATCGACTCCGGGCGCCTGGAGGTCAGGCGCCAGCCCGTCGACATCGGCGCCGCCGTCGGGCGCCACATCCAGGCCTACGTCGCCGCCGGCCTCGCCGCCGACCGGTTCCTGCTCCGCCTCGAGCAGCCGCTGCCCGCGCTGTGGGCCGACCCCGACAAGATCGACCAGGTGCTCAGCAACCTGCTGGAAAATGCGGTGCGGCACGGCGAGGGAACCGTCACGATTGACATCACGCCCACGGCGTCCCCCCGCGAGGGGGAGGACACCGGCACGTCGGTCACGGTGAGCGACGAGGGTCCCGGCATCCCGGAGGAGTCCATGAACCGCGTCTTCACCCGCTTCTGGCGGGGCAGCAAGCGCGGTGGCACCGGCCTCGGGCTGTACATCGTCAAGGGCATCGTCGAAGCCCACGGCGGCACCATCACGGTCGGCCGCGGCCCCCAGGGCGGCGCCGAGTTCCGATTTACGTTGCCCGTGAGCGCTCCGGCCTACCTGACCTGAGACCGGCCTGAGCAGCCCGCGGGCGTATCCGTACACCTCCACCCCGTTAGACTCGGCCCTTGGCACCCATGTGTCCCATGGACGGCCCTCTGACCTCTGAGTGAGTCGGTGACGGGGACCTTCAGCCAGCCAATCGGAAGCACGGGAAGAGATGTCGGCACCGAACAAGTCGTACGACCCTGTAGAGGTCGAGGCCCTGAAACCGGAAGAGATCGAGCGCATGCGGGAGGAGGCGCTCGCCGCCTTCGCCGCCGCGGACTCCCTCGACGCGCTCCAGGAGGCCAAGGTCGCCCACACCGGGGGCACCTCCCCGCTGGCCCTCGCCAACCGCGAGATCGGCGCCCTGCCCCCGCACGCCAAGGCCGCCGCCGGCAAGCTCGTCGGCCAGGCCCGCGGCGCGGTGAACAAGGCCCTCGCCGGCCGTCAGGCCGAGCTGGAGGCCGAGCGCGACCAGCGCGTACTGGTCGAGGAGGCGGTGGACGTCACACTGCCGTACGACCGCGTACCGGCCGGCGCCCGCCACCCGCTCACCACGCTCTCCGAGCGCATCGAGGACGTCTTCGTGGCCATGGGCTACGAGGTCGCCGAAGGCCCGCAGGTCGAGGCCGAGTGGTTCAACTTCGACGCGCTCAACATCGGCCCTGACCACCCGGCCCGCGGCGAGCAGGACACCTTCTTCGTCGAGGGCCCCCAGGGCGGTACCGAGTCCGGTGTCGTACTGCGCACCCACACCTCGCCCGTGCAGATCCGCTCGCTGCTCAGCCGTGAGCTGCCGGTCTACGTGATCTGCCCCGGCGTCGTCTACCGCACCGACGAGCTGGACGCCACGCACACCCCGGTCTTCCGCCAGGTCGAACTGCTGGCCGTCGACGAGGGCCTGACCATGGCCGACCTCAAGGGCACCATGGACCACATGGTCCAGGCGCTGTTCGGCGAGGGCATGAAGACCCGGCTGCGCCCGAACTTCTTCCCCTTCACCGAGCCGTCCGCCGAGATGGACATGGTGTGCTACGTCTGCCGCGGCGAGTCCGTCGGCAACCCCGACCGCCCCTGCCGTACCTGCTCCTCGGAGGGCTGGATCGAGCTGGGCGGCTGCGGAATGGTCAACCCCAAGGTGCTGACCGCCTGTGGCGTGGACCCGCAGAAGTACAGCGGCTTCGCCTTCGGGTTCGGCATCGAGCGGATGCTGATGTTCCGCCACAACGTCGAGGACATGCGAGACATGGTCGAGGGTGACGTCCGGTTCACCCGGCCGTTCGGGATGGAGATCTGATGCGGGTCCCGCTTTCTTGGCTGCGGGAGTACGTCGACCTGCCGGCGACCGAAACCGGCCGTGACGTCCAGGCCAAGCTCGTTTCCGCAGGGCTCGAGGTCGAGACCGTCGAGCACCTCGGCGCCGACCTCAAGGGCCCCCTGGTCGTCGGCCAGGTGCTGACCATCGAGGAGCTGGAGGGCTTCAAGAAGCCGATCCGCTTCTGCACGGTGAACGTCGGGCAGGCCAACGGCACCGGTGAGCCGCAGGAGATCGTCTGCGGTGCGCGGAACTTCGCCGTCGGCGACAAGGTCGTCGTGGTGCTGCCCGGCGCGACGCTGCCCGGCGGCTTCTCGATCTCCGCCCGCAAGACCTACGGCAAGACCTCCCACGGCATGATCTGCTCCGGCGACGAGCTGGGCATGGGTGACGACGGCAGCCACGGCATCATCGTGCTGCCGCCGGAGACCGAGGTCGGCAAGGATGCCATCGAGCTCCTGGAGCTGGTCGACGAGGTCCTGGACATCGCCGTCACCGCCAACCGCGGCGACTGCCTGTCCATCCGGGGCGTGGCCCGCGAGGCCGCCATCGCCTATGGCCTCCCGCTGAGCGACCCCGCCCTCCTCGACGTGCCCGGCCCGAACGCCTTCGGCTACCCGGTGCAGGTCTCCGACCCGCTCGGCTGCGACCGCTTCACGGCCCGTACGGTGACCGGCCTCAGCCCCGAGGCGCGCTCCCCGCTCTGGCTCCAGCGCCGTCTGCAGAAGGTCGGCATGCGCCCGATCTCGCTCGCCGTCGACGTCACCAACTACGTGATGATGGAACTCGGCCAGCCGCTGCACGCCTACGACCGCTCCCTGGTCCAGGGCACCATCGGCGTGCGCCGGGCCGCGGAGGGCGAGAAGATCGTCACCCTCGACGGCGTCGAGCGGAAGCTGCACGCCGAGGACCTGGTCATCACCGACGAGCGCGGTCCGATCGGCCTCGCCGGCGTGATGGGCGGCGCCAACACGGAGATCGCCGACCACGCGTCCTCGCAGGGCACGACGGACGTGGTCATCGAGGCCGCGCACTTCGACGCCGTGGCCATCGCGCGTACGGCCCGTCGCCACAAGCTGTCCTCCGAGGCGTCCCGGCGCTTCGAGCGCGGTGTCGACCCGCAGGCCGCCGCCGCTGCCGCGCAGCGCACGGTCGACCTGCTGGTGCTGCTCGCGGGCGGCACCGCCGAGGCCGGTGTCACCGAGGTCACCGCCCCGTCGGCCCCGCACACCGTCAGCGTCCCGGCGGACCACCCGGACAAGGTCGCGGGTGTCTCCTACGGCCGCGAGACCGTCGTACGGCGTCTTCAGGAGGTCGGCTGCGACGTGTACGGGCAGGACGAGCTGATCGTCACCGTGCCGTCCTGGCGTCCCGACCTCCAGGACATCAACGACCTGGCCGAAGAGGTCATCCGGCTGGAGGGCTACGAGAACCTGCCCTCCACGCTGCCCAGGCCGCCGGCCGGCCGTGGCCTGACCCACCGCCAGCGGCTGCACCGCAGGGCCGGGCGGGCGCTCGCCGGTGCCGGGTACGTCGAGGCGCCGAACTACCCCTTCGTCTCCGAGCAGGTCTTCGACCAGCTGGGCCTGGAGGCCGACGACCCGGCCCGCCGTGTCGTCAGGCTGACCAACCCGCTGAACGACGAGGAGCCCGCGCTGCGCACCTCGCTGCTGCCGGGGCTGCTCGGTGCCCTGCGGCGCAACGACGGGCGGGGGTCGCACGATCTGGCGCTGTTCGAGACCGGGCTGGTCTTCCTGCCGCGCTCGGAGCAGCGGGTCGCCGCGGTGCTGCCGGTGGACCGGCGTCCCACGGACGCGGAGATCGCCGAACTGGATGCCGCGCTACCGGAACAGCCGCGGCACGTGGCCGTGGTGCTCGCCGGTGCGCGGGAGCAGGCCGGCTGGTGGGGCAAGGGCCGTCCGGCCGACTGGGCCGACGCGGTCGAGGCCGGGCGGCTGGTCGCGCGTGAGGCCGGCGCCGAGCTGGTCGTGCGGGGCGGTCAGTACGGGCCGTGGCACCCGGGGCGGTGCGCCGAGTTCGTCGTCGGCGACACCGTGGTGGGTCACGCCGGTGAGCTGCACCCGCGGGTCGTGAAGGCGTTCGGGCTGCCCGCGCGCACCTGTGCGATGGAGCTGGACCTGGATGTCCTCGAGGCGGTCGGCGGCGACACCCCGCAGGCGCCGGCCATCTCCACGTTCCCGGTGGCCACGCAGGATGTCGCCCTGGTCGTCGACAAGTTCGTGCCCCATGCCGAGGTCGAGACCGCGCTGCGTGAGGGTGCGGGCGAACTCCTCGAAGGGATCCGGCTGTTCGACGTGTACGAGAACGAGGAGCAGCTGGGGGACGGCAAGAAGTCGCTGGCCTATGCGCTGCGGTTCCGGGCCGGGAACCGGACCCTGACCGTGGACGAGGCGTCCGCGGCCCGGGACGCGGCGGTCGCCCTCGCCGGGGAGCGTACGGGAGCTGTGCTGCGCGGTTGAGCGTGGCGGAGAGTGTGGTCACCTCACTGCGGTCACCTCACTCAATAGGGTGAGTTCCCCCGGCGATCTGGCCCTTTTGGCCCATGTGGTCGACAGAATCGGACCGGCCTTTCGAGGTCGGTCCGATTGCGTGTGCAGGGCCTAGTTGGGGGGCCATCGGCATGATGTGCTTGAGGGCTGCGGTGCCTCGTGTCGGGCGTGCCGCTCGCCTCGTGGTCCGCAGAGGCCACCGGAAGACGCGCCGCGTGCTCACGCTCGGGCTGCCCACCGTGTGGGGTGCCGTCGCGGTCACGTACAAGCTGACCTGCCCGCTCGCGCAGCAGAACGGCCTGGCCGCGCGGGTCGCCAGCAGCGCCGTGTTCTTCGCGGTGGGCACCGGACTGATCATCCATGTCCGGCGCGCCCTGCTGCGTGAGCTCAGACAGGCCCGCCAGGTCGCGGGTGCCGCCCAGAGCGCGCTGCTGCGGCCGTTGCCCCCGCGCATCGACGGACTCACCGTGGCCGCCGCCCAGATGTCCGCCGACCGGGGCGCCAGCATCGGCGGCGACCTGTACGAGGCCGTCGCCACGGAACACGGGGTACGGGTCGTCATGGGCGATGTCCGCGGCCACGGCCTCGCCGCCATCGGTACGGCCGCCGCGGTCCTCGGCAGCTTCCGCGAAGCCGTCCACGACGAGCCGGAACTGGCCGGGGTGCTGCGCAGACTGGACCGTGCGCTCGCCCGGCACCTGCGCGAGCGCGCCGAACGGGACGGCACGGTCGCCGAGGAGTTCGTCACCGTACTGCTGCTGGAGATCGGTGGGGACGGCGAGCTGCGGGCACTGAACTGCGGCCATCCCTGGTCGTACCTGGTGAGTGGCGCAGTGGTCGAGCCACTCTCCTGCGCGGACCCCCTGCCCCCTCTCGGCCTGTTCCCCTTGCCCTGCGAACTGCCGGTGCTGGAGTGCGGTCATCTGCTGACGGGGGAGACGCTGGTCCTGCACACGGACGGTGCCGAGGACGCCAGGGATGCTCATGGCCGGTTCTTTTCTCTGCCCACGGTGCTCCAGGAGGCTGTGCGAGCCACACCTCAGGCGGTATTGGGCACAGTGTTCACAGCCCTGCTGGATCATGCGGGTGGCACACCCAAGGACGACGTGGCCTTACTGGTACTGAGAAACGACCGTCAACGCCAATCCACCTCAGGGGCGCGGGGAACTGCGCGACCAGCCACAACGCACCCGCAGCCGACAACACACCTCACCTGAACCCCGGTCGAGCCCACGGCCGGGCCACCGCACTGTACGAGGGGGAGCCGGCGGCCCGGCCGGCCTCTTGCGAGGTATTTCAGTCAACCGGGCGGAAACTCTCCGCAACAGTGCGCACACGCTGCGGATTCGAGCACTCCGTTCACACCCCGTGTGAAGACGAACCCACTAATCTGACGGCACCGAGCCACCCGGGGGGCATATATGCAGCCCAACACTCTGCTCGACGCGATCCTCGACGAAGCCGGGATCTCGCACGCCGGGCTTGCCGCACATGTGAATCAGGCCGGGAGGGCACGCGGCCTCGCGCTCAGGTACGAACACACCGCCGTGGCACGGTGGTTGAAGGGCCAGCGCCCGCGCGGTCAGGTGCCCGACCTGATCTGCGAGGTGCTCGCGGGGCGGCTCCAACGCCCCGTCACCCTCGACGACATCGGCCTCGGCGTGCCCGGCGAACCCTCCGCCCCGCACGGCACCTCGCTGTCCGGTTTCGTCGAGCGGGCCACCGCCCTGTGGCGCTCCGACGAACAGCAGCGCCCGCACATCCTGGGCGCCCCCGCGGTCACCGGTACCCCCGCGGTCATGCCGGTGTGGGAGTGGGAGAACCCGCCCGAGGACGTCGACGTCTCCCGAGGCGGCCGGCACCGGGTCACCCACTCCGACATCGCGATGCTCCGCGCGGCCCGCACCCACTACGAGCAGATGTACCGCAAGGCCGGCGGCATAGCGACCCGCACCCGGATCGTCGGCTTCCTCAACGCCGAGGCGGCCCCGCTGCTGCGCGGCAGCTACACCGACGAGACGGGCCGCCAACTGCACCGCGCCACCGGCGGGTTGGTCGCCGTCGCCGGGATCTGCGCCTACGACTCCGACGCCCACGGCCTCGCCCAGCGCTACTTCCACCAGGCCCTCAGGCTCGCCAAGGCCAGCGGCGACCGCGGACTCGGCGCGTATGTCATCGCGCTGCTGGTCAACCAGGCCCTGTTCATGCGGGAGTACCGTCAGGCCGTCGCCTTCGCGGAGGCCGCGCTGCGGGCGGCCGGCAAGCACATCACCCCGGCGCTCGCCTGCGATCTCTACGCGATGCAGGCCAAGGCGTACGCCCACCTCGGCGACGGTACGACCGCGCTGTCCTGCATCCGGCGGGCCGAGCAGGCCGCCGAACGCATCCGGCGGGGATACGAGCCCGACGAGACCGGCTATGTCCAGCCGGGCCTCGTCAACGTGCAGGTGGCGGAGGCGCTCCTCAGCCTCGGCGAGCTCGCGGCGGCGGCCGCGCACGCCGCGGCCGCCGTAGACAACCCGGCCCACGACCGGGGCCGGGTGCACCGCCTCGCCATGCTCAGCACGATCGAACTGCGTCAGGGCAACGCCGACAAGGCGGTGGCCACCGCCGTACAGATGGCGGAACAGGCCCGGGGAATGGAGTCCCAGCGCCTGCGCGACAGACTCAGAGCGGTCCGCGAACACCTGGTCCGCAGCGGCTGCGCGGGCACCGCCGAGGCAGCCGAACTGATCGACGGCGCACTGCGCGTACCGCTGTAGGAGGGCACGCGTACGCCGACAGTCACAGTCCCTGCTGCGATATTGCCACTTACTCGACGGAAGGTGGCAGAACCGTGCAGTGGACGAAACAGAACGAACAAACTGTGTATGAAAACCGCTGGTTCAGCGTCAATCTCGCCGATGTCGAGCTGCCGGACGGCCGGCATCTCGACCACTTCCTGATACGACTGCGGCCGGTCGCCGTCGCCACGGTGGTGAACGAGGCCAACGAGGTGCTCCTGCTGTGGCGCCACCGTTTCATCACCGACAGCTGGGGCTGGGAACTCGCCGCGGGTGTGGTCGAGGACGGCGAGGACATCGCCGTCGCGGCCGCCAGGGAACTCGAGGAAGAGACCGGCTGGCGACCGGGCCCGCTCCAGCACCTCATGAGCGTGGAGCCCTCCAACGGGCTCACCGACGCCCGGCACCACATCTACTGGGCGGACGAGGGCGAGTACATCGGGCACCCCGTGGACGACTTCGAGTCGGACCGCCGGGAATGGGTCCCCCTGAAGCTCGTTCCCGACATGGTCGCCCGTGGGGAGGTCCCGGCCGCCAACATGGCGGCCGCGTTACTCCTGTTGCACCATCTGAGGCTCGGTCAGGACACCTAGCTACCCTGATCCCCCACCCGAGCGTCCCGAAGCCTCAGTGGCCGAGGGCCTGCCAGATCGCCACGACGAGCGCGCCCACGGCGGTGATCGCCGCAACCGCGGGCAGCGGCCAGCGGGCGTGCTCCAGGGCGATGATCCGTGCGCTCAGATCGTCGATCTCCTTGTCCGTCTCCTCCGTACGGTGACTGAGCAGAGCGAGGCCTCCCTCGACGCGTGCGTACGCGACATCGAGGCGGCGTCGTAACTCTGCGAGTTCTCCATGGATCACGGGATGCTCCGGTTCGGCGGTCACAGGTCCGCTCCTTTCCGTAGTCGTCACATCCCTTGCATGCGCATGAAGAGTCAACTCGCCTGGTGGGCGCGTGGGGAGAGTGTGCGACGGGCATATGCGGGCCCGGCGCGCACACGGTGTGTGAATGACACGGGCCCGGCACTCGGAGGAGTGCCGGGCCCGTGTTCGTAGCACTGTGTCATCAGCACCCTGGAACGGACAGGGTGCGGGTCAGTCGTAGGTGTAGAAGCCCGAGCCGGACTTCCGGCCGAGCCGGCCCGCGTCGACCATGCGCTGGAGCAGCGGGGGAGCGGCGTACAGCGGCTCCTTGTACTCCTCGTACATGGAGAAGGCGACCGAGGCGACGGTGTCCAGGCCGATCAGGTCGGACAGCTTCAGCGGGCCCATCGGGTGGGCGCAGCCCAGTTCCATGCCGTTGTCGATGTCCTCGCGGCTCGCGATGCCCGACTCGAACATCCGGATCGCGGACAGGAGATACGGGATCAGCAGCGCGTTGACCACGAAGCCGGAGCGGTCCTGGGCGCGGATCGCGTGCTTGCCGAGCAGCTTCTCGGCGAACTGCTGGGCGCGGGCCAGCGTGCCCTCGGACGTCGTGAGCGCCGGGATCAGCTCGACGAGCTTCTGCACCGGGGCCGGGTTGAAGAAGTGGATGCCGACGACCTGGTCGGGCCGCGAGGTGGCGACCGCGAGGCGCACCAGCGGGATGGACGAGGTGTTGGAGGCCAGGATCGCGTCCGGGCGGGTCACCACCTGGTCGAGCACCTGGAAGATCTCGGTCTTGACCTGCTCGTTCTCCACGACGGCCTCGATGACCAGGTCGCGGTCGGCGAACTCGCCGAGGTCGGTGGTGAAGCTCAGACGTGCCTGCGTCTCCGCCAGCTCGTCGGCCGTGATCTTGCCGCGTTCGGCGGCCTTGGTCAGGGAGTTGAACAGCCGGGTGCGGCCGATCTCCAGGGCCTCGCCGGTGGTCTCGGCGACCTTCACGTCCAGGCCGGCGCGGGCGCACACCTCGGCGATGCCCGCCCCCATCTGGCCGCAGCCCACCACTCCGACGCGCGCGATGTCTCCCGCCGGGAAGTCCGTCACTTCGTCCCTTTCGCTGATCTTCACCTGGTGGCAGGTCGGCCGTCGTCCGGTTCCTGCTCCGTTCGTGCACGTTACTCCCAAGTATCGATGATCGATCGTCTGGGTCCGTCATCCGTCGGGCATTCTGGGGCGCGGAGACGATCCGTGACCGAGCGGATCCATGGTGTTGGGGGAGTGTGCACATGGGGCGTCTGTCGCGCCGGGCCTTCGCGTTGGCCGCGCTGTCGACCTTGACCTCGGCCTCGGGAGCGGCGGCGGCACCGCGGCATCCGAGGCGGGCGACTGGCGAGATGCGGGGTGTGTGGCTCGCCACCGTGTCCAACCGGGACTGGCCGTCCAAGCCGGGGCTGACCGCCGCACAGCAGCGCGCGGAGCTGATCGCCCACCTCGACCGGGCAGCGGCGGACCGTCTGAACGCGGTGATGTTCCAGGTACGGCCCACCGCCGACGCCCTGTGGCCCTCGCCGTACGAGCCCTGGTCGCAGTACCTCACGGGGACCCAGGGCCAGAATCCCGGCTGGGACCCGCTCGGCACGGCCGTGGCCGAGGCGCACCGGCGGGGCCTGCAACTGCACGCCTGGTTCAACCCGTACCGCATCGCCAACCACGCCGACCCGACCCGGCTGGTCGCCTCCCACCCCGCCCGCCGGCACCCGGACTGGGTGGTGACGTACGGCGGGAAGCTCTACTACAACCCCGGTCTGCCCGAGGTCCGCGCCTTCGTCCAGGACGCGATCCTCGACGCGGTGCACCGGTACCCGGTGGACGCGGTCCACTTCGACGACTACTTCTACCCGTACCCGGTGGCCGGCCAGACCTTCGACGACGACGCGGCCTACGACGCGTACGGCGGCGCCTTCGCGAACCGGGCCGACTGGCGGCGGGACAACATCGACAAGCTGGTCCTGGAGACCGCCGCCCGCATCAAGCGGATCCGGCCCACCGCACAGTTCGGCATCAGCCCCTTTGGAGTGTGGCGCAACGCCGCCACCGACCCGCTCGGCTCGGACACACGCGCGGGTGTGCAGTCGTACGACGACAACTTCGCGGACACTCGCAAGTGGGTGCGCGAGGGCTGGATCGACTACCTCGTGCCGCAGCTCTACTGGAACATCGGCTTCGCCGCCGCCGACTACGCGAAGCTGGTGCCCTGGTGGGCGAGGCAGGCGCAGGGGAGCAGGACGAAGCTGTACCTGGGCGAGGCCCTCTACAAGGCCGGGGACCCGGCGCAGCCCGCGGCCTGGCAGGACCCCGCGGAACTGTCCCGGCACCTCACGCTCGCGCGCGACCACAAGCAGGTGCGCGGACATGTCTTCTTCGCCGCGCGGGAACTCGCCTCGGATCCGATCGGGGCGATGGCGCGGGTGGTCGCCGACCACTACCAGGTGCCGACGGCTCCCCCGCGCCGTGTCACCGGCCCATCTGCTGGAACCGGTGCCTGATCTCGGTGTCGGGGCCGGGTGAGCACACGCCCTCGTGCCCGTCCTCGAAGCGGACGCGGTACGGGGGGTTGCCCTCCTGACCCATCACTTCGACGATCTCGCCGACCTTGTCCTGCTGTCCGACCACCCTGCCGTGCTGGACAAGCTGGTCGCCCACGGTTGCACGCATCGTCTGGGGCCTCCTCACCAAGAGCGGGAGCAGCGGTCCGTGGCCCTGATTTTACGGCGCGGGGGCCCGGTTGGGACCGGCGCGTGCGCGCCGTTCAGCCCCGCGCCCGCTGGGTGACGGCGATGCACACGAGCACCGCCGCGGCCGTCAGCGGGGCGGCCACCGTCAGGTGCTCGCCGAGCAGCAGCACCGACCACACCAGTGTGAGCAGGGGCTGGGCCAACTGCAACTGGCTGGCCTTGGGGATCCCGATCGCCGCCATGCCCCGGTACCAGACGACCAGGCCGAGGAACTGCGAGCCCACCGCCACCCACAGCAGCCCGGCGACGCTGTGCGCGGTGAGGTGCACCGGTTCGTACGACAGCGCGAGCACCGCCGCCGGCACGCCGATCGGCAGGCACAGCACCAGCGCCCAGGCGATGACCTGCCAGCCGGGCATGACCCGGGCCAGCCGGCCGCCCTCGGTGTAGCCCGCGGCGCACACCAGGAGCGCGGCGAAGAGATACAGGTCGGCGGTGGTCAGCGCGCCCCCGCTCTGCTGCACGGTGAAGGCGACCACCGCGGCCGCGCCCGCGAGGGCGGCCGTCCAGAAGGTGCGCGAGGGGCGGGTGCCCATGCGCAGGGCCGACAGCAGCGCGGTCGTCAGGGGGAGCAGCCCCACCACGACGGCGGCGTGCGCGGTGGTCGACGTCTGCAGGGCGAGCGTGGTCAGCAACGGGAAGCCGACCACCACGCCGACGGCGACGACGGCGAGCCCCGGCCAGTCGTGGCGGCTCGGCATCGGGACGCGCAGCGCCGACAGACAGCCCGCGGCGACGAGGGCCGCGAGAACGCTGCGCACCGCGACGAGGGACCAGGGCCCGAAGCCCTCGAGCCCCCACGCCGTGGCGGGGAAGGTGAGGGAGAAGGCGGCGACGCCGAGGGCGGCCTGGAGGGTGCCGAAGCTCTTGGTGGGAGCGGTGACCGCTATCCCGGTCGGCGCGGTAGCGCTACTCTGTGCTCTCATGCACGAGAGTAGCAGCGTCACCGAACTGGCAGAACAGCTGCGGCGAGAGCTCGACCGCTACTCTCCCGGTGGAAAGCTCCCGTCGAGCCGGGCCCTGGTCGATCGGTTCAGGGTCAGCCCGGTGACCGTCTCGCGTGCCCTCGGCCGGCTCGCCGCCGAGGGGCTGGTGGTCACACGGCCGGGCGCGGGTGCCTTCCGGGCGGCGACGTGCCCCTTGGCCGCTCCGGCCGGGGACACCTCCTGGCAGGAGGTCGCGCTCAGCGCGGACGGCGCCGCCGACCTCGTACCGCGCTCGGTGGACGCGTCGGGTGTCCTGGTCTCACTGGCCGCTCCGCCGCCCGGGGTGGTCGAGTTCAACGGCGGCTATCTGCACCCCGGTCTGCAGCCGGAGCGCGCCATGTCCGCGGCCCTGGCCCGCGCGGGCCGCCGCCCCGGAGCCTGGGGCCGACCGCCGACGGAGGGTCTGCCGGAACTGCGCGAGTGGTTCGCGCGGACCATCGGCGGCGCCGTCACGGCCGCGGAGGTACTGATCACCGCGGGCGGCCAGTCAGCGCTCACCACCGCCTTGCGCGCACTGGCCCCGCCCGGTGCGCCCGTGCTCGTCGAGTCGCCCACCTATCCGGGCATGCTGGCGATCGCGCGCTCCGCCGGCCTTCGGCCCGTCCCCGTCCCGGTGGACGCGGACGGCGTGAGACCGGCCCTGCTCGCCGACGCCTTCCGGGCGACCGGCGCCCGGGTGTTCGTCTGCCAGCCGCTGTTCCAGAACCCGACCGGCGCGGTGCTGGCCCCCGAGCGCCGGGGCGAAGTGCTGCGCATCGCCCGCGAGGCCGGCGCCTTCGTCGTCGAGGACGATTTCGTACGACGGCTCGTGCACGAGGACGCCGGCCCGCTGCCGCGTCCGCTGGCCGCCGACGATCCCGACGGAGTCGTCGTCCATGTGGGCTCGTTGACCAAGGCGACCTCGCCCAGCTTCCGGGTGAGCGCGCTCGCCGCCCGTGGCCCGGTGCTGGAGCGGCTCCGCGCGATCCAGATCGTCGACACCTTCTTCGTCCCGCGCCCGCTCCAGGAAGCGGCCCTGGAACTCGTCGGCTCCCCGGCCTGGCCCCGTCATCTGCGCACGGTCTCGGCGGAGTTGAAGGCCCGCCGGGGCGCCATGACCGCCGCCCTCCGCCTCGACCTGCCCGAACTTGCCCTCCCGCACATCCCGTCGGGCGGCTACCACCTCTGGCTCCGCCTCCCGGACGGCACGGACGAGACCGCGCTGACCGCCGCGGCCCTGCGCGCGGGCGTCGCGATCACCCCCGGCCGCCCGTACTTCAGCGCGGAACCCCCGGCGGGCCATGTCAGGTTGAGCTTTGCGGCGGTGGCCGGAGCGGGGGAGATCGCGGAAGGGGTATGGCGCCTCCGCACGGCCTGTGACGAGGTGCTCCCGGCGAAAAACGCTCGACTCCGCCGTCCGTGACTGCCAACGTCACGCCCATGACCGACACCCCGCCCCTCGCCGAGGGTTACGAGATCTCCACCGACCCCGACCGCATCGACGCCGGGCGGGTGCACCACTGGCTGTCGACCGACGCGTACTGGGCGATCGGCCGGCCGCGGGAGAAGCAGGACCGGGCGATCGCCGGGTCGCTCAACTTCGGGGTGTACACGGTGGAATCAGGGGATCAGGTGGCTTATGCCCGCGTGATCACCGACCTGACCACTTTCGCCTGGCTGTGCGACGTGTACGTGGACCGGTCGGTGCGGGGCGAGGGGATCGGTACGGCGTTGGTCGGCGCGGTGCGCGAGCACCTGCGGCCGTACGGCCTCAAACGCATTCTGCTCGCCACCCACGACGCCCAAGAGGTGTACGAGAAGCTCGGGTTCGCGCCGCTCGCCAATCCCGGTCACTGGATGGCGCTCGTCTTCGGGCAGTGAGCCCCGGCGCACCCTGGGTAACTCCCCGGTAACGCCTCTTGACCTGCGCACTTCCACAGCTCACGATCGCCGCATGCAACTTCGGGTCACGTTCGTCGCCGCCGCGCGCAGCTCCTCGCTGCTCGCCGAGCGCTTCGAGGACGACCGTCCGCTCGACCAGGCCGGCTGGGACGAGGTGCTGGGCGTGGCGCACGCCCTGCTGCCGCTCGCGGCGGCCGAACTGCGGTACTGCTCGCCCACTCCGCGCAGCCGTGCCACCGGGGACGCCCTCGGGTACTCCCCGCTGGTCCAACTCGCTCTGCGCGACTGTGACATGGGGCGCTGGCGCGGGCTGACCCTCGGCGAGGCGATGGCCCGCGAGCCGGAGTCCGTGGACGCCTGGCTCGCCGACCCGCGGGCGACCCCGCACGGCGGCGAGTCGCTGCTGACCTTCATCTCGCGGGTGGGGGAGTGGCTCGACACCCGGCCGGTGGAGGACGGCGGCCGGGTCGTCGCCGTCGCCGAGCCTGCCGTGATCCGGGCCGCGCTGGTGTACGCGCTGAAGGCCCCGCCGTCGACCTACTGGAACATCGACGTACGTCCTCTGTCGGCGACCACCGTGACCGGCAGGGCCGGCCGCTGGAGCCTCCGTTTCGAGGGTGCCCCGGCCCAGCCTGCGAGGACGTGACCAGGGGCTCGGCGTGGTGGGCCGCCGGCCGTCATGTGCGGGTGCCCGTTGAGCCGTCGGCCGCCTTGTACCGGTGGCCGCCGGCGGTCTCACGCGTGTAGTCGGTCGTCAGGACCAGGTCCTTCGCCGGGCCGCCGACCCGCCAGACCGTGCGCCAGTGGTCCGCGTCCAGGACGCCGAACTCGCCGCGGTAGAGGTCCGCGGCGCAGGGGTGGTCGGCGACCTGATGCCCGGACGTGAGGTCCAGGCGGTTGAAGGGGCGCCCGTCGGAGAAGCGGACGTCGGCCGTACCCGGTGTCCCGCCCGGCAGGAAGCGGAGGGTCCGTTCCGCGGGGCGCGGGACGCCTCGCCAGACGAAGACGCCCGACTCCTGGGACAGCAGCCCACCGCCCTCCAGTCGGCCGAAAGCGGTCGTACCGGAGAACTCCCCTTCGTCTCCGCTCGCCAGATCCCGCACGGTTCGCTCGGTCCGCCAGGTCCCGGCCAGATACGCCAGCACATCCACCACTGGCCAGAACTCGCCCATCCGTCCCTCACTTCCGACACTTTCGGTCCCGCGCGACCCGTTGACGCTCCCCGACACCCTCCCTATCTTGCCGTTCGAAGTGCTGATCATCGTCTGATATTTCGAACGTCACCTTCGACACAGAGCCGCGGAGTATTCATGTCACGCACCCGCTGGAGACTCGGTCTCGGTGCCACCGCCTTCCTGGTGGCCGCCGGTCTGGTCCCCGCCCCCGCCCATGCCGAGGACGTCACCGACTACGCGATCGCCGTCGACCCGGCCGCCAAGGGCGCGAAGATCGACGACACGATGTACGGCGTCTTCTTCGAGGACATCAACCGGGCCGCCGACGGCGGTCTGTACGCCGAGCTCCTGCAGAACCGGTCCTTCGAGTACTCCACCGCCGACAACTCCTCATACACCCCGCTGACCTCGTGGACGGTCTCCGGCGCCGGCCAGGTGGTGAGCGACGACGGCAGCCTCAACGAGCGCAACCGCACCTACCTCTCCCTGACTGCCGGTTCGTCCGTCACCAACGCCGGATACAACACCGGCATCCATGTGGACGAGGGCAAGAAGTACGACTTCTCGGTGTGGGCCCGCGCTGACGCCGGTACGGCTCTCACGGTCTCCTTGCAGGACACCGACGGAACGCTCGCCACCGCCCGCGAGGTGGCTGTGACGAAGAGCGGCTGGGCCCAGTACAAGGCCACCTTCACCGCGACGAGGACCAGCAGCAACGGCCGCCTCACCGTGGCCTCCTCCGCCGCGGCCGCCCTCGACATGGTGTCCCTCTTCCCGCGCGACACCTACCGCGGTGAACCCAACGGCCTGCGCAAGGACCTCGCCGAGAAGATCGCCGCCCTGCACCCGGGCTTCGTGCGCTTCCCCGGCGGCTGTCTGGTGAACACGGGGTCCATGGAGGACTACAGCGCGGCCTCCGGCTGGCAGCGCAAGCGCTCGTACCAGTGGAAGGACACCGTCGGCCCGGTCGAGCAGCGCGCGACCAACGCCAACTTCTGGGGCTACAACCAGAGTTACGGCCTCGGCTACTACGAGTACTTCCGCCTCTCCGAGGACATCGGCGCCATGCCGCTGCCCGTGGTCCCCGCCCTGGTGACCGGCTGCGGTCAGAACAAGGCCGTCGTCGACGAGGCACTGCTCAAGCGGCACATCCAGGACACCCTCGACCTCATCGAGTTCGCCAACGGCCCGGCGAACTCCACATGGGGCAAGGTGCGGGCGAGGATGGGCCACGCCAAGCCCTTCCACCTCACCCACATCGAGGTCGGCAACGAGGAGAACCTGCCGAACGAGTTCTTCGCCCGGTTCAAGGAGTTCCGCGCCGCCATCCAGGCGAAGTACCCGGACATCCAGGTCATCTCCAACTCCGGTCCGGACGACTCCGGTTCGACCTTCGACACGGCCTGGCAGCTCAACAAGGACGCCAAGGTCGACATGGTCGACGAGCACTACTACAACAGCCCGCAGTGGTTCCTGCAGAACAACGACCGCTACGACTCCTACGACCGCAGCGGCCCGAAGGTCTTCCTCGGCGAGTACGCCTCCCAGGGCAACACCTTCAAGAACGCCCTCACCGAGGCGGCGTTCATGACGGGCCTGGAGCGCAACGCCGACGTCGTCAAACTCGCCTCCTATGCCCCGCTGTTCGCCAACGAGGACTACGTCCAGTGGCGCCCGGACCTGATCTGGTTCAACAACCACGCCTCCTGGAACTCCGCCAACTACGAGGTCCAGAAGCTGTTCATGACCAACGTCGGCGACCGCGTGGTGCCCTCGACGGCCACCGGCACGCCCTCACTGCTCGCCCCGATCACCGGAGCCGTGGGCCTCTCGACGTGGGCGACGACGGCGGCGTACGACGATGTGCAGGTCACCGGAGCCGACGGGAAGACCCTGCTCACCGACGACTTCAGCGGTGACGCCTCGCAGTGGACCCACACCGGTGGCGGCAGCTGGAGCGTCCAGGACGGGCAGTACGTGCAGACGGACGTGAACGCCGAGAACACCATGGTCTCGGCGGGTGACCCGTCCTGGCACGACTACGACCTGAAGGCGAAGGCCACCAAGAAGGCCGGCAAGGAGGGCTTCCTCGTCGCCTTCGGCGTCAAGGACACCGGCAACTACTACTGGTGGAACATCGGCGGCTGGAACAACACCCAGTCCGCCGTCGAACAGGCCGTGGACGGCGGCAAGTCGACGCTGATCTCCAAGGCCGGGTCGGTCGAGACCGGCCGTACCTACGACATCGACGTCAAGGTGCGCGGCCGCCAGGTGACCCTCTACCTCGACGGACAGGAGTGGGGCAGCTTCACCGACGACAAGCCGGCCGAGCCGTTCCGCCAGGTGGTCACCAAGGACCAGAAGACCGGTGACCTGATCGTCAAGGTCGTCAACGCCCAGAACGCGGCGGCCCGCACGGCGATCGACCTCGGCGGCGCCAAGGTCGCCTCCAGGGCCCGGGTGACCACCCTGGCGGCCGGCCCGGACGCCGTGAACAGTGAGACGGCGACCGCGGTCGCCCCGGTGCAGTCCACCTTCGACGGAGTCGCCGGGAAGTTCTCGTACACCTTCCCGGCGAACTCGGTCACCTTCCTGAGGATCAGGCAGAGGTAGCCGACGGGCCGGCGGGCTGCTGTCCGACGGGCAGCAGCCCCCGCTCGCCGAACACCTTCTTCGCCACGGCCGTGGCGTTCAGCGCCCTGGGGAACCCGCAGTACCCGGCCGACTGCAACAGTGCCTCGACGATCTGCTCGGGGGTCAGGCCCACGTTGAGGGCCGTGTTGATGTGCACCTCCAGCTGGGTCTCGCAGCCGCCGAGCGCGGTGAGCATGCCCAGCGTGACCAACTGGCGGTCGCGCGGCGCCAGTTGCGGGCGCGAATAGATCTCGCCGAAGCCCCAGGCGATGACCTGGTGGCTCATCTCCGGGCTGATGTCGGCGAGTGAGTCGACGACCAGCTGTCCTACCTCCGGATTGACGCTCCCCAGCATCTCGAGGCCGCGCGCGAAACGCTCCTCGCGGGTGGTGCTCTCGCTCATGTCGACTCCCTCCGCCCGTACGTCCCCCTCGGCAGCCGTTGGCTTCCGGGTCGTACGGAATTCACCTCACCGCCATCGGCGGTCGGACAACCAACCGTATGCACCCCTCGTCTAAATCGGCGCAGCAACAACGCACGGGGTGAACGCCCCGGACGGGGGCTTGAATTGACCAGCACACAGGGCGTGCGACCGACCATCCCGCCCGAACCGAAGACCGCGGACGAGCACATAGGTGAGCGGCCGCCGCCCGGACCGGGGCAGGCCGCTCTGCTGGCCGCGGCGATCACCGTCGTCGTACTGTGCGCTGCCGACGCCGTCGCCCGCAGCTATCCCTTCGGGCCGCGCACCCGGAACGTCAACGACCTGGGAAACCAGTACGTGCCGTTCCACGCGCACCTGTGGGACCTGCTGCACGGGCGGAGCACCGGCGGGCTCCTCGTCAACTGGCAGTCGGGATTCGGCACCAGCTTCCTGCCCGACCTCGGCACCTACCTCACCAGCCCGTTCGCCCTGCTCGTGGCGGTGTTCCCGAGGGACGAGATCGACCTCGCGGTGTACATGATCACCGTGCTGAAGATCGCGTGCGCCGGTGCCGCCATGGCCTGGCTGCTGCTGAGGCTGCGTCCCGGACGCTGGTGGGCGGCAGGCCTGCTGGGCGCGTCCTACGCCCTGTGCGGCTGGACCGTGGCGACCGCCTCGTACAACCTCATGTGGCTCGACGGGCTGATCGCCCTGCCGCTGCTGTGCCTGGTCGGCGAGTGGATCCTGAGCGGCCGGCGTCCGCTCGTCGGGGTGCTGGTCGTGACGGCCGCGTGGATCGCCAACTTCTACACGGCGTACATGGCCACCCTCGCCGCCGCTCTGGTGCTCCTGCTGCGGCTGTGGCTGGCCGACCTGCCCCGCCGCCGCAGGCTCACCGTCGCGGGCCGGGCCGTCCTGACCTTCGCGCTCGGCATGGGTCTGGCCGCACCTCTGGTGACGGTCGTCTACTTCGGCAGCGCGCACGCCTCCGAGGGCCGGTTCACCCGGTTCGCTCCGGTGGGCACGCAGGATCTGCTGGCCCGGCTGCTGCCGACGACGTACAGCTTCGGCTCCCCGGCCCTCTTCGTCGGCACCACGGCCCTGCTGCTCGCCCTCGCCCTGCCCTTCCACCGTGCCGCACCCCGCCGGGTGCGCGCCGGGTGGCCGCTGCTGGTGCTCGTCGTGACCCTGTCGATGCAGTGGGGCCCGACCCATCTGCTCTGGCACGCCTTCGCCGCCCCGCAGGGCAGTTCGTACCGCCAGACCTTCGTGGTGTGCGCACTGCTGGTGATCGCCGCCTGGCACACGCTCTCCTACGGCCCCCTCGACCGGCGGGCCCTGGGCGCGGCGGCCGGACTGCTCGCGCTGATCGCGGTCGTCGCGAGCGGCAGCGGGCTCGTCCGTTCCTTCGCCTGGCCGGTGTTCCTGATGGCGGCCCTGGGCGCGCTGCTCGGGCTGATCCTGCTCGACCGCAAGCGGCCCGTACTGCGCATGGCCCCGGTGGCGTTCGCCGCCGTACTGCTCGTCGGAGCGCAACTGGGCGAGGCCACCGCCACCGACGCCGTGGCCACCCGGATGCGGTTCGGCCACATGGACGACTACGCCCCCTGGGGCGACCGCCAGCAGGAGCAGGCGGACGCGATCGCGCAGGCCGACGGCTGGCCCCGCTACCGCACCGACCCGGGCCGGGAACCGACCGTCGGCAACGACCCGCTGGAGGTCGGCGGGCAGGGCGCCCAGTACTACAGCAGCCACACCTCCGCCGTGCTCAGCAGCACGCTCACCGCCCTCGGCGGCGGCTGGACCTCCGGCGGCCGCAGCCTCCAGAGCCTGGACAACGCGGTGACGGACGTCCTCTTCTCCGTCGGCGCCCGGGTGCACTCCCCGCCGGACCCGCATCAGAACTGGTTCCCCCAGGACGGCACCGGGGAGACCGTGACCCGCGAGGACGTCCCGCCCCTGGTGACGGTACGGCCGTCCGCCGCGACCGGTGCCTTCGGGCCGTCGCCGTACCGCAACCAGGAGCTGCTGCTGGGTGCCCGCGTCTACACCCTGCCCCGCGTCACCGTCCTCAACGGCGCCGGCAAGCGGCCGTACCGCAGTACCGACCGGCGGCAGGGAGTCCGTATAGGTGCCAGGGCGACGATCACCGCCCAGTGCCGGGCGGGCAGCGAGGTCTACCTCTGGGCGCCGTACTTCGCGGGCACGGCACGGCTCGCCGGACCCTCCGCACACGGCCTGACCGGACGGTTCCGGGCCGACTGGCGGCCCCTCACCAAGATCGCCGCCATGCAGCGGCTCGGCACGGTCCCGGACTCCGGGCGCCTCACGATCGAGCTGTCCGCGAACCGGCTGGGCGTCGTGCCGGACCAGGCGGTCGGCTGCCTGGACACCGGCCGCCTGCACACCGTCGTCCGACAGCTCAAGGCCACCGGCGCCACCAAGGTGACCGTCTCCGGCTCCGGCGGCACGGTCCGCGCCCAGCTCCCGGCGGGCAGCAAGGGCGTCGCCGTCGTCGCCGCACCCCGGATCGCCGGCTGGCGCTGCGCCGCCGGTGACGCGGCCGCCGTACCCGCGAAGGAGTACCACGGGCTGATCGCCGTGCCGCTCGACGGCACCTCGTCGAGTGTCACCTGCAGTTTCCATCCGCCCGGTCTGCGGCTGGGGACGGCGGTCGGGGGCGGTGCGCTCGTCGCTCTCGCCGGGCTCGGGGTGTTCGGGGCCCTGCGTCGGCGGAGGGTGTGACCGCCGCTGATCAGAGAATTCCGTCGGTGCCCCGGATCGTTTCCCGCTGCCCCTGGCCGTCCCGTCATCTGCTCAGGGCCCGGTCGGTGTCGTACTCCGAGAACCGAACGAATTGTCGCGCCCTTCACAGACTGCATCTCCCGGCGGCGAGTGCCGTGATCGCGCACTCCGCGGCGTGCCGTGCCGCGAGCGCGGAGGGGAAGGGCCCGCAGCCGTGGGAGGCACGGCCGGCCGATCCGTTGGTGATCCGCCACTGCCAGGCGGTGCTCGCGGCAGGGGCCGAAGGGTGGTGCCAGACGGGCTGTGCGGCGGAGGGTGCGTTCTCCGCCTGCCGGACCACCACGTCGTGGACCACTCCGCCGATCAGGGCCGAGGCGCGCCTTGCGTGGTCGTCGGTGGTCCAGTGGAGGGGGGTCGGGGTGGACTCCGACACTTCCAGGAGGACGTCGGTGAGGTCGGCCAGAGTCCGGTACAGCGCGGCACGAACCGCGTCGGTGTGCTGACGGCCCCACCGGCATGGGGTCCGTTCGGCGAGTTCGTCCACGATGGCCTGCGCGGCGAGTTCGTCGAGAGGGTCGGGCTGTGCGAGGCGTTCCCGCGCCAGGGTCGCGGCAGCGCCCCATGCGAGGTCGTCGCGGGTCATGCCGGTGTCGCGGGCCAGCGTCCAGAGGCCCGCTGGGCCCAGGTCGTCGACCGTGTGCTGGATGCAGCGGGCGCCCGCGTCGGCCGCGGGCGGTACGTCGGCGTTCAGGAGGCCGGCGCGTACCTCGGTGGCCGCGCTCACGTCGCCCGGTTGCAGCGCGCCCGGCGGCAGCGCGGCCGCAGTGCGGAGCACGCGCTCGTGGACGCGACGTGCCGGATGAGCGCCTGGGGGTGGCGAGGGGCATCCTGACAGGGAGCAGAGGGCGTCCAGCAGGTCCGTCGGCACAACTCTCAGGTTGATGCACGCCTTCGACAGACGGCCGTCCATCCTGTCCTCCCCCTTTCCGCTCTCCGGGATGGCCGGCTGGTCCGGCGCGGTTCCCCTTGAACCGCGCCGGAACAGCCTTGTTCTGTGGCTGTGTCAGTCGTCCAGCACGGCCAGGGCGTCGATCTCCACGAGGAGTCCCGGCGGGAGCTGCATGTACACGGTGGTGCGGGCGGGGAAGGGCTCGCCGACGGCCGCGGCATACGCCTCGTTCAGCTCGGGCAGGTGGGCGGGGTCGGTGAGGTGGACGCGGAGCATGACGACATCCTCCAGGCCCGCGCCGGCCGCCTTGAGCACGGCGGTGACATTGCGCAGGACCTGTGCGGTCTGCTCGGCGACGGTGGCGCCGACGACCGCGCCGGTGTCGGGGTCGAAGGGCAGCTGTCCGGAGACCTGCAGGACGGGGCCCTTGCGGATGCCCTGGGAGAGCGGGGCCGGGAGAGAGGGGGCGTTCTCGGTGGTGATGACGGTTCTGGTCACGGGGTTCCTTGAAGCGGTGGTGATCCCTGAAGGGGTGAGCAGGCAAAGCACATACGGGCGTCAGGTCCAGGCCTGTCGTTCCCGGCTGCGGGGGTCGTCGATCTGGGTCCACTCGGCGTCGATGTGCATCGTGGCCCTGCGCTCGGTGTCGTAGGGGTCCCAGCCGGGGTCGCCGGTGGCGGCGAACCGGATCCAGGTCTCGTGCATGCGGTCCGCGAGATCCGCGGGGGGCTTGTCGGGGCCGAGCAGGGCGCCGGGGCCGTTCAGCTCGGGCCGGTCCGCGAGGTCGAAGACGAAGGGCAGCTCGACCGCGTGGGTGGCGCCGAGCTCTCCGTCCAGGGCCCGGGAGCGCCAGGCGAACTCGTACGCGTAGGTGGCGGACTCCGGATGGGCGGCATGGGCGCCGGCCAGAGCGCGGCTGCCCGCGCCGAACAGGGCGTCGGCCATGATGGCGGACCGCAGTTCCGCGTAGGAGGCCTCGGGGCGGGACTTGCGGTAGGTCTCGACGAGCCGCGCCGGATCCGGGTGCGAGCGCGCCGCCGCCTCGTCGACGTCGGCTGCGGTCGAGCTGGCGTACTTGCCCACCGGGACCAGGTAGAGGTTGCCCTCCTCGGTGTTGGTGCCGACGAGCAGGTCGACGTCGGCGGCGAGGCCGGCGGCGACGGATGCGGCGGGCTGGGTGTCGAGGACGAGGCTGAAGGGACTGAGGCCGATCAGCGGGTCGCCGTGGGTCTCGGTCCGCAGGTCGATGCCCGCGAGCCGGGAGGCGGCCTCGACCAGGCGCTCGTCGGAGATGTCCGCGAAGGCGTCGACGTGCGGTTCGATGCCCAGGGCCTCGGCGGCCGCGGCGGTGACGCGGGCTGCCTGCTCGGTGCTGAACGCGCCCAGGCCGCTGCCGCTCTGCACGATCGCCCTGCGGAACAGACCCGTGGCCTCCGCGGTGGCGAGGACGCCGCCGACGATGGTCGCCCCGGCCGACTGGCCGAAGAGCGTGACGTTGTCCGGGTCACCGCCGAACCCGGCGATGTTCTCCCGCACCCAGCGCAGCGCGGCGACGACGTCGAGCAGACCGCGGTTGGCGGGGGCTCCGGGCAGGTCCAGGAACCCGGCGATGCCGAGCCGGTAGTTGAGCGTGACGAGGACGACGCCGTCGCGGGCGAAGGCGGAACCGTCGTACATCGCGGACCGCGTCGATCCGGCGACGAATCCGCCGCCGTGCACGAACACCATGACCGGCAGGTCGCTCCGCGCGACGGCGGGCGTCCACACGTTGACGGTGAGGTAGTCCTCGCCCCGGCTCCAGCCGGTGCCGAAGTAGGGGGCCATGTCGATGCTGCCGAGCTTGCGCTCGGACTGCGGCGCGTTGGGTCCGGGGACCCTGGCGTCCCGTACGCCGTCCCACGGCTCGTGCGGCTCGGGCGGCGCGAAGCGGCCGGCGCCCAGGGGCGGGGCGGCATAGGGGATGTTCAGGAAGGCGGCGGTGCCGTCCTCCCGGCGCAGACCGCGCACGGCTCCCTGCGCGGTGGTCACGACGGGTTCGGGGTGGTGGTTCATCTCTGGTGCCTCTCCGCGGGCTTCAGCCCTGCTCGGTGTACGGGGTGAAGGGCGCCCAGCCCTTGATGGCGAAGGTGCTTCCCTCGCGTACGACTTCGGTGGCGCCGTGCCCGCCCAGGTGCGCGGGGATCACGAGCGCGTTGTTGTCGGCGGCCCAGCCCAGCACCTTGCGGCGGGTGGCGCGGGCGCCGGCGGGGTCCTCGCAGAAGCAGCTGTTGGCGTCGGGCTCCAGGATCTGCACCGGGCTGTGCAGCATGTCGCCGACGAACACCGCGCGGTCCGCGCCGGAGGTGAGAGTCAGCACGGAGGAGCCGGGCGTGTGCCCGGGAGCCGTGTCCAGGCGCAGGTTCGCGTCGATCTGGTGGCTGTTCTCCCACAGGTGCGTCAGGCCGGCCTGGTGCACCGGGGCCACGCTGTCCTCGAAGACGTTCTGGTTGCCGCGGCCGAGCAGCGGCTGGTGGCCGTTCTCGGGGTTCCAGAAGTCGAAGTCGTCCTTCGGCATCAGGTAGGTGGCGTTGGGGAAGGTGGGCACCCAGCTCCGGCCGTCCAGGTAGGTGTTCCAGCCGACGTGATCGATGTGGAGATGCGTGTTGATCACGATGTCCACGTCCTCCGGTTGGACACCGGCCCGGGCGAGGTTGGCCAGGAAGTCCGTTTCGCGGTGGCTCCAGACCGGGGCGTAGGGACGCTCCTTGTGGTTGCCCACGCCGGTGTCGACCAGGATCGTCCTGCCCTCGCTGCGCAGCAGCCAGGTCTGGATCGCGGAATTGACGATGTTGGTCTCGGAATCCACGAAATGCGGGGCCAGCCAGTCGGTACCGCTCTCCCAGACTTCCTTCGAGCTTTCCGGGAAGAAGGTGTCGGGCGTCATTTCGACGGAACCGTAGTATTCCCATACCCGGGTGATGGAGACATTGCCGAGGGTGATCTGTTCCATGGGATTTCCTTGGAATTCGGGGGATTTACTCAACCGTACGAGCGACCCCGGTGGGCACGGTATCCGTCACGTGACTGCACCTGTGTGTACAGCTCTGAGAACAGGCCTTTCCCCTTATGCAGATGCCGACCTCTCTGCGGTCACGAGGCCGGAGCCGGGTCCGTATCGGGCCGCTTGCCGGTCGTGTCCTGCGCGGTGGCCGCCGCGGTTTTCACGTCGGCGGCTTCGACGACCTGCCGATCAGCGAAAAGCAAGGATGTCCGGCTGCCCGGTAGTGCGTTCTGCCGGGGTGCCGGCTTGCCTTTGGGCGACGAGGCCGAGCGCATGTGCGCATTCACCGACTACGACGTGCTGATCCTCGACCGGACCTGCCGGTGGTGACGGGCAACGAGGTGTGCAGCAGACTCAACGAGCGGACGGAGCGTTGAGCCGCCGCGCCCCGAAGTCGCCACCGGTCGTCCTGAGTTGGGCGGCATCGTCCTGGGACGAGAATCTCAACCCCCCGCACCAGCGCGGTCCGTGCCACCGTCAGCCGACTGCGCGTCAAGCTCGGCAACCCGGACGCCATCACCACGGACACGGGTGAGGGTCACCGCCTGTGCGGATGAGCCCGCTACGGGACGGCGCAGCAGGTCCGGAGCCTAGAAGTGGTCGCATCCGTCCGCGACCGGGCGGCCACGGAAGACGTGTGCCCCCGCGTTCCGATGGCCCTGACGTCTGTTACGGCTACGAGTTCGCCCCGCCGCGACTGCCGGCCGACGCCATCGGCCTCCGGCTGACCGACCGCACCGTGCGCGTGGTGCAGGACACGGTTCTCCAGCAGTTGCTGCTCTGGTCCGGGATCGGGCCGGCACTGATCGCCCTGCTCACCGGATTCATGGGCTGGTGGCTCGCCGGCCGGGCCCTCGCACCGGTCCCCGCCATGACGGACATCGCCCGCCGGATCAGCGAACAGCACCCGCACGAACGCCTCGCGCTCACCGGCCCCGACGACGAACTGCACAGGCTCGCCAGCACCTTCGACAGCATGCTCGACCGACGGGAGAAGTCCTTCGAGAGCCGACTCACCGTCTCGGTCACGTCCACCGGCACCTGACGACCACTTGGTCTATCCGGCTAGGCGCGTGCGCACCGGTCGGTGAGGACGGCGCAGCTCACTGCGGGAGCCTGGGCCGGGCCGTGGGGCAACGGGATGTCCACGCTCTCGGAGGGGACCACGGTGGTGCGGTCGGGGTCCGAGGCGAGTGGGTCCAAGGCCCGTACGAGCGTGGTCAGGGTCGCGTCGAGGCGATCGATGTGCAGCAGCAGGCGGTGCTCCGGCGACGGCCAGTTGCGGCCCACGCGTTGCTCCTCCGAAAGCCGGGACAGCGCCCTGACAGCCGTGGGGCGTGCCAAGTCGGAGGCGGCGCCCGGTCCATGACCGGCGACGCGGATCAGGTGGGTCACGGTCTTGTGCGCGCGTTCGGCCGCGGCGGTGAGGCCGGCGGCGCACTCCGGGACGTGGCCCGCCGGCAGACGTTCGGCCGTGGCGGCCAGGCTCCGTACGTGGTACGCGCCGGCTTCAAGAAATTCCAGCAGGTGGCGGACGTGGTGACGGCGCCGGCGCTGCGGAGTGAGCGGATGGGTGAGGGGCAGGCAGGCCTTGCGGAACGATTCCAGTGCCTGGTCGAGGTCGTGTGCCGCGCGGACCCAGCCCGTCGGGGCTTCCGTGTTCGTGCCTCCTGCCGCGACGGTCCGAAGGAGGCGGTCGAGGACGCGCAGGAAGCCGACCAGTTCGTCGTCACTGGCCCGGCGGACCGTGGTGGGAAGCACGAGGACGGCCGCAAGGATCCCGCAGGACACTCCCAGCGCGGTCTCCTGGACACGCAGGAGCAGCACGTGCGGCGAGAAGGTGTCCATCAGCGCGAGCAGCATGCCGAGCGTGCCGGTGATGAAGAACGTCACGGCCCAGTAGGCGTGCGACGGGGTGTAGAACATCCCGAACATGCACAGCAGGAGCAGGACCAGGAGGACGGGGCCGTCTCCGCCGACCAGGGCGGCAAGGCCGTAGCCGAACACCACGCCTAGGACCGTGCCCGCCAGCCGCCTCAGGCTCTGCAGCAGTACCTCGCCGGTGCTCTCGTTCTTGATGAACACGACCCATGCGGCCGCGACGGCCCAGTACCACAGGTGCGGCGACAGGAGATGACCGCCCGCGATGGCGAGGGCCGAGGCAGCCGTCACCTGAAACGCCTGGCGGGTGGCTCCCCGCTTCAGGCTGTCGGTGTCCGTGTCCCTGTGCGGCAGCGCCCCGAAGGTGGGTGAGGCCTGCTTGCGTGGAGGTGTCCGGCGTCCGGCCGGGCGGACGCGTGGGCCGAGAACCCGCAGGGCTTCGGCGAGTTCGTCGACCGCGGGGAAGCAGTCCAGCACGAGTGCGGAGCCGGTCGGACGGTTCGCCAGGCCGCCTTCGTACGCCTCTGAGCACCGCTCGGCTGCGCAAGTGGTTCCCACGGTGGGCTGGTGCCGGAGAGCCCGGATCCGCTGGGCGAGCCGCTGTCGCGCCGTCCGTTCCGCCGGATCGTTGCGTGCCGCCGGCGTGCGCATCGCACGGACCGCCAGTACGGCCAGGCGCTGCGCGGCCACCTCCACCCGGCTGAGGTGCGGCAGCAGGGCCTCGGTGTCCTCGTCGGCGGCGCGCTCGTCGAGGAAGTCCTCGATCAGCAGCACAGACGCGTGCAGTGCGTCGAGGCGGTCCTGCAACGATCGGCTCCGGGTGTCGATGTCCTGCCCGGCGGCGATCATCGCAGCCGTGTCCCGCAGGACGTCGTGCAGACGCACGTCGAACGCGTGCCGCAGCCGCCTCAGGGCTTCGGACGCCGTGATGGGGCCGACGCAGTACCAGACAGCCGTGACGGCCGCGAACGCCACGAGTACCGATGCCCCGAGCTGCGGAAGGCGGTCTGCCCGGGCCTGCGTGAACTGAGACAGCAGGAAGGCCATGAAACCGAAGATCCCCAGGCCCAGACCGCGCGGGCCGAACCGGCGGGCCTGAACGGCGAGGTGGATCACCACAAGGAAGATCAGCCCGGCTGCTGTCGGATACGGCGTCAGCGCGGCTCCGGCGGACAGAGACGCGAGGGAGAGCGGAACGCCGAGTCCGAGGGTGATGAGCTGGTTGCGCGGGTGCAGGTCGCTGACGGCCAGTGACGTCGTCATCGCGGTGAAGCCGCCGACCACCAGCGCCGTCTCCGGCGCTCGCAGCGCTGTCAGCACGGCAAGGGTCGCTGCGGTGCCGACTACGGCGCGCATCGCGGAGGTCAGACGCATGAACCCGGGGTCGAAGGCGGCGAAGCGGTCCCACAGCGATGTCGTAGTCCTTGCCACCATGGGGATCTCCGGAGGTCCTTTCGCATGTCCACGGCCATGCGGGAGCCTTCGGGTTCTGACCGGCCACCGCCCGCGTCCCCAGTCTCGGCATGCGGGGTTCCGTCCGGTATGCGTCACGTGACTGCATCGGTGCTGGTCGGCCACCGGACGGGGCGTTTGCGCCTGCCGGCCGGTTGTCCCGCCGTGGCGATCCCGAGGCCGACGGTGCGGAGACCTACGGCTCGAGGCCTGCGGAGGTCTGCGGTCGCCTCGCCACGATGTCCGCGCGGCGACGCTACTATCCGGGGTATCTCAATTCCCTGGAGCATCCGTGGAAAACGATGGAAAGGCTCGTGGGGACCGGCGCTCGACGCGGAATTCCGGTCTGGCACTGGTCGGCCGGGAAACCGAGACCGCAGAAATAGTCCGGCGGGTCGGCGCCGATCGGTCGCACAGCGACGTGTTGATCCTCACGGGTGACCCCGGCGCCGGAAAGAGCACACTCCTCGGCATCGCGGCCGACAGCGCACGGAGCGCGGGTGGCCGAGTGCTGCGAGCGGTGGGGAGCGAATCCGAGGCCCACCTCGGATTCGCGGGTCTTCATCAGATGCTGCGCCCGGTACTCGGTGAGACGGAGGATCTGCCGTCGCGCCAGCGCGCCGCGCTCCGCTCGGTCCTGGGGCTCGAGGAGTGCGCGGAGACTCCCGACGCGATGGTCGTGGGTCTGGCGGTTCTGACCTTGTTGTCGGACCTGGCGGAGACCGCCCCGCTGCTGGTGGTGGTCGACGACGCGCAGTGGATCGACCGCGGATCCCTGGACGTTCTCTCCTTCGTGGCGCGGCGCATGGACAGCGAGCCCGTCACGCTGCTGCTCGGAGTCCGCACCGCGGCCACGCTGCCGGGTTTCGACAAGGGGTACGAGCGCCTCGAACTCGGCCCGCTGGACGGTGCGGCGGCGAACCGACTGCTCGACCGGCAGCCCACGCCGCCCACCGGCCGAACCCGGGTGCGGATCCTCGAGGAAGCGGCAGGCAACCCGCTGGCCCTGGTGGAACTCGCCCACGCCACCGCGGTCCGCAACCCCGAGGGGAGCAGTGTGGAGGGCCCGCTGCCGGTCACCGACCGACTGGAGCGGATCTTCGCAGGGCACGCGGCCGACCTGCCGGAACCGACCCGCCGTGTCCTGCTGCTGCTCGCTGCCGCCGACGCGGCGGACGCGCAGGCAGCCGCCATGGGGCTGTCCGAGGCGGACGACAAGGCATGGGTCCCCGCGGACCGGGCCGGTCTCGTACGCCAGGACGGATCCGGGATCGTTTTCCGTCACCCGCTCGTCCGCTCCGCCGTCTACCATGCCGCGTCTTTCCAGGAACGCCGCCAAGCGCACCTGGCTCTCGCGGAACTGCTGCGCGAGGAGCCCGACCGCCGCGCCTGGCATCTGGCCGCCGCGACGGTACGCCCCGACCAGGACGTATCGGCCGCCTTGCAGCAGACGGCCGACCGGGCCCGGCGCCGGGGCGGCTTCGCGGCCGCCGCCGCGGCCCAGGAGCGCGCCGCGGAACTCAGCCCGCACCGCGAGGACCGGGCGCGCCTGCTGGCGGATGCCGCTGCCAGCGCCGTCTTCACCGGTCAGCTCGGCTGGGTGGAGCACCTGGCCGCCGCAGTCCGAGAGTGCACCGACGACCCGGCACTGCTGGGCAAAGCCGCGCTGGCCGCCGGCCGGCTCATGTCTCTCGGCCCCCGTCACACAGCAGCCTTCGCGCTGCTCATGCGCGTCGCCGACGAGGCGGCGAACGCCCGGTCACCGCTAGTACTCGACGCGCTGGCCGCGGCAGCGGTGGTCCGCTACTACTCGGGCGCGGAGTCCCAGCAGCGACAGATCCAGAGCCTGCTCTCCGGCATGCCCGACGATGCCGCCGGAGCGGCGCTGCACGCATGGGTCATGGCCGTCTCCGACCCCGGCGGCGCAGGAGCGTCCCTCGCGCCGGTGCTGCCCGAGCTCATCGCCGAGGCCAAGAGCGACGCCCAGCGCCTGACCGCGCTGGCCATCGTCGCCTGGCTGCTCGACCAGACCGCCCTCGCCGCCAGGACCTTCGACGAGGCGTTCGACCAGTGGCAGGCCCACGGCCCGCTCCCGGACGGGCTGGGATGCGCGGCCGGCTGGACCCGCCTGGAGCAGGGCCGATGGGCCGAGGCCCGCTCGGTTGCTGCCGACATCGCAGCCATGGCATCGGCCGCCGGACTCGACCACGCCGAGGCGTGTGCTCAGGCACTCGACGCCACAGTGGTCGCCCTGCTCGGCGACCCGGCCGCCGCACGCCGGCTGGCCGAGCGAGCCCTGTCTCTCGTCGACCCGCTGGAGAGCCGCTCCGTCGCGGTCTTCGCCCGCCGGGCCCTGGGAATGGCGGCCGTGGCCGAGGGCGACTACGACACCGCATACATACAGTTCCGCTCCGCGTTCACCGACGACGGCGATCCGGTCCACTACCACGTCTCCTACACCGTCCTGGCCGAACTTGCGGCTGCGGCCGTTCGCCGAGGACGGCAGGAGCACGCCGCACAGCTACTGGAACGCTCGGCACGGCACCTCGGTACGGGCATGTCCGCACGGGTGGCCACGCTGATCGACCGTGGCCGCGCCCTGCTGGCGGATCCCGAACACGCGGAGCCGTTCTTCCAGGCCGCGCTCGCGCAGCCCGCGGGTGAGCAGTGGCCGTTCGAACGGGCGCAGACCCGGCTCGACTACGGGGAATGGCTCCGGCGCCGGCGCCGTATCGCCGAGGCCCGTCCCATGCTGAGCGCCGCCCTGGAAACCTTCCAGCGCCTCGGCGCGCGGCCGTGGGTCGAGCGGGCACAGGCAGAACTGCGCGCCGCCGGCATCGAGGCGACCGACATCGTGCCCAGTGCCTTCTCCGAACTCAGCCCCCAGCAGCAGCAGATCGTCCAACTGGCCGCCCGCGGCCTGACGAACCGCGAGATCGGGGAAAAGCTGTTCCTCTCACCGCGCACGGTCGGCTCCCACCTCTACCGGGTCTTCCCCAAGCTGGGCATCACCGCCCGCTCGCAACTCCGCGACGTACTCGAAGGCACCCTGTCAGACACCGGCGTCCAGAGCTGACAGCCGAATCCGCCGCGGATCCGCGCTGACGCGCGTGCCCTGCCGGGCGTCTCCCGACTGTGACCGAGAACCCTAGTTGGCAAATCATGGACTGAGACGCGCAGGTCACGCTCGAGTGGAGAAGTCTTGTTGGCGAATCATGAGAGAGATAGTTGGCAAATCATGGTCGCGCATGTTCACTCCCTGTCACTGACAGTAGCTCTACCTGCGACGACACCAGCGAGGTGAATGCGCCGGAATGCGCCGGATACGTCTTCCGACATGTCGGACTGGGCTGGCTAGGCCGCCGCTAGGCCACGCTGATCGTGGGCGGTTGGGGGAATCGGCTCCCTCGGGGGCTGTGGCGTCATCCGCCTTCGTTGGCCGGGGCAGTGGCGTTCCATGCCAGGCCGCCGAGGTCGAGTTGGTGACGTGCGCGAGTAACGGCGACGTAGGCGAGACGGGCATCCGTGTCGCTTACATTCGCGGCCTGGGCAGCCGCGCTTGTGCCCGGGTCGGTGTCCTTCGGCTGGGGAAAGTCATTGCCGATCCTGACGGTCGTCCATTCGCGGCCTTTGGCTTTGTGGGCGGTGGAGACGGTGACGTCGGCGTGTGCTTCTTCGGTGAGTTCGGACACGGCGGCGAGGATGGCGTCGGGGCCGTGGGTGTCGACGAGGTCGACGAAGGGCTGTAGGTCGCGGCCGGCCGGATCGTAAGCGGCGTAGTCTTGCAAGTCACCCCAGGACGAGAACAACACCAGTTCGGGGTGATGAGTGCGGCGCCCCTCCTTCAAATCGCGTGCAGCAGAAGAGAGTTGTGCCAGCTGCTGGCCTCCTCGAGTGAGGGCGACGCGGTGACCTTCGCTGAGCAGGCACAGAACCTCTGTCATGGCGCCGATATTGGTGCGGCACAGCACGGCGTCAGGGTGGTCGACGCTGCTGACCTCTGCGGGAACGCTGGTGGTTCCCGTCAACCGGATGGGAGCACCGGCAAGCGCGAGCCACCGGTTGGCCTCGTCGGCGATCCGCGGTCCGAAGCGGAACGAGCGGGTCAGGGTCAGCTGTTCGGCGTCGAAGCCGGTCATCACGTCAGTTGCGCCCCGCCAGCCGTAGATGGCCTGGGCGGAGTCGCCGACCATGACGAGCTGGGTGTGGTCGCGCTGCGCGATGAGCACTTGCTCCAGCACCGGGTTGGTGTCCTGGGCCTCATCGAGAAAGAGGAAGTCGGCCTCGATCTTCGGCCCGGTCAGCGCCCACATCTTGAGGTAGTGGTCGTGCTCGAAGCGGACGACGCCCTGGCCGGGGCACTGAAGGTCTGCCCATGCCTTTGCCGCGAAGGGGAGCACGAGTTCGGTGAACTGCCGGTGGTCGGCGGGAACGTCGAGGCCGCGCAGGTGCGGCACATGGTGGGGGGCCAGAGCGGCGTCGGCGGAGTGGCAGAAGCGGGTGACGGTGCGCAGCACGTAGTGAGACAGGGTTCTTGGGCTGATCTCGTGGTCGGCGATCCGCACGGGCCGGAGGATGCCGAGGGACTGTCCGGTCTTCCAGGCTGGTTGGCGGGGGCTGTTGAGCCGGTCGGCATAGCGGTGGCCGAGTGCGGCGAAGGCGGTGGCGTGGGCGGTGCGGCACTGCACTGTGGACGGGAAGCGGGCTGCGGCGTCCCGCGCAATGTCCTTGTTGAAGGCCAGGTAGCGGCCCTGGCGTTTGGTGTCGGTGGCGAGCAGGCACAGCGTGCTGGTCTTCCCGGTTCCGGCTCCGGCCTGCAGCGCGAGGTGTCGGCCGGCGCGGAAGGTGTCCGCTGCGTGGATCTGTTCGTGGGTGGGGGTGTGCAACGTGGGCTCCTTGGGATGGGAACGGTCGGGACGCGGCGCAGCGGGTGGCTGTCTCTCGCGGGGGAGGCGACGACGGGTTCAGTGCGGCAGACGTACCTGCAGAAGGCGGCCTGCGGCGCATGCCAGAACTTCTTCCGGGGTGTGTGGGTGAGCGGCGCTGCATCTGCCATTCGAGGCGGTGGTGCCGCTGGCGTTGCTTGTGCGCGAGGTCGGCCGTGATCCGTTGGTGGGCCCGGTGAGGTTCCCGAGCGGTGGCGGGCCGGGTCAGGACGATCTCGACGGCGTACTGATGCGTCAGGGCCGGACCCGCCGGGGTGCGGGGCCGCCGGGACGGCGCCCGTGCGTGGGCAGGCGGGTGTGGATGTGCTCGTGGTGGCGGAGTGGGTCGAAGGGTTCCCAGTCCGCGACGGCGAGGTCGCCGGCGGTGGACGCGGCGGCATGGTCCCGACACCGTTGGGTGCGGCAGCGCAGCTGTTCCTGGTACGGAAGCGCGGACAGGCTGTAGACGGCCATGACATCCGACGGCAGCGCCAGCTGACCGTGGTGCGCGGTCACGGGTACCAGGGTCCACACTCCGTGCAACCCGCTGGAGCCGAGGATCTCGGCGGTGCAGCGGGTTCGGCGCCGGGTCTGGGCGACGCACTGGATCTCATCGACGGGACGCGAGGCCAGGTAGCGGACGAACAGCAGCTGCACGACGGGCCGAGCCGGACGGCAGACGGCCTCGCCCGCCGGCCCGTCGGCCCGTGTGGCAGGCGGAGCGAGAACTCCGGTGTCGAGCAGACGGCGCGTGCACAGGGCAAGGGACCGGCGCAGCCCGGACAACTGCGGCGCGGCCGTCGGCGTCGGGCGGGCTGGGCACAGCACCTCATGGGCCAGCCGGCACCAGCTGCTCCCGTCGCCCGCGGGATGGGCGATGCCCCGGCTGACGTGCCAGCGGCAGAACTCCGGCACCCCGGCCACCGGCAGTTCGTACGGATGCAACTGCACCAGTCGGTCGTCGGTCCTTGGGTACCACTCGACCGGATTGCCGCATTCGCGGCAGGAAGCGTTCTGGCCGCAGCGCAGCAACCGGCTGGCGCTGTCAGGGGCGATACGCAGGGATCGCCGCTGAGGCGTACTCGCGCGGCTGCCGTCCCAGCGCCGCGCAGAAGGAGAGGAGGGAGAGTGCATGTGGGCGAACCTGCCAGCCGACACGCCCCACCGGAGGCACCCGGCCCGGATGTGCCCCCGGGTAGAGCAGCGCCGGGCGACAACAGTGCGAATGACGGCTCACGCATTCGACGCCGCGTTGCCGGATCGGGTGAACTGCCGTCGGCGGTGTACAGGCCCGGTTCAGCTGTCGGAGCTGTCTTCGGTGCCGGGTAGGTCGTGCTCGTGGCAGAGGCTGGCGAAGAGCTCGTCGAACGGTGTGTCAAGGGCGTGTGCGAGGGCGTGCCATGTCTTGAGGGTGCCGACGGTGCGGCCCTGCTCGATTTCGATCAGAGTACGCCTGGCCAGACCGCTGCGGGAGGCGAGTTCGTCATAGCTCCAACCGCGCTCAGCCCGCAGACGCCCCAACTCCAGTCGGAGCGCGTTGAGGTCCGGATCGGGTGGCAAGATCGTCACCCAACCATCCGACGGTGCAGACCCCTGCCCTGTCAGTGCAGACCTCTGCCCTATTTCTCCCGAAGGCTCCACAGGCAGGAGGGCAGGGGTCTGCACTACGGTGTCGGCCGCCCCGCCGTACGGCACGGTGGGGTTGGCGCCGGATCGGAAAGGGAGGGGCACACGCCCATGAGGCTGCGCACCGTGTGTCAGGCGCCGCGGACCTGGACAGTGGAACTGAGATGTCAGACCGGCGGGCTCGTCCTCGTTTGCCAGCACTGCCCTCAGGACGGCCGGCGGGTCACGGCGGAGTCTGCGCGCTCGGCGGCCCTGGCCCATCTCGCCCACCATGCCCGCGGTGATCTGAGGGCGCCTCACCTGCGGATCTGCCAGTGTCACGAGCGCGGCTGCCGCTGGCACCGCCGCCACCGAGGGTGCGCGGGGGCCATCCGCCTGCTCCTGGCCTGTGAACGCGGCGGCCGCGTCTGGCGCCTCGCCGACGCGTGCGGCGCCTGTGCCGCGGCAACCACCCAAGCCGCCGTCGTGCCCGACACCGTGTTGGCCGCACCGTTCCACCCGGCTTCCGTGCGGCCGCGCGGCCCCCGGCCCTGCCGGGGGCCGGGGGAACGTGTTCGCGTGGGCGAGATCCTCAGCTACCTGGCTGCGGCCCTGCCCGCGGACGTGTCCGCCGGGGCGAGGCTCCTCGCCCTGCAGTGCGCCCTGCGTATGAACGCGTACATGCACGTCGAACTCCGCGCGGGCCTGCTGCGCAGCCTTTGTATCGACGCGGCGCAGGCTTGTCGCGAGTTGGAGCGGGCGCAGTGGGTGAGCGTGGTGAACGGCCCCGGAGCAGTCGGGATGGCTGCGGAGCTTCGCGATGCCACGCTGCTCACCCAGTCACCGGCCCGCCCCGACCGGCGGCGCGCGGCCGACTGGGCACTGCGCATAGGGTGCCCTGCCCGGATCGGTGGGGTAGAGCCGCGGCTGCGGCTGGCGGGTGTCTATCTTGCGGCACGCAGCGATACGTCTTCGGGAGAGGGGCTGAGTGAATGCGACCGGATCATCCGTGACTGCGGCCTGCACGATGAAGGGTTCCATTGCGTGATCAGCCGTCTGACGGCCAACGGCATTCTGGAGGGGTGGCGGATCTGCCCGGATTCAGGCGATGTGCACTGGACGCTTGCGGCGGGGCGGTGAACGGCGGCCCCTTGCGGACCGTCACTCGTCGGTCGCGGGCATCAGGCGGGTCGTGCGGACCTCCATGGGGTCGCGGACAGCTCTGCAGCTGGCCGGTCCCGTGCATGGGCGTGTCGAGTTGCCGCTGCATGTTGCCGCTCCTCGGGGCGGCCTTGTTCCAGGAGGAGCTCCCCGGCGGCTGGGTGGTCCTCCAATGGCGGATGACCGCGCCCCCACACCGGAGACGCCTTCGGGTTCCCCGCCAGCGGCAACCCGGTCGATATCAACGGCCAGGACATCATGCGCATTGTTGACGGAAAGATCACCGAGATCTACCACGTCGAAGAAATGCTCAAGCTCACCCAACGGATCGGCACCGGCACGCAGTCGGCGTGAAGACCGAGACCTTCTCGGACAACGCCAGCTCCCGAGCCTCGATCGGCAACCATCCCCTCAAGGCGATGAGAAGGAGGTGATGACGGGAGCCCGGACGCTCCCGCTCTTGGTGGGGGCGAGTTCCGCGGTGGCCCTCGGACCGGCGGCGTACTCCTTGACCGTCCACCGACCTTCGGACCCACCGAGATTTCAGATCATCGAGGCATCTACCACGTCCACCCTATTAGGGCCGTGGCGGGTGGATGGTCGACCCATCACCACCATAAAAATCCACGTGGCACACGCCGTTGGCGTCGCAGGTGACCCGGTCCAGCGCCGCTGCGGGCTGAACGGATACGCCCAGCCCGATCAGAGCCACTGCTATACCTGTCACTGCAGCGCCTACGAACTGACGTTTCGTATTACTCGGTTTCATGAGACCTCCTGGTCGCAAGAAAGGGATGGACTCCAAAGCGTCTGCGCCGGATGCAGGCCTCTGTTCGCAGGCTCGACAACTGTCTTTCATGCGCAGTCGCCACAGGTGCTGGGTCTCGCCGATCGAGGAGTTGCTGAAATCGCCAGTTTGGACAGTGCGCAAATTGGCCCAGTAATCCGCTATGAACCGCGAGATGTATCACCGTGGAGTTTCATTGCTCGAACAGCAGGGCCGCCCCAGCGCCATGTTGACGATTGAATCGTGGCTGATGATGTCATCATCTGTCAACGGGGGGCCAGGCGGGGGATGGTGAAGGCCATGTGCTGGTTCGGGGTAGCTGCAAAGTCTCGTCGTTGAGCATGTGGCTTTGGAGGTGGCAGCCGACACCGGTTGCCGACGACTTCGGGCAGCACTTGTCGATCGCCGGACCGCAAAATGTTGATGAGAACTGGGTTCTGGCACAGATCTCAGGGAGCGGTCGCTGAGGGTGACCGCGGTGTTCGATTGCGATGCACCGATCGGGTGTGAGACCGAGTACGCCGCGCCGTGGAACGGTAGACAGTGACACTTCGGCAGATACCTGTAGGCATCCGTTGCTGCGGCTGTGGCTTGTGACAGTGCTGGTCATGCAGGCCGACGCATCGTTCTGGAACTCGCTGGTTTTCGACGGGATCGACGAGCTTGCCGTCGAGGCGGTGACCGCCGCCTTCGGCACAGTCGACGGGGTGGCAAGAGACTGAGGGGCCGGAGCATCGTGCCCTGACTGCAACGGCTTCTCACGTCGGGTGCACGACTCCTACCAGCGCAGGCTCAGAGATCTCCCGCTCGGTGAGTTCCGCGTCGTGATCCTGCTGACGGTCCGACGGTTCATCTGAGGCTCGGCCCACTGCCCGCGCCGGACGTTCGCCGAGCCGTTCACGCAGTTGACCAGCCCGCAGGCACGCTTCGCCCGCCGGCTCAACCGCACCCTGGAGCGGATCGGGTTGGCGCTGGCCGGACGGGCCAGCTCCCGGCTGACCACCCAACTCGGTTTCGACGCAGGGAGGATGACCTTGCTTCGCCGGGTCATGGCGCTGCCGGATCCGCAGTCCAGCACGCCGCGGGTGCTGGGCGTCGACGATTTCGCCACCCGGCGCGGACAGTCGTACGCCACTGTGATCACGGACGGCGAACGCCACCGCCCGATCGACGTTCTTCCCGGCCGGGAAGCGGCACCGCTCGCCGCGTGACTCACCGCGCATCCCGGCGTTGAGATCATCTTTCGGGACCGAGCCGGAGCCTACGCCGAGGGAGCCCGGCTCGGCGCCCCCGATGCCCTCCAGGTCGCCGACCGGTTCCACCTGTGGCAGGGCCTTGGCCGGGCGTGAAAACCTGCGTCGCCGCCCACCTCGAGTGCCTCCGCGTCCCGACGCCGCCCACGCCGCCGAACACGGACATGCCGCAAGGAGATCCGGGGCCTGCCGGCCGCCGGGCCCAGCGCAAGAAAGCCGCCATGTCCTGGTACCTGAACTGCTCAAGCAGGGCTACTCCCGGCGGGCGATTGCCCGGCGCCTGGGCTGGGGCCTCAAAACTTTGCTGCGCTATGCGAGTGCCCCGCACTGGCAGAACACCCTCCGCAAGAACCGCCCCAGGCCCAGCCGGTTGGATCCCTATAAGCCCTACCTGGAACGACGGTTCACCGAAGGCTGCACCAGCGTCACTCGGCTGCACCGCGAATTGCTAGCCGAGGACGCCCCCGTCACTTATCAGATGGTCCGCGCCCACATCGCCTCCCTGCGCGCCTCTCCATCCCAACGGTTCGCGTACGGAGAGCTTCCCTCCTGATCAGGCGGGAAGCTCCTTGATGTTGGAGGGCTCCTGCGGCTGGATGCCGTTGAAGCGGTGGCGGAAGTCGCTGGAGGCGGGGTAGGCGGCTCGGTGCGACCGCATGATGGAGCCCAACGGCCGGTGGGCTTGCAGTGCGTGCCACGGGCTGAAGGAGAGGACGTCGTCGACGTGGCGACAGCGGGCGTCGCTGTAGGCGTCCTGGGGCGGCAGATGCATGACCGCCACGGTCTCGTGCGGTGACAGTTCCTCCGGCCACAGGACGGAGGCGTCCTCCACGGGCATCCGTTCGAGGTCCGTGCCCAGCTGGGCGCGGATGTCGTCGGCGCTGTCGTGGGCGAAGAAGTCGGCGACGAGGTCGCGCAGTGCCGACTCGCCGGCCTTCTTGTCGACCTGGCTGCCGGTGAGGGCCCGGACGTTCGCAGAGCGGGGCGCGGCGGAGATCTTGGCGACGTGGTCGCCGTAGCGCAGCTCGGCCATGGAGTGGAAGGTCCAGCCGAGGCTGTGGTGGTTGGCGGCGGCCAGGGTCTCGACGGCCGGTGGGAGCGGGCGTCCGACGCGGGTGAGTGCCTTGGCGGCGACGCGGGCGGCCGCGCCGGTGAGCTGGAGCTGCTGGTCGCTCTGGCTGGGCTGCTTTTCCAGCAGGTCTTGGAGTTTGGCGTACTCGGCGATGTTGCCGAAGGGCAGGGTGGGGCGGTTGACGAGGAGGAAGTCCTGGGTGGTGTGGCCGTCGTCGAGGGCGCGGGGGCCGGGCGCGCCGATGACCTTGATGGCGATGCCGCGCTGGACGGGGACCTGGTCGGAGCGCAGGTCGCCGGGTGCGGAGGAGAAACGGACGATCACCGAGTAGGTGGCCGGTTCGGCGAAGAGGCCCTGGGCGAGAGGGGCCGAAAGGCCGGACCGGACGCGCAGTTCGCCGGCGAGGACGCCATGGCTCTTGGCGTGGGCGTCGCGCAGGCCGTGCCGGTGTTTGTCGGCGAGATCGGGGCTGTAGCGGACGTATGAACGGGTGTAGTCATGGGGCCTCCGCGCGAGGGTGAGGGGCAGATGTTGCCGAGCCACCGGATGGCGGAGAGGCCGGGCATGAAGAAGTACTCGCGGCCGAGCAGGGTGTTGAAGGACTGGATGCTCTGCGCTCTGCGGGCGGGGCGCCAGGCAGCGGCAGTTCTTGCCGGTCACGCGCCGGCGTCGCCGCCTCGACCGTGCATCGGCGTCACATCGACGCCATGTCGCATCGGCTTTCGCGGCAGGTCGAAGCCGGGTCGCAACTCCCCGTCGGCCTCCGCCTGAGGGCCGAGAGCATCCCCACGTTCTGGAAGAGGTGTACTCACGCCGATCCGACCGGTTCGCGGCCGAGAAGCATCGCGGTCCGCAGTTCGGCATAACCCCGATCAGAAGATCCACGGCTCAGCTGACTACCTGCCCAGCCGAGGAGGAAGCCGACGGGGATCGAGGCCAGGGCGATGTTCTGCAGCGGGAACCAGTGGAAGTCCCGACCCGGGAAGAGAGCCAGGGGACTGCCGGAGACCGCGGGTCCGAAAGCTTCGAGGACGGCGCAGCACACCAGTGATCCGTACAGGGTCCACAAGAGTCCTACTCTGGTGAAGTTCTTCCAGAACAGGCTGTACACCAGCGCGGGCAGCACCGCGGAAGCTGTCAGCGCGGCGGCGAACGAAGCCAGGGACACCATGCTCCAGTCGTGCAGCGCGACCGCCAGGCACACTCCGCACACCCCGAAGACCATCACGGCTGTGCGCGCCACATGCATCTCGCGTCGTTCGCTGACCGGGCGACGGCTCAAACCCGCGTAGAGGTCGTGGGCCAGCGAGGCCGCGGCGGCAAGAGTGAGGCCCGCCACGGTGCTGAGGGCGGTGACGAACACGGCGCAGGCAACCACGGTGAACAGCAGCCCGCCGCTCACTCCGGCGAGGGTGTCGACGAGGGTGAACAGAGCTGTGTCGCCATGAGGATCGTCCGACGTGATGGCGCCGGCGCCCACCATTGCGGCCGCGCTCAGGCCGGTGAGCACCATGAAACCGTGGAAGGTGGTCATCACGACGACGGCGGAACTGGTGGCACGTCGGGCTGCGGGCCCGTTCCGAGTAGCGCTCACCCGCATGAGGATGTGCGGAAACACAGCCGAGCCCAGGAGGACGGTGAGGCACAGGGAGACGAAGTCCAGCCTGCCGGTCGTCGTGTCCCCGTACAACAGCCCTGGGGCGTAGAAGGAGTCGGCACCTCCGCCGCTCCGAGCCGCGGCGTCCAGCATGGCGCCGAGGTCCCAGTGTGAGCGGCTCAGCGCCAGGCAGCTCACCGCCAGGACGGTACCGAAGACGATCACCACTTTGATGATCTCGATCATGCTGCTGCCGCGCATGCCACCGAACGCGGCGAAGGAGACGATCAACAGCCCGATGAGAACGGTGCAGACCTGACCGGCCCCCGGAAGGTTAACGTCCAGGACGTAGGCCGTGACATCACCGGCCACGGTGAGCTGTACGACGGTGAGGGGCAGACACACGGCGAGCGTGATCACCGCGCCAGCGGCCCTGGTCGCCGCACCCGCATGCCGGAGATCCAGAACAGCCCCCAGCGTGAACCGTCCAGTGTTACGCAGCGGTTCGGACAGGAACAGCAGCACGCCCAGGGCAGCGACGGCGCTGACGGCGACGAGCATGCCGTCGTACCCGCCCAGGGCGACCATGCCGACCGAGCCGAGCAGGGCTGTGGTCGGAATGGAATCGCCGCACAGCGCCAGAGTGCTCTTGGCCACCGTGAAAGACCGGTTGGCCGTAAAGAAGTCGGCCACCGTGTCGTTGCCCACGCCTGCGACCAGGCAGAGGAGAAAGGAGACGATAACGACGAGCAGGAAGGCCATCAGGGGCGTGAGAAGGCTGGAATCCGCAGCCGCGAGGATGGCGCCGGTCTTCACCGCCGCCCCCCGGTGCCGGACCCGAATTCCGCTGCCCGACCACGCAATTCGTCAGCCTGCCGGTCACACTGACCTCGGCAGGCACGGTCGTACCAGAGAGCTGTCGCGATGATGGCCAGCACCCCGATGACGAGCACCAGCATGCCGACGGTGAACGCGCCGGCCACCGCGGCTGTGAGACGGCTTCCCAGGAACAGGGCAAGCAGGAGGGGAACTGCGACAGCCGTCAGGTTGAGTACGAGCAGGCGGGCCCTGAGTCGGCCCGACAGCCACCACAGGCGGTACAGGGCGTCGTACTCGGGTGCTGCTGCGGGTCTGGAGGCGCGCGGGTAGTCATGGATGTGCAAGGGATCAGCTCTCTGGGCGACGGTCAGGGGGCGACAAGACGCAGACCGCTTCCGGTTCGGACTCCGAGAGCCGCGTCTTTGGGGCTTTCGCCTCCCAGGGCCCTGTCCTCTCCGCGGGACAACGGACCCTAAGGTGAGGAAATCATCAGCGACGATGGGTTGATCGTCAATAGAGCGGGCACCTCAATGGCGAGAACGTCCTCCCGGATGTGGCGCTGGTCCCGGCGATGACGGACCCCCGCTCCGTCGTAGACGATCATCACGCCGACAGCCGTCCGCGACCTGCTGAGCACCGACGCCTCGCTCACACCAGCCCTGCGACCAGCGGTTCAGTCAGGCGATCACATTGACGATCGCGCCAGTAGACGGTCTCACCACGTAAGGCCGCAGGACCTTGAAGCCGGTGAAACAGGGCAGGCAACACAACTGAAGTTGACACAGAACCCGAGACGAAGAAGGTCGATAGATACAGATCCGCTCTATGCGGCCGGCGCCCAGTTCGCGGCACGTATCAGCCCTTGCGTCGTTCGCATATCAGTCTGCGGGTTGGTGAGGGGTTCTCGGTGTTGAACGCGGTGCGCGGCGGGGACGGCTCGCGCCGCCGGGCCAAGGCCGGCGGCCCTGCGCGGATTCCAGATCAAGAGTGCGGGCGATCTCCAGGGCCAGGCGCAGTTCCATCGGGTCGCCGATGGAACGGCCCAGCAATTCCTCGGCCTTGCGGACGCGGTAGGTGACGGTGTTGCGGGCGATGTGAAGCTGCTCGGCGGAGTTCTGGGGACTGCGCTCGCAGGCCAGGTAGACGCGCAGGGTCTCGCGTAGCTCTCGGGTGCGATCGTCGCCGGCCAGCAGCGGCCCGAGGACGTCCTGGGCGTACCAGCGAGCCTGCTCGTCGTCCGTGGTGGCCAGGCACAGCGTCCGTATCTCGGTGTAGTCCCACCACCATCCGGGTCCAGACATAGTGGCGACCCGGTCGGCTTCGCGTGCTCCCAGGTGGCCACGGCGCATTCCTTCAGGCCCGTATGCCACCGGCCCGGCGGCCACCCGGATCCCGGGCGGCGGCCGCAGCAGCCGGACTGGGTCGCAGTGGCCCGGCCTGGGGCTCGACCGCCAGCCTGCCCAGGCCCACACCTGGCCGGGGACGACCGCCAGGCTGAGCCATCCGTCCGGGGTCAGTGCACGGGACAGGTCCTCGGCACAGCGTCGCAGGTCGGCGCCGGTGACGTGCCGGTCGCCCGCCGTCACCACGAACGCCTGGTGATGGCGGGCCAGTTCGTACCCGAGCGCCACGGAGGCCGTGTCGGCGGGGACAGCGTTGCCGGCCAGCAGATCCTCTACGATGCTGCGGCGTTGGGCCTCCCAGCCCGCCTCCCAGCGGACCCGCTCGGCCAGGTACTCCTCGGCCATGCGGCTGGCATGAGCGTCGGCATAGGCGAACAGCAGGTCGCTCACTCGATGGCTCTCAACGCGGCGCACGGGCTCGGGCAGGGCGTCGATGACGGCGTTGAGGGCCTGGTGCAGCCGGGCGTGGCCGATCCGCACCCCGCGCAGTACCCGGTCCAGAGGGATTCCCCGGCGCGCGAACTCCGCGCCGCCCGCGATGGCCTCCTCCGGGGCCACCTGCTCGGTGACCGTCTCGTCGCCGGGTGGGACATCGTCCAGCAGGTTGCGCAGGGCCAGCAGCACGGTCGACTCGACCGTCGATCGCAGCGTGGCGAACGGGGCTGGACCGCCGCCGTGTTCGGGCACTCTCTGGATGATCTCCTCGGTGATCTCCAGCGCGGTCTGCACGCCCCAGGCCACCGGTCCGGGGCCGAGCACCGCTGTGGCAACCGCGATGGTCACCGCCGAGCAGGCAGGCTCCGGAGCCCCCTGCGGGGTGTCCCGCGGGGCGAGGGGCACGATCCAGTCGTGCGGGACGCCGGTCATCCACCCAGTCTTATCAGCCCGGGTCGTGTCAACCCAGCGCCGCCAGTTCACCCCGGAAGAACACCAGCGGCTTGGCATCGCCGACCGCGTGCGCCCCGCGGACCAGACCGGCCACCGCGACATGGTCACCGACCGCGTGCAACGCGTGCAGTTCGCAGTCCAGCCAGGCCAGAACGCCGTCCAGCAGCGGGGAACCCAGCGGACTGGTGGTCCAGTCCCGTCCACCGAACCGGTCGGCGTCCCGGGCGGCGAACGCGGTGGCGATCTGAGGCTGCTGCGCCGACAGCACGTTCACGCAGAATCTGCCCGTCCGCTCGATCAGCGGCCAGGTGGTGGAGGAGTTTCCGGCGAAGAACGACACCAGCGGCGGGTCCAGCGACGCCGAGGTGAACGATCCGACCGTCATCCCGACCGGAACACCCTCGTGCAGCGCGGTGACGACCGCGACGCTGGACGGCACGTGCCGCATGGTCTCTCGCAAGGCGCTCATGGCCCCACTGTGCGTGGCCTGCCGACGGCTTCGCTTGGCTTTCGGGCACCAAGTGGCGCCGGTGTTCTGGTCACGGCACCAGTCCAGCCTTGACGTACATGTGCCGCATCGGGCCCGGCCGGTCGCCGGGCCCCGCCCCCGACCGGTTCGTGGGACTGGCGTCCAACACACTGGGAAACCGCATGACCTCCAACGCCAGCCGTACCTCCAGCGGATCGACCGTACGGCAGGCGCCGAGCAGTTCCTGGGCCCGTTTGACCCGGTAGGTGACGGTGCTGCGGGCCACCGCGAGCTCTTCGGCGGTGGTCTTCAGGCTACGTCCCGACGCGAGGTAGCAGCGCAGGGTGTCGCGCAACTGCGCCGACCAGTCGTCCGACGCGGCCAGCGCGCCCAGCGTCTCCCGCACGTACCAGCGCGCCTGTTCGGTGTCAGCCGTCAGCAGACACGCGGTCCGTATGTCCGCGTAGTGGGGCGCGCAACGGTCTGCCGGTCTGGTCACGGTGATCCGCGCGGCGTGTCGCGCGCCCAGATGGCTACGCTGCATTCCTCGCAGACCGAAGGACGGCGGACCCGCCGCTGCCCGCCACCCGTGCGGCAGGCTGGGCGGCCACGACACCCGGTCCGGCCGGACACCGCATCCGACCCACATCCACACCGCCGCGGCGTGACCCGCCACCTGCAAAAGCCCGTCGCCCCCACAAGCGGCTGTCAGCCGCTCGGCCAGCACGTCGGGGCTCGTGCCGGTGTCGGCCGGGCCCTCACGCCACAAAATCACGGCCATGTGGTACTGGTCCAACGGGTAGTCCAGGATGCGTTCGGCGGCCGCCGGGTCGGCCTGTTCACCCGAGATGATCGCCTCGACCAGGCGGCAGCGTGCGGACTCCCGGCTGTCCTCCCACCGGCCCCGCTCCGCGACGTACACCTCCGCCAGTTCACCCGACAGCAGGTCGGTTTGCTCGAACAGGACCTCGGTGAGCCGCCTGGGCAGCTCGCAACCGGGCGCGGCATCGCGCAGGGCCCGGTGCAGGAAGGCGTGCCCCAGCCGCACCCCGCGCAGTACCCGGTCCAGCGGGATGCCACGGCGCACGAAGTCTCTTACGGCTTCAACCACTTCGTACGGCACGCCGTACGGGGTGCGCCGCCCGTTGCGCTGCCCGGACCCGCCCGTGTCCGCTCCGTCCGCGTCCGCCAGGCCGCACAGGCAGAGCAGCACCACTGCTTCGGCCGTCCGGCGCAGCGTCTCGAACGGCGCGGGCCCGACGCCGTTCTCGGGTACACGGCTGATGATGTGCCCGGTGACGGCTTGGGCGGTGGCGACCACCCACCGCACCGGCCCTTCACCCAGCAGCCGCCGGGCCGGGTCGAGCGTGACCGCGTCGCAGCACGGCTCTACCGACCGCGGACCGTCCAGATCCCTCAGCCACGAGAACTCCATCACCCCACTCCACCACCGGCGTGTTCGGCCGGGGAGAGCGGCTGGTGCAATCCCGGGCCTCCGCTTTGGGCCGGCAGACCAAGCGAGAGCGCTGCCGAAAGCCGTGAAATCAGCGGGAGCCCAGGAACCTGAGGAGGCATCCCGTGCCCGTTGCCGACGACTTCCCGCTGCAGTACAGCCCGTCGATCGACGCCGACCTGGTACGCCGCGCCCGCGATCTGGGCCCGCTGATCGCAGCGAACGCGGCGAAGGCCGATTCGGAACGCAGCTTGCCCGAGGAGAATGTCGCCGCCCTCACCGAGGCCAGTCTGTTCAAACTGACCGTGCCGCGCCGCTACGGCGGCCACGAGACTGACTTCGCCACCTACCTGGCGGTCAGCGCCGAGATAGCCCGCTCCTGCGGGTCGACCGCCTGGGTGTGCACTCTGATCAACATCTGCAACTGGGCCGTCGGCGGCGCCCCCGACAAGGTACGGGAGGACGTCTTCGGCGCCGCCTCTGATGCCCGCGTCTGCGGTGTGCTGGCCCCAAGCGGCACCGCCACACGCACCGGCGACGGATTCAGCATCACCGGTTCATGGGGCTTCACTTCAGGCTGTATGCAGGCCACCTGGGCGTTGATGGGCGTCCAGGTCACCGACAAGGACGGCAAGGTCGTCCAGTTCGGGAACGTGGTGATGCCGATGGACCGGCTGACGATCAAGGACACCTGGCACGTCGTCGGGATGCGCGGCACCGGCAGCAACACCGTCATCGCCAAGGATGTCTTCGTTCCGGCCCACCGCTTTCTCCCGCTCACCTTCGGAGCGGACCAGGTCGACAACCACCCCGCCGAGCCGCTCTACCGATCCTCCCTTGTGCCGGCCCTATGCCTGGTGCTGGCCGGGCCCCAACTCGGGCTGGCGCGCGCCGCCCTCGACCACACCTTGGCCACCATCGGCACGCGCGGCATCTCGTACACCTTCTACGACCAGGCCATCCAGGCGCCCTCCACCCAGTTCCAGGTCGCCCAGGCAGCCGAGCTCATCGACACCGCGGCCCTGCACGTCTTCCGTTCGGCCGCGCATATCGACCAGGCGGCGCTCGAGGGGCGGGCGATGAACGTCACCGAGCGGCTGCGCGTCCGTATGGACACCGGCTATGCCATCGCCCGTTGCCGACAGGCCATCGACCTGCTACTTGACGCCAACGGCGCCTCCAGCTTCGCCGAGTCCAACCCCCTGCAGCGCATCTGGCGCGACTCCAGCACCGCGGCCCGTCACGCCATCGCCAGCCCCAGCGTCAGCGCCGAGGCCTACGGACGAGCCCTGCTCGGCGTGGAGGAGCAGATGACACCCGTCATTTGATCGAACGCCTGTCGAAAGGCATCGGAGCACTGCTCCGCGCGAGTCCCCGTGATCCAGGAGAAGCTGATGAGCCGCATCACTCCCACCGCCTTCGTGCACATCGTCTACCGCACCCACCGCTTCGACGCCATGCTCGAGTGGTACCGGAAGGTGTTCGACGCCCACGTCCAATTCCAGAACGACACGCTCGCGTTCCTGACCTACGACGAGGAGCACCACCGCTTCGCCTTCATCGACCTCGCCAAGTTCGTCCCGGACTCCGAGGAGAAGAACCGCACGGGCCTCGTCGGGGTGGATCACGTCGCCTACACCTTCGACTCGTTGCGTGACCTGCTCAAGAACTGGGAGCAGCTGAAGGGGATGGGCATCGAGCCGTACTGGTCCGTACACCACGGCATCACCGCCTCGCTGTACTACGGCGATCCGGACGGCAACCAGATGGAGTTCCAGGCCGAGAGTTACTCGACCGCCGAAGACGCCAACGCCTTCATGAGGGGGCCCGGATACGCCGAGAACCCGATCGGTGTCGAGTTCAGCCCGGAAGACTGGCTCACGCGCCTGCGCGCCGGCACCCCGGAACGCCACTTCCTGATCCGCGAGGTCCACCAGCCGGTCTCGCCGCCTCGTTTCGCCGCCCCGAACTGACTGGCGGCTGTTTCCACGCGGGCGCCCGGGTCCGGTCGCCGAGTAGCGGCGTCGGAGCGCGGCGTTCCCGGGCGCTTGACCGCACGAGGGCGCACAGTCGCGGCTTGGCCGATCGGGGCGTTTTCCGCGGTGTTGGTGGATCACTTCCTACTTGTGTGGTGCTGCGGGTATTGCTGGGTCCGCCTGTTCAGCTCGGCCGGCCAGCTGGTCACCACCGGCCGCCGCCAGATCCTCCGCCTGGCTCACCACTGGCCATGGACCCATGTCGTCACCGGCGCCCTCGGACGGCTCGACCAACTGCCCAAGCTAGTCTGACCGGCAGTTTTCTCGTCCCTGCGAGCAGCACCACCTCCACCAGGTGGGCGGGGTCGGCTCGGTCGGCACGAGGACTGTGTGCGAAGCGCGTGAAGCAGGCGCGCCGCTCTCAGGCACGGCCGCCCACTCCGTCCGTCCTGTCCGACGGATACCGGCGTACCGTCCGGGTGATCGGTCGCATTCCCGTACAGATGCGCGAGGCGATCGCACTACCGAGCGGCCGAGTTGAACTGGACGGGCGCGGGCACGCACAACAGGGCCTCCCGGAACCGCTCGGTTCGATTCGCATCCCCGAGCTGCCGAGAGGCCCTGCTTTCATGCGCATACCGCCGGGTGATCACCCGACCAGGCACCCCGTTCGACCCGCGGGCTCCAAGGTCGGTTGAGATACGGCTTTTCTGGGCGACACTCAAGATCCGTGCTGCCGGCGGTTCCCTCAGGGGCCGAAGGAGGCGTCAGGCCTACTTCGTGAGGTCGAGCCAGTAGTTCGTGAGCGAGTCCGCCTTGGGGACGACCTTCTTGTAGTGCAACTGGTCATTCGCCGTACGGCCATCGCAGTTGACGCTGTACCCCCACGACTCGACGGTGTCACCGTTCTTGACCAGGCCAACCGCCTGCCACCCAGCCTGCTGCGAGTTGATGCACCTCGCGATGTACCCCTTCTCCCCGTACGGGGTGCGCGTCACGACGCTGAAGGAGTTGGTGTCGGAGGGAACATAGACCTGAAGCTGGTGGTAGCCGGGGTTGTTCCGGTCGTCCGCCTGCGCACTGCCGGTCATCAGGACGGTTGAAGCAACGGCGAGAGCCGCGGTCATCGCGACGGTCGCCCCGGTGCGGATCGTCTTTCGCCCTGCCCCTGCGTGTCCCAGGTTCATTGTCATCGGAATCCTTGCTCCTGTTCTTTTTCTTATCGTGACGGCAGCGGCGCCTGGTCGAAGCGCCGATGCGTTTTGTTCTTGAGGCAGATGACAGATCGACATTGCCCAAGAGCCGCCGAGACTTACTTCACGCCTCGACTCGCAGATCTGACTGCGTCTTTTCGGATACGGAATATCCAAAAAACTATCTGGGTGGGCAACCAGGCTTCCAGGCCGGCAAATCCGTCGCGTCCGGTTTGTGTGGTGGCGCAGTACGGCATGCCAGGCCCGGGCGGCAACATTCTTCACCCCGCACGAAGCCGCGCCGTGATCACCTGCGACTTGCACCGCAGCATTCAGGATGAGAGCGGCGGGGTCGCACAAAATTCTTGAAATGATTGCGGGGGAGTCTGGTACTCACCGTGAACATTGCAACTAATGGACGACAGGGATGCCGACCGATGAAAAGAACTCCCAGGCAATTACCTGACGTCGAGCTTCCCGCGCTACGACCTTGCCCAGGACAGCGAAAACAGCGAGGTCGTCCGTCGTGCGGTACCCGCCGAAAGCTGTACGGAAGAACTGACCGGCTGGGCTGTCAGCGGAGATCCACCCAGAAGTACTGGAGGTTGTCGGACGGAACGGTGAGCCTGCGCTGCTTCTGGATTCCCGTCGTGCAGTCACTTGAGGTGAAAGTGGCGATGGTCATGGCCGCGTTGTCATCAAACAGTGGGCTCGCATGCTGGAACGCTTCACCAACTCCCTGCTTACCCCTACCCTGATTGAGGTAGACCTGGAAACCTTCATCCTGCTTGACCCAGCCCCCGGTGTTGTTCTTGTACATATAGCAGGCGTCGATGAGGCCCTCGACGTAGCCTCCGCCGAGGCCCGGGGCTTGCCAGCTCGCGCCGCCCCTGCCGCCGACGAAGATGGACTGAACGTCACTGCGGGAAGCCATGGCCATCTTGTGGCGGCCCCCCAAGGCCGCAGCTGGACTGGCCGTAAGTGGCAAGAGAAGGGCGGCGACGCCGACAGTGACTCCGGCGAGTGCGCCGATCCGAGGGAAAAGCCGTTCCTTCATTATTCCGCATCTCCTTGTCGGTAACGGCGTGAAGCCGGTACCGAATCCACTAAGGTGTTCCTTCAAGTGTCTTATTGATCCGAAACCTAATCGGTTTCATTCGACGATGTAGTGGGGGGAGTCCGCTCCACTAAATCTCAGTCGACCGCTCAGGCCGGGGCGCACCTGAATGACCGAGGCCGGCGACACGGCGTGAGGACGGCAGCAACGGCGCAGGCAGGCTCCATCACTTGTCAGAACCAGCCGCTGTGGATCAGTACTAATGAAGAGCCATGACGCCGCAGCTAGGTCACTATCACGTGAGCGTCGTCTCAGTACTTCGCCAAATCGATCGTCATGTCGCCCGTCACTTTTACGCTCGCTTGCTTCAGTATGTCACTGTCCTTTTCGGTACACTGGGAACCCCGATACTCCGAGAGGCCAATAGTAAGCAGGGGGACATTGCTTACCTTAGGGGAGAGGCCTGCGCCGATTTTCACCGTGTTACCGGAGTAACTACCGTCATTCCCAAAATACAGGCAGTGTTCGTACCGGGCTGTGCTGTCCAGGAAGGTGACGGTTGCAGTCGCGGCCTGTGCATTTGCCACGGGCAAAGCGACAATAAACCCAGCGACCATTGCTGCCGCAGTCACGCATTTGAGCGAATTACGGAACCTCATGCGGAATCTCCTATTTTGACGTTGCGTCTCACCGAGGATACTGGCAGGCATTAACCGGCTACCGGCTACCGGCTACGCTTTGCGGTCCGGGCTCTCTATTTCGTGCCATCGTCCCTTGTCCGTCGCATTGCAGACCTTCACATGCACCGACGAATAGGCGCCCCTTGCGGCGTAAGCGGTTCCGGACATCGTCAGACCGGCGAGGCTGGCTGAAGACAGGGGAACTTTCACCACTTTTCCTTAGGCTGCTATCGACGCCGACACTTAGTGCATGAAATGTCAGTTGCGAATGGCGGACTGGGGCTGGGGAATTGGGCAGAGAGTGCGGGCCAGGCGGGCCCGCACAACAGCGTGTGCGGGACTCGCACCGCCGCCGCCTCAGCGTCATGCTGGCGATATGGTCATGACTGATCATGTCATCATCCGCGCGGAAGATCGGACAGGGATGGTGAAGGCCATGTGCTGGTTTCTGGTAGCTGCATGGTCTCGTTGTTTAGCGAGCACCGCTTAACCAGGTGATGCGCAGCTCGCCCTGCTGTTCGGGGTGTCGAAGTCGGCGGTAGACCGCATCATCAATCACCTCGCGCCCATGCTCGCGCTCCTGCCGAGCAAGAGATCGCAAGCGCGCTCATCGTCGAGGGCGCCGTCGTACCCACGGGCATCGCGAAGGCGTGTTCGGAGCTGAACGCGTGTCGCAGAGGACATCACCGATGATGCGCCGAAGCCATCGTGATCAGGCCGCTGGGCCTGAGAGGGGACGGGCTGACGATGGGCGACGCCGGCCTCGCCGGCCGCAAGATCATCATCGACAACTGCGGTGGCGTGGCCGGCCATGGCGGCGCCTTCTCCGGCAAGGGCCCGTCCAAGTCGACCGCTTCACCGCGTACGCGGTGCGCTGGTGTGCAAGAACATCGTCGCGGTCCGGCCTCTCCTCCCGCTGCGAGGTCCAGGTCCTCTACGCCATCGGCAAGGCCGAGCCCGTCGGCCTCTTCGTCGAGATCTTTGACTCGTTGTTCGTGTCGTCAGGGCGTACAGGTGATCGCGCTCGAACACGGCGTGATTGCCCGCTGTGAGATCAATCGACCCGCTGCAGCAACTACACGCAGGTTCGGCACTCGGACGACCTGGCAAGTGGTCGCTCGCTCACGAGGGGCCATGCGGCCACTCGGAACCGGCATGCGGCCTTCGATGCCCCCCGCATGGTCACCCGTTGACAGATGATGACATCGTCAGTAACGATTGAATCGCCAACATGCCGCTGAGGCGGTTGCGGTTCGTTCCCCGTACGCGCTGTTGCGTTGCGCGGACCCGCCTGGCCTGCCTTCTGCTCAGTCCCCAGTCCTCGCAGCTGACATTTCCTGCATTGAGTGTCGGCGTTTCCGAACACTTGAGGGGCAGTGGTGACTGGGTAAAACAGTGGCCACCTGGGGCGCCCAGGCGGACTCAGTCCCGGCATCATCGCCCTCGCCCCGGCGCGATGGACGCCCACCTGTCCGACGGACTGTTTTGGTCGGCCCTGCTGGGCGGCTTCGCGATCGCTTTCCTGATCACCATGCCGGTCAACAAGTGGATGATCGGCCGCGGCAAGGGTCACGCGGTCGTCCACGCCCACCACTGACACCTTCGCCACTACATGACGCGGCGTGATCCACACCAAAACAGAAACGACAGCGTTTCGATGGACTTCACCTGAACGAAGCAGTTTCGTTCAGGTGGTTGAGAGAGGCACACTCGGCATGACGTCCGTACTCGTGGTCACCCATCAGGCGCTGCAGCGCCACGGCTTCCGGATGCTCCTCGCGGCTGAGCCCGACCTCACGGTCGTGGGCGAGGCGTCTGGCGGCTTCGAGGCGGTCCGCATGAGCGCCGAACTGCGTCCCGACGTCGTCCTGATGGACGCCCGCCTTCCGGAGAGCGGCGGCATCGAGGCCATCCGCCGCATCACCCGGCCCCCCACCCTCCCCCACTCGTCCGATGCCGTCAGAGCCGTCCACAACCCCCCGCAGGTCCTGACGCTGATCAGCGCGGGCGGCGAAGAGCAGGCCCAAGCCGCCCTGCGCGCCGGAGCCCGCGGGTTCCTCCTCGAGGACGCCACCCCGGACGAACTGACCGCGGCCGTCCGCATCGTCGCCACCGGGGAGGCCGTCATCACCCCCGGCCTGACGCGCGCCCTCATCGACGCGGTACGTCAACAACGCCCCTTGCACCCCACCAGGCGGGAGGTCGGCCTCGACCGCCTCACCGGACGCGAACGCGACGTGCTGATCGCCGTCGCCCACGGCTGGTCCAACGCGGAAATCGCCGCACGGTTGTCGATCGCCCCGACCACGGTGAAGTCACACGTCAGCAACATCCTCGGCAAGATCGGCGTCCACGCCCGGGTCCAAGCCGTGGTGTTCGCCTACGAGTCCGGCCTCGTGCGGCCTGGCTTGACACCGGTCCCGGTTCCGGCCGAGAGACTCCACGGCACACCACCGCAGCCTCTCCCCAACCAGCCATTCGGCCTGGGAGTGAACTCCTCCCAGGCGTTCTCCCACAGCTTCACGATCGCCGGATACTTCCGGCCCCAGGCATCGGCGAACTCGGCGAACCGTTCCAGGGCCACCTCTTCGGTGGGAGTGGTGTAGAGGGGCTTGAGTAGCGATCTTGTCCCAGTCCTGGCGGGCGGTATAGCGGAAGGAGTTCCGCAGCAGGTGCACCACGCAGGTCTGCACGATCGTCTGCGGCCAGACGGTCTCCACCGCCTCGGGCAGGCCCTTGAGCCTGTAACAGACCAGCAGGAGAGCGTCTCTGACGCCACGGTTCCTGATCTCGATGAGGATGTGCAGCCAGTACTTGGCGCCCTCGCTGCCGTCACCCGCCCACAGCCCCAGAATTTCCCGCCGGCCCTCGGTGGTGACGGCCAAGGCCACGTAGATGGGTCGGCTGGCGACCGCGCTGTCACGGATCTTCACGTGGATGGCGCCGTTGAAAACCACCGAATAGACGGCGTCAGGGGGGCGGCTCCGCCATTAGGCCATGCCCTCCAGGACCTTGTCGATGACGGGCCTGGACCTGGCCGGTGGTCAAGCCCTTGGCGGCCAGCGAGATGCCTATCTCGTCGACGCCCGTCAGATGCTTCTGCCGCTCCTTGACGATCTTCGGTTCGAAGGATCCGTCACGATCGCGGGGCACGGATCTCCCACCGGGCCGACATCGGGTCAGGACGGTTTGGAGCGTTTGCGGTTGCGGGAGTCGCCGTCGTCCTTGCTCGCGAAGTCGTGCTTCCCATAGCCGAGGTGGTCGGTGATCTCGCCTTCCAGGACAGACTCGAGCAGCCGCTTGGTCAGCTGCTGCAGCAGCCTGCCCTCGCCGGTCAGCTGCAGGCCCTCGGCCTGGGCCCGGCCCACCAGTGCGTCGATCAGCGGCGCGGGTTGGTTCCGCGTCTGTGGCGTTGGTTGCGGTTGGGCTCGGTTGCCGTCGAAGTCGACCGTTCGCCGGGATCGATCGGTGAAAACGCTGGGGCCGCCGTCTCGGTGACGTCGGTCGTTCAGTCCGTCTTCACTACCCCGCGTGCGTTCCACGACTTGGGGTGCGCGACCCAACGGCCAGCCCGGTTTTGGGCCCACAGACCAAGACCGCCGTGGAACGGGGAGGTTGACTCGACACCGTTGGAAAGCCCTTCGGTAAGCCACAAAGGCGTGGAGGACAGAGATGATCGGCGCTGAAGCGCTGTGCACCATGCTGGACGAGTACGAGACGACGCACTTTTTCTACGTCCCGGTGCTCTCACCACCGATGATCAAGGAAATGCTCGCCCGCGGCATTCAACCGGTCGTGCCCCACGGCGAGATGGCCGCCGTCTACATGGCGGACGGCTACGCCCGCGTCGGCGGCCGGGTCGGAGTCTGCGGATCGCAGACCATCGGATCGTCGAACCTCGCCGCCGGCCTGCGGGAAGCATGGGTGGGTCGTTCGCCCGTGCTCGCACTGACCGGAGGGCCCGACTCCGATACCCGGGGCCGCAACTTCTACCAGGACCTGGACGACCGCGACGTCTTCCGCCCGGTCACCAAACACCAGGCGGTCGTCGACCGCGGCGACCGCCTGCCCGACGTCATCCGGCAGGCCTTCCGCATGGCCACCACCGGGGCGCCCAGGCCGGTACACATCGGCCTGGCCGGCTTCTGGGGAGCGGTGACGCTGGAGGACGTACCCGGGGATGTCTCCGTCGATGTCCGGTTCGGCGCGGTGCCGGCACTGCGCAGCAGCGTGGACCCCTTGCTGCTGGAGCGAGCCACTGCGGTCCTGAACGCGTCCGCGCGCCCCATCGTTCTGGTCGGCGGCGGGGCCAGGCGTTCCGATGCAGCCCCCGCCCTGCGCGACCTGCTCGACCGCACCGGGCTGCCCGCGGTCACCACGCTGAACGGGATGGGGCTGCTTCCCGACACCCACCCGTCGTATCTCGGAACGGCCGGCGACTATGGGCGGGACTCCGCCAACCAGGCGCTCGCCGAGTCGGACTGCGTGCTCGTCGTCGGCAGCTCCCTGGGCAGCATGTCGACCAAGAACTGGCAGCTCATCTCCCCCTCGGCGACGGTGCTGCAGATTGACGTGGACGAAGTGGAGATCGGCCGGAACTACCCGGCGACCGTGCCGCTGCTCGGAGACGCGGCGCTGGTGCTCGAGCAGCTGGCGGGTCGGCCGCTGAAGAAGGTCGACACAAAGTGGCGACTGCGGGTTCATGAGCTCCGCGGGGAATGGGAGAACCACACCCCCCGGCTGGAGCACTCGCTGGACGAGCCCCTCCGGCCGGAGGCCCTGCTGTACCGGCTGTCCCAGGCACTGCCCGACGACGCCGTCGTGGTGGCCGACACCGGCCACGCCGGGGCGTGGTGCGCCCGCCACCTGCGGCTGGGACAGGGGCACACCTTCGTGCGGGCCGCCGGATCGCTGGGCTGGGGACTGCCCGCCGCCATCGGCGCCAAGTGCGCGACTCGCGACCGGCCGGTGGTCTGCTTCACCGGCGACGGCGGCCTCTACTACCACATCGCCGAACTGGAGACAGCGGCCCGCTACGACCTTCCGATCGTCGTGGTCGTCAACAACAACGTCGGGATGAACCAGGAGAGGTCCCTCTGGGACGCGGGCACCGACCAGGAGAAGAACTGGAAGTTCTCCGACGTCGACCTGGTGGCCGTGGCCGAAGGATTCGGGTGCGCGGCCGAGCGCGTCGAACGGGCCGACGCCCTCGAGACCGCCCTCGCCCGAGCGATCGCCTCCGGACGCCCCACGCTCCTCGACGTTCGCACCGATCCGGCGATCGCATGCCCGCCCAGCTGGTCCCCCACCACCTGATCACTTCACCCCAGGAGTTCTTCACCCATGAGCAAGATCTGGTTCATCACCGGCTCGTCCCGCGGCCTCGGCCGCTGCATCGCCCAGGCGGCGCTCACGCGCGGCGACCGGGTCGCGGCCACGGCCCGGGACCCCCGCGCCCTCGCAGACCTGGTCGCCGACCATGGCGACGCGGTGCTGCCGCTTCCCCTCGACGTGACCGACAGGGCCGCCGCGTTCCATGCCGTCCACCGCGCCCACGAGCACTTCGGACGGCTGGACGTCGTGGTCAACAACGCCGGCTACGCCCTCGGCGGCGCGGTCGAGGAACTCGGCGAGCAGCAGCTCCGCGACCAGCTCGAGACCAACTTCTTCGGCGCCGTATGGGTCACCCAGGCCGCACTGCCCCTGCTGCGCGCCCAGGGCAGTGGCCACATCGTCCAGATCTCCAGCCTCAGTGGCGTCCTGGGCCGTCCGGTCATGGGCGGCTACTCGGCGGCGAAGTGGGCGCTGGAGGGACTCACGGAAAGCCTCGCCCGGGAGGTAGCCCCGTTCGGGGTCAAGGTCACCCTGGTCGAGCCCGGGACATTCGCCACCGACGCGGGCTCCTCCGCCGTCCATGCCGCGCCGATCGACACCTATGAGCCGACACGCCAGAAGGTGCTGGCCATGTTGCAGAACTCCAAGGCTGGGGATCCGGCAGCCGCGGCCCGCGCGCTGCTGAAGATCGTCGACTCCGAGGAGCCCCCGCTGCGCATCCTCTTCGGTGCACACGCCTACGAGTCCACCCAGCGCGTCTACGCCGAGCGCCTGAAGACCTGGACCGAGTGGGCGGACCTGTCCTCCGAGGCAGACGGCGCCTGAACACACCGGACAGCAACGACATGCAGTCAGCCATGGATGACCCCGTCGGTGCCCGGCAGCTGACGGGCTCTCAGGTCAACCGCAGGGGTGCTGTGGCCGACCACTCGGCGAGAACCCGAGCGAATGCTCCTGTACAACGCCGACGGCTGGATGAGCGCCCTGCTCACGGCCGACCCCAGCGCTCCATGCCGAGCGAGGAGAGCATCCTGCCGCCTTCCTCGAATCCCTCGCTCTCCTGGATTCCCTCGGTGCTCCCGGCGGGACGGTGGCGTACGCGCGCCGCTGGGAACGCACGGCGGACGGGTCGGTGCTCCATCAACGGTGCAGCCACCATGCGCCGTGGGTGGGTACGACCCTGGAACGCGTCGCGCGGCACGCCGCGGACGAACTGGAGTTGACGACTCCGTACGGGGCTTCCAGCTGGCCATGCGCTGGCGCCGCGCCCATGTCTGACACCGATCCGACCACCCTCACAACCCTTTCCCGGAGGTATGCCGTGCGCACAGCCAATCTCGACAACCGACTCATCCTCGTCGACGACGACGGCGCGGTGGATGTGGAGAAAGCCAGCAGCGGCCTGTTCTCCGCAGACCCGCAGGCCGTCTTCGACCGCTGGAAGGAATTCATCGCGTGGGCGCAGTCCCCGGCCGCGCTGCAGGCGGAGCGCATCCCGGTGGACGAGAGCCGTCTCGGCCCGCCGGCGCCCCGCCCGCGGCAGGTTTTCGCCGTCGGGCTGAACTACGCCGCACACGCGGCGGAGTCCAACGCGGACATGCCCACGTATCCGCCGATCTTCACCAAGTTCCCCACGTCGCTGACCGGGCCCAACGACACCGTCACGCTGCCCAGCGCCTTCGTCGACTGGGAGGTGGAGCTGGTCGCCGTCATCGGCATCCGTGCTCAGGGGGTGCGGGAAGAGGACGCCTGGCGGCACGTGGCCGGACTGACCGTGGGCCAGGACCTCTCCGAGCGCCTGGTCCAGCTGACTCCGCCCTCACCGCAGTTTTCGCTGGGCAAGTCGTTTCCCGGCTTCAGCCCGACCGGGCCGGTCCTGGCGACCCCGGACGAGTTCGACAATCCGGACGACCTGGCGATCGGCTGCGCGTTGAACGACGAGACCATGCAGGCGTCCCGCACCAGCGGCATGATCTTCTCCATTCCCCGGCTGATCGCGTGGATCTCCGCGATCTGCCCGATCCTCCCCGGCGATCTCCTGTTCACCGGCACCCCGTCCGGCATCGGTGGCGCCCGCAACCCGCGCCGCTTCCTCGCTCCCACCGAGGAACTGCACAGCTGGGTCGAAGGCATCGGTTCCCTCCGCAACCCTCTGGTCGCCGGCCCCACTTACCCGGACGGGCTGGTCCCCATGCCCGAGGGTCTGAAAGGCTGATCCTTTGACCTCAGGGATTTTCCGATCGCCGTGAGAGTCCGACATCGACCGGCAACACATCGGGGCCCGTGACCGTCGGTGCCTTGAGAAATCCCCTGACCTGGGACGACATGCCCTGCTGCGTTCCCTCATGACATTGCCGCTGATCCTCAAGGGGACCTGCCACCCCGAAGACGTACGCGGCGCCAAGGACGTCGGTGCCAACGGCATCTGCTGCTCGACCCGCAGGGGCCGGCAGGCCAACAGCGGCCTGCCGGCCCTCGACGCGCTGCCCGGTGTGCTGGACGCCGCGGACGGTCTGCCCGTGCTGTTCGACTCAGGTATGCGCACCGGCGCGGCCTTGGTCAAAGCTCTCGCTCTCGGCGCCACCGCCGTAGGCGTGGGCCGACCGTACGCCTACGGCGTGGCCCTGAAGGGTCCGGCGTGCATCCACGTACTGAACGCCCTTCTCGCTGAAGCCGACCTCATGGCCGTCGACGGCTACCCGACGCTCGCGGACCTCACCCCCGCAATCGCTGCGGCGAGTGCGCTGAGCACCACGCCCGCGCGGGCATCCCCTCGGACGCCGACCAAGCAACCAGAAAGAAGTAGACGGTGACCAATCTCGCCCACAACCTGATCCGCACCGCCGCGGCACACCCCGACAAGGCAGCCATCCGCCTGGACGACCAGGTGACCGACTACCGGTCGCTCGACGAGCACAGTGCCCGCGCGGCCTCCTGGCTCACCGCCCAGGGCGTCGGCCCCGGCGACCGGGTGGCGATCCTGCTGCCCAACATTGCGCAGTTCGCGGTCCTCTACTACGGCATCCTGCGCTCCGGAGCGGTCGCCGTCCCCATGAACCCGCTGATGAAAGCCGGCGAGATCGGCTACAACATCGAGGACTGCGGCGCCCGTGCACTGCTCACCTGGGGCCCGTCGATGGCAGAGGCCAACGCGGCGGCCGGGCAACTGGGCATCTCCTGCACCGATGTCACCGCACCCGGCTTCATCGCCGCACTCGCCGCTGCCGAGCCGATCCCCGGAGTCGTGGACCGCAGCAGTGACGACGCCGCCGTGATTCTCTACACCTCCGGTACCACGGGCCGCCCCAAGGGTGCCGTGCTCACCCACGACAATCTGCGCGGTAACACCGAGACGGTCAGCCGCCTGCTCGCTCTCACCGGCTCCGACACCGTCTTCGGCGGCCTGCCGTTCTTCCACGTCTTCGGCCAGACCTGCGGGCTCAACGCAGCCGTCCTGGTGGGGGCCTGCGTGACCCTGTTGCCGCGGTTCGATGCGGCAGCCACGCTGTCGATCCTCGTCCGCGATGACGTCACCGTCTTCGAAGGCGTGCCCACCATGTTCCTCGCGCTCCTCGCGGCCGCGGAAGCCGCCGACGGGGCCGCGGTCGGGAACATCCGGCTCTCCGTCACCGGCGGATCGGCGATGCCCGTCGAGGTGCTGCACCGTTTCGAAGCCGCCTTCGGATGCCCGGTCGCCGAGGGCTACGGGCTGTCCGAGACCTCGCCGGTCGTCACCTTCGGCTTGATCGACGGGATACGTAAGCCCGGCTCGATCGGCACGCCGATCGACGGTGTCGAGGTGCGGCTCATCGACGAACAGGGCAAGGAGGTCACGCAGGGCCAGGTGGGGGAACTCGTCGTACGCGGTCCGAATGTGACGCCCGGTTACTGGAACAGCCCCGAGGCCAACGTGGCGGCCTTCGTCGACGGCTGGTTCCGCACCGGCGACCTCGCCCGGTGCGACGACGAGGGCTACTACTTCATTGTCGACCGCAAGAAGGACCTGATCATCCGGGGCGGCTACAACGTGTACCCGCGGGAGATCGAGGAGGTGCTCTATCAGCACCCGGCAGTTGCCGAAGCCGCTGTGATCGGCGTACCTCACGAGGCGTACGGGGAGGAGGTCGCCGCCGTGGTCACTCTGAAGCCCGGCGCCGAGGCGACCCCCGATGAAATGCGCCAGTTCGCCAAGGACCGTGTCGCGCCGTACAAATACCCACGCATCGTGCGACTCGCGGAGCAGCTCCCGAAAGGACCCACCGGCAAGATCCTCAAACGCGCCCTCACCCTGGAACCCTGACAGGACGCCGGCGATTCGGCTCGCAACATCCATCGGATCGGCCCTGAAGCGGAAAACCGCCCCCCTGCCCGCAACGGCGTGACCCAGAGCCGACACCCGGGCCAGCCACACCTCAAGCGGATGTTCATTTCGGTGCGGTGAGACGGGGAGACAGTCGGTGCGTCGGAGAGGGGAGTGGGGTGGGATGTCGCTGGCGCGGACGGGGAGCGCTGGGCTCCGCCAACGCTGCGGAAACCTTCGTCGCGCGTTCACGTTGTCGGGTTGGCCGGTGGCTGTTCTCCGCCCGGTTGTTCTGGTTCTTGTGGCGGACCACGCCGGCGGCCTGCGCGATCTCCTCCAGGGTGACGTCGGGGTTCCGACCGAGTTCCTGCCGGGTGGCGGCGAGGATGCGGGCTCGGTTGGAGCGCGTGTTGCGGCGCAGCGGTTCGCGGACCACAGGCTTCGACACGCTGTTCCGCCCTCCTCAGTCGAGGTCGGGCAGCGGACGCTGGGCGACTTCGTGGGCGTCCTCCCAGGAGGCGCCCAGCATGCGCAACAAGATCTCGGCCAGGTTTGAGGCGGCCTCGTCCCCGTCGACGTCCGGCCGGGCGAACCGCAGTTCCAGCAGTGCCGGCAGGGAGCCGCCCAGGGCGGCCACCGCCACAGTCGGGTCGGTGATGGTGAAACGGCCGGTGGCGACGCCGACCTCCAGGTCGCGCAGTGCGCGCTGTGCCAAGCCCGAGTCGGAGTGGATGTGACTGAGTCCGCGATGGCGCAGCACCTGCATCAGCTCGGGCCGGGAGCCGACCAGGCGGGCGCTCAGACGAAAGCCGGCCGCGACGAGCTGCGCCGAGTCGTCGATGCCCTTCAGGTGCTCGTCGAAGGTCTTCCCGAACTCTTCGAGGGCGTCCGTCACCGCCGCGTCGAACAGCTCCGTCTTCGATTCGAAGTGGTTGTAGGAGGAGCCGAAGCCGAGGTCCGCGCGCTCGGCGATCGTTTGGATGCTCGCGCTGGTGTCTCCGGTCTCGGCCAGGATCTGCCGGGCGGCACGGACGAACGCCTGCCGGGTCTCGGCGCGGCGACGTTCGAACCGGTTGCGGGACGGGGCTGACGTCGACGTGCGTGCGAGTTCAACAGCAGGGTCCTCGGCATCACAGTTCTGATAGATCAATCAGCTCACTTTTGGCGAATTCATCATCCTGCTCGAGTCCGCCTATTGACGATTGCACGGTCAGAGCTGATGATTTCCTCATTACGGCAATGTTGCTTGGAGGGCACCGTGTCCCAAACACACCTCGACGACGAGGTCAAAACAGCTCACCAGGACCTCCACAGCGAGCAGGGCGCCCTGCGCGGCGAACACCCCGGGCGCTCCCGCGATCCGCTGATCAAGGTGGCCGATCTGGCCTGGCTGGAGTTCGAGAAGCCCGACCTCGACCGCGCGGAGGTCTTCGCCCGTGACTTCGGCTTCGGAGTCACCGCCCGCGATGAGCGGGCGCTGTGGCTGCGAGGCACCTTCGCCGGCTCGCCCTGCATGGTGATCCGGCGCGGCCGCACCTCCCGTTTCATCGGCCCGGCGTTCCGCGCGGCGGAGCGGGCCGACCTGGACCGGCTGGCCCGGGCCACCGGATCCGACGTGCGGGACGTGGACGCGCCCGGCGGCGGCAAGGTGGTCGACCTGCTGGACCCCTCCGGCCTCCCAGTGCGGGTCGTACACCACGGCGAGGAACTGCCCGCGCTGCCCGAGCAGCGGCCGCTGCTGCTCAACTCCGGCACGGATCACCTTCGCAGGAACGTCACGCAGCGCCCGGCGCGCGAGCCGGCACGCATTCAGCGGCTGGGTCATGTGGTCCTTCAGACGCGGGTGTTCGCCCGTGCCCTGGACTGGTACCTGGAGACCCTCGGGATGATCGTCAGCGATTTCCACTTCCTGGACGGCCAACGCGAGCGCGGCCCGGTCATGGCGTTCATCCGCTGTGACCAGGGAAGCGTCGCGGTGGACCACCACACGCTGGCGATGCATCTGGGGCCGGGGACGGGTTATGTCCACTCCGCCTACCAGGTCACCGACCTGGACGCGATCGCGGCGGGCGGGGAGTACCTGGCCGAGCGCGGCTACCGGCGCAGCTGGGGCATCGGCCGGCACATCCTGGGCAGCCAGCTCTTCGACTACTGGCGTGACCCGGACCGCTTCATGCTGGAGCACTTCTCCGACGGTGACCTCTTCTCCCGCGACGTCGAGCCCGGCTGGTCACCCATGTCGGCGAGCGGCCTCGCGCAATGGGGACCGCCGGCGACCCGCGACTTCCTCGGCGCCAATCCGTCCCCCGCCAAGGTCCGCGAAGTGCTGCATGCGCTGCGCGGCGACAACGAACTCGACCCGGCCCGGCTGATGGGCCTGCTGAAAGCGATGAACTCATGACCACGAACGTCCTGCGCACCGCCGACGGCTGGTGGGCCGCCCTCGGCGACCGCGCCATCCGCGTCGACACCAAGGCCACCACCACCGCCGAGCTGCTCGCCGACCGCGACGCCGTACGCGAGGCCGTGGCGTCGGGCGAGCCGGGCACGCCCGTCGCCGACCTGGTCGTGCTCTCCCCGGTCACCACGCCCTGCCGGGTGGTCGCCCAGATGGTCAACTACCGCAGCCATGCCCGCGATTCGGGCTTTACCGGCGAGATCCTGCCCACCTTCTTCCGCAAGGCGTCCGGCTCGGTCAGCGGTCCGCACGACGCGGTCGTACGGCCTTCCCATGTGAGGTTTCTGGACTACGAGGTGGAACTCGGCCTGATCATGGGCGCTTCCCTGCCAGTCGGCACCGTGGTCGAAGAGCGCGACCTGCCGTCGTACGTCGCGGGGCTCGTGGTGACCAACGACGTCAGCGCCAGGGACGTCCAGCTGACCAAGGGGCAGTTCTACGAAAGCAAGTCGTACCCCACCTTCACGCCGACCGGCCCCCACCTGGCGCTGCTGGAGCCGGAGGACTTCGCCCGTCTTCTGGATCTGCGGCTGAAGCTGTCGGTCAACGGTGAGCTGCGTCAGGACCGCACCCTCGCCGACATGATCGTCCGCCCGGCGCAGGCGCTCACCCTGCTCGCCCGCTTCCAGACCCTGGATCCCGGTGACCTGCTGCTGACCGGCACGCCCGGTGGCACCGCCCTCAAGGCCCCGCCGAAGGCGGTGGAGAAGATCGCCGCGCTGCTGCCGCCCGCCGTCAAGTGGAAGGCGTTCTTCAAGAGTCAGGCCAGGAATCCGCACTACCTCCACCAGGGCGACGTGATCACGGCGACGATCGCGACCCCCGACGGGCTTATCGACCTGGGCGAGCAGCGCACCCCCGTGGCCGACGCGACCTGACCGACACGACCCGAAACCCGAATTGAGCCGCACATGACCGTCGAACCTGCTGCCCGACCACGGGAGACCGCCCCCAGGCCGGGACACGTACCCGTGGTGATTGTCGGAGCCGGGCCCGTGGGCGTGACCGCCGCCCTCCTGCTGGCCCGGCGTGGTGTGAGGACCGCCGTCCTCGAACGTCACCGCGATGTCTATCCTCTTCCGCGCGCCGTCGCCACCGACGACGAGGTCCGCCGCATCCTCCAGGCGGCAGGAGTCCAGGAGGAGTTCGCCGCGATCGCCCGACCCTCGCGGGGGCTGCGGCTGCTGGACGCCCGGCACCGGGTGATGGCCGAGTTCCCACGCTCCGCGCAGGGTGCCTACGGTTTCCCGCAGACCAGCATGTTCGACCAGCCCGAACTGGAGCGGGTGCTGCGCGGCGCCCTGGCCCGCACCCCGGAGTCCGAGCTGCGCGGTGGGGCGGAGGTCGTCGGCGTGGACCAGGACGGTGACGGTCCGGTCCAGGTGACCTACCGCGACGACGAGGGTGAACACCTGCTGCGGGCGGACGCCGTCCTTGGCTGCGACGGTGCCAACGGCCTGATCCGCGACGCCGTCGGCGCCGCGTGGGAGGACCTGCACTTCGAGGAACGCTGGACGGTCATCGACGTGCGTACCAGCCTCCCCGTCCGCTGCTGGGAAGGTGTCGAACAGATCTGTGATCCGCGGCGGCCGGCGACGTTCATGCGCGTCGGCGAAGACCGCTACCGCTGGGAGTTCCGGCTCCGCGACGGGGAGAGCCTCGACGGCGCGCACGGCCGGGAGCGGCTGCGGGAGTTGGTCGCCCCTTGGGTGGACCTGGCCCACGGTGCCGACTTCGAGGTGGTGCGGCAGGCCCAGTACACCTTCCGGGCGCTCATCGCCGACCGCTGGCGTCGGGGGCGTGTCTTCCTCCTCGGTGACGCCGCGCACCTCACCCCGCCGTTCATCGGTCAGGGGCTGTGCGCGGGACTGCGCGACGCCTACAACCTGACCTGGAAGCTGACGCGTGTCCTCCAACACGGTGCTGATGAGCGGCTGTTGGACACGTACGAGAGCGAGCGCAAGCCGCACGCCCGTCATGTGATCAGGCTTGCGGTGGCCATGGGCTGGGCCATGACCGGAGGGCAGGACGGCGCCGCCGCCATCCGCCGCGGCATCCTGGGTGCGGCCGTCCGTATCCCTGGCCTGACCGCGACGGCTTCCCGCGACCTCAGCCCGGCCCTGACCACCGGGCCGCTCGTACGCCGTCGAACCCTTGGTGCCGGCCGCGGTCTCGTGGGCCGTTTCTGCCCGCAGCCGTGGGTGAACACCGACGGGCGGCGCGCCCGCCTCGACGAGCTGCTCGGCGACTCCTTCGCCGTGCTGACCGCCGTACCGCTCTCTCCCTCGCTGAAGGCGGTCGCCGACGGGCTCGGTGCCCGGGTTCTGTCCGTGGCAGACCTCGGAGATGACGGCAGTCTCACCGCCTGGCTGCGCGAGGGGAAGGCGGACAGTGCGCTGCTGCGGCCGGACCGCATCGTGATGGACGTCGTCCCGTCCGGCGGTCGCACCTTCACGGGTACGGCCGACTGGGCATCCCTGCTGCACACCACACGAAGCCCCTGTCCTTGTTCCCTTTCCCGACGGACCGTTGCGAAGAGCCTGTTGAGGAGCACCACGCGATGAACACGCAGGACCCGGCCCCCTTCTTCACGCCTGACCCGGAGGCGGCGGCCGCCAGCCGCATCGTGGACTTCGCCCGCTGGGCGGGCCAGTACCGGGGCGTGGAGGCCGGCGCCGACTACGCCGCCCTGCACCGCTGGTCGGTCACCGACCTCGAAGGTTTCTGGGGTGCGGTGTGGGAGTACTTCCACATCGACGCCGCGAGTGAGTACGACCGGGTGCTGGCCGAGGAGAGCATGCCCGGTGCTCGCTGGTTCCCCGGCGCCATCCTCAATTACGCCCACCACGCCCTGCGCAACCTCGCGGACGACGACGCGGCGATCGTCGCCCTCGACGAGTCCGGTTCCGGGTACGAGGTGACCGGGAAGCGACTGCGCTCCCAGGTTGCCTCCGTCGCTGCCACCCTGCGTGACCTGGGCGTCGGCGAGGGCGACCGGGTCGTCGGCTACCTCCCCAACACCCCGCACGCGATCGTCGCCTTCCTCGCCGCCGCGAGTCTCGGCGCCGTCTGGTCGGTGTGCGGCCAGGACTACGCCCCCAAGGCGGCCGCCGACCGATTCGCCCAGCTGGAACCAACCGTCCTGATCACCGCCGACGGCTACCTCTTCAACGGCACCGCGCACGACCGCCGCGAGGCGGCGCTCGACCTCGCCCAGGCCCTGCCGACGCTGAAGGCCACCCTGCTCGTGGACCACGTAGGTCTGCCGTGGCCCTCGCGGAACTACCCGTCGCTGGTCGTCCCCTGGGAGGACGCCTCCACTCGCACGGAAGAACTCACCTGTACCGCCGTACCGTTCGACCACCCCCTGTGGGTGGTCTTCTCGTCCGGCACCACCGGCCTGCCCAAGGGCATCGTGCACGGCCACGGCGGCGTCCTGCTGGAACACCTCAAGACCCTGGGCCTGCACTCCGACCTCGGCCCTGGCGACCGCCTCCTGTGGTACACCACCACCCACTGGATGATGTGGAACCTGGTCGCCTCGACACTGCTGACCGGCGCCACCACGTGCACGTACGACGGCAGCCCCGCCCCGCTCGCCCGCCCCGACGTCCTGTGGGAACTGGCCGCCCGCCACCGCGTCACGGTCTTCGGCACCAGTCCCCAATACCTCCTGGGCATGGCCAAGTTCGGCATCGACCCGTCCGTGCACGACCTGTCGTCGATCCGCGTCGTCGGCTGCACCGGCTCCGCGCTGCCGGCCTCCGCCTACCCCTGGGTCCGCGACCACGTCGGCGACGGTGTCCTGGTCGCCTCCATCAGCGGCGGCACCGACATCGTCTCCGGCTTCGCCGGCAGCGCACCCACCACCCCCGTCTGGGCGGGCGAACTGTCAGCTCCCCACCTGGGCGTCGCCCTGGCCGCCTACGACGCCGAAGGCGTCCCGGTCGTCGACGAAGTCGGCGAGCTGGTCGTCACCCGCCCCATGCCGTCGATGCCGCTGTACTTCTGGAACGACCCCGACGGCACCCGCTACCACGAGGCCTACTTCTCCTCGTATCCCGGCGTTTGGCGGCACGGCGACTGGATCACCGTCACCTCCCACGGCTCGGTGATCGTCCACGGCCGCTCCGACTCCACCCTCAACCGCAACGGCGTACGCCTGGGCAGCGCCGACATCCACGACGTGGTCGAACGCCTCCCGGAGATCACCGAAGCACTCGTCATCGGCGCCGAGGAACCCGACGGCGGCTACTGGATGCCGTTGTTCATAGTCCCGGCGGCCGGGGTGACGCTGGACGACGCCCTGCGCGAGAAGATCAAGGAAGCGATCCGCACCGGCGCGTCACCGCGCCATGTCCCCGACGAGATCCTCGAAGTGCCGGCCATCCCCCACACCCGCACCGGCAAAAAGCTCGAAGTCCCCGTCAAACGCCTCCTCCAGGGCGCCCCTGCCGAGCAGGTCGTCAATCCCGCCACGCTGGACGCCCCGGAACTCGTCGACTACTACGCCCGCCTGGGAGCCGACCGCCGCAGTCGCAGGAGCGCCGAGGCATGAGAACTGCACAGATCGTCACCGCCGTCGTGCTGGCGCTGGTCTTCCTGCCGCTGGGAGTGGCGAAGATCGCCGCCGTACCGGTCATGCGGCAGGCGGCAGCCCACCTCGACAGGTCACAGGGCCTCTACTGCGTGGTCGGCATCCTGGAAGTCGCCGGGGCCGGCGGACTGCTGGCCGGCCTGGTTTGGGTTCCCCTCGGCGCAACCGCTGCGGTGGGACTCGCCCTGCTGATGGTGGCGGCGGCCGTGGTTCATCTGCGTCACGGCGACCCGCCCGCACGGGCCTTGCCCGCCGCCGTTCTGGCCCTGGCGGCGGTGGCGTACACCGGTCTGTCGATTGCCGCTTGACCTCAGCGCCCTGGCGCCCGAAAGGCCACCCCGCCGAATTTGAGCGGGGTGGCCAGAGGCATCTACAGGGTCAGGCGGGAGGCTCCTTGATGTCGGACGGTTCCTGCGGCTTGACCTCGTTGAGGCGGTGGCAGAAGTCGCGTGGACAGACGGCGTGGCGGGAGCGCATGAGGGAACCCAGCGGGCGGTGGGCCTCCAGGGCGTGCCGCGCGTTGAAAGACAGCACGTCGTCGGTGTAGCGGCGGCGCGGCGTCACTGTAGACGTCCTGGGCGGGCAGGTGGAGCACGGCCACGACCTCGTGGCGCGACAGTTCCTCGGGCAGCAGGACCGATATCGCGCAGGCTCGCCTCGTCTCCACGGGTCGGCCGGTGGGTGTCTTGACGTTCGCCCGCGGGGGCGCGGCGGAGATTTGGCGAAGGGTCGACGTGGCGCAGGGCGGCCATGCAGCGGAAGGTCTCGCCGAGGATGTGATAGCTGGCAGCGGCCAGGGTCCTGACCGCCGGTGGGAGCGGGCTCCGACACGGGCAGGGCCTTGGCGACGGCGAGGTTCACGCCCATGGCGACATGGCCGGGCTCGTGCCGGGTGACGGCGACCGGGGCTTCCGGTGCGAGCGTTCGCCTGTCGCGAGGGCGCAGCCGCAGGGTGAAGCCGGACGGCTTGAACGTCAGTGCTTCCTCGACGTGCGGCTGGTAGTCGCCCGGATCGGAGAACGCGAACCTCCGCAGGATCAGGGCGAGGGCGAGCCGGCCTCGGTGAGCGCGAACTGCCGCCTGATGCAGGCCCGTTCACCCGAACCGAAGGGCCGCTAAGCGTACGGGTGGTGCTGGGCCCTGTACTCAGGCAGCCAGCCGTCGATGTCGAACTCTTCGGGCTGCTCCCACGCCTTGGAACCGGGGTGCGAGGATGTGGTTCATCAGTCACTCCTGCGAGCCGACTGGTCCACGACACACCGGTCGGGATGGGGCGGACCGTGTGGTCCGCCCCATCCGCCTGGCTCGTCCTTGTCATCAATCGCACCGCCGTGGTCGCCGCAGCGGCTACGGTGCGCAGCGCGCCATCCGGTCGCGCACAGAGGTGGCTCGTTGGACCAGCGCGTACGAGCGTGCCGTCTGGCGCATAACCAGCGTCTGCAGGGCCAGTTGGAGCCCTCTGTCGACATCGGCTCCCGTGGTGAGCCAGAAGTCGGCCGCGTGATCTGCGTAGGCTTCCGGGTGCCGCAGAACCAACTCGTCGTAACGCGCTGCCGCGCAGTCGCGCCACGAATTGGCCTCTTGGTGGTGGCCGACCGCTCTCAGGGTGAGTGCCAATTGGGAGGAGTACTCCGGATCGTCGCTCGTCTTCACCAGGGGGCGCAGGCGGGCGACGGCGGCCTCGGGGTCTCCCAGGAGGAGGTCGACCTCGGCGAGGTGGCCGGCGGCCGGGGCGTAGCCCGGCACCCGGCGCCGGGCCGCGTCGAACCACGACCGGGCCGCAGGCTGGTCGCCCTCGCGCATCCACATCACGCCACGCCGGAAGTCCAGTTGCGCGAGAGGAAAGGGCGAGACACCCCGGTGGCTGCGTCGTGCCTCGCCGAACAGGCGCTCGGCCTCGATGATCTCCCCCCGCTCTGCCTGGAGTACGGCCAGGGTCCCCAGCATCGTGAAGTCGGACTGGAGGGGGGCCGCTCTCCTGAGCAGGGTCTGGGCTTCGGCGTAGCAGCCGACCGCCTGCAGGATCGCGGCCCGTTCTCCGTCCACAGTGGCCTGCGCCGCGCCTGCTCGACCCGCTGCGTCGAGGTCGGCCATGGCCTCGGCGAAGCGATGCAGGGTCGCCCGCGTCCGAGCCCGGGCCAGCAGGGCGGTGCTGTCCTCGGGCTCGTCGCGCACCAGTTGTTCGGCGAGCTGCGCGGCATGTTCGTAGTCGGCGACGCGACCCAGGAGGTGACCGCGCAGGGTGAGCAGGTCGACCAGAACCGCACTTTGTGCGACCGCGAAGTGGGTGGCGGGGCCCGCCCGGTGTCCTTGCGCCTTCAGGCTGTCGATCTGGGCCGACAGGTTGACCAGGGCTATGGTGCCGTTCGTCGTGACCGGCTCGTGGTCGCCCCGGACGGGCTGGGTCGTCATGCTGCTTCCTTCTCCGGCTCCGGCGGCGCCGAGACTGCGGCGAGCAAGGTCATGATGTCCGGCGGGGTCGGGTTCGGGGCCACCAGGTAGGGGAACTCGTGCGTGGCCGGCTGGGTCGCATGGTCGACGCCGTCACTGATGCGGGGGCCGGCGACGCCGTTGACGAGGAGCGTGTAGAGGGTGTCGACGATGTCGTCGTTGGGTGCCCGGCCGCCGCAGGTGGTGTGTTCGCGTCCGGCGAGCAGGGCGGTCTCGATCTCGAAGCAGCTGTTCTCGGAGAAGGGCTTCGAGACGTCGACGACGAGGAAGTCGGCCAGGAGCAGCTCGGTCAGCGGGTGCGCGCCCTCATCGTCCAGCGGCCAGACGCTCTCCCCCTCGAGGCGGTCGAAGAAGGCCAGATTGGCGTTGAACCGCGCGCGGTAGGCCCCGGCGTAGTCCTGCCGGACGGCGAAGGCGTCCTCCTCGTTGTAGAGGTCGCGGACGTCGATGTCGCTGTTGACGGGGTCGAACTTCTTGCTCGCGAGGATGACGTTCTTGATCTCCGGCCGGCCCACACGCTCCAGCCGGACAGGGCGTCCGCCGGAGGTCACGGTCTCACCCACGATGCCGAACAGGGGGCCGGCGTCCGGGCCGAACACGGCCTCGGTGTCGACCTCGATGACGATGCTCAGAACGTTCATGCCGTGCACGGGGTTGGCCGCGTCGGGCTGGAAGGCCAGTTTCTCCGTGGCGTCCGTGGCCACGACGCCCGCGAGGTTTATGAAGAACGGGTCGAGCCGTGGCCCGGCGAAGATCCTCAGCCCCTCTGCCTCGGTGGGCGTCTCGTCGCTGACGGGGAAGAGGATGTGTTCACCGTTCGGTGTCTTGCAGGTGCCTGTCTGCAACGGCTCGTCGCCGCTGGGGCCCTGGATAGGGGCGGCGAAGGTGAAGTCGAAGGCGTACTCGGTGTCGCCGACACTGAACGCGACTCCTTCGACCGCCCGCGTGATCGGCCGGACCCGCAGGCGGTAGGTGATCGCGTCGGAGAACAGCGCCGTGGGAGCGGCGGCCGGGAACGCGTCGAGGACGATCACCAGACGGCCGGGCCTCTCCGGGCTGGGGAAGGCGAAGACGTCGGTGACGTCGGACGCGGGATCGAAGAGGATGCGCGGTCCGGAGAAGTGATCCGCCATGAAGAACTCCTTGGTCTTGAAGGTGTCAGGGGTGTCAGGTTTCGAGGTCGGCGATCCAGCGCAGAGCGCGCAGGCCGAGCAGGAAGCAGTACTCGCCTCGGTTGACGACGAAGGCCGGCAGTCCTTGGAAGCGGCGGCGGATCGGCTTGCGGGGGAGGGCGCACTGGCCCTTGTCCTTCCCGCTGACCAGCAAGTCCTTCTCCGCGGGAGTGCCGATGAACTCCTCGAGAACGCTGCGAGCCGTAGAAGACGGTCGGCCGTGGAGTGGTACGGGGGGTCGGCGGCGACGCGGTCGATCGGCAGCAGCGTCCCATCAAGGATTCACGAACGTCTGCCTGGGCGCGCAAGTTGGCCACTTCGAGCCACCGACAGCGGTGCCTGCCGGCATTGCATGCTGGCAGGCACCGACCGGATACGGGCTACGCCCTAACCGTAAAGGTTTGTGTGCTCTCGTTCATCGCATTCGCTGGAATGTAGTAGTCGCCGGAGGTTTTGGGAGTCTGCCACCACGGCGGTTCCGTACGAACCGTTACCTTCTCGCCAATCTTCCACCACCACCAGCCGGTGTCGCACTTTCCCGGTTCGATATAGGGCCCGGTGTACGTCACCTGATAGTTATTCTGGTTCAAACCATCGATGAAGTACCACCGTCCCTTGTCCGTCGCATTGCAGACCTGCATGTGCACCGACGGATAGCCCCTTGCGGCCTGGGCGGTTCCGGACATCGCCAGACCGACGAGGCTGGCTGAAGCCAGGGCGACCATTGCGGTCTTACGCCAAATGCTAACCATTGGACTGTCACCACCTTTTCTTAGGTTGTTATCAACGACACTTAGCGCATGAAATCTCAGCTGCGAGTGGAGGGCTGAGGACTGGGCAGAGAACGCGGGCCAGGCGGGCCCGCGCAACAGCGTGTACAGGGCTCGAACCGCTGCCACCCCAGCGCCATGTTGACGATTGAATCGTTGCTGATGATCTCATCATTTGTCAACGGACGGTCGGGCGGCGGATGGTGAAGATCATGTGCTGGTTCCGGGTGGCTGCAGGGTCTCGTCGTTGAGCGAGCGACCGCTTGCTCAAGCCCGTCCGAGCGCCGAACTTGTGTGTGGTTGCCGGGCCGATGAGCCGGGATGTACGGCCACGGCGGATCACCATGTACGGCGAGCCGGCGAAGGTGCCGCGCCGTCACAGTTCGCTCTCGGCGCGCGCGGCGACCTGGAACCCGAAGTCCCGGGCGAAGACCTCGGCTCGGTCCACATCAGGCTTCTCGAACTCCAGCCAGACCAGGCCCGGCACCTTGATCAAGGGGTTCCGCGACCGCCCGGGGTGCTCGCCGCGCAGGGCGCTTCGTTGTGGAGGTCCTGGTGGGCCGTCTTGACATCGGTCCCGTGGGGGTGTTTCAGGCAGGGTGTCCGAGCAACATCGCCTGAGGAAACATCGACTATGACAGTTCTGTCGGCAAGGTGTTCGCGAGAAGAAATGATGGATGCATCAGAGATGCTATCGCCATCGTCCCGGCGGTTAGAATCAGCGCATGCCTACGACAGCCCCGCCCAGCAACCGGTTCGAGCGGCGCCGCGCCGAGACCCGTGGCGCGCTCATTCGCGCCGCCCGGCAGATACTCGCCGAGACCGGTGACACCGGCGCCAGCATCCAGGCGATCGCCGAGCGCGCCGACGTCGGCTTCGGCTCCTTCTACAACCACTTCCAGTCCAAGACTGAGCTGTTCGAGGCCGCGGTGGTCGACGCCCTGGAGGAGTTCGGCCAGAGCTTCGACAAGCGCCTGGCCGGGATCGATGACCCGGCGGAACTCGTCGCGACGGGCTTCCGGCTCAGCGCCCGCATGGCCGACTCCCACCCGGAACTGATGCAGGTTCTGCGCCGCCGGGGCCTGGGCCACATCCACTCGGACAACGGCCTGGCCCGGCGGGCACTGCGTGACGTGGAGGTGGGCATGGCCTCCGGCCGCTTCACCCCCGTGAACCCGACGGTCGCCCTGTCCGCACTGGGTGGAACCCTGCTGTCCCTGGTGGAGCTCAGGTTCGCCCGCCCCGAACTGGACGGCGACGAAGCCGCGGTCGACCTGGCAGAGATGGTCCTGCGCATGCTGGGCGTGCCACCGGACGACGCCCACGAGGTCGCCCGCCGCCCCCTGCCCGACCCCGCCTGACCCACCCTGCTACGCGGTGGCCGCGGAGCCCGGCCGGAAGGTGACCGACCGGCCGGTGAAGTCGGCCTCGATCCCGTCGCGCGTGGGAGTGACGGACCGCAGACGCAGCCCCGCGGGGACGTTCTCCAGCGGAACCGGCTCTTCCAGGGCCTTGTTCAGCAGGGCCGTCAGCGAAGCAGGCAGCTCGCCCCGAACGGGGCGGACATCCGTGAAGGCGATGCGGTTGCCCCTCGCCGCCGAGACAGCCGCGCTCACGGTCACGTCGCCGGCGAGCGGCATGGTGGCCGTCGCGTTGATCCGCCCCGCCTCGTTTCCCTGCGATGTCCGAACGCCGAGCGCGTTCGACACGTCGTCGTACGACAGGAACGCCGTGGCCTCGACACTGCGGGCGTGGGCCTCATCGGCGCTCCCCGAGGTCCTGAGTCCGTCGAGGCCGACGGTCAGTTTCGTCACCGGCAGAGGACGTGTCGTTCCGTTCGCCGGTATGTCATGGGCGGTCAGGTCGACGTGGTCGAGGCTGCTCCCGGCTAGCTGGGTCAGTACGGGGAAACCACTGACGTGCACGGTAGGGCGGTCCGCGGTTGCCATGCCGTCCTGAAACGCCGCGGCTATACGGCTCTCCGCGTGAGCCGCCACGATGCGGTCGACCGCGACGCTGCCGATCAGTGCTGCCGCCAGGGACGCGGCGACCAGTCGGCGCCGCCTCCTCGCGGCCGGGAGGCCTATGTGCACGGGGGTGTCTCGGTGGTAGGGATTGCCGACGAATGCGCCGTCGGGCCGGGGCCGGTCCATGGGAGTCCTCTCTGGAGGGGTGTCGAGAAGTTCAAGAAGGGCGCGTCCGGGACCTGCGCGCCGGCGCCCTCGGCCCCGAGGAGCTCGCGAACGCGGTCGGCGGCGCGGTCGCTTTCCACGCCCATCGCGATAAGGGCGGCGGTCGCGGTGTGCGTGCCGTCGTCGACCCAGGTCCCGGCGTTCACGCACTCCAGGAGTCCCAGCAGGTGCCCCTCCAGTGCTCGGCTCAGAGGTCCGGGCGGAACGCTGGTGTGGAAGACCCCCTGTCGCTGCCCTTGTGCGATGATCGCCGCCGCCGTCTCACGCGCGGGGGCCAGGACCGTGTCGACCCGCTCGGCCCCGAGGTCCTGGGGGGCGAGGCGCAGCAGCATGCGATAGCGGTCGCCGACGGGCCACACGGCGAGGACGAAGCGCGCAAGGGCCGTGTCGGCGTCCGCCGCGGGCACCTGCTGTGCCTTCAGTGCCTGTCGCAGAGTCTGCGAGGCGTCCTGCACCAGTCCCTCGACGAGCGCGGCACGGCCGTTGAAGTGGCCGTACACCGTGCGGCGCACCACGCCCGCAGCCTCGGCGATGTCACCGAGGCTGCTGTCGGGGTCACGGCCCAGTTGCTGCCTGGCCGCATCGAGGATGCGGGCCCGCGTGATGCGGGTCCGACTGTGCCCTGGGGTGTCTGCGGCGGGTGCGCGGGACATGACGGGACCTCCAGTCGACGAGGGAGCACACCCCGATAGTTGCACATTGGCGAGCAACTAACTAGTCTGCACATCAGTGGGCAATTAACGTGCCCTGGCGGCGCTTCGCAGGCCGACGGCCGCGCCGTGCACCGCCCACTCCGATGCATTCACCCGGAAGCCTCACCGCTTCACCTCCTGCCGAGGAGCCACCGATGCCGCTTTTTGTGAAGACACCCGCCGAGAAGATGACCGAGCCCTATCCACGGCGGTGGTGGGCCCTGCTGGTGCTCTGCCTGAGCCTGCTGATCGTGGTGATGGCGAACACCTCACTGGTTGTGGCCGCCCCGGACCTGACGAAGGACCTGGGCCTGTCCAGCAGCGACCTGCAGTGGGTCATCGACGGCTACACCGTCCCCTACGCCGCGCTGATGCTGCTGCTCGGAGCGGTCGGTGACAGGTACAGCCGCCGCGGCGCGCTGGTCCTGGGCCTGCTGATCTTCGCCGGCGGTTCGGTGATGGGCGGCCTGGTCGACGAGACCGCCCTGGTCATCACTGCCCGCGCGATCATGGGTGTCGGTGCTGCCGTGGTCATGCCGGCCACCCTTTCCCTGCTCGTGGCGATCTTCCCGAGGGCGGAGCGAGCCAAGGCCATCACGGCCTGGAGCGCCACCTCCGGCCTTGCCATCGCCGCAGGCCCGCTCGCCGCGGGATGGCTGCTGGAGGACCACGCCTGGGGCTCCACCTTCCTGATGAACGTCCCCCTCGCGCTCGTCGGCGTCGTCGGCGCGCTGCTGCTGGTGCCGCCGTCCAGGGCGGAGAGCATGGGCCGCATCGACTACGTCGGTGGTCTGCTGTCGATCGTCGCGGTCGGCTGCCTGGTCTACGCGACCATCGAGGGTCCGCACTTCGGCTGGGGTGCCGGCCCGATCACCGCGGCCGTGGTTGCCGGCGTCGGTCTGCTGGCCTTCGTCGCCTGGGAGCTGCGCCACCCCAACCCCATGCTGGACGTGCGCAAGTTCAAGGAGCGTCCTTTCAACGGGTCGATGCTCGCGGTGCTGTTCTTCTTCTTCGGCACCTTCGGCTCGATCTACTACTCCACCCAGTTCCTGCAGTTCGTCCTCGGCTACAACGCGCTGGAGACCGGCATCCGGCTGCTGCCGCTGGCCGGAGCCGTGTTCGTCGGCGCCGCGGTCACCGGCAAGCTGGCCCCCAAGCTGGGCGTGAAGCTGATGGTCGGCACCGGCATGATCATCGGCACCGCGGGTGTCCTCCTGCTCACCCGGATCGAGTCGGGCTCCACCTACACCGACTTCCTGGCACCACTGCTGCTCCTCGGCTTCGCCATTGGGTTGAGCCTGTCACCGGCCACCGACACCATCATGGGTTCCTTCCCTGAGTCCGAGCTGGGCGTCGGCGGCGGCGCCAACGACACCGCCCTGGAACTCGGCTGCTCCCTGGGCATCGCCGTCCTCGGCTCGCTTCTGGCCACCTCGTACAAGGACAAGCTGACCGACCTGGTCGGTGGCCACCTCCCGGCCGCCGCGATGGACACCGCCAAGGATTCGGTGGGCGGCGGCATCGCGGTCGCCGAACAGGTCGCCAAAAATCCTCAGGGTGGCACCCAGCAGGCCCAAACTCTCCTCGGGGCGGTGCACGAGTCCTTCGCCCACGCCATCGCCCACACCAGTCTGATCGGCGGCATCATCATGGCCGCCGGGGCGCTGATCGTCATCGCCGTCCTGCCCGGCCGCAAGCACACCGGCAAGCACCGTCAGGAACACACGGCGAAGGCGCCGGAGGAGACCGTGGACGCCGCCTGAGCCTCACGGCATGAACGCGGCCTCGGACCGCAGACCGGAGGCCGGACACCCGTCCGGCCTCCTCCACCAGGGACGGGCCGTGCCTGAGCGGCGCACGGCCCCGGACGGTGCCGGAGCGGGGACATCCGGCACCGTCCCCGTTCACTGCTCGCAGCCGACTTCTTGCTGTGCGCATCCCAGCGCCTCGCTCGTAGCGCCCAGCTTCCTGCCGTGCTCGGCCCGCGGTCACCGTGCCTCAACCACGCTCTGCCGACGAGGTCCGGAACCGCGCTCTGCCCGGCTTCCTCATCTTCCTGCGAGCGGCCTCGCTGCTCTTGTCGGCTTTCTTGCCGACGCCCGGGTCCTGTCCGGAGACGGCTTCGGAGCCCAGGGGGCCTCCGCGGACTCGACGGACCGCAGTCCGACAGCCGGGCCGTGGCTCAGCCCCCGGTGCCCACTTCCGAGGCGACCGCGGCCGCCGCGTCCTCTGCCACGGCACACGCCCGCTTCTCCGGTACCCCGGCCGCGATGAGCGTGGCGATCGCCACCTGAGTGCCGTCGTCCTCGAGTACCCCGGTGTTGATCTCTTCCAGCAGGGCGACCGTCATCCCTTCCAGGCCGGCGCTGAGCGCCGCGGGCGGTAGATGGGAGTGGAAGACACCAGCCCGCTGTCCCCGCTCCAGGATGGCTGTGACCTTGGCACGGGCGGGCTCGAGGATCTCAGCGACACGTTCTCGGCCCAGGTCCCGCTGGGCGAGCGCCAGGAGCATCCGGTATCGGTCACCCACCGGCCACATCGACAACGAGAAGTACGCAAGCGCCAGCTCGGGTGACTCCGTCGCCTTCGTTTCGACCGCCACAGCGGCTTGGAGAGCCTCGGCTGCCTCCTCGGCCAGGGCCTCCAGGAGCGCCGCCCGTCCGGGGAAGTGCCCGAAGAGAGTGCGCCGGACGACACCTGAGGCGCGAGCCAGCTCATCAAGGGTGATGTCGGGGTTGCGTCCGAGCTCCTGGCGCGCGGTGGCCAGGATGCGCGCCCGGTTGGACCGTGCGTTGCGTCGCTGCGGAACGCGGCCGACGGGCTGGGACACGGAGGAAACCTCGAAGGGGCCGGACGGGAAACGGACAGCCCCATTCTGGCACGCGAACCGCAGCATGAGCCGGGGTTCGCGTGCCGAGAGCTTCCCTCCTGATCAGGCGGGAAGCTCCTTGATGTCGGAGGGCTCCTGTGGCTCGATGCCGTTGAAGCGGTGGCGGAAGTCGCTGGAGGCGGGTAGGCGGCGCGGCGCGACCGAATGATGGACCCCATTAGAGCCTTGCGTGTTTCGGCGCGGCGTCGTTCGAACCGGTTGCTGGGCGGGGCTGAGGTCGGTATCTGCCGAGCCCAACAACGATCGCGATCGTTACTACATCTATGACAGATTTATCAGTTTGCGTGGACTTTGGTATTGACGACGAGCTGGGCAATGTTGATCATTTCATCATTATGGAAATCTTCTTTGAGGACCATGTCCCGGACCCGATGCCCCGGTCACCGCGGGGCCGGGGCATCGGCTGGCACACCCCTGGCAGTCGGCGTTTCGACCATCGGCGCGATCCACGACCGATTCATGCTCGAGCACTTCACCGACGTCGACCTGGTCTCCTGCGAGGTCCAGACCGGCTGGGGCTCCCGTGCCGGCAGACGGGCCGGCCCGATGGAGCCCGCCCGTTACTCGTGGCCCCCTGGGCACCAACCCGTCTACCGCCAGGCTCCGCGAGGAGCTGCCTGAGATGTGCGGTGACAACGAACTCGCCCCGGCGCGGCTGCTGGGCCTGGTGAAAGTGACGAACTCATGAGCCCGAACGTCCGGCGCACGCCCGACGGCTGGTGGATGGTTTTGTGGCGAGTGAGCCTTCACTGGTGACACCGGAGTTCCGCCTCTCCGCCGACGAGGCACAGGACGCCGAGCGAGCACGCCGGGCGGCGCCTTGTGCCCACAGCCGCGGGTGAGCGTCGACTGGACCCTCGTCCGCCACCACGACGTACTCCCTCCCTCTTCACCGCGCTGACCAAAGTCCCGCCCGAGCCCTCAGTGCGCGCCGTCGCCGCGGGTCTCGGCGCGCGGATCATCCACGAGGGCTGACCGTGCTGCTGTGCCCCGACCGCGTCGTCTGGAGGTCCCGGTCGGCGGCAGGGAGCCGCTGCTGTGCTCGTCCCACCGTCTGATCCCCACCGCAAGCCCCCGCCCTCCGCTGAGGAGTACCACGCGATGACCCTGTCCCTCATCACGCCGTCCCCGGACCCCTTCTGGCTGTTCGACCCGGAGGCCACCACGACCAGCCGCATCGCGGAGTTCGGCCGCTGGGTCAACTGGCACCGGGGTGTCCACGTCGCTTTCGACCACACCGACTACCGCGCCCTGCACCGCTGGTCCGTGACCGACCTGGAGGGCTTCTGGAGCGCGGTGTGGGAGTACTTCGAGGTCGAGGCGGCCACGCCGTATGAGCAGGTGCTCGCCGAGGAGACGATGCCGGGCGCCCGCTGGTTCACCGGCGCCACTCTGAACTACGCCCACCACGCCCTGCGCCGGTTGCCGGACGACGCTCCGGCGATCCTCGCGCTGGACGAGACGGGCGCCGGCTACGAAGTGAGCGGCGGCCGTTTGCGCGCCGAGGTCGCCTCGGTCGCCGCGACCTTGCGCGACCTCGGCGTGGGATCGGGGGACCGGGTCGTCGGCTACCTGCCCAACACGCCACATGCGATCGTGGCCTTCCTGGCCGCCGCGAGCCTCGGCGCGGTGTGGTCGGTGTGCGGGCAGGACTACGCGTCCAAGGCGGCCGCGGACCGGTTCGCGCAGCTCCAACCCACCGTTCTGATCGCTTCCGACGGCTATCGCTTCAACAGCACGGTGCACGACCGCCGCGACGCCACCCTCGAACTGGCGGGTGCCCTGCCGACCTTGAAGGCCATGGTGGTCGTCGGTCATGTGGGCCTGCCCTGGCCCGAACGTGCCTACCCGTCCCTGGTGGTTTCTTGGGAGGACGCATCCACGCGTACCGAGGAACTCACCTGCGCGCCCGTCCCGTTCGATCACCCGCTGTGGGTGGTGTTCTCCTCCGGTACCACCGGCCTGCCCAAGGGCATCGTCCACGGTCACGGTGGCGTCCTGCTGGAACACCTGAAGACCCTGGGCCTCCAGTCCGACCTGGGTCCCGGCGATCGCCTCCTGTGGTACACCACCACCCACTGGATGATGTGGAATCTGGTCGCCTCCGCGCTGCTGACCGGTGCCACGACCTGTACGTACGACGGCAGCCCCGCCCCTTTGGCTCACCCTGACATCCTGTGGGAGCTGGCCGCACGGCATCGAGTCACCCTGTTCGGGACCAGTCCCCAGTACCTGCTGGGCATGGCCAAGTTCGCTATCGACCCGTCCGTGCACGACCTGTCGTCGATCCGCGCGATCGGCTGCACCGGCTCCACCCTGCCCGCCGCGGCGTACCCCTGGGTACGTGACCATGTCGGCCACATCCAGATCGCCTCGACCAGCGGTGGCACCGACGTCGTTTCGGGCTTCGCCGGAAGCGCACCCACCACACCCGTCTGGGCAGGGGAGTTGTCCGCCCCCAACCTCGGCGTGGCGCTGGCCGCGTACGACGCGGAGGGTCACCCGGTGGTCGACGAAGTCGGCGAGCTGGTCGTCACCCGCCCCATGCCGTCGATGCCGCTGTACTTCTGGAACGACCCCGACGGCACCCGCTACCACGAGGCCTACTTCTCCTCGTATCCCGGCGTGTGGCGGCACGGCGACTGGATCACCGTCACCTCCCACGGCTCGGTGATCGTCCACGGCCGCTCGGACTCCACCCTCAACCGCAACGGCGTACGCCTGGGCAGCGCCGACATCCACGACGCCGTCGAACACCTCCCGGAGATCACCGAAGCACTCGTCATCGGCGCCGAGGAACCCGACGGCGGCTACTGGATGCCGTTGTTCGTGGTCCTCGCGGCCGGAGTGACTCTGGACGACGCCCTGCGCGACGGGATTCGCGAAGCGATCCGGGCTGGCGCCTCACCCCGGCACGTCCCCGACGAAATCCTCGCCGTTCCGGGAATCCCGCACACGCGCACAGGCAAGAAACTCGAAGTCCCGGTCAAGCGTCTTCTCCAGGGCGCTTCCGTCGAGCAGGTGGTCAACCCCGCCGCTGTGGATGCCCCCGACCTCATCGACTACTTCGCCCGGCTGGGCACTGAGCGGCGGGCCGCTCAGGACACCAAGGAAACGCCGTGAGCCTCTCCGTCGGGGCATATCGCGTCATCGGCGCGTCGAAACCCCGCCAGGTGGGTCCTCATGCCCACGGGCGCCGCCCAGGTTGTCACCAGCGCCGCCACCACAGCGCAGCCGCTCGCCGACCGGAAACAATCGTCGAGGCTGCGACGAGCACAGGAAGCGTCGGCGTCACCGACCTGGCGCTGGTCTCGCCCATCACGGGACCTGGCCCCGTCGTCGCGCAAATGACGAACTCCCTCTCGCATGTCAGGGACACCGGCGGAAATCCAGAAACCGCGACGCTGGCGTTCTTCCGCAAAGCGTCGGGCTCGATCAGCGGTCGCATCGACGACGTGATCCGGCTCGGCCATGTATGGCTGTTGGACTGCGAGGTTGAAATCGGCCTCGTCATCGGCACGGAGATGCCGGTCGGCACGCAGATAAGCGAGGAGAACCGGGCGTCACATTCGGCTCGCGCACGACGAGTTCCCCCACCTGGCCCTGCGTGACCTCCTTGCCTCGTTCGTCGATGAGCCGCGCCTCGACACCGTCGATCGGAGTGCCGATCGAGCCGGGCTTACGTGTCCCGTCGACCGAGCCGAAGGTGACGAACGGCGAGGTCTCGGACAGCCCATAGCCCTCGGTGACCGGGCATCCGAAGACAGCCTCGACACGGTGCAGCACCGACTGCAGCTTCAGCGACATCGTCGAGGCCGCCGGCGTGGTGCGCCGTACCGTTTACGACCACTTCGTCGGCCGGTCCGTCCTGGTCGACGGGCTCGTCGCGGACGCCGCCGAGGCGCGGCGCCACAACCTGACGGCCGTAACGGTCCCCGGTCCTGACGCCCCACCCGACGCCACCCCCGCGATGGCACGCTTCACCCTGGCCATGTGGCCTGTCGACGACCGCTAGCGCACGCTGCTGCGACTGGCGCCCCAGGATCTGGGGGCGGAACGCGTGAACGAGGTCCTCGGCCCGCTCGGGACATGGCCTTGGCGATCACCGAGCGAGGGCAGCGGCAGGGGGTGCCCACACCAGCATCCCGCCCGAGCCGCTCAGCCGGGCCCTCGAAGGGCTGGTGCTGGCGCGATTGGAGTGAACGCCGGGACCTGGAGCGACGACGGCACACGGACCGCGACGGCTGCGCTGATCGCCATGGGAGTGGATGGCGACCTCGCCGCCGCACAGATCCGCAGGATCAGCCGTGCCTCATTCGTAGGAAGCGCTCCGCTGGAGCGGTGATGTAAGGGGTGTGCCCACGACGGGGTTCCCACCGCTCAAGCGAAACAGAGAGGGGGATGAGCGCCATGTCGACACCGTCCCGCGTCCTTTACGAGGCGCCGTACCGGTTTGCCCCGAGTCGGAGGGGAAGATCGCGGGTTTGTCCGGCAGGGCGGGAATGCTTGAGGAAAGCAAGTCCGGCAGAGTGCTCAGCCGCTCCAGCTCACGGCCTCGCGTAGCGGAGGGCGGGTCACGGGTGCCGCAGCACAGGATCCTGATGTCAGGTGCTCAGCCAGCGGATGGCGGACAGGCTCGGCATGAAGAAGTACTCGCCGCCCAGCAGGGTGTTGAAGGACTGGATGCCCTTCACCCGGCGGGGCGGGGTCCCGGGCACGGTGAAGTAGGCGCCCTCGTCCTGCAACGAGATCATCGGGTCCTTCTCCTTGCCGAGGCCCACGAAGTTGCCGGAGCCGACCCACTCACTCTGCAGGAACTCGACGTTGTCGATCGCGCGGGCGCCCAGGGCGATGAAGTCCAGGCCGCGCGCCTGGCCGTCGTCCTTGAGCCGGTCGGTGGGCAGCGGGCGTCCGTAGGAGGTGCCGCGCCGGATGATCCGGCGGATGTTGACGTCGGAGAGGACCGTCAGCTTCGTGTCGCGCGGGTTCATCCGGCGGATGTGGGAGCCCAGCGGGGTGCGCAGCCCGCGCGGGTCGGCAGCGTAGTCGAAGTCGTTGATCCGCTTCGGGTCCTCGCCGACGGCGGGGTCGTCGCGTTCGGGGGCCAGGGCCAGCGGGGCGCCGCTGCGCCAGCGGCCCACCAACTTGGCGGCCAACAGCTCGCGTTCGTCCTCGGTGCGGGCGTTGTCGTGCAGGAAGGTGTTGAAGGCCGCGACGTGGGAGTGGTATTTGCGGAAGACCACGTACGTGCCGTTGCGGCCGAGGACGTCCGGCGCCGGTACGGGCAGCGGAAGACCGGTCTCGCTCGGGTGGCCCAGGACGAACTCACCGGCCTTGATCGGCCTGCCGTCGCCCGGCAGCGGCTCGGCGCCGCTGCCCTCGACCACCGGCTGGCTGAACCCGTCCCGGTAGCCGAACACGTTGAACCCGTCGGCCGCGAAGTCCTGGTGCGACAGCAGCCGCACCCCAGGCACGTCACCCAACTCCTTCTCGTACGAGGCGACTTCGTGGCGCCAGTCGTCCTCGCTCGCGGCAAAGACACTGACCGCGACGTGCACCCGCGGGCTCCCGAAGGGGAACTCCCAGCGCTCCGGCGCGTTCGGGCCGGTGTCTCGCAGCCGCTCGGCGCGGGCGGCCATCCCGGCACGGAAGTTGGCCGGGAAGGAGGCCAGTGACGCCTGCGGCACGCCCAGCGCGACGAGTCCCTGGTAGCTGAGGGCGAGGGCGAGCCAGGACGGCCGGGGTTCGTCCCAGCGGGCCGCCGAGGTCACCCGCGGGGCCAGTCGGCGCAGGAGTTCCCTGCCCGCGGCCGGCTCGGTGATCTCCAGGATCGCGTGGGTGCCGAAGTAGGGCTCGGGCCGCGCCCGCAGCAGCGTCGCCTGGATGTCGTCGAGATCAAGGCTGGGGTGTCGGCGCAGGCGCCGGAAGGGGGAGGGCATGGTGCGGGGCCTCAGTTGAGCTCGGTGAGGAAGTCCTGCAGTGCGGCGTCCTGCCGCTTGAGCCGGTGGGCCTCGGCCACGGTGAGGCCGGGGTGGGCGACGAACCAAGCCTCGGCCGGGATCTGGTACTTGACGATGAAGTCCTTCACGTCGGGCGAGGTGATGCCCGGCCAGCCCTCGACGTTGCTGAACAGGTAGTCCATGAACTCGGGGATCTTGGTGGCGAAGTCGTCGATGTAGGGGTCCCACTCGCCGTCGAAGGCGGTCGCGAACAGCAGCTTCGTGTCGTTGTCGAGGAACACGAACCGCATGTTGTGCAGCGTGCCGACCTGGCCGGCGCCGACCAGATTTCCGCTCACCAGCTTGAAGAAGTGGCGCAGCCGCTCAGCGCCGCCGGGCTTCAGCGGCAGGATCGTCGTCAGCTCGGACACCTCGCCGCTCTTGGCGCCGACGCGCCCGGCGGTCGTCACGGCATGTTCGGCCGCCTCCTCCTTGTCGGCCAGAATCTCGGCGACACGGAGCTTGAGCGCGATCTTGGCGTCCCCCAGCGCGGAGTCGACCTTCTCACGGACGGCCTCAGGCAGCTTCTGGAATCTCGCGTGCACATCATTCTCGCTCATGGCACCTCTCCTTGGGGTCTGGCGCCCGCCTTGTCGGCCAGCGCCTTGCAGCGGCTCGAACGAGCCGGGCCGACGCGATCGTAATTATTTCATAACGCCCAAAACGGGCGTTTGATGCCTGCATGAGGCGCGATGACGCTCAGTTTCAGAGCATCTCCGCATAACTGATTGCATCATCAGTTTAATGATGCCGTTTGTCAACGCGCTCACTCGCGATCGACCGCACGGCCCAACCTGTGAGTCATCCACGTCCCACAAAAGGTTCGTGCCGCCTCTCACCCCAAGCGGTTCCCGATGGCGGAACACTTCTCCGGACGGGCCTTGCTGATCGGGCCCCGCGAAGGAGGTGCGCACGCACCGTAGAGGTGCTCACTCCGCACGGTGTCGACGCGCCCTGTGCGTAGGAGGCGCCCTGCTGTGGCACCTACCAGTCGTGAGGGTCCATCTCCCCCCCCCGCCGCTGTGCCGCAATGACGGTCGCGCACTGCTGTCTGAAGTTGGGCGACCTGACGTGTCCATTTCCAGCCATGGGGAGGTATTCGTCAAACGAGGCACCAGTGTCGCGGTGAATCGTATGATGCGTCAGAACCGCATGCGGGTGGGGCACTTGAGCGGTTACAACCGCCTGTGTCGTCGAGGGCGCGGGCCTCATCGCTCGGGGGATGTCGGTGTACCTTGCCTGTCTGTATGCGGAGAACTTCCGGATCTTCGGCGCGGCGCCGCAGAAGGAAGGCGACAAGGACGCCAGCCTGAGCCTGGACTTCGGTCCCGCCACGAACGTCCTCGTCGGCGAGAACGACAGCGGCAAGACGGCCATCATCGACGCGATCCGCCTGTGCCTGCTGACGACCGCGGCTGACTTCTACCGCATCACACGCGACGACTTCAACGTCGGGCCCGGCGGCCGCGCGGGCACCTTCAAGATCACCTGCGGGTTCAAGGACCTCACAACGGAAGAACAGGCCGTCTTCCTTGAGTTGCTCACCACGGACGAGGAGGGCAACGTCGCCCTCTACGTCACCGTCAAAGCGGAGTTGATGGACCCGCTGCGTCCCCACCGCGTCGCGATGACCACCCGCACCGGCCGCGATGGGCAGGGGCCAGCCCTGGACGGTGCCGCACGTGAACTGCTGAAGGCCACCTACCTGCGGCCCCTGCGGGACGCGGAGGCGGAGTTGCGCTCCGGCCGCGGATCACGGCTGTCGCAAATCCTGGCCGGCTACCCGGCCATGCGTGCACAAGGTGAGGACGACTTCGACGAGGAGAGCGGCAGCGCCTCCACCTTGGTCGGCATCCTGCGCCGCGCGGAACGGCACATCAGCGACAACGAGGCCATCAAGACGGCCCGGGACGACATCAACACCGGTTACCTGCAGAAGTTCTCCATCGGCTCCGACGTCCTGCGCGGTGAGATCGGCGTTGCGGGTGATGCGACGCTCGCCCGCGCGCTGGAGCGGTTGGAGCTCACGCTGTTCGCGGGTACGGGGGAGTGGACCAGACACGGTCTGGGTTACAACAACGCCCTGTTCATGGCGGCCGAACTGCTCCTGCTCGGCAACAGCGTCATCGCGCCCCTGCTGCTGATCGAGGAGCCCGAAGCCCACCTCCACCCGCAACTGCAGACCCGCATCATGGACCTCCTGCGGGATCGCGCCGAGACCGCGAACACAGTGGAGACGCCGCCGGTCCAGGTCATCCTCACTACCCACAGCCCGAACCTGGCCTCGGCCATCCCGGTCGAACACCTCACCCTCGTCGCCCGGGGATCCACCTTCCGCCTGGCCCCGGGCCTGACCCAGCTCGATGAGGGCGACTACGCCTTCCTCACCCGCTTCCTCGACGTGACCAAGGCCAACCTCTTCTTCGCCCGCAGCGTCGCCATCGTCGAGGGCGACGCCGAAGCCATCGTCCTGCCTGCCCTCGCACAGGCGGTCGGGCGGTCGTTCAGCGAATGCGGCGTCAGCGTCGTCAATGTCGGCGGCGTCGGCCTCTTCCGCTACAGCCGGATCTTCCAGCGCGAGGGCGAGCAGATACCGGTCGCGGTGGCCTGCATACGGGACCGGGACCTGGTTCCCGCCAGCACCTCCGCGGAGATGCGCAAGAAGCTGAAGTGCTCGGTGGAGATGACCAAGCAAGAGATCGAAAAGCACGTCGCAGGGTTGAAAGAGGAGGACAGCGGCCACGTACGCACCTTCGTCTCCGACCACTGGACATTGGAGTACGACCTGGCCGCCGGCTCCTGGACCATGGCGACCCTGATGCACCAGGCCGTTCGTGCCGCTGTCGCCTCCAAGACCACCTGGCCCACCGCGGACAGACTCGCCGACCTGGACCGACTGGCGCAGGAGGAGGTCGAGAAGTGGCGAGAGAGCAACGTTCCCCTGGAAAAGGCGGCCTTGGACATTTATGAGCCGCTGCGCATGGGCCGGGGCAGTAAGCCGATCGCCGCCCATCACGCGGCCCGGCTGCTGCAGAGCACGCCCGTGACCGATGAAGACCTGCCGCCCTACCTCGTGGCCGCCTTCACGTACCTGTGCAGCGAGGCCTGAGCGATGACCTCCCTGTACGCCCCCGACGCCTTCATCAAGGACAGGGTCGAAGCCCTCGCCCGGCAACTCGGCCTCGACCTGCCCCGCCAGGAACAGTGGTACTTCATCCAGAGCCTGGAATCCCTGGACCTCCAGGCAGCTCCCGGCTCGGGAAAGACCAGCCTGATCGGCCTCAAGCTCGCCCTCCTGGGCCAGGCATGGGCCTCGCCCACCCGCGGCATCTGCGTCCTGTCCCACACCAACACGGCCAAGGACGAGATCACCCACCGCCTCACCGTCACACCGGCGGGACGCCGCTTGCTGCAGTACCCGCACTTCATCGGCACGATCCAGTCCTTCACCAACACCTTCCTCGCCCTGCCCGCCCTACGGTCCCGGGGCATTGAAGTCCAGACCGTAGACGACCAGGCCTACGCGGACGAAGCCCTCCGGCTGCTCGAACACCACCCCCGGTTCCGGAAACTCAACACCGCACTCGGGCACCGCACGAACGGCCCCGCACTCGTCGCCGAGGCCCGCTACGTCTGCGACGCCGGAGACCTGATCGCGACAGGACCTGACGGCACCCCTCCCTTCAAAGCATCCAGCGACAGTGGCCAACAATTCGCCGCGTTCAAGGAAACGCTCACCGAGCGAGGCATCTTCCGCTACCACGACATGTTCGCCCTCGCCGAGCACCACCTCTTTCATCACCCCCAGCTCGCACTGGCCGCCGCCCACCGCTTCCCCTTCGTCCTCCTGGACGAAATGCAGGACACCAGCGACCTCCAGCAACGCCTGCTCGACAAGGTCTTCGGCCCGCCGGGCACGGTCGTCCAGCGCGTGGGTGACATCAACCAGCGCATCTTCGCCGACGCACCGGATGCCGCACAGCCCTCGTCGTTCCCCCTGCCGCACGCCGCCCAACTCCCCGTCAGCCGCAGGTTCGGCAGCAAGATCGCGGCACTCGCCAGTGACCTCACGGTCCACCGCCGCCAACGCATCGACGGCGCCGGCCACGACGGGACCGTCGCCCTCCTGCTCTTCGACGACGACACCGTCGCGGAAGTGGTACCGGCCTTCGAACGGATGGCAGCGGCCACGGTCCCCCGCCAGCTGCTGTTGGACAACCCGCCCCGCGTCCTGGGCGCCCGCCTCACGCGGGGAAGCGCCAAGGCCTTTCCGCAATCCCTCTCCTGCTACGTACCTGGCTTCTCGAGCACGCCGCTCCAGACAACCGGCAGTCTCATCACGACGGCACGCGTCGCCCAGGCTCAGCGGCAATCCGGCGACAACCACGCAGCGATCACACTCCTGTGGAACGCAGTCCGTGACGTAGCCCGACTCGCCAGTGTCGGCGGTCTGCCCCCGCTGAGGCGACTGGACCGAGACCCTGCCACCGCCGGAGGCAGGGCACGCCTGCTTCTGCACGATCTGCTGACGAGCCCTCTCAACAGCCACGTTGAATGGGCAGTTCTCACCGCCCGGCTTCTGCGGCTGCTGCCGGACCTGACTCAGAGCCCCTTGAAAGGTGTCGCCCGTCTCGCAGATCCCCTTGCCCACATCCCGTACATCGCCCAGCCAACGCCCGTGCTCGATGCGTCGGCTGATGCGGACCAGGGTGTAGTGGCATCGGTTGCAGGATCGATCCAGAGCGCCAAGGGCGAAACCCACGCGGCCACACTCATCCTCGAATGCTTGGAACGCAGCGGCAAGAAGCACGACGTGCACGAGGTCCTCGGACTCCTGAGCCGACAGCAGGACGCCTCCAAGGCCCTGGTCACCGTCCAGCGCGCGGCACAACTCGTCTTCGTGGGCGCCACCCGCCCCACCCACCTGCTCGCCTTCGCCGCGCACCGCACACGAGCCGAGCCGTACGTCGAGGCGATCACGGCCCGCGGCTGGTCTGTCCACGACATCCACGCCCACTGAGCGACTACTTGCTGCACCGCCGGGGCCGGGCGGGTGGCCAGGGCGCGGCGCCACCGCCCTCGCGGGCTGGCACGGGCCGGAATATGCCCTTGTGCCCCTCGGAAAGCCCGCTCAGGTATTCGCTTCGGATGCGATTTTTGGGGCGCTGCATGTCTGCCGTGAACGAACGGGAGGGTGCAGGGTGCAGGAGGAAAGGACATTGCTCGCCAATATCGCCATGTCTGGTTCGTGATGCCGGAACGTCCTGTGTCCCAAGAGTGCGCGAAAAGCGTCGGCCGACCGGAATCTGAGCGGCCACGCTGAACGGTATGCGTCTGACTCTCACGCGATTACTGCTGTCTCCTGTCACCAGCAGCCGTGCTGCCTGGGCGGCATCCAGGAGCCGCGGCCAGCTTTCCTTCGATGCTGCATGGCGCCGAGAACGCCTGGCCAGGCACCCTGATGAGCTGGTCTACCGCCTCCACGGACACCTCCCGCCACAGGGTCCAGAAGCCGGACGTGACGCAGGGCCTATACACGGACGACCGGGCGCAGAACCAGGCCGCGAATACGAGAAGTGAAGCCATAGCCGTGCGTGCATAGTGACTCCTGATACAGGAGAAACATGTGTGACGGAAGGGAATGTATGCCTTTCAGTCATGTTTTCAATGGGGCGATTTCACGGTCGGTGTACGAGTGAGAATTTCTGGATGAATCGACGCGAGCCAGGGGGAGTTCATGTCTGACTTCGGTGCTCTGTCCGCACTGCTCGGTGCCGGGCTGCCGGCCACCTTCACGTTTCTCTACCAGCGCCTTGAGAACCTGCTGGACCGGCGAGGCGCTCCTGAAACCGACTTGGCGTTACCTGTGCCGCTGCGGGGGGAGTTGGCGCTGCCGCTGACCGTCGGTGAGGAGCAACTCGCGGCGCATCAGGGAGAGTTGGAGCTGCTGCGCGATGCTCTTGGCGCGTACCACCGCGGTGCCGCGCCCGTCGACGCGGACAATCCCGAGCTCCTACGAATGCTGGGGCGGCTGCGCGGCAGGTTAGAGGACCTCTATGGGCAGCGGCTGACGTTCCAGGGGGAGGAGGACCGGCAGCCTTCCGGTCCCTTCTCGCGACAGAAGATCCACACTGTGCGCGGCCAGGTCACCGGCATGCATGCCGACGACACCATCAGCGGAAACGCGGAGACAGACCAGGACATCACCACTGTCGCCGAAGGCGCCACAGTCACCGGCATGCGCGCCCGGAACATCGGCAACCCGCCCAAGCGGTCCCAGCGCTGAACCTCACTGCCCCGACAGCCTCAAGAAGGACCGCCTGTGACCTCCAGCGCCCGAACGCCGCAAACACCGGACGCACTCCCGACCACTGTCCCATCCCCTGCGTCACATCCCCTCAGGGGTCCCGCTCCTGACACAACGACGGCGTCGTCCAACCCGCCCGAACCGAGCTGGCAGAAAGCCCCGCCCGCCCCCGACTTCCCCGACGACGCCTCAACATCACACACTCCGGAGGAAGCGGACGCTCCCGCAGAACAAGAAACCCCTGAAGACCAGGGCAGTTCCCAGGACGCCGACCTCCACGATGAGATCATTGAGCCCGGCTGGGCCGGACAGGTCAGCCAGCGCATCGGTACGAACCGCGGCACCGTCATCGGCACTCTCATCGAGCAAGGATTCCGCCGGCTACGGGGTATTCCACTGCCCCCTGCGGAAGTCGCCGCGCAGTTGAAAACCTACGTCCGTCACGAAGACGACGACCAGGCCATTCACAAGATCCTGGACCAAAGGCCGGTCGTCGTCCTGACGGGACAAGACGGTACCGGCCGCTTCAGCACCGCCCTGGACGTACTGCGCCGTCGCGTTGGCGACACCATCCGCCAAGTGCGCCGGGAACCAGATGCGCCGTTCCACATGGCAGGACTGCAAGAGCCCCATACCGGATGGATCCTGGACCTGCGCGCGGAACAGCCCCCAGCCGGCTTCGGCCGCGAACTGGTCGAGGACGCAGACAAGCTGCCAGAGGGGTCCTGTCTCGTCGTCCTGATGAGCACCACAGCCTGGGCCACATGCGGACGAGGAGCAGCGGAAATCGCCAAGCCCCTGGAAGGACCACCACGCAAGGACATCCTGGGCAGGCAACTCAAACAGGCGCCCTTCGCCATTGACATCAACGACTGGCTCTCATCCGAGCCCATCAGTAGAGGCATCGACTCCCTCCTGCCGGCGCAAGTGGCCGCCTGGGCGAACGCCATCATCACCACCGAGGACATCGAACGCCGCAAAGGCCGCCCCGCATCCGACGGATCGCCCGACACCGACTACTTCAAAGCCCTGGTCCGGGAAGTAGTCAAGGCGGCAGAAGACTGGCGCACCGAACTTCTCAACTGGCACAACACCCACAGCGACAGCGCCTACCGCAACTACCTCCTGGCGGCCGCTGTACTGGAGGGAGCGAGCTCGGACAAGATATACAAGGCATCCGGCAGCCTGGCCACGGCGCTCAACGAGAAGTCCGAGCCCCGCAGTGGCCAACAGGGGCTGGGCGTCGTCGCGCTGACACACACAGCCAACGCCGATCTGCAGCCCGACGGCACCATCCGCTTCCGGTACCACAACTACGCCGAAGCGGTCGTCGACTACTTCCTCGACGACCGACCCCACCTCCTCGAAGAGTTCACCCGCTGGACCGCTGCCCAAGTCACCAAACTGGGCGAAGCAGACCTGACCGCACCACTGGCCCAGCGTGTCAGCCACTGGACCGTGCACTACACCGCACGCCACCGTAGGACGAGCCTCCTGCGCTCCCTGGCCGAGCAATGGTCCTCCTCGCACGCCGACGCCGCATGCGACCTGCTGGTCCTCGCCGCAATCGACGACCACGCCGGCGCACTGGCCCGCAACGCCTACCGGCGATGGGTCAACGAGACGGACACGCTCAGCACCGACTTCACAGTCGTCCTCATCCGGGCCGTCCAGCGTCTCGCCGCTATCTACCCGACCAGCATGCTGAGCAGAATCGCTGAACTGGCCAACTCGGCACAGCAGAACGCTGTCCACAGCGACAAAGTCACCGCTGCGATCAGCCAGGCCCTGAACGTCCTGTGGGATCAGGCCGACCAACGATCAGCCATCCACAAGCAGCTCACCCAGTGGGCTGCTGACCACCGCAAAGCCCAGCAGGCGGCAGCGCAAGGCACGTTCGCTCACCTCGCCACCCGCGGTACGCCTGATGGACCCGCTCTCCTGACAGACCAGCGAACCACGACCGCATGGCTGGCCGACATGTGGCGCAACGCTCTGCCGACGACCACCTGGTCCCCGGTCGTAGCACAGGCATTCGCCTACTGGATGCAGACCGCCCTCGACACACCCGACCTCAGCCCCACCATTCAGCAGATCTTCCTGAACGCCGTACACCGCCCCACCGACCCCCACTACAGCGCGCCACGACTGCTCGCCATGCAGAACCTCCTCTTCAGCTGGGCCCCCGCACCGCCCTCGCCAGTACCCAGCGACGCCGCCCACCTGCGCGACCAGCTCCTGGCCCGCCTGAGGGCCGAAGACCCCGCCGCACCCCCGGGCCCTTATGCGCCGCAACCGTGACCGAGCTGGCTGGCCCGCCCCGCGGGCCGGCCACCTCACCGACAACGACACCATGTACGCGCTGCCCAGCAACGCCCCCGGCTACAACTTCCACGCACACCTGACCGGACGCTGGGAGGAAACACCCGCAGCCCGGCAACACCACGACCCCCGCGCGGCAGCCACCCACCACGCTCTCGAAACAGCCCGCGCCGTGGCACGCCTGTATCCCCTTACTGAACACCAGGCCGCTCAAGCCCACATCAACAGCCGACTCGGCACCTCACACGACCTCGGCCATGCGCCCGTCCGCCTCCTATGGGCCCGAGCGCAGCTGACCGCGGACACCACAGACATCGAGACGGTCGTCTGCATCCAACGCCGGATACACGACGAGGCACTGAACGAACAAACCAACCGCCAACGCCAGCACCAGGCGGAGGAACTGCACCGCGCCTTGTCCACAACACCCACACTGGCTCTCGCCCACTGGCTCATCCACCAGCCACAAGCCGCCGACCCGAACACCATCGAAGCCCTGAGCCGGCTGACGCGCGAAATCACCACCTACGCCCCGCACACCGCTTGGGTCCAAGTCGCCAACCTGCTCCAGACCTTCGTGCAGGACCTCGACACGCCCGCCCGCACAAACCTCGTCGACAGCCTCGCCCAGATCTTCACCCGCTACGACCAGCCAGAACTTGCCCACCGTCTGCGTTCCATCGCAACGCAGATGCAGTCCGTCAACGGACACTCGCCAAGCAGCCCGCCACGCTAACAGCGCCTCGGCGCGAGAAACGCGGCATTTGGTATGCCTGCGCCGACAGCCAGGGTCACATGGCTCACGGAGCTTCGCTGACGCGCCACCGACACGCTCGTCCATGCAGCCCCCGGTCGGCGTCGGCGCCAAGTGGCCATCCCCGGGTCCCAGCGACACTTCGGGGTCAGGCAGCCGCAGAAGACGTGTCGCTGCCCCGGGGGCGGGCTGCGCGTCGGGAAGAGCCGTTTCCGGTGAAGAGGGCGGACACTCGACGGCTCCCGTCTGGAGGGCGGCGTCGGCAATGAGACAACACCGCTGCCTGGCCGTTATGGGCGACTTCGTACAGGTTTGAACCGGATCTGCTGGGGAGTTCTGTGTTAAGTCGCCTGGCCCAGCAGGGGATGAAGGGGTGCCAGTTCCGCGCAATGCAGCGTCGGCTCGCGCTGAACCGTCACCGCTGACAGTGCTACCCCCTACGCTGCTGTAGTAACGGATGCCGCCCGCCGAAGCGGCTGGTCTCCTCCTATGACCCAAACTAATTCGAAGAGTTCGTGAATGCGCCGGCCGCGGCGGCCACGAACATCTTCCGCGCAGAGGGGAGCCCGAGAGCATGCGGCCGCTTCCCCGCAGCCTGGACCCGTTGCCAGGGGAGAGTCTGCCCGGCTTCCTGCTGCGGCTGTCTTACCGACTGGACATCGACCCACTGCATCTTGCCGCTCGCTGCGGCCTGGGAGGCAAGCTGTCGACAACATCCACTTTCTCTTCCCGGCACTTGCTCCAAGTCGATCCCGGCCTTGCGGAGATCGTCGCCAGCAGCCTTCGGCTCACCGTTTCGGAGATCCACAATCTGACCCTAGCCCATCAGGCCCCTGGATTCTCTCCCGTTCAGACCGATTACCTCGGAAAAGAACAATTCATCTCATCCGTGGTTCACGAGGGTTGGGTGTTCACACGTTTCAGTCGATACTGCCCTGAATGTCTTGTTGAAAGGGAGAGCCGCACTTTGGGCAGCGCTTGGCAGGGACGATGGCGACTTCCTTTCGTTTTTACCTGCCCGCTGCATCGTTGTTTCCTCGAATGGTGCTGTCCCGCGTGCGGCAATCCCGCCTTCTCGGCCGGAATCAGTGAGGCCGGGCGATGGCGGCCGGCTCATCTCATTCCCAACCCGCTAGCGGTTCTGCACCCCGCGCAATGCCGTAGCCGTTCCACCGAGAACGGCCGTGTCGGGCCACGAACGGCGCCGACCTGCGGCAACCGTCTCGATGTCCGCCACGGCCCCGTTGCGGTGCCCTCCACCGAGGTCACCGAGCTTCAGGACCGCTTGTCGCGTTTGGCAACGGCATCAGCCACGGCTCCCGCCATGTCGCTAGGCGAGCCGACCACTACTTCGGCCTTTTTCAACGATCTCCGCACAACCATGCTGGTGATCTGCGCAACCTGGCCCGTCGCCGCCGAACTGAAACCGAGTAGGCTGCTGCGGGAAGTCGACGCTATCCATATTGAAGATCAGGTGCGATCCTTGGGCGTCGGAAAGGGGAGTGGACGATTCGTTCTCCCGGCCCGTGCGCAGGCAGCTCCGTCGCCGGATCCGATCGCTGCCGCTGCTCTCATGGGCCTGGCTTCGAACATTCTCGGGGCACCAGAAGCAGCGGATCATCTCGGTTCGCTCGTGGCACACTGCACCAAGCTGTGGCCAGGGCGGGCCAAGCTCCTCGAACTCGAACCATACTGTTCCAACGGTTTCCGAACTGCCATAAAAGACCGTCTCGACGGTCTACGGCCCGGTCCTGATACTCGAGCGGTTTTCCCTCAAACCCCCACGCACCGCGACCGACTTGAAGCTCGCCGAATCCCGCAGCGGCTCCCGGACACGTGGTTCTCGTTGCTGGGAAGGCTTAGCTTTCCACCCAATGCCCTTCGGCGAGACGCCGCGATACGACTCGTCGAGATGGCGGGAGGCTCCACTCGCAGAGCGGCAGCACTCTACCTCGGATTCCATGACGGCACGGAGCTCCGCACCGCTACCCTTCTCCGGAAATGGCAGCACAACGGCGACAACGCCCAGAAATACAGTCGTGCCCTCACCGCGCTGGCCGACAAGATCACCGCTGATCCTCACGGCGTCGACTATCAACTCCGTCGCGAGCAGCTCCGCGCGTGGGTCATCCCGCCAGACGAATGGGAGGCGATCACCGAGAAAGTGACTCAACGCCAGTTGCCGACGATCCGTTCCCTCACTTGCTGGAGTCCAGGCAGGCATCTCGCCGCGTCAGCCGTCGTCTGGGCTTGGGCCACACAGGGCTACTACTGGCTCGCGCCAATGCTCCACCACCAGCGCCACCGCCTACCCGCACCGCAAATGAGTGAGACGAGGCGCGAAGCCGCACGCCTCATCCGCCCCGAGCCCCGCGATGGACAGGGCAGCGTCCGACGGCTTCTAAACGAGACACTGTGGGACTGCTACAGCAGCCTCACCGTACGCATCGACGCCGGACTGCCTGCAACAGGCCCGCCCTAGAGCAGCCTCCCGGGCGGACAACAGTACCTCCTGAAATTCGCCTGGAGAAATCTTCTTCGCTGATTTCGTCAATCGTTCCGGAATTCCGGAAGTCGACGTTCGGAAGCTGCTCAGCAGGGAAGTAATCAGCGAACGAATCTGTATGGAATTGTGGTCGACCTCGCCCGGCTACTCGGACCGATTCATAGCCTCATGGACATGGGTGTTTACTGTGCGTCAGCGTCGGGGAACGGAGTGATCCACCGGCCTTGTCCGCGCGGGTGGCAATGGGGCCGGCGCCTGAGTCGATGTCCCGGGCGAGTCGCTGCGCGTACTCGGAGAGAACGTGGCGCAGGTCGGCATAGTGGCGCAGCGGATCGGGGCGGGCGTACTGGAACCATGCGGTGTTTCGCCGTGCGGCCCAGTGTTGCTGGATTTCGGTGGGTTGCGTGGCTTCGAGCGGGCGCGGAGCGAAAAGATGCTCGCCTCGCGTGACTAACGTCCAGATGAACACGGAGGCGTCCTGACGCTTGCGGTCGTTGGTCAGGGCGCGGAACTGGCCTCGGGCGGGCGGGAGTTCTCCGACCAGGGCATTCCAGGCGTCGATGCTGAGTACCCACTCTTGAAGTGCTTGTCGCCTGCGCCGGTAGTCAACTGGTGGTTGACGTGGTGACTGCAGTTCTGAGGCAAGAGCGCGGAAGGCTCTGTCGAGCTCAAGAGGGTTGCAGCCTGTCCGCACTGAGCGCCGAGTCTCGCGTCCAGTGAGCAGGTGGGTCTGGACGGGTGTGATCCCGAGGAACTCCGCGGCGTCGTCGTACGCTCCACCCATGGCCCACTGGACGAGTCGGACGGCGGCGGCCCTCCGCACGGCCTTGGATGCCGAACCCGCGCAGCTGGCCAAGTAGCGCTGATACCAGTCCGGCTCCAGGAACGCCGGAATGTGTTCGGCTTGGTAGCCGATTCGGAGCGGTGCTCGTGTGCCCCCGCGGCCGCTGACTCGGGGGAACACTCGGGTCGCGGGCTCAGCGACCTGCCGGAGTCGCTCAGAGCAGTCGTTTTTGTACCTGTCATAGAGAACGGCCCACGGTGTCCGGCTTGAAGGGCTGCCGAAGGCGGCGCGCGTGATGTCCGACAGGAGGTCAGGCAGGTCGTCTCGCGAAAGCAGGCGATCTGCGGCCATCAGTAGAGCTCCGCACGCAATGGGATCGCGCGGTGGCGTGTCGCGGACTTGTTGGTTGCGCCTTCCGCCCGAATCGGCGTGCAGTTTCTGCGAATTGGAATCGATTCGCTCAGCGGTCTCGGTATCCAGGAGGTCCCGGCTATGAGGCCATGTCGTGCTGATCAGTGCGGTGGCCAGTCGCAGATCGGTGAAGTACTCGGACGCTTCCGTGGTTCGAGTGGGCGATTTCAGGCGGCCGCGGAGGGATTTCTGAAAGCGGAGGAGGTCCGCAGTCGGTTGTGGCCGGTCACGTGCCGGTGCGGTGCGGTGGTCGAGTCTGCCGGCGCAGGCGAAAGACTTCCTCCTCGGCGTCTGAGCGTCGACCGTCCACCGGCATTGCGTTGGATGCAGCGTATGGTCGTTGGCTCGTTGGACCAGTGGTCCTTGTGTGTCGTGCGGCTGACCGCAGTGCGGGCATGCGGATTCCAGGTAGATCCGATGCTCGGTGCAGGCGAAGACGATGGGCAGGTGCCAGAGCTTGAGCCAGGGCCCGCCGTGCAGTTGCTGGGCTGCAGTGCCGTCGCCTGCCAGGCAGGAGGGGCAGAAGCGTGGTGAGCCGACATAGAGCCATGCGTCTGGTCTCATCAAGCGCCCTGGTTCGGGCAGGGACCGGGCGATCGGAGGATAGCGGTCCCGCCACTGCGCCAGCGTCAGAGCGGAGACTTCTCTGGCAGTCTGTCCCGTGAGCCGGGCGAATGCTTCGGCCTGAGGCTTGGGAAGGTCCAGCAACAGACTGCCGGGGAAGTGATTTGGGTTGCTGTCTTGCTTGATCCAGTCCGCTTCGCGGATCAGGCGCAGAGGCGAGAGGCCAAGACGGTGCCCGAGCCGAAGCAGATAGCTGACCAGGGATTCTCCCGATAGCGGTTCGAGACTCCGGGGCAGTGGATGCATCACGGCTCCATCCGTCAGGCGCCCGCGCGGGCAGCCGGGCCAGGGTCATCGAAAACGGTGTTCCGGGGTCGTTTCGCCTGCGTGGCCTTCTTGACGGCGGTCCGCGGGGCGGCCGGGATGACGGGCTCGTCCGGCGGCTGCTCGGGCTCGTCCCGCCGGAGCACGATCTCGTCCAGCAGACTCTCGTCGATCATTTCCTTCCCGGACTCCATGGCTTCCTGGGCGCCGTCTTCGAGCAGGCGTCCCAGCAGGCCGATGACACCGCCGGTGCGACGCATCAAGTACTCCGGCATACCGCCGCCGGTGAGCATGCCCTGTGTCGCGTTCATCAGCCGCAGGTGCTTCTCGATTCCCTTCAGATGATTGACGAAGGCCGCGATCTGTTTCGGGGTGGTGTAGCGGAACCGGTCGATCTCTATGAGCTCGAAGCGGTGTTCCGTCTGGGTGACCTCCAAACCATGGATGCGGGTCGACTCCAGCGGTGGCATCTCCCATTGCCGGGTCTTCTTGTTCCACTTGGCCTCGCGCAGCAGCCCGATGCCGGAGATGTTGACGCCGGTCAGGATCAGAGTGACGTCCAGGCTCATAAAGGCCCGCATCAGGTCGAGGACGTCCTGGTCGTCGGCTCGGTGCATCCGCAGCCGGCTGATGTCGTCCAGAATCAGAGCTTTGACGCCATGGTCATAAAGGGAGTCGGCGACCTGACGTACCAGTTCCGGCAGCGTGGCCGCCTTGCGGGTCGGGGCCCGGAAGAAGCCCAAGATCGAAGCGCAAAGGCTCCTCGGGGTCGCCGTCACCGGGGTCGAGACATAGACAACCGGCGCGTGGAGATCACGTGTGCCTGGAAGAGCCCCGGGGTTGAGGTGGCTGTGCAGTTCCAGCCACTGGTCTTCGAAGACGGCCCCGGCTGAGCAGACAGACGCGGTCTTGCCGTAGTTGCCCCAGCCGCTGATCATGACGCCGGCGCGAGTCGGGTCATCCTTCTTCCTCGTGTTGCCGCTCAACCGGCGCCGGATCAGCTTGCCGACCTTGTCGTGCATGGTGGTGTCCTGCAGCGGGAGGTTCGCATTCGTCAGCTCCCGGTAGAGGTCGTAGTCGTACCGGCGGCTCTCAGGGAGCATCGACCACTGCTGCGGCGTGACCGTCGCAGCGGGGATGAGCAGGCCGCAGTGGGTGCGGTAGTGCTGCCAGCCGGCGTAGGTGTCGAGCGGCGGGCGGCTGCTCAGGATCAACTCGGCGATCCTGGCTCGCGAAGGCAAACCCTCCAGCGGATCATCGTGAGAGAGGGCTCGGGTCACGTGTCGTCCTCCTGGACAGGTGTATCGGCTTCCAAGTCGTCGGCGGGCGGAAGCCGGAACATGGGACGCCGGTTCAGGGCCTCGTGCAGCATTGCCGGGGCCACGGGCTTGACGTCGGCGAGGGCTTCTTCGCGGCGTCGACGGCGGTCGGCGTCGACCGCGTGGTCGATCGTGCGGGCCTGCTCGGCCCAGGCCGCGGGCATCTCAGCCGGAGCTGGCTCATCCGCGATGGCGGGTGCGGCGGGGCGGTCAGCGGCCGCAGCCTGTGCGCGGGTGATCTCGCGGGCTTGGGCGACGCGCTGCTTCTTTCCGGCCTTCCTCTTGGCCTGGCTGGGCCATTGGTCGACTGGGGTGACCGAGCCGAGGATCCCGAGCAGATGTTCCAGGAGCTCGCTCTCGGAATGGATCCTGATCTTGTTCGCTCTCACGCGTGTCAGCAGGGCGTCGGCAGTCTTGTCCGAGAACGCAGGGATCTCACCTTCGGGCGGCAGTCCTCTCCAGCGCAGAATGTGCCAGGTCTCGTGGTCGGCAGGGTCCTGGAAGAACACCTGCCGACGGTCCCTCCGGTCGCTGCGGACAACCCACTTGCCCGCGTGTTTGCCGCCCCGGGCGGAGGGCTGTTGGAAGCGCGGCTCGTCGAAGACCGGATGGTGATACCAGAGCCCGAGGATCTTCACCCCGCGACGAGGATGGATCTTCACGTGGTGTTTGCGCAGGACCTTGTAGTAGAAGCTCGGTTCGGGGAAGTCCAGGTCGAAGCCGCCCTGTTCCATCGCGGCAGCGAACAGGGTGTTGGGGCTGTGGTCTTCACCCGGCGCCCAACTCGGGGCGTATTCGCCTAGTTTACGGTTCTGCCAGATCTGGACGATCCAGGTCGCGATGATGTGCTCGGCTTGCGCGAGCGTGAGGCTCGCATCGCGTTCCGGGTCGGCCCCGCGGTCCGCGACGTCACCGCCGGTGAATCCCAGCAGGTGCTCGAAGAGCATGGTCTGGATGGTGAGGAACTGACGCTCGACCGCGAACTTGTCGGTCTGCCGCAGGACGCGAGCAGGCAGGATCCGGCAGCCGATCTCCGTTTCGGCTTCCACCAGGTCGTGATTCTTGTAGGGGCTCCCGTGGTCGGTGGTGACCGTCTCCGGGGCGAAGAACGGCAGAGCGGCGACCCGGTGCCCGGTGAACTCGGCGATCACCTCGGCCGGCACCCCTGCGTAGGGCCATTCCATGTCCTCGCCCCAGCCGTCCCGCATCGGAAGCGGCAGCATCACGTCCCGCAGCAGCATCGCGATGTCGACCGAGGTGTCGGACTGGAGCGTGAGCCGGAAGGCCGGCAGCCCGTGCGTGTAGAGATCGAGTGCGAGGGTCAGCGTCGCGGTGATCGCGTCGCCGAACACGGTCTCGCGCAGCTTCACCGGCATCGGGGTCGAGTCCAGCACCAGAACCTGGCCCGGCCGGTGGACCACCATCCGGCCGGAGACCCCGGCCTCCGCGGCCGCCTCCGCCGTCCGCCCGTAACGCGGCCGGGCTCCGCCGGGTCCGAACCACTCCTTCCAGACGGCCGCGAGCGTCCAGCGAGAAGGGATCTTCTCAGTGGGAAACGTCGGGAACCGCTCACGCATGTACTGGTGCACCAACCGGTGCTTGGCACCCTGGCTCAGGCGGGCGCGCGGGCCGCACTCGGCCTTTACTGCGAAGATCGCCTCCCGGACCTCCTTCGTGATGGTGCGGTGCCCGCTGCGTCGCCGCGTCCAGCGCCCGTCCGCGCAGGCCTGCAGGAGACTGTCGCCCGCCAGTCCCGACAGACGTACTAGCGTCCGGTAGCTGAGGTGCTGCAGACCGCACCGGACCGCCTCCGGACGGGGCATCGCCTCTATCTCCGCAGCCTTCGCGTACCGACGCTGAGTCAACGTCGTGCGGTCCGGGTCGTAGGCCGGCCGGGGCTCACCCGGCAGCGCCCGAGCTGGGTGGCCCTCCCGGAACCCCGTCTCAGCCTCCAGCACGTGCGCCGCCCGCAGCCGGACCCGCTCTAACTGGTCCTTGGTCAAGTCGGCCAGTGTCCTCGGCTGCCGGGCGACCGGCGGCAGCTGCCCTGACTCGACTGCCGGAAGAAGCCGGAGGTCAGCATGGTTGATGAGCCAACGGAACGAGCGGGTCTCCGCGCGGCCGTCGTCATCCACGAGAACGAGCCGGCCGAGTTGGCCGTGGACGTCGTCAACCGTCCACTCGACGCCATTGAGCGCGACCCGCCTACCCGGCGCGATCTGCAAGAACCCCCTCGCTGCCATCACACCGCCCAGATCAGTGAGCTTTGGCGCAAGGGACTGCCCAGGTCAACGCCGAGCTCGCGGTGCCAGAGCAGCCGGACGATGTTCGCCCGGCCAACGGCAGGCACGCTGGTTGCCTCCGCCAGGTCGGAGAACGTCATCGCTTGCCCCTGCTGCCCGCTGATAGCGGTGAGCAGCTGCTCGCGCATACCGAGAAGGTCCCTCGCCGGCCGCCGACGCGAGGACAGATGGTCAAGGACGCTCCAGACATGCGGTCGCCAGCCCGCGACCACCGAGTACCGCCAGCCGCAGGCAGCCGCCACTTCCCTGGCCGCCGCGAACTTCAGCGCGTCCTCTTCCTTGATCAGCTCCATCGGGCGGACGTCCAGCAACCACATCCCACCGCCGATCACGGCCAGGAAGTCCGGGATGTGCCAGGCATGCCCGCCCGCATGCTCGAAGTCCAGCCGGAACGGCTGCGACAGCACTTCCGATGCCCCCAAGAAGTCCAGCGCGACCAGCAGACTCACTTCCTTCAGCGACTCGAAGCCATGCTTCCCGCCCGCTGACGCCATCGCCTCCAGGCCCGGGCGGTGCCGCTGCTTCGCCCGCCACGTGAACCCCCGCATCGGCCGGGACGACATCACCGGTACGTGAGCCATGTCCCGGACCGGCCAGCAGACCTGGTCGGCGCCCACCTGCCACGTCGAACTCCACCGACGCGGCCAGTCGTCCCCGAGCCGCAGCCGATCCCACAGTCCGGCGTCCCCGTCGTACGCCGTGACAAGGTGGTCCAGCTGACTTGAATCCGACGGGATCTTCGCTCTTGCTGCCTCGCCCACTCATCCAGAGAAGCACCACTAGACCGGCGACGGGGGCGTTTCACCGCTACTGCCCGCAACACAGCGTGACAGGACCAAGATTTGCCAACCAGCGTTCTCCATGTGCCAACTAAAATTCTCCGTCGCAGACACGGAGGGAGTGGGTATGCATCCGGTTGCATAAACGTGCAACGAAACGTATAGTCATGCCATCCAGGAGGAGGATGACATGGCGGTACGTGCGGCGGTGGCCGGAGCGAGCGGATACGCGGGCGGTGAGGTCCTGCGGCTGCTCCTGGCGCACCCCGAGGTCGAGATCGGCGCCCTGACCGGCAACTCCAACGCCGGACAGAAGCTCGGCGCGCTGCAGCCGCACCTGCTGCCGCTGGCCGACCGGGTACTCCAGGAGACCACGGCCGACGTCCTCGCCGGACACGACGTCGTCTTCCTCGCCTTGCCCCACGGACAGTCCGCCGCTGTCGCCGAACAGCTCGGCCCGGACGTCCTCGTCGTCGACATGGGTGCCGACTTCCGGCTCGAGGACGCTGCCGACTGGGAGAAGTTCTACGGCTCCGCGCACGCCGGCACCTGGCCCTACGGCCTTCCCGAACTGCCGGGTGCCCGCGCCGAGCTCACCGGGACCAGGCGCATCGCGGTGCCCGGCTGCTACCCGACCGCCGTCACCCTCGCCCTCTTCCCGGCCTACACCGCCAAGATCGCCGAGCACGAGGCCGTGATCGTCGCCGCCTCCGGCACCTCCGGCGCGGGCAAGGCGCCCAAGCCGAACCTGCTGGGCAGCGAGGTCATGGGCTCCATGTCGCCGTACGGCGTCGGCGGCGGCCACCGGCACACCCCCGAGATCGTCCAGAACCTCAGCGCGGCGGCCGGTTCCCGGGTGAGCGTCTCCTTCACACCGACCCTCGCGCCGATGCCCCGCGGAATCCTCGCCACGTGCAGCGCCAAGGCGAGGCCCGGCGTCACCGCCGAGTCCGTCCGCGCCGCGTACGAGAAGACCTTCGCCGACGAGCCCTTCGTCCATCTGCTCCCCGAGGGCCAGTGGCCCGCCACGGCGTCCGTCTACGGTTCCAACGGCGTTCAGGTGCAGGTCGCCCTCGACGAGTCCGTGGGCCGCATCATCGCGATCAGCGCCATCGACAACCTGGCCAAGGGCACCGCGGGCGGTGCCGTCCAGAGCATGAACATCGCCCTCGGTCTCCCCGAGGAGCTCGGTCTTTCCACGATCGGAGTCGCACCGTGAGCGTCACGGCAGCCAAGGGATTCCAGGCGGCGGGCATCGCCGCCGGAATCAAGGAGAACGGCAACCCGGACCTGGCCCTCGTGGTCAACACCGGGCCCTGCCGCGCCGCCGCCGGCGTCTTCACCTCCAACCGCGTGAAGGCCGCGCCGGTGCTGTGGTCCGAGCAGGTCCTCAAGACCGGCCGGCTGTCGGCCGTGGTCCTCAACTCCGGTGGCGCCAACGCCTGTACGGGCCCCAAGGGCTTCCAGGACACGCACGCCACCGCCGAGAAGGTCGCCGAGGTGCTGGACATCGGCGCGGGTGAGGTCGCCGTCGCCTCCACCGGGCTCATCGGCCTGCTGCTCCCGATGGACAAGCTCCTGCCGGGAGTCGAGGCCGCCGCGGCTCAACTCTCCGAACACGGCGGTGAGAAGGCCGCCATCGCCATCAAGACCACCGACAGCGTCCACAAGACGTCCGTCGTGACCAGGGGCGGCTGGACCGTGGGCGGCATGGCCAAGGGCGCGGGCATGCTCGCCCCCGGCCTCGCCACCATGCTGGTCGTCCTGACCACCGACGCGGACCTGGAGAGCGAGGCCCTGGACAGGGCCCTGCGGGCCGCCACCCGGACCACCTTCGACCGCGTCGACTCCGACGGCTGCATGTCCACCAACGACACCGTGCTGCTCCTCGCCTCCGGCGCCTCCGACGTCACCCCGGAATACGCGGAGTTCGCCGAGGCCGTACGGCAGGTCTGCGACGACCTCGGCCAGCAGCTCATCCGGGACGCCGAGGGCGCCAGCAAGGACATCAAGGTCGAGGTCATCAACGCCGCGAGCGAGGACGACGCCGTCGAGGTGGGCCGCTCCATCGCCCGCAACAACCTCCTCAAGTGCGCGATCCACGGCGAGGACCCCAACTGGGGCCGCGTGCTCTCCGCGATCGGCACGACGAAGGCCGCCTTCGAGCCCGACCAGTTGAACGTCGCCATCAACGGCGTCTGGGTCTGCAAGAACGGCGGCGTCGGCGAGGACCGCGACAAGGTCGACATGCGCTACCGCGAGGTGCACATCGTCGCCGACCTCGCCGCGGGCTCCGAGACCGCCACCATCTGGACCAACGACCTCACCGCCGACTACGTCCACGAGAACAGCGCCTACTCCTCATGAGCACCACGCGAAAGCACACCGCGCTCCCCAAGGCCCAGATCCTCATCGAGGCGCTGCCCTGGCTGGTCCGGCACAACGGCAAGACCGTCGTCATCAAGTTCGGCGGCAACGCCATGATCGACGAGGACCTGAAGGCCGCCTTCGCCCAGGACGTCGTCTTCCTGCACCACGCCGGACTCAAGCCGGTCGTCGTGCACGGCGGCGGCCCGCAGATCAGCGCCGCCCTCGACAAGCACGGCATCGTCAGCGAGTTCAAGGCCGGCCTGCGCGTCACCACCGAGGACGCCATGGACGTCGTACGGATGGTGCTGGCCGGGCAGGTGCAGCGCGAGCTGGTCAACCTGCTCAACCAACACGGGCCCCTCGCCGTCGGGTTGACCGGCGAGGACGCGCACACCATCAGCGCCACCAAGCACCAGCCCGAGATCGACGGCGAGTTGGTCGACATCGGGCGGGTCGGCGAGATCACCGCGATCGACACGGGCGCCATCCAGGCACTGCTCGCCGACGGCCGGATCCCGGTCGTCTCCTCGATCGCCCGTAGCCAGGACGACGGACATGTCTACAACGTCAATGCTGATACGGCGGCTGCGGCACTCGCTGCTGCTCTTGACGCCGAAACCCTCATGGTCCTCACGGACGTCGAGGGCCTCTACGAGGACTGGCCGCACAGCGACGAGGTGATCAGCCGCCTCACGGCTTCCCAACTGGAGAAGCTGCTGCCGGAGTTGAGCTCCGGCATGGTCCCGAAGATGGAGGGCTGTCTGCACGCCGTACGCAACGGCGTGACCACGGCCCGGGTCATCGACGGGCGGGTCCAGCACTCGATCCTGCTGGAGATCTTCACCGACGAGGGCATCGGCACGATGGTCGTGCCGGATGCGCAAGAGGGGGATGCCGTATGACCGACAATCAGGAGCTCACCCAGCGGTGGCAGGGCTCGCTCATGAACAACTACGGCACCCCGAGGCTGCCGTTGGTCCGCGGTGCGGGCCTCAAGGTCTGGGACACCGAAGGCAGGCAGTACCTCGACTTCGTCGGCGGCATCGCGACCAACGCGCTCGGTCACGCGCACCCGGCGATCGTCGAGGCCGTCAGCAAGCAGATCGCGTCCCTCGGCCACATCTCCAACTTCTTCATGGCGGAGCCCACCGTCGCCCTCGCCGAACGGCTGCTCCAGCTCTTCGGCCGGGACGGCAAGGTCTTCTTCTGCAACTCCGGCGCGGAGTCCGTCGAGGCCGCCTTCAAGATCGGCCGGCTGACCGGGCGCACCCACATGGTCGCCACCGACGGCGGCTTCCACGGCCGGACCATGGGCGCCCTCGCGCTCACCGGCCAGCCCGCCAAGCGGACGCCCTTCCTGCCGCTACCCGCCGACGTCACGCATGTGCCGTACGGCGACGCGCAGGCGCTTGCCGCCGCGGTCACCGAGGACACCGCACTCGTCGTCATCGAGCCGATCCAGGGCGAGAACGGTGTCGTGGTGCCCCCGGCCGGCTACCTCAAGGCGGCCCGGGCGATCACGGCGGCCAAGGGCGCGCTGCTGGTCCTGGACGAGGTGCAGACCGGCATCGGCCGTACCGGGCACTGGTTCGAGTACCAGGCCCACGAGGGCGTCCTCCCCGACGTCGTCACCCTCGCCAAGCAGCTCGGCGGCGGACTGCCGCTCGGCGCGACCGTCGCCTTCGGGCGGGCCGCGGAACTGCTGCAGCCCGGGCAGCACGGGACGACGTTCGGCGGGAACCCGGTCGCGTGTGCCGCCGGTCTCGCCGTCCTCGACACCATCGCGAACGACGGGTTGCTGGAGAACGTCAAGCAGCAGAGCGAGAGGCTGCGGGACGGAATCGAGTCACTCGGGCACCCCTTGATCTCCCACGTCCGGGGTGCGGGGCTCCTCCTGGGTATCGTGCTCACCGAGCCGCTCGCGCCGCAGGTGCAGCAGGCGGCTCAGGACGCCGGTTTCCTGGTCAACGCGCCCGCCCCCGATGTCGTACGGCTGATGCCGCCGCTGAACCTCGGCGACGACGAAGTGGACGCGCTTGTTCAGGCTCTCCCCGGCATCCTGGGTGCCGCCGAGGGAGACGGATGATCCGGAGAATGAGACGACGATGAGCCATGCGCAGGATCACGAGCACAACGGGGTCGCGGGGCCCGCGGTGCCGCAGACGCGTACCGCGCGCCACCGCCGGATCGTGGACATCCTCAACCGGCAACCGGTGCGGTCGCAGAGCCAGTTGGCGAAGCTGCTGTCCGACGACGGGCTGAGTGTCACCCAGGCGACGCTCTCCCGGGACCTCGACGAGCTGAACGCGGTGAAGATCCGCAACAACGACGGGGATCTCATCTACGCGGTGCCCAGTGAGGGGGGTTTCCGGACTCCTCGGGCGCCGTTGGGGGAGTCCGCCAAGGAGGAGCGGATGCGGCGGCTCTCGCAGGAGCTGCTGATCTCCGCGGAGGCTTCGGCGAACCTTGTGGTCCTGCGGACTCCTCCGGGGGCGGCGCAGTTCTTGGCGTCGGCGATTGATCAGGCTGAGCTGCACGACATTCTGGGGACGATCGCCGGGGACGACACGTTGATGCTGATCAGCCGGAACCCTACGGGGGGGCAGGCGCTGGCCGAGCATTTGTTGCGGTTGGCTCAGAACGGGCACTGAGGTTGTGTGTCGGGTGCGGGTGAGTGGGGGCTTGTCGCGCAGTTCCCCGCGCCCCTAAAAGCATCACCCGAGCCTAGCTGCAAGGCCCCCTGTACATCTGACCTCATCGCCCGCCGTGATCAGCAGTGCCTCCACGTGCGGCAGGCTCTCCAGCCAGGCCAGGCCCTCCCGCGAACCCATTGCGAAGGCTGCCGTTGCCCAGCAGTCCGCCCAGGTCACCGTCGGGGCGACCACCGTCACCGCCAGCAGGTCCGTCACCGCGGAGCGGCCCGTGCGGGGGTCGACGATGTGGGCGCCGCGCTCCGCCGTGCCGGAGGTGGCCACGGCCAGCTCGGCCGCGCCCGCCGCCGAGACCACCGCCGCCAGACCGCCTGGGCGCAGGGGGTCCGACACCCCTACCCGCCACGGGCGTTCCGGGCCCGGTACGCCCAACAGCTGTACGTCTCCGCCCCCGTTGACGCTCACCCCGGTCGCCCCCGCGAGAGCCATACGGCGGGCCGCGCGTTCCACCGCCCAGCCCTTGACGATGCCGGTGGGGTCGAGGCGGCCCCCGTAGCGCAGGCTGAACCAGCCCTCGCTCAACCGCTCGGCCTCGGCGCCGAGTTCGAGTACCTCGGCCACTTCCGGGTCGCACTCGGCGACCGTCAGCTCGCCGCGGGCCAGGCGGGAGACCTGGCTGTCGTCGCGGTAGGTGCTGAACACCTCGTTCACACGGTGCAGTTCCGCCACCGCCTCCCGCAGTGCCGTCTGCACGGCAACGGGTTCCCCGCCGCGGACGTCGAAGGAGAAGACCGTCCCCATGACCTCCTCCGCGTGACGCACCGCGGCGGGAGCTTGTGCCGAGTCGGCCACCGTGTCAGCCACCGGCCTGGTCCAGCGCCGACTGCAGCGACTTCTTGTAGCCCTCGCTGGTGTAGGTGGCCCCGGAGACCGAGTCGATGTCCGCGCTGCCGGCCGCCACGGCCTCCTGGTTGAGCTTCGGGATGGACAGCGCCGTCTTCTGGTCGCTCGTCCCGCCCTTCGGCGCCTGCACCGCCTCGGCGTTGGTGATCTTGCCGCCGCTGACCGTGATCCGGACCTGGACCGGGCCGTACTGGGTCTGCGACACGGCACCGGTCACCGTTTTGGCGGCCGACCCGGCGCTGCCGCCCGCGGTCTGGGAGGGCTGCGCCGACGGCTGGGTGGACGGCTGCGCCTGGGAGGCCGCCTCGTTCGCCTTGTCGATCGCCGACTGCAGCGCCTTCTTGTAGCCCTCGCTCGTGTAGGTCGCCCCGGAGACCGTGTCGACCTGCGACGACTGCTTGGCGAGCGTGTCCTGGGTGAGCTTCGGGATGGACAGCGCCGTCTTCTGGTCGCTCTCCCCGCCCTTGGGCGCCTGGACCGCCTCCGCCTTCATGATCTTGTTGCCGCTGACGGTGATACGGACCTGCACGGGACCGTACTGGGTCTGGACCGCGTCCCCGGTGACCGCGCCGCCTGCGGCCGCCCCGGTGCCGCCCTGGGCCGACTCCTGCGCCGCCGCCGTCTGCTGCGGGATCGTTCCGCCCGCCTGGGCGGACGCCGGGTCCGAGGACGGCTTCAGCGACAGCATCAGCACGACACCGGAGACGGTGGCGGCGGTCGCGAGCACGACTCGACGGACGGGGTGACTCTTCCTCATCGCTTCAACAGCTCCTGAATTCCCGTCGTCACATCTCGAACGACTCGTGATGGATGCGGCGGGCGGGCACACCCGCGCCGCGCAGTGCTTCGTACACGGACTGCGCGAAACCGTTCGGCCCGCACATGAACACGTCGTGCTTGTCGATGTCGGGGAGCTTGCGCTGGAGGGACTCCGCGGAGATGTCCGGGCGCTCCCCGTCCGGACTGTTGACCGCGTACATCAGCCGGGCGCCGCGCTCGTCCGCGATGGCGGCGAGCTCGTCCCACAGGGCCAGGTCCTGGGTGGTGTTGGCCCGGTACAGCAGGGTGATGTCACCGGCCGCGCCCGGCAGCGTCTCGAACAGGGCCCGCATCGGCGTGATGCCGACCCCGCCGGCCACCAGCAGCACCTTGCCCCGGCTGCGGCGCTGGGCGGTCAGCGCGCCGTACGGTCCCTCGGCCCACACCTTGGTGCCGGGCACCAGCTCGCGCAGCCGTTCGCTGTGGTCGCCGATCGCCTTCACCGTGATCCGCAGCATGCCCGGCCGGGGCGCCGCCGACAGCGAGTACGGGTGGGAGCTGAACCGCATGCCCGGCGCGAGGAAGCGCCAGCGGAAGAACTGGCCGGCCTCCGCGCCCATCCGGTGCAGCTTGCGCCCGCCGATCAGCACGGACACGACGCCCGGCGTCTCCTCGACGACCGCCTCGACATACATCCGGTGGCGCAGGTTCAGCCGGATCGGCGTGAGGATCCGGTACCAGAGGACCAGCGCGGTGACCGAGCCGTACAGCGCGTACCAGACGGTCTTGGCGACCGGCTCGACCGCGAAGTCGTTGCCGGTGGTCAGCTGGTGCCAGAAGGTCAGGAAGACCGCCGCGTACGTCAGCAGGTGCACGTGGTACCAGGTGTCGTACGGGATCCTGCGGCGCACCCCGCCGATCGACATCAGCCCGATGAGGAACAGCAGACCGGTGCCGATGGCCGCCTTGCCCATGTCCGGCAGCTGGTTGATGGAGTCCATCGTCTGCTGGACGATGTCACCGAGCCCCTTGCCGGCCTGCAGGGCGTAACCCCACATGATCAGGAAGACGTGGGCGACGACCAGGCAGAGGGTGTAGCGGCCGGTCATCGCGTGCCAGCGGGCGACCCGGTCGGAGCCCACCCGGCGTTCCAGCGCGGGTACCCGGGCCATCTGCAGCACGACGAGCGCCATCAGATAGCCGGCCAGCAGACCGGTGATCCGGCCCGCGTTGAGGATCTTGCTGTTGTCGTCGGCGACGGACGGTGTGTTGTGCCACCACAGCCACAGCACACCGGCCGCGCCCGCCCATACGGCGAGCAGCAGGACGGTCGCCGGGGAACGGCGCGGGCGGATGCGGCGCATCGTCTGGCGGCGGGCGGCGCGGCCGCCTGCGAGCGTCGTGGTCACGTTTCCTCCGGGGACGGGGGCAAGGGGGGGTGGGCGTGGTCCCTTGGTCCTCAGATACGTGCCGTGACGCCGGTGTGTTCAGCTGCCCGCGGAGTCCAGTGCGGACTGGAGTGACTGGCGGTAACCATCGCTCGTGTAGGTGGCCCCCGAGACCGTGTCGATCTCCGCGCTCTGTGCCTGCAGCGCTTCGGTCCGCAGCCGCGGGATCGCGTAGCTGTTGATCTCCTGGTCCCGGGGGTTCTCCGTGGGGTAGACGACGGCGGTCACGTCGGTGAGCTTGCCGTTCTTCACGGTGACCCGGACCTGTACGGGACCCCAGCGGGTCTGGACGGAGTCGCCGGTGACGGTTCGGGTTCCCGTGACCGCGGGGGCGGTCGACCCGGACGTCACCGCGAGGGCCGGCGAGGTGTGCGGCTTCAGCGACAGCAGCATCACCATGCCGGAGACGGTCGCGGCGCTCGCCAGCACGATCCGGCGCAGCGGGCGGTTCTTCTTCAACGCGTTCACGGGTGAGGCCTCACAGCTCGAAGGATTCGTGGTGGATACGGCGATCGGGCACTCCCGCGGCGCGCAGCTCCTCGTACAGCTCCCGGGCGAACCCGTGCGGGCCGCAGAGGTAGACGTCGTGACCGGCCAGGTCGGGGACGGCCGCCCGCAGCGACTCGGCGGTGATACGCGGCCGTTGCCCCTCGGGCCCGTTGAGCAGGTAGTGCACCTTCGCCCCGCGCCACCGCGCGACGGCCTCCAACTCCCCGCCCAGCGCGAGGTCCTCGACCGTGCGCGCCCGGTACAGGAGGGTGACCTCGCCCGGCAGCGTCTCGAACAGCGCCCGCAGCGGGGTGATGCCGACCCCGCCCCCGATCAGCAGGGACCTGGGCGAGGTCTGCCGCTCGGCGGTCAGCGATCCGTACGGCCCCTCCGCCCACACCCGCGTGCCCGACCGCAGCAGGGCCACGGCCGTACTGTGGTCGCCGAGCGCCTTGACCGTGATCCGCATGCGGTCGGGACGGGGCGGTGCCGACAGGGAGTACGGCGTCGACGTCCACCGCAGGCCCGGGGCGAGGAACCGCCAGCGGAAGAACTGCCCTGCCCGCGCGCCGACTTGGTCCAGATCGCGTCCGTGCACGACGACCGACCACACGCCCGGCGCCTCCTGGTGCACGGACTCCACCCGCAGTCGGTGCCGCAGGTTCAGCCGCACCGGTGCGAGGATCCGGAACCACAGCACGAGGGCGGCCACGCCCAGGTACAGCGCGTACCAGGCGCCCGTGGCCACGGCGTTCCCGCTCAGGTCGTTCCCGAGGGCCAGTTGGTGTCCGAAAGCGAGGAACACGGCTGCGTAGGTGAGGAGATGGACGTAGTACCAGAACTCGTGGCCGGTACGGCGGCGCACCGCGCGCGCCGAGGTGACGCCGACCGCGAGGAGGATCACCGTGCCGGCGCTGGCCTTGAGCATCTCCGGATAGTCCAGGACCACCGTGACGGTCTCGTGCCACAGAGAGGCGCCGTCCTGAGCCGCGTACCCGGAGAGGATCAGCCCGATGTGCGCGAGCAGCAGACAGACGGTGTAGCGCCCGGCCATCGCGTGCCAGCGGGCCACCCGGTCCGAACCCACCCGCCGCTCCAGCACCGGCACCCGTGCCATCAGACCCACCAGCACCGCGCAGGCGTACCCGCACAGCAGCCCGGCGATCCGCCCGGCGCCGGTCAGCCACCCGGCCGTACCGACCACGGAACCGGTGTCGGCCCACCACAGGGCGAGCACGGCCGCCGCCCCGGCCCACAGGAGGGCCAGCACGGCACCCGCGGGGGAGCGTCGGGCGGGCGGCGCCACGGCCGGTGCGGCTCGCCGCTCGTAGACGGTGGTCATAGGTGCGTCCTTTCGTCTGTCCGGGACGCAACTGTGCAAGGGGAACTTCTCAGGACCCTCTGAACGGGCACCCCGCAGAGCGCACTCAGAGGAAACTCAGAGCTTTCCGGGGCCCCCGCCGCCCCGGCCAGGGGTGATCCTGGAGAGGTCATGAACACCGCACGCTCCGGCCGCCCCGCCCTCACCCGCCCCGACGGCACCCCGCTGCGCGTCCTCGTCGTCGACGACGACCCGGACCTCGCCGAGGTCCTCTCCGGCGCCCTGCGCTACGAGGGCTGGCAGATCCGCACGGCCGGCGACGGCGCCTCGGCGGTGGCCGCGGCCCGGGAACTGCTGCCCGACGCCGTCGTCCTGGACGTGATGCTCCCGGACACCGACGGCTTCACGGTCCTGCGCGCCCTGCACACCGTGAAGGCGGACGTGTGCGTGCTCTTCCTGACCGCCCGGGACACGGTCGAGGACCGCATCAAGGGCATCACGGCGGGCGGCGACGACTACGTCACCAAGCCCTTCAGCCTCGAGGAGGTCGTCGCCCGGCTGCGCGGACTGCTGCGCCGCGCGGGCATGGCCCGGCAGCTCGACGAGGGCCCCCGGCTGACCGTCGGTGACCTGGTCATGGACGAGGAGGCCCGCGAGGTCGCCCGCGGCGGCGAGCTGATCGAACTGTCGCCGACCGAGTTCGAGCTGCTGCGCTTCCTCATGCGCAACCCGCGCCGCGTGCTCAGCAAGGCACAGATCCTCGACCGGGTGTGGTCCTACGACTTCGGCGGCCGCGCCCATGTCGTCGAGCTGTACATCTCGTACCTGCGCAAGAAGGTGGACGCGGGCCGCGAGCCGATGATCCACACCGTGCGCGGGGCCGGGTACGTGATCAAACCGGTGACGCCATGAGAAGCCTGCGGCCCCACACACTGCGGGCCCGGCTCACCCTCGGCCTCCTGGTGCTCCTCGCGGTGAGCTGTGCCGCTGTCGGGCTGGCCGCCGTGCTGGAGCTGAACGGCTTTCTCACCAGCCGGCTCGACGAGCAACTGACCGAGGCCGGGAACAGGTTCGCGGTCAGCCTGGAGCACAAGCAGGACCTGAAGAAGGACGATCACGACGGCGACGAGCACGCCGACACCCGTAGGCAGGCCACGGGCACGTTCGGTGCCCGGCTCGTGGACGGCACGGTCACCAACGCCGCGGTGGTCCGCCCCACCGGCACCCTGAACGTCGGCCTGACCGCCGCCGACCGGGAGCGGCTCGAGGATGTCCCGGTGGACGGCCGGGGCCACAGCGTCGGCCTCTCCGCCCTGGACGAGTACCGGGTGATCGCCACCCGGGGGCTGGACGGCGACGTCCTCATCACGGGGATGCCCCTGGAGCCCGTCGAGGCCGCCGTCCACCGCCTGGAGCTGGTCGCCGGGATCGTCTTCGGCGCCGCCCTCACCGCCGCCGGTGTCGCCGGCGCGCTGTGGGTGCGCTGGTCCCTGCGCCCGCTCAGCCGGGTCGCCGCCACCGCCACCCGGGTCAGCGAACTCCCGCTGGCCAGCGGGGAGGTGGCCCTTCCGCCCCGCGCCCCCGAGTCCGACCCGCGCGGCGAGGTGGGCCGTGTCGCCGGCGCCTTCAACCGCATGCTCGGCCATGTCGAGGACGCCCTCACCAAACGCCACGCCAGCGAGGAACGGCTGCGCAGCTTCGCCGCCGACGCCAGCCACGAACTGCGCACCCCGGTCGCCTCGGTGCGCGGCCACGCCGAACTCGCCCTGCTGCACCCCGGCCCGCTGCCGCCGGAGATCACCCGGGCCCTGCAACGCATCGCCGCCGAGTCGACCCGCATGGGCGCCATGGTCGACGACCTGCTCCTGCTGGCCCGCCTGGACGCCGGCCGCCCCCTGGAGAGAGCCCCCGTCGACCTCACCCGCCTGGTCCTCGACGCCCTCACGGACGCGCGGGCCACGGCGTCCGGTCATCGCTGGGAACTGGACCTCCCCGAGGACCCGGTCACGGTGACGGGCGACGCACACCGCCTGCACCAGGTCCTGGCCAACCTGCTGTCCAACGCCCGCCTGCACACCCCGGCCGGCACCAAGGTGACGGTGACCCTGGAGACCGACGCCAACGCCGCGCTGTTGAAGGTCCACGACGACGGCCCCGGCATCCCCGAGGACATCCAGCCGGGCGTCTTCGAACGCTTCACCCGCGCCGACCGCAGCACCAAGGCGGAGACCGGCGGCGCGGGCCTGGGCCTGTCGATCGTGGCCGCGGTGGTGGAGGCGCACGGCGGCAGCGTGACGCTGGAAAGCGGGCCGGGATCGACGACCTTCACCGTCCGGCTCGGGTACGCCTGAGTCAGACCACGGACGGCGGCAACGGCAACGGCAGCCCGGGCAGCCCGTCCAGGCTCGTGGCGATGTGGTCCTTCTTGGCGAAGTACGCGCTCAGCGACTCGTCGTCCTCGCGCGCGAACCGTTTGCCGTGCAGCTCGCGGTCACCCTCGTATGCCATGAACGGCACCGCGTAACCACAGGAGTCACGGATCAGTTCGGCCGTCACGACGACGATCGCCCGCAGTCCGTGCCGGGACGGGTCGATGTCCGGGAAGTGCGGGAGCAGTTCCTTGAAGCGCGGGTCGTCCCGGAAGACCGGCTCACCGCGTCCATGCACCCGGACGATGTTGGGCGGCCCCTGGAACGCGCACCACATGAGGGTGATCCGGCCGTTCTCCCGCAGGTGCGCGACCGTCTCGGCGGTGGACCCGGCGAAGTCGAGGTAGGCGACCGTGAGTTCGTCGAGGACCGCGAAGCAGCCGCGCAGCCCCTTGGGGGAGAGGTTGACCGTGCCGTCGCCCGACAGGGGAGCGGTCGCGGTGAAGAAGAGGGGCTGCGCCTCGATGAAGGAGCGGAGCCGGCCGTCTATGCGCTCATAAGTCTTTCCCATGTCTAAGCATTATGGGTGCAGACCTTTCGCCTGTCTAAGGAATTCGGGCGTCCCCTCGGGGGAGGACGCCCGTGGCCGCCCCGGCCGGCGCTCACACGGGGCGGCCACAGCGCCTGTCACGTCACTGGGTGAGCGTGCAGGCGGCCAGGGAGTCGAGGCCCTGCGGCTTCTCCGCGGTCCGGCCGATGGAGATCGCGATGCGGTCGATGGTCGAGTTCCGCTTGTCGGCCAGCGGGCCGAGGATCGCGTTCTGGACGAAGTTCGGTCCGCCCTGGCCGACGGTGTCGACGAGCCGCTTGTTCGCCTCGGCGAGCTGCGTGTCGAGCAGCGCCAGGTTGCGGTCCACCTCGGCCTGCGCGGTGGCCGGGATCGCCGGCAGCTGCGAGGCCACGTCCGGGCAGGAGATGGCACCCGCGCCGGCGGCCTCACCCGCGTCGCCCGCACCCTCCGCGTTCCCGGTGTCCTCGGCGCCGCCGGCCGCCTCCGAGGCCGCCTCGCTCGGTGTGGCCCCCGCCTCCGCGCCGGCCCCGGCCTCCTCGCCCGCGCCCGCCTCCTCGCCCGCGCCCGCCTCCTCACCCGTGCCGGCGGCACCGCCGGCGTTGAGAGTGCAGGGAGCCAGGGCGTCGAGGCCCTGCGGCTTGTCGGCCGTACGGCCGATGGCGGTGGCGATGCGGTTGACCGTGGCGATCCGCTTGTCCTCCAGCGGGCCGAGGATGGCGTTCTGGACGAAGTTCGCCCCGCCCTGGCCGACGGTGTCCACGAGCCGCTTGTTGGCCTCGTCGATCTGGGTCTGCAGCAGGGTCAGGTTGCGGTCGACCTCGGCCTGCGCGGTGGCCGGGATCTCCGGCAGCTGCGAGGCCACGTCCGGGCACGTGATGCTGCCGACGTCGGCCAGCGTGCGGGCGGTGGGGGTGCTGCTCTTGGAGGTCTCCCCGGCGAGGGCGGTACCGGCGACGATCGCCCCGGTCAGTGCCACGGCGGCGGCGCCGCCGATGATCGCCACGCGGCGCTTGTTGTACTTAGGAAGAGCCCTGGACATGCGGATGCCTCACTCGGGGTCGGGAGTGGTCTGTGGTGACAAACGCGGCGCCTGCGTTCGGCGGGAAGTACGGGCAAGCGGTTTCCGGTGTTCAAAGGGAGCGCAAATTCCTCGCCGCGTGGACCCCGGATTGACGAATCATGCAGGACTCTGCATAATCATGCATAACGTTGAGTGCAGCCGTGAGGAGCAACGCAAGTGAGCAGCAACAGCGGTGACGTCCGGCTCTGGGGCGGCCGTTTCGCCGACGGTCCCGCCGAGGCCCTGGCCAAGCTGTCCGCGTCCGTCCACTTCGACTGGCGGCTCGCGCCCTACGACATCGCCGGTTCGCGTGCCCACGCGCGCGTGCTGCACAACGCGGGACTGCTGAGCGAGGACGAACTCCAGCGCATGCACGCGGGGCTCGACCAGCTCGAAGCCGACGTGGCCGACGGTTCCTTCGTCGGTACGATCGCCGACGAGGACTGCCACACGGCCCTGGAGCGGGGCCTGCTGGAGCGCGTCGGCCCCGACCTCGGCGGCAAGCTGCGCGCGGGCCGCTCGCGCAACGACCAGATCGCGACCCTCTTCCGCATGTACCTGCGGGACCACGCCCGCATCATCGGGGGCCTGATCGCCGAGCTGCAGGACGCGCTGGTCGGCCTGGCGGAGGCCCACCCGGACGTGGCGATGCCCGGCCGCACCCACCTCCAGCACGCCCAGCCGGTCCTGTTCGCCCACCATGTCCTGGCCCACGTCCAGTCCCTGTCCCGGGACGCGGAGCGGCTGCGCCAGTGGGACGAGCGCACGGCGGTCTCGCCGTACGGCTCGGGCGCCCTGGCCGGTTCCTCCCTGGGCCTGGATCCGGAGGCGGTCGCGAAGGACCTCGGCTTCGAGCGCGGCAGCGTCGGCAACTCCATCGACGGCACGGCCTCCCGTGACTTCGTCGCCGAGTTCGCCTTCATCACCGCGATGATCGGCGTCAACCTCTCCCGGATCGCCGAGGAGATCATCATCTGGAACACGAAGGAGTTCTCCTTCGTGACCCTGCACGACGCGTTCTCCACCGGCTCGTCGATCATGCCGCAGAAGAAGAACCCGGACATCGCGGAGCTGGCGCGCGGCAAGTCCGGCCGCCTGATCGGCAACCTGACGGGCCTGATGGCCACGCTCAAGGCCCTGCCCCTCGCCTACAACCGCGACCTCCAGGAGGACAAGGAGCCCGTCTTCGACTCCTGCGACCAGCTGGAGGTCCTGCTCCCCGCCTTCACCGGCATGATGGCGACCCTCACCGTCAACCGTGAGCGCATGGAGGAACTGGCCCCGGCCGGCTTCTCCCTCGCCACCGACATCGCCGAGTGGCTGGTCAAGCAGGGCGTCCCCTTCCGCGTGGCCCACGAGGTGGCCGGCGAGTGCGTCAAGGCGGCGGAGGCCGAGGGCAAGGAACTGAACGACCTGACGGACGACCAGTTCGCCAAGATCTCCGCCCACCTGACCCCGGAGGTCCGCACAGTCCTCAACGTCCCGGGCGCGCTGGCCTCCCGCAACGCCAGGGGCGGCACGGCCCCGAGCGCGGTGGCGGTCCAACTGGCGGAAGTGAAGGCGGACCTGGCAGCTCAGCACCGGTGGGCAGAACGCAGTTAAGGGGCGCGGGGCTGTATCGATGTGCGGCTCCGCCGCGTGAGCGCGACAAGCCACGACGGACCCGCGCCCGCCCACAAGCCGGTACCCACCGAGCTCTTGGGCGCACGGTCCCTTCACCGAAGGTCATCGCGGGATACGTTGGTCGGACAGCCGTACCGGACCCGACCGAACGGAGCCCGCGATGCCCTTCGCCCGACTGGCCGCAGCGACAACCCCCACCTGCCACATCGGACTCGGCCTCGCCGCCGTCGGACGCCCCGGCTACATCAACCTCGGCCGGGACGAAGACCTCGGAGACGACCGCAGCGTGGAGACCCTCCGCACCCGTACCCACGAACTCCTCGACGCCGCCTACTTCCAGGGCGTCCGCTACTTCGACGTGGCCCGCTCCTACGGCCGCTCCGAGGAGTTCCTCGCGGACTGGCTCGACAAGAACCCGCACATCGACGACGTGGTCGTCGGCAGCAAGTGGGGCTACACCTACACCGCCGACTGGACCACCGACGCCGAGCACCACGAGGTCAAGGACCACAGCGTCCAGACCTACGACCGCCAGCGCGGCGAGTCCGCCGAACTGCTCGGCGACCGCCTCGACCTCTACCAGATCCACTCGGTGACCCCGGACAGCCCGGCCCTCACCGACAAGGAACTCCACGCGAGGCTCGCGGAGGCGGCCGCCCAGGGCACCTCGATCGGCTTCTCCACCAGCGGCCCCGCCCAGGCGGACGCGATCCGCGCCGCCCTCGCCGTGACGGTCGACGGCGAGCCGCTCTTCCGTACCGTCCAGTCGACGTACAACGCCCTGGAGACCTCGGCCGCCCCCGCCCTCGCCGAGGCCCACGACGCGGGCCTCACGGTGATCGTCAAGGAGGGCATGGCCAACGGCAGGCTTGCCGAGCCGCACGCCCCGGACGCGCTGAAGGCCGTAGCGGCGGAAACCTCGCTGGGCTGTGACGCCGTGGCCCTCGCGCTCGTCCTCCGCCAGCCCTGGGCCGGGGTCGTCCTCTCGGGGGCCGCCACCACCGTCCAGCTCGCGTCCAACCTGCACGCGGCCGTCGTGGACCTCGACGACGAGCAGCTGTCCCGGCTGGCAGGCCTGGCGGAGGAGCCGGGCGCGTATTGGGAGCACCGCCGCCGACTGCCCTGGCACTGACGAGACCCCTGATCAATGGTCGTCCATGAGACAGTCATGCCCCCTGTGAGACGTTGATGTCTCATATGGTCTATGCTTGTCTCATGGCTGTCGACCGTGACCACGTGCTGCGCAGTGCCGCGGCCCTGCTGACCCGCCGATCCACCGCGACCATGGACGAGGTCGCCAAGTCCGCCGGGATCAGCCGGGCCACGCTGCACCGCCACTTCGCCGGACGCGACGCGCTCGTACGGGCACTGGAGTCGCTGGGCATCGAGGAGTGCGAGAAAGCGCTCGACGCCGCCCGCCTTGACGAGGGGCCGGCGAGCGAAGCCGTGCGGAGGCTGGTCCGCGAGGCCGAACCCGCGGCCGGACTCCTCGCCTTCCTCTACACGGAGAACCAGCTCTTCGAGGGCGAGGAGCAGAACGACGGCTGGGCCCGGATCGACGCCCGCATCTCCGCACTGTTCCGGCGCGGCCAGCAGAGCGGCGAGTTCCGCATCGACCTCACGCCGGTCTGGCTCACCGAGGCCCTGTTCGGCCTGCTCGCCTCCGCCGTCTGGCTGCTCCAGAGCGGCAAGGGCGCCCCCAAGGACTTCCACCACATGACCGTCGAGCTGTTGCTCGGCGGCGTACTACGTCATCCCGTACGACCGAGAGAGGAATCATGACCAGCACCCGGCAGCCGGCGACCGTGACCGAGGCGGTGAAGCGTCCCGGCCGTTGGCTCGCGCTGTCCGTCCTGGTGCTCGCCGTGCTGCTGGTGGCCGTCGACGCGACCGTCCTCGGCCTCGCGACCCCGTACATCAGCGAGGATCTCGAGCCGACCGGCACCCAGCTCCTGTGGATCGGTGACGTCTATTCGTTCGTCATCGCGGGCCTGCTGGTGTCGATGGGCAGCCTCGGTGACCGCATCGGCCGCAAGCGGATCCTGCTGCTCGGCGCGACGGCGTTCGGCGCGATGTCGGTCCTCAACGCCTATGCGACGACACCGGAGTTGCTGATCCTGGCGCGGGCGCTGCTCGGCGTCGCCGGTGCCACCCTGATGCCCGCCACCCTGGCCCTGATCCGCAACCTCTTCCACGACCCGCGCGAACGCAGTCTCGCCGTCGGCATCTGGGGCGCGGCCGCCTCCGCCGGTACGGCGATCGGCCCCATCGTCGGCGGCTTCCTGCTCGAACACTTCTGGTGGGGCTCGGTCTTCCTGATCAACCTGCCCGTGATGGCGGTCCTGGTCCTCGTCGGCATCAGGTTCCTGCCCGAGTCCCGCGACCCGAACCCGGGCCCCTGGGACATGACAAGTGTCGTGCTCTCCCTGGTCGGCATGATCGGAGTGGTCTACGCCGTCAAGGAGACCGCCGCACACGGCATCACGTGGGAGCCGGTCGCCGCGGGAGTCCTCGGAGCGGCAGCCCTGTACGCCTTCGTCCGCCGCCAACTCACCCTCCCCGCACCCCTGCTGGACATGCGTCTCTTCCGCAACCGGGGCTTCAGCGGCGCCGTCCTGGCCGACCTCCTGACCATCCTCGGCCTCTCCGGGCTGGTCTTCTTCCTCTCCCAGTACCTGCAACTCGTCCAGGGCAGAGGCCCGTTGGAGGCGGGCCTGGCCGAACTCCCGGCGGCGGTGGGCGCGGTGGCGGCGGGCCTGGTCGCGGGTACGGTGGCCCGCCGTTACTCGGTGCGCGCGGTGGTCGCGGGCGGCCTCGCGGCGGTGGGCCTCGCCCTGGCCGCCCTGACCACGCTGGACCAGTCGACTGGCTACCCGCTCCTCGGCGCCGCGTTGCTGGTCGTCGGGGTGGGCGCCGGCTTCTCCTTCACGGTGACCGCCGACGTCATCCTCTCCTCCGTACCGAAGGAACAGGCGGGCGCGGCCTCTGCAGTCTCGGAAACGGCGTATGAACTGGGCGCGGCCCTCGGAATCGCGATCCTGGGCTCGATCGTGACAGGGATCTACCGCGGCTTTGCTGCTCCGGCGGGGACGCCGGAAGGGGCCCACGAGTCACTGGGCGGCGCGGTGGAAGCGGCGGCGGGCATGTCGCCGGACAAGGCACAGACGATGCTGTCGGCGTCCCGAGAGGCTTTCGTCGACGGCCTCGCAATCGCGGCGGGAGCAGGCGCAGCCGTACTTCTGGCAACGGCGATTGCGGCATGGTTCATGCTGCGAGCGCAACGGTTGGACAACGCCGCTTAAGGGGCGCGGGGCTGTATCGATTTGCGGCTCCGCCGCGTGGGCGCGACCAGCCACAACCCACCCGCACCCGACGACGAAGACGCTACGCGGCCTTCGCCTTGGTGGCGTACATGTCCACGTACTCCTGCCCCGACAACCGCATGACCTCGGTCATCACGGAGTCCGTCACGGCCCGCAGCACATACCGGTCCCGGTCCATGCCCTCGTACCGCGAGAACTCCATCGCCTCACCGAAGCGAACCGTGACCCGCCCCGGGCGGGGCATCCCCGCACCCCCCGGCTGCAGCTTGTCCGTGCCGATCATCGCGAAGGGAACCACCGGCGCCCCCGTCATCAGCGTCAGACGGGCGATACCGGTGCGCCCCCGGTAGAGCCGGCCGTCGGGCGACCGCGTTCCCTCGGGGTAGATCCCGAAGACCTTGCCCTCCTCGAGCACCCGCCGGCCGGTCATCAGCGCGGCGACTCCGCCGCGGCCGCCGTCGCGGTCCACCGGGATCATCCCGACGCCGGTGAAGAACCAGGCCATGAGCCGGCCCTTGAAGGTCTTGCCGGTGACGTACTCGTCCTTGCCGATGAAGAACACCTGCCGGTCGCACACCAGCGGAAGGATCATCGAGTCGATGAAGGTGAGGTGGTTGCCGGCCAGGATGACGGGACCGTCACCCGGGATGTGCTCCGCGCCCTCCACCTGTGGGCGGAACATCAGGCGCATGATCGGTCCGAGCACTGCCTTGATGAGCGCGAAGCGGGACAACGGGCCCTCCGGTGTCAAGAGAACGGCCAGGGAAACTGTATGAGTCTGTGCAGGTGAGGACATTACTCGCGGCCCGGGGGATCGTGCACATCGGGCGCTCGCGGTTCACCGAGGTCTTACGCAGTGTTGACACTCGTTTACCTGCGGTTGAACCCCGTTGCCTCCCGGAAACCCGGGCGGAACGATGTGACGGAGGTCGCCCCGTTCGACGCGTACCCCGGCCTCCGGTCCCGAAGCCGACGAGTCGTCAGACATCTGTTCCCATGCGACATCCCACGTCACCCGCGTGTTCCGCCGGAGGTCTCCCGTCGGTCATGGACACGCACCTACGATCGGCCCGCATCGAAGAGGCGACGGCAGGAGGGGTCCCCATGGGATCGCAGGACGAGCACACGGACGGCACCGGACGACGGGCACTTCTCGGGGCCGCGATGTTCGGCGCCGGGGGAGCGGTCCTGGGGCTGTCCGGTACGGCGAGAGCCGCCGGGGCCCGGTCCGCCGGGCACGGCGGCGGGTTGAAGAGCCTGCCCGTGCCGACGGTTATAGGCCACCGGGGCGCCAGCGGCTACCGCCCCGAGCACACCTTCGGCTCCTACCAGCTCGCTCTCGACCTGGGCGCCGACATCGTCGAGGCCGGCGACCTCGTCCCCACCAGGGACGGTCACCTGGTCTGCCGCCACGAGCCGGAGATCGGCGGCACCACGAACGTCGCCGACCACCCCGAGTTCGCCGACCGCAGGACCACCAAGGTCCTCGACGGCGTCTCCACGACCGGCTGGTTCACCGAGGACTTCACGCTCGCCGAGCTCAAGACGCTCCGCGCGATCGAGCGCATCCCGGCCAACCGCCCGCACAACACGCTCTACAACGGCCGCTGGTCCATCCCCACCTTCGAGGAAGTCCTGAAGTGGCAGGACGAGCAGACCCGCAAGCGCGGCAAGCAGGTCTGGATCTACCCCGAGACCAAGCACCCCACCTACTTCCGGGGGCTCGGCCTCGGCCTCGAGGAGCGGGTCGCGAAGCTCCTGCACCAGTACGGCAAGGACAAGCGGAACTCCCCGGTCATCCTGCAGTCCTTCGAGCCGACCAGCATCCAGCGCCTGAACAAGCTGGTCGACAACCCCCTCGTCGTGCTCCTGTCCGCCGCGAACACCCGGCCCTGGGACTTCGTCGCGACGGGCGACCCGCGGACCGTCGCCGACCTGATCACCCCCAAGGGCCTCCGGGAGATCGCGGGCTACGCCCAGGGCATCGGCCCGACCCTCGACCTGGTCATCACGAAGAAGGCGGACGGCAGCCTCGACAAGGAGACGACCCTCGTCGCCGACGCCCACAAGGTCGGGCTGATCCTGCACCCCTACACCATGCGCAACGAGAACCCCTTCCTGCCGGCGGAGTACCGCAGGGGCACGGACGCGGACGCCTACGGAGACGCCTTCGGCGCCTTCAAGAGGTACTTCGCCACCGGCATCGACGGCGTCTTCACCGACAACGCGGACACGGGCGTCCTCGCCCGCGCGGACTTCGTCAACGGCTGAGCCACCGTGCCCCGATCGGGGTGACTTACCGCCGCCCGGGCAACCCGGAGCCCGGGCGGCCGTGTCGTACCGCATATGACGCACGACTTGGTCACCACCCTGCGCCCGCTGCTGACCGCCGAGGCCTCCGCGGAGGCACATGCCACCGGTACGGAACCGGCCGACCTGGAGCAGGCGGTGTGGCTCCGCCTCCTGGAGCATCTGGAAACCCAGGGCCCGCCCCTCGACCCGCCCGGCTGGCTCCGCCACGCCGTCCGTGCCGAGTCCCGCCGCAGCCGTCGTACGACCCGCCTGGAACGGCCGTACGACACCGAACCCGCGGCCGACGACGACCGCACCCCCGAACAGCTCACCCTCGCGGCGGCCCGCCGCCGGGCCCTGCACGACGCGGTGCGCCGACTGCCCGGCCGCTGCCCCTCCCTCATGGCGGCCCTCCTCTCCCCGCGGGACCTGACCTACCGGGAGATCGCGGGGGAGTTGGGTATCTCACAGGGCAGTCTTGGTCCTGAACGTTCCAGATGTCTGGGATGTCTTCGCCGATTGCTCACGCCGGAGGTTGCGACACGCCGGGGGCGGGGATAGGAGTGAGGAACAACAGGCGATCAGGTGAGCGGGAGGCGTGCGCACATGGGCATGAGCGTGACCATCTCTGCGGCGGCCGAGCAGGACGCGGAGCAGATCTTCAGGCTGCAGTACCTGTGCTTCCAGAGTGAGGCGGCGCTGTACGGCAACTACCGCATCGATCCGCTCGTCCAGAGCCTGGACTCGGTCCGCGCGGAGGTGGCCTCCGACTGCGTCTTCGTGGCACGCCTGGGCGACGAGGTGGTCGGCTCGGTCCGCGGCCGCGTCACCGAGGACGGCTCGGCCGCCATCGGCAAACTCTGCGTCCACCCCCGCCTCCAGGGCCACGGCATCGGCGCCCGCCTTCTCCGAGCGGCCGAGGCCGCCCTGGCGGAAGAGCGCGGCGCCACCAGCTTCCGCCTCTTCACCGGCCACCGCAGCGAGGGCAACCTCCGCCTCTACCGCAAGGTCGGCTACCAGACGGTGGGCACGTCGGAGGGCGCGGACGGAGTCCCGATGATCGTCCTGGAGAAGCCCGCAGGCACATACGCGGCAACCGCATGAGTCTTTAGGGGCGCGGGGAACTGCGCGACCAGCCACTGACGGCCCGGATGCCGCCCGACAACCTCAGGCGGCATCCCCCGTAGGCGCACCCTTCCGCAACCAGTAAATGGCGGAAAGCGGCAAAAGCACGGGGATGAACAGATACCCGATCCCGAAGTCCGACCACACGGTCGCGTCCGGAAACGCGGACGGCTCGACCAACGTCCAGGTGCCCACGGTCAGCACACCCAGCAGCTCCACGACACAGCACACCAGCGCCGCCTTACGGGCAGTCTCCCCGCCGCGCACCAGTGAATACGTGATGAACCCGTAGACGACACCCGCCACCGCGGACAGCGAATACGCCAGCGGCGCCCGGTCGAACTCGGTAGAGATCTGCACCGCGGACCGCGACACCGCCCCGACCACCATCACGCCGTACAGCCACACGAGCAGCGTCCCCGGCCCGCTGGTCAGCCGTCGCCGACGCACGTCAGCCTCCCCAGATGTCATAGAGCCGCACCTCCAGAACGGCCAGCACCACACCGCCGGCGGCGACCGTCACCGATCCCCACCGCGTCCGCTCCGTGAGCGACATGAACCCCGCCGCCGGCACACACGCGAATGCCCCCAGCAGATAGGCGACGAAGATCGTCGTCCCCTGCTCCGGCTTCTCGCCCCGCGCGAGCTGCACGATCCCGATCACCAGCTGGACCAGCGCCAGCACCGACACCACGGCCATCCCGATGAAGTGCCAGTCCTTGGTCGGCTGATCACGGTACGCGGCCCAGCCGCACCAAGCGGCCAGCAGCAGCGCGGCGACGCCGGTCACCAGCGTCAGGGCATCAAACATGCGGCGAGCCTATTACGGTCCAAAAGGCCTGATGCGGCCGCCCCCGCACGGCACCGTAGGGTCGACGGCATGAAGATCCCTGCCGAAGCCCTCCTGTTCGACAACGACGGAACCCTCGTCTCCTCGCTCGAATCGGTCCACCGCTGCTGGACGCGCTGGGCCGAGGAGTTCGGCATCACCGCCGAGGAGTTCGCCCGGGTCGAACTGCATGGGCGACCGGCCGTCGAGATAGCCGCCGACCTGCTCCCCGCCGACGTCGTACCGCAGGCCCTCGCGCGGATCGAACAGCTGGAGGTGGAGGACGTACCCAACGGCGGTGTCCATCTGCTCCCCGGCACCAGGGCCTTCCTCGACGCCCTGCCCGCCGACCGCTGGGCCGTCGTCACCTCCGCCACCCGCCGGCTCGCCGAGGCCCGGCTCGAAGCGGTCGGCATCCTCCCCAAGACGCTGGTCGCCGCCGACGACGTCACCCGCGGCAAGCCGGACCCCGAGCCCTATCTGCTCGCCGCTCGCGAACTCGGCGTCGACCCCGCCCGCTGTGTCGTTTTCGAGGACGCCCCCGCGGGACTGCGCGCCGGCCGGGCCGCCGGAATGACCACCGTGGCCTTGACCACAACCCATCGGGCCCACGAGCTCGACGCCGACTTGGTGGTCGAGGATCTGTCGGCCTTGTCGGCCCTGGTCACCGACGGGAACGTGGAGATCTCCGTCCGGACCTGAAACGTGTCCACCGGTGTCCGTCATGCGGACAACGGGTTCTTGGCCGCTCCCATACGTCTGCTTTACTGATCGCATGACCACGACGAGCTGCCGCACCCTTGCGACCGAGGCGACCCTGACGCCCGGTGCTCGTTGTATGTGTCGAATGTGCGCCTGTTAGAGGGCCCCCGCACCACCTTCTGAGCTCGCGCCCCGAAGCGAGCCGCCCCGGCACGTCCGTACGCCGTGAACGCCGTACGTGACCCATGTGCCCGCGCACGACTTCGACTTCTCCCGTACCGGGGCACACCCACGCCCGCGTACTCGACAGTGACGGAAACCCCAGTGATCACGACAACAGGCCTCACGAAGGTCTACCGCTCACGCGGGCGAGAGATCACCGCCCTCGACGGCGTCGATCTCCACGTCCGCGAAGGCGAGGTGTACGGCGTCATCGGCCAGTCCGGCGCCGGCAAGTCCTCGCTCATCCGCTGCGTCAACCTACTCGAGCGCCCCACCGCCGGCACGGTGACCGTCGCCGGACAGGACCTCACCGCCCTCGCGGGCCGCGGACCCCGCGCCGGCAGGGAGCTGCGGCAGGCGCGCAGCCGGATCGGCATGGTCTTCCAGCACTTCAACCTGCTGTCCACCCGGACGGTCCAGGACAACGTCGAGCTGCCGCTCGAAATCCTCGGCAAGTCCGGCAAGGAGCGCTCCCGCAAGGCACTTGAGCTGCTTGACCTCGTCGGACTCGCCGACCGGGCGGGCGCCTACCCGGCCCAGCTCTCCGGCGGCCAGAAGCAGCGCGTCGGGATCGCGCGTGCCCTGGCCGGCGACCCCAAGGTGCTCCTGTCCGACGAGGCCACCAGCGCCCTCGACCCGGAGACCACCCGCTCGATCCTCCAGCTGCTGCGCGACCTGAACCGGCAGCTGGGCCTCACCGTCCTGCTCATCACCCACGAGATGGACGTCGTGAAGTCGGTCTGCGACTCGGCCGCCCTGATGGAGAACGGCCGCATCGTCGAGTCCGGCACGGTCGGCGAACTGCTCGCGACCCCCGGCTCCGAGCTGGCCTCCGCGCTCTTCCCCGTCGGCGGCGAGGCCACCGGCGAGGACCGGACCGTCATCGACGTCACCTTCCAGGGCGAGGCCGCCACCCAGCCGGTCATCTCCCAGCTCTCGCGCACCTACAACATCGACATATCGATCCTCGGCGCCGCCATCGACACCGTCGGCGGCCTCCAGGTCGGCCGGATGCGGATCGAACTGCCCGGCCGCTACGAGGACAACGTCGTGCCGGTCGGGTTCCTGCGCGAACAGGGCCTTCAGATCGATGTCGTCGGCGAGCCCCAGCCGGTGAAGGAAGGTGCCAAGTGACCTGGTCCGAGATGCGGCCGCTGCTGGAGCAGGCGTGTTGGGACACCCTCTACATGGTCGGCTGGTCCACGCTCATCGCCGTCGTGGGCGGCCTTCCGCTCGGTGTCCTGCTCGTCCTCACCGACCGCGGCGGGCTCCTGCAGAACGTCGTCGCGAACAAGGTCATCGGGCAGGTCGTGAACGTCGCCCGCTCGATGCCGTTCATCATCCTGATGGTCGCGCTGATGGGCTTCACCCGCTCGATCACCGGGACGACCATCGGCCGCGAGGCCGCCATCGTGCCGCTCGCCATCGGCGCCATCCCGTTCTTCGCGCGCCTCGTCGAGACGGCTGTCCGCGAAGTGGACGGCGGGCTCGTGGAGGCCGTGCAGTCGATGGGCGGGAACACCTGGACGATCGTCCGCAAGGTCCTCGTACCGGAGGCGCTGCCCTCGCTCATCGCCAGCACCACGACCACGATCGTCGCCCTCATCGGCTACTCCGCGATGGCCGGCACGGTCGGCGCCGGCGGTCTCGGCGACATCGCCATCCGCTACGGCTACCAGCGCTTCGAGACCCAGCTGATGTGGATCACCGTCGCGATCCTCGCCGTCGTGATCTCGCTCATCCAGTTCGCCGGCGACTACGCGGCCCGCTCCCTGCACAGCCGCGGCGGACGCTCCGGCCCGGCACCGAAACTGCGGCTGCTGAAGGCCTCCACGGCGGACACCAAGACCGTCTGAGACACCTCCGATTTCCCCGTGCACCCGTACGCGGGGTTCGCTGCACCCAAAAGGAAAGGCACTTTTCGTGCGTAACACCGCAAAGCTCACCACCGCCGTCCTCGCCGCCGGAGCCCTCACCCTCGGGCTCGGCGCCTGCGGTTCGTCCGGCTCGGACTCCGCCTCCGACACCAGCGGACCGCTGGTCGTCGCCGCGAGCCCCACCCCGCACGCCGAGATCCTGAACTACGTCAAGGAGAACCTGGCGAAGAAGGCGGGCCTCGACCTGGAGGTCAAGGAGTTCACCGACTACGTGACCCCGAACACGGCGACGGAGGACGGCTCCGTCGGCGCCAACTACTTCCAGAACCAGCCGTACCTCGACGACTTCAACAAGAAGCGCGGCACCCACATCGTGCCCGTCGTCACGGTCCACCTGGAGCCGCTCGGCCTCTACTCCCACAAGGTCAAGAGCGCCGACGCCCTCAAGAGCGGTGCGACGATCGCCGTCCCCAACGACAGCGTGAACGAGGCCCGTGCCCTCAAGCTGCTCGACGCCAACGGGATCATCACGCTCAAGGACGGCGTCGGCAACGAGGCGACCCCCTCCGACATCGCGAAGAACCCGAAGAACCTCACGTTCAAGGAGCTGGAGGCGGCCCAGACCCCGCGCTCCCTGGACGACGTCGACGCGGCCGTCGTCAACGGCAACTACGCCATCGAGGCCGACCTCAAGCCCGCCACCGACGCCCTCGTGCTGGAGTCCGCCAAGAACAACCCCTACGGCAACTTCCTCGCGGTCAAGGACGGCAACCAGGACGACCCGCGCGTGAAGAAGCTCGCCAAGCTGCTCACCTCCGCCGAGGTCAAGAAGTTCATCGAGGACAAGTACGCCGGTTCCGTCCTCGCCTCCTTCTGATCACCGGCGCGTATACGACGTATCGCCACGCACGGGGTCCACTCCGTCACCAGGTGTGGGCCCCGTGATGCGGTTCGGTGCTTTCATGCTGCATGCTGGGCAGTTCACCAGGCCCTGCAGGTTTTCCGACGGTTACGGAGTGGCGCATGACTGGCACCTTCCCCAACATCTCCATCAGCACGGAGCGGTTGGTGCTGCGCCCTCTCGACGAGGACGACGTGCCCGCGCTGGCCGAGATGATGAACGACGAGCAGGTCGGGGCCTGGACCGACGTCCCCCAGCCCTACAGCGAGGAACAGGCGCGCGGCTGGATCACGCGGTACGCGCCGACCGAGCGGGAGGCCGGCCGCGGACTCGACTTCGCCGTCACCGAGTTCCTCACCCAGCGTCTGGTCGGCATCGTCCAGCTCGCCAGGACCGACTGGCACGTGCGCTCCACGGAGTTGTCGTACATCATCGCTCCCTGGGCCCGCGGCGAGGGCTATGCCTCCGAGGCCGCGCTCGCCACCGCCCAGTGGCTGTTCACCGACCAGAAGATCGAGCGGATCGAGCTGCGCACGGCGGCCGGCAACACCGCCTCCCAGCAGGTCGCCCAGAAGCTCGGCTGTATCAGCGAGGGTGTCCTGAGAAACGCCTGCATAGCGCGCGTCCGCGCCGAGGACGGCACCTGGAGCGACGTCCGCACCGACTTCATCGTGTGGAGCCTGCTGCCCGAGGACCTCGACGGAGCGGGCGATCAGCTGGCCGACTCGGACGGCTTCACGACGTACTCCGACTGGAACTGACCGATTCGAACTCAGGCCGGCGAAAGCGCTTCCGAGGCGCAGCGGGTACCCTCACGGAGCCGCCCGCGGGCTGCCCACCGACGACGGCCTGCGCACACCCCCCTGGAGACTGAGAGACGATGGCCGACCGGGTCACGGTGATCGGCTGGGACGGCTCGCCGCTGACCGCCGCGGCACGCTCCGCCCTCGGCGCCGCCACGCTGGTCGCGGGCGCCGCCCACCATCTGGCACTCCCCGAGGTACCGCCCGCCGCCGAACGCATCCGCCTCGGCAGCGTCGCCCTCGCCGCCCGCCGCATCACCGGCCACCGCGGCACCGCGGTCGTGCTCGCCGACGGCGATCCCGGGTTCTTCGGAGTCGTACGGACCCTGCGCGCACCCGAGTTCGGCCTGGAGGTCGAGGTCGTCCCCGGCGTCTCCTCGGTCGCCGCCGCCTTCGCGCGGGCCGGCATGCCCTGGGACGACGCCCAGGTGGTCGTCGCCCACCGGCGCACCCTGCGACGCGCGGTGAATGTGTGCCGAGCCCACACGAAGGTCGCCGTCCTCACCTCGCCCGGCGCCGGACCCGCCGAACTCGGCCTGCTGATGGAGGGCGTCCACCGCACCTTCGTCATCTGCGAGGAACTCGGCACCGACCGCGAACAGGTCACCGTCGTCACCTCCGACAAGGCCGCCGACCACACCTGGCGCGACCCGAACCTCGTCATCGTCATCGGCGGCACGGCCGCCGTGACGGAAGGCGGCGGATGGATCGCCGGGCGCGACCCGTCCGCCGGGCCGCGCGGCTGGACCCTGCCCGCCGAGTCCTACGGCGGCCTCATGGGCGAAGGCGAACTGGAACCGCTGCGCGCGGCCCAACTCGCCCGGCTGGGACCGCGCGTCGGGGACCTGGTGTGGGACATCGGCTGCGGCAGCGGCGCCTTCGCCGTCGAGGCGGCCCGGGCCGGAGCGGCCGTCATCGCCGTCGACCGCGACCTCAGGGCGTGCGAGCGCACCGAGGCCAACGCGCGCGCCTTCGGACTCCAGGTCCAGATCGTCCCCGGCACCGCCCCGCACGTCCTGGAGAACCTGCCCGAACCGGACGTCGTCCGCGTCGGCGGCGGGGGAGTGGCCGTGGTCTCCGCGGTCGCCGACCGGCGTCCGCAGCGCGTCGTCGCCCACGCGGCCACCCGCGACGAGGCCGAACTCGTCGGCCGGGACCTCACCGAACACGGCTACCGCGTCGAGTGCGCCCTCCTCCAGTCCGTCGAACTCGACACCCGGGCCTGGACGGAGACGGAACGGAGTGTCGCGTTCCTGCTCAGCGGGGTCCTCCCGGACCGTACGGCCTGACGCTGCCGGTCGTTGCTTCGCCGTCCCCGTGATCCTGTTGTCGTACTGCGCGCGGTAGGCTGGCCGACTGTTGTACCGCTTCTGGCTGACCGGCATTCGTTCGTCAATGTCCGGAAAGCGCGCCCGTTTTGGGGTGGGTGTGGTACGGCGGAACCGGAGGACGCGCAACGTGGCGCAGTCCACAGCGGGCTGTCGCGGATCAACCTGTCGCGACGGAGCAACGGCCGGGACAATGCCAGTTAATGGCTTTGTCGTCTTTCTCGGCGGGCCGTTCGTGCCGCTGGGCACGCACGCTCGTTCTTCACTGCGGGGCGGTCGGTGCGCCGTCCCCGGCGAGCTGGTCGTAGAAGCACTAACCGATGGGCGAGGGGTACGCATGACCGACACCGGCCAGGTCCCGGGCGAGGGGCTGCCGGAGAACGCAGGCATGGTGGAACAGCCGGGCGTCCCTGGTGCGTACACCTACCTCTCCGAGACCACCGCCGAGGACGAAGACCTGTTGCTGCTGCCGGGCGCCCAGAGCCCGTGGGGCAACGAGGTCGCCCCGCCCACCCCGGAGCCCGTCGTCGAGACCGTCCACGAGCCGGGCCCGCACGAGATGTCCGGCCGTGACAGCGGCGTGCATGATCTCAGCGCCGTCCGCACGCCCCAGCCGCAGGCCCCCTCGATGCCGATCCCGCCCATCACGCCCCGCCGGCCGCTGCACCTCGGTCCGCCGATCCCCGACGCCTCCGCGAGCCCGGTCCGCTCCCTCGCCGACCGCGGCCCCGCGGGCGCACCGGTACGGCAGCCGGCCGCGGCCGTGCCCGGCGCCGACTACTTCGACGCGCCGCAGCCACAGGGCGCGGTCCCGTGGGGTGCCCCGGCCCAGGCCGCAGTCCAGACGCCGGTGAGCACGGTGGCCCCGGCTGCCGAAACGGTTGTTCCGGCCCAGGAGCCGGTGCGCGCCGCCGAGGCCCCGGTGCCCCCCCTCGCCTCCGAGGCGGAGGCCGCGGGGTACGAGGCTCCCGAGGCCCCGGTGCCGGATGCCGTACCGGGCCCGGAGGCCATGTACGCGCCGGAGCCGGTGCAGACTCCGGTCGCCGAGGCGGGGCAGGTCCTGTCCGACGGTTCCGGGGCTGACGGAGTTCAGCCCGGGGAAGCCGAGCCCGCATCCGTCGTCGGCGCCGACCTGGGCGGGGGACAGCTGCCCGGTGGCTCGCTGCCCGACGGTGTTCAGCTCGCTCCGGCTGCCGGTGCGGAGGCGCCCGCGGACCAGGTCCCGGCCGACGGGTCGGTGGCCGAGGTGGTCCCGGGTTCCGGTGCCGACACCGCGCCGGCGCCGGCGCCGGGCAGCGGACCGGTTGTCGGTGCCACTGAGGACGCGGTCGCCGTGCCGGACCCGGTCGACGCCGCTGAGGCCGAGCCGATGCCCGCGCCCGAGGCCGTGCCTGTCCTGGAGACGTCCGCTGCCGCAGTGGACGCCGAGGCCGGCACGCCGGTCGCCGAGGACGTAGTGGCCGAGGACGTAGTGGCCGAGCCGCAGGCCGTCGCTGTCCAGGAAGCGGTCGCTTCGGAAGCGGTGATCGCGGAGGATGCCGAAACCGGCACGGCTCAGGAAGCGGACGCGGCTCACGAACCGGACGCCGCCCACGAAGCTGCCGTAGCTCCGGAAGCCGAAGCCGCCCCGGAGGAAGCCGCACCCCTCGTCGATGAAGCCGCCGCCGTGGCAACCCCGGAGGCCGCCGAAGCCGTAACGCTCCAGGAACCCGTGGAGACCGAGCAGGCCCCGCAGCCGGCGGAAGCCGTCACCGCACCCGACGAAGTCCCCTCCGCCCCCGCGGAGGACGACCTCGCGGCGGAGGCTTCCGAGCCACTCGCCGTCGAGGAGGCAGTACCGGCGCCGGAGCGGATCCAGGAGCCGGCCGCCGCCGCTCTGCCCGCCGAGGTCCCGCAGGCTCCCCACCTCGTCCCGGCCCCGGACCTCGCCCAGCCCGCACCGCAGGGCCCCGTCGCAGGGCCGGCCGACGCCTTGGCCCAGGAAGCGCCGGAGCCCCTCGCGGCGGACGTGGCCGACACCGACGTACCGGCGATGGACCCGGCGGTTCCGGCAGACGAGGTCCAGCCGTCGGACCCGGTCGCGCAGGAGGAGTTCCTGTCCGCCCCGGACCAGGCGCCGCAGGGCCCGCAGACGCCGGCGGCCCAGCCGCTCGCGGTGGAACTCGGCGATGCGCAGACCCCGTTCGCGTACCCCGCGCCCGCCGAGGCCCCCGCCGTGCTGCCCGCCGGAGTCCCCTTGGAGCCCCGACCGGGTGAGCCCTTGGGCGAGTTCGTGCCCGTGGACGGCTCGGTGCCGACCACCCCGCACCTCGCGCCGACTCCGCCGCACCCCCTGTCGCTCCCCACGGACGACGCACAGCAACCCGTGGTCCCGGCCCCGCGTGAGGCGGGCGGCGACCCCGAACTCGCCCAGCAGGCGGACGATCTGGACACCCGGGCGGCCGATCAGGAAGACCGGGAATTCCCGGAAGTCCAGGAAGTTCAGGAAGAAGTGAGCACGGCCGCCGTGGACGAAGTACGACAGTCCACGGGTCCCGCCGCCCCCGCCTACGACGACGCCGAGCGCGAGGCCGTCCTCAAGGTCATGCGGGAGCGCCGCGACATCCGCAACGGCTTCCGCAGCGACCCGATCCCGCACGAGGTGCTGCTCCGTGTCCTGGAGGCCGCCCACACCGCGCCCTCCGTCGGTCACTCGCAGCCCTGGGACTTCGTCGTCATCCGCTCCGCGGAGACGCGCGCCGCGATGCAGGACCTGGCCCAGCGCCAGCGCGAGGCGTACGCCAAGTCGCTGCCCAAGGGCCGGGCCAAGCAGTTCAAGGAACTGAAGATCGAGGCCATCCTCGAGACCCCGGTGAACATCGTCGTCACCGCCGACCCCACCCGCGGCGGCCGCCACACCCTCGGCCGGCACACCCAGCCGCAGATGGCCCCGTACTCCGCCGCGCTCGCCGTGGAGAACCTCTGGCTCGCGGCCCGCGCCGAGGGCCTCGGCGTCGGCTGGGTCAGCTTCTTCGACGAGCGCGAGATGGTCCGCGCGCTGGGGCTCCCCGAGCACCTGGAGGTCATCGCCTACCTGTGCGTCGGGTACGTCGACGAGTTCCCGGACGAGCCCGAGCTGATGCAGGCCGGCTGGTCCAAGCGCCGCCCGCTGTCGTGGGTCGTGCACGAGGAGACGTACGGCCGCCGCGCCCTGCCCGGCGAGGAGCCGCACGACCTGCTCGGCGAGACCGTCGCCCAGATCCGCCCGCTGGACGCCAAGGCGCTCGGCGAGGCCTGGGAGCGGCAGAAGCGGATGACCAAGCCGGCTGGCGCGCTCGGCATGCTGGAGATCATCTCCGCCCAGCTGTCCGGGCTCTCGCGGCAGTGCCCGCCGCCCATTCCGGAGCCCGCGGCGGTCGCGATCTTCGCCGGTGACCACGGCGTGCACGCCCAGGGCGTCACCCCCTGGCCGCAGGAGGTGACGGCCCAGATGGTCGCCAACTTCCTCGGCGGCGGGGCCGTCTGCAACGCCTTCGCCGCTCAGGTGGGCGCCGAGGTGTGTGTGGTGGACGTCGGCGTGGCATCCGAACTCCCGGCCACGCCCGGCCTGTTGCCCCGCAAGGTCCGTGCCGGTACGTCCGACATGACCACCGGCCCCGCGATGACCCGCGAGGAGGCCAAGCAGGCCATCGAGGTCGGCATCGAGACCGCGCGTGACCTGGTGGCCGCCGGCAACAAGGCCCTCCTCACAGGCGAGATGGGCATCGCGAACACCACCGCGTCCGCCGCCCTGATCTCCGTCTTCACGGGTGTTGACGCCGCCGAGGTCACCGGCCGCGGCACCGGCATCAACGACGAGACCCTGGCCCGCAAGACCGAGGTCGTGCGCCGCGCGATCGACCTCCACCAGCCGGACCCCGCGGACCCGATCGGCGTCCTGGCGGCGATCGGCGGCTTCGAACACGCCGCGATGGTGGGCCTGCTGCTGGGCGGCGCCTCCCTCCGCACACCGGTCATCCTGGACGGCGTCAGTGCGGGCGCCGCCGCCCTGGTGGCCCGCGCGATCGCCCCGGAGGTCCTCGCGGCCTGCATCGCGGGCCATCGCAGCGCGGAACCCGGCCACGTGGCCGCACTGAACAAGCTCGGCCTGCGCCCCCTGGTCGACCTCGACCTCCGCCTCGGCGAGGGCACGGGCGCCCTGCTGGCCCTCCCCCTGGTCCAGAGCACGGCGCGGGCCATGCATGAGGTGGCGACCTTCGATTCCGCAGGCGTGACCGAGAAGTAGTCGCCGCGAGGGGGCCCGGGGACGCGCTCCCCGGGCCCCCTCGCACGTGGGTCCGTGCCCGGCAACGACGCCCGGCCGACGGACACCTGAGCCGCCCTCCCTGTCCACCCCGTAAAATCCGCACGTCAGGGCCACCGCACCGCCGTAAAGAGGAGCCGCACCCTCATGGCCGAAAACCCCGCCTACCCCGTAGGCCTCCGCCTCACCGGCCGCAAGGTCGTCGTCCTCGGCGGCGGCCAGGTGGCCCAGCGCCGCCTCCCGGCGTTGATCGCAGCGGGCGCGGACATCGTCCTGGTGTCCCCCTCGGCGACCCCCTCCGTGGAGGCGATGGCGGACGCGGGCGAGATCACCTGGGCCCGGCGGCCTTACCAGGAAGGCGACCTGGCAGACGCCTGGTACGCCCTGATCGCCACCGGCGACACGGAGGCGAACACCCGTGCCTCGGCCGAAGCGGAGCGCCACCGCGTCTGGTGCGTCCGTTCCGACGACGCCGACGCCGCCACCGCCTGGACCCCGGCGACGGGCCACAGCGAGGGCGTCACGGTCGCCGTGCTCACGACGAACGCGAAGGGCCGGGACCCCCGCCACACGGCGGCCATCCGGGACGCGGTGGTCGAGGGCCTCCGCGACGGCACCCTCGTCGCCCCCCACCACCGCACCCGTACTCCCGGCGTCGCCCTCGTCGGCGGCGGTCCCGGCGACCCCGACCTGATCACGGTCCGCGGCCGCCGTCTCCTCGCCGAGGCCGACGTCGTCATCGCCGACCGCCTCGGCCCCCGCGACCTCCTCGCCGAGCTCCCGCCGCACGTCGAGGTCATCGACGCGGCGAAGATCCCCTACGGCCGTTTCATGGCCCAGGAGGCCATCAACAACGCCCTGATCGAGCACGCCAAGCAGGGCAGGTCGGTCGTACGGCTGAAGGGCGGGGACCCCTATGTCTTCGGCCGGGGCATGGAGGAGCTGCAGGCCCTCGCCGAGGCCGGCATCCCCTGCACCGTCGTCCCCGGCATCTCCAGCTCGATCTCGGTCCCGGGCGCGGCCGGCATCCCGGTCACCCACCGGGGCGTGGCTCACGAGTTCACGGTGGTCAGCGGCCATGTCGCCCCCGACGACGAGCGTTCCCTGGTCGACTGGCCCTCGCTCGCCAAGCTCACCGGCACCCTCGTGATCCTCATGGGCGTCGACAAGATCGGCCGGATCGCCGAGACCCTGGTGGCCCACGGCAAGTCGCCCGACACCCCGGTCGCCCTGGTCCAGGAGGGCACGACGGCTGCCCAGCGCCGGGTCGACGCCACCCTGGCGACCGTCGCCGACGTGGTCGTCGCCGAGGAAGTGAAGCCGCCGGCCGTCATCGTCGTCGGCGAGGTCGTCGCCGTGGGACCGCGGATGTCGGAGTCCTCGGAGTAACCCGGGGTAACACAACCTGTTCCCAGCCGTTGGCACCGCTCCCAGGACAAGGCAGTATCACCCTGTGGCCGATCTCATCACCGTCGAGGACCCCGACGACCCGCGCCTGCACGACTACACGGGCCTGACCGACGTCGAACTGCGTCGCAAACGCGAGCCGGCCGAGGGCCTGTTCATCGCCGAGGGCGAGAAGGTCATCCGCCGGGCGAAGGACACGGGCTACGAGATGCGCTCCATGCTGCTCTCCGCGAAGTGGGTCGATGTCATGCGTGACGTCATCGACGAACTCCCGGCCCCGGTCTACGCCGTCAGCCCGGAGCTCGCCGAACAGGTCACCGGCTACCACGTGCACCGCGGCGCGCTCGCCTCCATGCAGCGCAAACCCCTGCCCACGGCCGCCGAGTTGCTCCAGACCGCCCGCCGGGTGGTGGTCATGGAGTCGGTCAACGACCACACCAACATCGGCGCGATCTTCCGCTCGGCGGCGGCGCTCGGCATGGACGCGGTGCTGCTGTCGCCCGACTGCGCCGACCCCCTGTACCGCCGCAGCGTCAAGGTCTCGATGGGTGCGGTCTTCTCCGTCCCCTACGCCCGCCTCGACTCCTGGCCCAAGGGCCTGGAGTCGGTCCGCGAGGCCGGCTTCACCCTCCTCGCCCTCACTCCGGACGCCAAGGCGAAGACCCTCGACGAGGCCGCCCCGCACAGGATGGACCGGGTCGCGCTGATGCTCGGCGCCGAGGGCGACGGCCTGACCACCCAGGCCCTGGTCGCCGCCGACGAATGGGTCCGCATCCCGATGGCCCACGGCGTCGACTCCCTCAACGTGGGCGCGGCGGCCGCGGTCGCCTTCTACGCGGTGGCCACGGGGCGCCCGCAGGGCTGATCAGCGGTCGTCTCCTGCTCCGGCACATCGCCTACGGCGGTCCCGGCGGCGCCCTCAGTCCGTGCTGTCGCCGCCCGGCCGCGGCGGCTGTGCCTGGTCCGGGGACGCGTGCACCTGTCCCTGCCGCTGTTCCCGTACGACACCGCTGTCGCCGCCGAGTCCGCGCGGCGGCCCCTGGCAGCCCTGGGCCGCGGCGATGCCCAGGGCCACGAGCAGCGTCACCACGACGAACACGAACAGTCGCTGACGCAGAAGACGGGGGTTCGCGGGGCGCAGTCCGGTCTTGGTGTTTCTGGGGGAGGGCCGACCGGTACCGCTGCGCGGCGCGGGGCGGCCGCCGCTGCCGGACCGGGTCGTGTTCCGCGAGGAGGCCGGGGTGGACCGGGGGCCGGGGCGGGAGGGGGGCACGCCGTTGCCGCGCGGGGTGCCGCCGCCGCGTGACGGGGCCCCGCCGCGCGCGGGGGCCTGGCCCCGTACCTGCCCGGAACCGCGGGCGGGAGGGGTTCCCTGGGAGCCGGCCGTGCCCGGCTGACCCTGGGGGCGTCGTTGGACGGTCCGCTCCGGATAGGTCTCGGCGATGCGTCCGGTGGGCCGGTCCGCCTCGCCGGCGCGCGGGGCCGGCGGCCGCAGATCCGGCAGGTCCTGTGCCTCGCGGGCCGCGATCTCCTTGAGCCGCAGCGACAGTTGGAGGGTGCTCGGCCGCTCCTCGGGGTCCTTCGCCAGACAGGCGCGGATGAGGGGGGCCACCGCGTCGGGCACGCCGTGCAGCTGCGCCTCCTCGTGCACCACGCGGTACAGCATCACCTCGGAACTGCCGTGCCCGAAGGGCGAGTCGCCCATCGAGGCGTACGCCAGGGTCGCGCCCAGGGAGAACACGTCGGTGGCCGGCGTCACCGCGGCGCCGCGCACCTGCTCGGGCGCGAGGAAGCCCGGAGAGCCGACGGCGGTGCCGACATGGGTGAGGGTGGAGGCTCCGGTCGCCCAGGCGATACCGAAGTCGATGATCCGCGGGCCCTTGGGGGACAGGAGGATGTTCGACGGCTTGAGGTCGCGGTGCACCACCCCCGCCTCGTGCACGGCGACCAGCCCCTCCGAGAGGGCGGCCCCGATGGCGGCGACCTCGGCCGCGCCCAGGGAACCCTCGTCGGCGACCTTGTCGTGGAGGGAGGGGCCGGGGACGTACTGGGTGGCGAACCACGGACGGTCCGCATCCAGGTCCGCTGCCACGAGCCGGGCCGTGCAGCCGCCGCGGATCCGCCGCGCGGCGGAGACCTCGCGCGCGAAGCGCGACCGGAACTCCTGGTCCTCGGCGAGATCGGGGCGGATGACCTTCAGCGCGACCCGCTGCCCCTTGCGGTCGGAGCCCAGGTAGACGACGCCCATTCCGCCCGCGCCGAGCCGTCTGTGAAGCTTGAACGAGCCGACGACGCGCGGGTCCTCGCGCCTCAGGCGCATCATCGCCATGTTCATCCCCGCTGCCCGGTCCGTGTGACGAGCCACAGCTTACGTTTCCGCGGGCCGCCGCGCGCAGAGGCCGCGCCCTCTCGTCCCGATGGATTGTCAGTGCCGGGTGGGAGACTTGAGGGGTGGTCAGGGAGCTGGAGGACGGGCGGACTTCGGCGCGGATGTGATCCCAACCACCCGTCGCAGAAGGGGGATTGAACCCGTGAAGGGTGATCGCGTGGAGATAGTCGTGGACGCAGGGGACACGACTCGCACCTACGAGGTGGTGGCGAGCAGGGCGGGCCGCCGGGTGGAGACGGCGGTACGACGAGGTGTCGTGGAAGTGAGCGAAGTCACGCGGAACGGATCGGTGGTGCGGACGGCCCGGTTCATGGCGACCCGGGTGCTCGCTCTGGTGGAACAGCCGGTGCCGCGTGAGGACGGCTCGGAGAAAGCCGGGCAGACCGGACGACCCCTCCGGGAAGACCCGGAGACCTAGGTCCCCGTCTCCACCCACGGGAGTACTCCGCTCGTCACGGCTCATCCTCGGGGAGGCCCGGCAATCGGTACGAGGGCATGACGTGCGGAGAGCGCCTGACGCCTAGATTTGAGGTCAAGCGGCGGGTGCAGCACTCGTCCCCCGAGGTCAGACACCCGCCGCTGCCAACCACAACAGAACGGTCAGGAGAGGGACCATGGCTCTTACGGCACCGCGGACACTGTCCCGCACACGTCAGCCCCGCCGTACGGGCCGTCGACACCCGTTGGTGGCGACGCTGATGGCCCTTCCTCTGGCGGTCCTGCTCCTCGTCGTCTTCGACGGCTGGGAGACAGTGGCCACACAGGCGTCGTCCGTGGGAGTGATGCTGGGGCGCTGAGCGGCGACCCCAGGCCCGGAAGAGCGGTCCGGGCGGGGACATCAGCCCATGAAACCCCGTGGGGACGGGGGTGCGGCGGACGGCAAAATGCCGGCGCAGCTGGGGAGCTGCGCCGGCATTGCGTTTCCCTCCGGGCGTGGGGCGGATTCGGATTCGGGTGCGGGTTCGGTGGGGGCGGGCGTTTTTGCGCAGTTCCCCGCGCCCCTGGATGCCTGCGGCGGCCCGTTTCGGCTCCGGTGGGGGCTTGTGTAGCGCGTGCGGGTGTGTTGTGGGTCGGGGCCGGGGGGGGGGGGGGGGGGGGGGGGGGGGGGGGGGGGGGGGGGGGGGGGGGGGGGGGGGGGGGGGGGGCGGGGCGGGGGGGGGGGGCGGCCCCCCCCCCCCCCCGCGGC